>JBLMXF010000115.1:0-31761 GCA_050257595.1 Acidobacteriota bacterium | reverse complement strand
CCCACCTACCACCTCGCCAACGTGGTCGACGACCACCTCATGGGGATCACCCACGTGATCCGCGCGGAGGAGTGGATCTCCTCACTGCCCAAGCACGTCCAGCTCTACCGGGCGTTCGGCTGGGAGGCGCCGGTGTTCTGTCACCTCCCGCTGCTGCGCAACGCCGACCGGTCGAAGATCTCCAAGCGCAAGAACCCCGTCTCGCTGAACTACTACCGGCGCGCCGGCTTCCTGCCGGAGGCGATGCTCAACTACCTTGCGCTGATGGGGTGGGCCATCTCGGCGGACCGCGAGGAGTTCACCCTCGAGGAGTTCATCGCGAGCTTCGAGCTCTCCGACATCACGCTCGGCGGGCCGGTGTTCGACCTCGACAAGCTGACCTGGCTCAACGGCAGGGTCCTGCGCCGGTTGTCGGCGCGTGAGCTGCTGGCGCGCCTGCGCACGGACCTGCTCTCCGACGAGTACCTGCTGCGGGTTCTGCCGCTCGCTCACGAGCGCGTGGACAAGCTCGAGGACTTCCTCGCCTATGCCTCGTACTTCTTCACCGGCGACGTCGAGCTCGACGCCGAGGCACGCGGCAAGCTGGTCGCCAAGAAGCGCACCGCCGAGGAGACCGCAGCGGCGCTCGCGGCGCTGCTCGAGGAAGTGCTCGACCCGCTGCTCGACTGGAACGCCGGCACCCTCGAGCCGGCGCTGCGCGGTTTCGCCGAGCGGATCGGCTGGAAGGCCGGCGATCTGTTCATGCCGGTGCGCGTGGCCGTCACCGGTCGCGTCGCCTCGCCGGGGCTGTTCGAGACCATGGACGTGCTCGGCCGCGAGCTGTGCCGCCGCCGCCTGCGCCGTGCCGTGGAGGCGCTGCGCGGGACGCCGGCCCCGGACGGCAAGGAGTGACCCGGATGGACGCCAAGGAAACCGCACCCGCGCGCGACTTCATCCGCGAGATCGTGACCGGCGACCTCGCGAGCGGCAAGCACCGCACGGTGATCACCCGGTTTCCCCCGGAGCCCAACGGCTACCTGCACATCGGCCATGCCAAGTCGATCTGCCTGAACTTCGGGATCGCCCGCGACTTCGGCGGCCGCTGCAACCTGCGCTTCGACGACACCAACCCGACCAAGGAGGAGATGGAGTACATCGAGTCGATCGAGCGCGACGTGCGCTGGCTCGGCTTCGACTGGGAGGAGCACCTGTACTTCGCCTCCGACTACTTCGAGCAGATGGTCGAGCTGGCCGAGAGGCTGATCGCCAAGGGCAAGGCGTACGTGTGCGACTGCACGCCCGAGGAGGTGCGCGAGCGGCGCGGGACGTTGACCGAGCCCGGAACGCCGTGCGCCCATCGGGAGCGGGGCGCGGAGGAGAATCTCGCGCTGTTCCGCCGCATGAAGGCGGGGTTGTTCCCCGACGGCAGCCGGGTGCTGCGGGCGCGCATCGACATGACGTCGGGCAACATCAACATGCGCGATCCGGTGCTCTACCGCATCCTCCACGCCCCCCACCCGCACGTCGGCGACCGCTGGGCGATCTACCCGATGTACGACTACGCCCACCCGCTCGAGGACGCCATCGAGCGGATCACGCACTCGATCTGCACCCTCGAGTTCGAGGACCACCGGCCGTTCTACGACTGGGTGATCGACGAGTGCGAGCTGCCCGAGCCCCACCCGCAACAGATCGAGTTCGCGCGCCTCGACCTGACCTACACGGTGATGTCCAAGCGCAAGCTCCTCCAGCTCGTCCAGGAGAAGGTGGTGTGCGGCTGGGACGATCCCCGCATGCCGACGATCTCCGGGTTGCGCCGCCGCGGCGTCACTCCGGAGGCGATCCGCACGTTTGCGGATCGCATCGGCGTCGCCAAGCGCGACAGCACGGTGGACGTCGCGCTCCTCGAGCACTGCGTGCGCGAGGACCTCAACCGTCGGGCCCCGCGCCGGATGGCCGTGCTGCGCCCGCTCAAGCTGGTGATCGACAACTACCCCGAGGGCCGGGTCGAGGAGTTCGAGGTCCCCAGCAACCCCGAGGACCCGGCCGCCGGGACGCGGAGGGTGCCGTTCTCCCGCGAGCTGTGGATCGAGCGCGACGACTTCCGCGAGACACCGCCACCCAAGTACTGGCGGCTGTTTCCCGGCAACGAGGTGCGGCTGCGCTCGGCGTATCTCGTGACCTGCACCGGTGTGGTCAAGGACGACGCCGGAGAGGTGGTCGAGCTCCACGCCACCTACGACCCCGCCACGCGCGGCGGCAACGCCCCGGACGGTCGCAAGGTGAAGTCGACCATTCACTGGGTCTCGGCACCTCACGCCCTCGCCGGCGAGGTGCGCCTCTACGACCACCTGTTCACCATCCCCGACCTCGCCGCGACCGAGGAGGGCAAGGACTGGCGCGACTACCTCAACCCGGCGTCGCTCGAGGTGCTGACCGGCTGCAAGCTCGAGGCGAGCGTGGCCGGAGCCCGGGAGGGGGAGCGGTTCCAGTTCGAGCGGGTCGGGTACTTCGCGGTCGACCCGGACAGCTCACCGGAGCGCATCGTCTTCAACCGCACCGTCACGCTCAAGGACAGCTGGGCAAAGATCGAGAAAAAACAGGGCTGACCGGCGCGCCAGATCGGTCGCCGAGTGGAGAGTGGGACCGGCCCGCCGAGGGAGCTGTGGCGCTCGTTCAGACCCGACCGAGCGCCTTGAGGAGTGCCGCGCGGGCCTGGGCGAGGTTGTACTCCGCCTGCACCTTCTGCTGGGCCGCGGCGGTCAGCGCGACCTGCGAATCGCCGAGCTCGATGATGCTCCCGATCCCGGTCTGGTAGCGCCCCTCGGCGAGCTGGAGCTGGGCCTGGGCGTTGGAGAGCGCGTCGCCGCTGGCCTCCAGGCTGGCCTTGGCTGCCCGCACGGCGAGGCGGGCCTGCTCGATCTCGAACCTGACCTGTTGTCGCTCGGTGTCGGCCTGTGCTTCGATCGACGCCAGGGTCGCCTCGGCCTCACGCATCTGGGCCCTGGTCTGCCCGCCCGAGAAGATCGGCACGGAGAGGCCGAGCGCGCCGCTCCAGTTCCACGTCAGGCTGCCGGCATGCGGGCCGGCATCGGTGAAACCGGTCGAGGCGACCAGGCTCGGCCCCAGTGCCCCGCGGAGCGCGCGTACGGTCAGCTCCTGGGCGTGGATCTCCTGGGCCAGCGCGGCCAGCTCCGGGCGGCTCGCGATGGCCTCGGCCAGCAGCGCGTCGGTGGTGCCGTCCTCGCCGTCGACCGGCGGCTGGGACTCATCCGCCACGTCGTAGTCGGTCGGACGCTCGACGCCCATCGCCTGGTTGAGCTGAGCCCGGGCGGTGTCGTAGCCGTTCTCGGCGGTGATCAGCTGGACGCGGGCGTTGGCGACGTCGGTCTTCGCCTGCGCCAGCGCGATCGGCGCCTGGGTGCCCACCTCGACGAATCCCTCGGTCTGCTCCAGGTGCCTCTGCTGGTTCGCCAGGGTGTCGGTCGCGACGACCACCAGCCCCCTGGCGGCGCGGGCCTGGAAGAAGGCGGTGCGCACCGCGTACAGGACGCCTTCGAGGGTGGTCCGCTCGCTGTCGCGCTGGGAGGCGACGCTGGCCTGCGAAGCGCGCCAGCGGTTGCGCGTCTGCCCGAAGTCGTAGAGCAGGAGGTTGGCGTTGAGGCCAAGGTCCAGGTAGTCGAACGACCGCCAGCTCTCGCCGCCGCCCGAGCCGGCGAGCTGGCTCGGCAACGCGCCGGGGCGGCTGGTGAAGTTGGCGGTGGCGCGCTGGTAGCTCGCGTTGCCGCTGAGCTGCGGGAGCAGGGGCGCCAGCGCTTCGTCCGAGCGGGCCAGGGCGGCCTGCGTGGCGGCGGCGGCCTGGCGGAGCTGGGGCTGGTGAGCGCGGGCGGTAGCGAGCGCCTCGTCGAGAGTGACGATCCGGGCTGGCGCGGCCGGGGTCGTGGCTGCGAGGATGAGGAGGGCGAGAGGAGCGGTGGTCATCATTCGAACCTCAGCGCATCGATGGGGTCGAGGAGCGAGGCCTTGCGGGCGGGGTAGAGACCGAAGACGACGCCGACGACGGCGGAGAACACCACCGAGATGGTGATGATGTCGGGCCGCACGAGCATCGGCCAGCCGAAACGCGAGGCGAGCCAGCCCGCGGTGGACAGGCCGAGAGCCACGCCGACCACGCCGCCGGCCAGCGAGAGGGTGAGCGCCTCGACGAGGAACTGCGCCATGATCGTACGCGGCTTGGCTCCCACGGCCATCCGCACGCCGATCTCGCGGGTCCGCTCGGTCACCGAGACCAGCATGATGTTCATGATCCCGATGCCGCCGACCAGCAACGAGACCGCGGCGATACTGGCGAGCAGGGTGGTCAGCGTCTTCGTCCCCTCCTGCTGCGCCGAGGCCAGTTCGGTCAGGTTGCGGATCGAGAAGTCGTCATCCTGACCGGGACCGATGTGGTGGCGGTCGCGCAGGATGCTCGTGATCTCCTTCTGCGCCCGCGCCGTGGCGTCGAACGAGGTCGCGCCGACGAAGATCACCCCGGGCACGTACTTGCCGAGCGAACCCTGGATCTTGGTCTGGAACGTCTTGAGCGGGACGTAGACCCCGTCGTCGTAGTCCATCCCCATCGGCGACTGGCCTTTCTTGGCGAGGACCCCGATGACCTGGAAGGGGATGTTCTTGATCCGCACCATCTGGCCCACCGGGTCGATGCCGGCTCCGAAGAGCTGGTCCACCACCGTCTGCCCGAGCAGCGCGACCTTGGTGCCCGTCTCCTCGTCGGAGGAGCTGAAGCTCACGCCCTTGGCCACCCGCCAGTTGCGGATGTGGAAGTAGTCCGAGGTCGTTCCGTATACCACGGTGGTCCAGTTCTGGTCCTCGCTCAGGACCGGCGCGGTGGTGCGCAGCATCGCGGCCACGTAGCGGACGGCCGGCGCCTCGGTGCGCATCGCACTGAGGTCGTCCCAGGTCAGCGTCGGCATCGAACCGAATCCGCCGTGGGCGCCGCCCGCCGTGGTGGTTCCCGGCAGCACGATGAGGAGGTTGGACCCCATCGCCGCGAAGGCCTTCTCGACCTCCGCCTTGGCCCCTTCGCCGATGGCCACCATGGCGATCACGGCCGACACACCGATGATGATTCCCAGGGTCGTCAGGAACGCCCGCATCTTGTTGCGCATCAGGGCACGGGCCGCCACACGGAACGTCACAAAGGGGTTCATGTCGTACCTTCCACGCCGAGCTCCTCGTCCAGCTCCTGCTCGGGAAGAAGCCGGGCGACGAGTGGCTCGTGCCGCGTGTCGGAGCGCAGCCTGCCGTCCTTCATGACCACGACACGGGCCGCGTATCTCGCGATGTCAGGCTCGTGCGTGACCAGGACAATCGTGATGCCGCTCTCCCGCAGTTGCTGGAAGATGGCCATGACCTCGACGCTGGTGCGCGAGTCGAGGTTGCCCGTCGGCTCGTCGGCGAGGATCACCTTGGGTGCGGAGACGAGCGCCCGAGCGATCGCGACGCGTTGCTGCTGTCCACCGGACATCTGGTTGGGGTGGTGATGCGTGCGCTCGCCGAGGCCCACGCGTTCGAGCGCCTCCCTGGCCCGCCGGTGGCGCTCGCGCGTGGGGACGCCGGCGTAGAGGAGCGGCAGCTCGACGTTCTCGAGGGCGTCGGTGCGCGAGAGCAGGTTGAAGCTCTGGAACACGAAGCCGAGCGTCTTGTTGCGCTTCTCCGCCAGGGTGTTGCGGTCGAGCCCGGAGACGTCCTCGCCGGCCAGCACGTAGTGTCCCGAGGTGGGCCGGTCGAGGCAGCCGATGATGTTCATCAGCGTCGACTTCCCGGACCCGGACGCACCCATGATGGCGACGAAATCGCCCTCGTCGATGGCGAGCGAGATGCCGCGCAGCGCGGGCACCTCGACGTCGCCCATGTGGTAGACCTTGGTGACGTCCTGCAGATGGAGCAGCGGCTGAGCCTGTGCCATCGGCCGCCTTCCTCAGAACATCCGACGGAGCGGTGCGCCGCCGCTACGGCCGCTGCCCGGCCCGCTGATGATATCGGCGATGAGGTTGTCGCCATCGTGGACATCGCCGCTGACGAGCTCGGTCACAGTGCCGTCGGTGACCCCGGTCTCGACCTGCACCGGCACGGGTTGTGTGCCTCGCAGCACCCACACCGTCCGGCGGTCGGGGTCGTCGGCACGTGTCTGGCCGCGCAGCTCCGCCGCCCCGCCCGGTGACCCGCCTCTGTGCGCGGCCGTGATGGTGTTGGGCCCCCGACCTGGCCCGTTCTCTGCCCCATTGGCGTAGGCGAGCAGGGCCGCGCTCGGTCTGAAGCGGAGCGCCGCGTTGGGGATGCGGAGAACGTCCTCGCGCTGAGCGTAGACGAACGTGCAGTTGGCCGTCATCCCCGGCTTGAGCTTGAGCTCGGGATTGGCGACGTCGATCACGGCATCGTAGGTGACGACGTTCTGCACCGTCTGCGGGGCGTTGCGGATCTGCCGGACGACGCCGACGAACTTGTCGTTCGGATATGCATCGACGGTAAACGTCGCCTTCATCCCCTGGGTGAGGCGGCCGACATCGGCCTCGGCGACCGAGGTGTCGACCTGCATCTTGCGCAGGTCCTCGGCGATGAGAAAGAGGGTGGGCGCCTGCAGCGAGGCGGCGACGGTCTGGCCGACGTCGACGTTGCGGGAGATGACGACGCCGTCGGTCGGCGAGACGATGTCGGTGTAGGCGAGGTTCACCTGGGCCTGGTGCAGCGCCGCCTTGGCCTGCTCGACGGATCCCGCCGAGGCGTCGACCTGCGCCTTCGCCGCATCGTAGTTGGCCTGGGCCGTGTCGAGGTCGGCCTGGGCGATCAGCTTGCGGGCGGCGAGCTCCTTCGACCGTGTGTACTGGCGCTCGGCGTCGAGTGCCTGGGCCTTGGCCTTGGCCAGGTTGCCCTCGGCCGCGACGTCGTTGGCGCGGGCCTGGGCGACGGTCGCCTCGAAGATCTGGGGATCGATCTTCGCGATCAGCTCTCCCTTCTTGACCGGCGAGTTGAAGTCGGCGTAGAGCGCCGCGATCCGGCCCGACACCTGACTTCCCACCTGGACCGTGACGATCGCCGAGAGGGTCCCGGTGGCGGTCACCTTGGCCACGATCGCCCCTCGATCGACGGTGGCGGCGTCAAAGGTGAACTCGGGTTTGTCCTTGGCCCGGCTGTAGCGAATGAAACCATAGGCGGCCGAGGCCACCACCAGTGTGGTCACCGTTGCGATTGTCTTCGTCCGCGTGCTCAGCATGATGTTGCCCCTTCTTCGATGTCGACCCCGATGCTCGGTCCGCAACCTTCCGCTCGGACGTACGGCCCCCGCCGTTGTGCGCCTCGAGGGAATGGGCCGAGGACGTGTGGGCTGGGGACCGGTGGGTAGCGATCTAGGAACGCCTGTGCTTCTAGGACTCTCCCCGCACCCCGGGCCCGCCATCGGGCCGCGCTCGGGTGCTCTCCTCAAAACGGTCGAGACCGGCGACGATCTTCCGGAGCGAGGCGACCACGGTGCGCCGCTCCGCTGCGCTCAGACTGCTCTCGACCACGTCCGCGATGGTGGCGGCGATCGGGAGCACTTCCGCGGCCATGTGCTCGCCGGACGGTGTCAGGCGGAGGCGGGAACGCCGCCGGTCGGCGGGGTCGGGCGTGTTTGTGATCAGGCGGCGCCGCACCAGCGTCTCGACCACCCGGCACGCCGTCGGCTGATCCATGCGGCGCCGTTCGGCCAGCTCGCGCAACGAGAGCTCCTGTCCGCGGGCGATCGCCACCACCGTCCAGAACTGCTGGGGCGACAGTCTGTGGCGACGGACGAGCAAGGTGGTGACCTGCTTGATCCTCCGCCTGACGACCGCCACGAGCAACCCGATCGGCTCACGTTCCGGCACTCTTTGCCTCCACAATTATTGTTATACGAATTATTGTGCGTGTCAAGACCTCGGCTGGACTGGAGCGGCGATCGGCCGTGCGGTCAACCCTCCTGGGGCGGCCGGATAGCGTCGAGGCGATGCAGGAGGGCCTCCGCGCGCCGCTCCCAGGTCATCCCGGCGAGGATCTCGCGGACCTGCTCCGGCTCGGCGAAATGGTCACGAGCGAGCCGCGTGCACGCCGCCACGAAACCAGCCACATCGGGTACGACCGCCGTCCAGCGGGCGAGTCGCGGCTGCGGTTGGTCGACCGTGAGGACGACGGGCAGGCCGCAGGCGAGGTACTCATAGGTCTTGAGCGCGTCGCGACCGGCGGCTTGTTGGTAAGGAACGGCACCCACGTCGCAGGCACGAAGTAGAGGCACCAGATCGAGGTGAGGCTGGGCCGGGAGAGCGACCACGCCGGGTTGGCACAGCAGGTGGGAGAGGCCGGGCCCGGGCCGACGGGGCACGCCAACGAGCAGGAGTGTCCAGCCCTCGAGACGGGCGAGCGCGGCACTGAGCAGCTCGTGATCGACGCGGTGCTCGAAGCTCCAC
Organism: Acidobacteriota bacterium; assembly: GCA_050257595.1. Taxonomy (GTDB): domain Bacteria; phylum Acidobacteriota; class Thermoanaerobaculia; order Thermoanaerobaculales; family Thermoanaerobaculaceae; genus JBLMXF01. The sequence goes on along the minus strand of JBLMXF010000115.1, from coordinate 23,302 downwards.
TCGCCGGCGACCACGGCGAGACGGGGCCGCCGACGGCCGGCGAGGGCCGGAGGTTCGGGCCACTCACCCGCGCCCGCGGCCAGAAACTCGCGACTGATCCCGTTGGGGACGACGGCGAAGCGGCCGCTACCATCGCGTATCCCCTCGAGCAGGCGGGAATCGACCGCGGCGATGAGATCGGCTCGGGCCAGGACGGCTGCCCGCTGGTCGGGAAGCTCCGCAAGGCGGGAGGGGCTGCCCGCGAAGACCTGCCGGGGGTCGTCCTGACACTCGACCAGACAGCGCCCCGGGCCGAGCCGCCTCGCGACATCGATCTGCCACCAGTCGGAAAGCCAGAGCAATCGGGGCAGCCCCCGGCTGCGCGCGAGGCGGCGAACGAGCAGATGAGCCTGCATCCGGCGGTTGAGTCGCCTGACCGGCGCGAAGCGGCCGAGGGGGAAGCCGGCGGGAAGCCCTATGGCCTCGGCGACGGGTCCGATCCGTTCGGTCGCCAGCGTCACTCCCCAACGTGGTTCGAAACACACGTAGGTGACCGAGGCGAAGTGGCCGCCTTCCAGCAGGGAGCGGAAGGTAAAGCCGCTCGAGCGGTGGACCCCGAAACGGCCAAACTCCCGCCACGGCCGGAGGCCGAAGAAGACGAGATGCTCCCTCCGCGGCAGGGAGGTGGAGTTGGGCCGGGGCGGCGGATCGGGAATCGTGCCCCGCCCTTAGCTTGCCGGACAGAGGAGTGCGTCGCGCAGGCGCTGTCGGATCTCGGTCAGCGTGCCGAACGGACAGACCGACATCACCGCCACGCCGGCCGGGGTGGCCGACCTGAGGTCGGCAACCTCCTGCGCCGGGCCGCGATCGTGGAGCCGGAGCGACGGCGACGGGTCGAGCGGGTGATGCGCGACGACCAGGCGTGTGATCTCGAGATGCGAGGGTGAAAACGATCCGTTGGGGCGCGGCCCGAGTGCCGCCGCCAAAGTGAACGACACGCCGGAGAGGCGCAGGAGCAATGCGGCTCGCACCGGATGCGCCCGTCGCATGGCCTCGGGGTTGGGGTCCTGGAAGAGGCTGAAGTCGACGAGCATGAGCTCGCGGATGCGGCGGCCGATGCGGGAGGCGCGATCAAGGACCTCGGTCGCACCGGTCAGGACGAGGTGCCAGGTCTCGGCGCTCACGCCGACGAGGAGCAGCCCATCCTCGATCAGTCGGCCTCGCCCCATGTCCTGGAGGCTGCGCAGCACGGTCGACTTGCCGATGCCCGGGGGCCCACACACAAGTGTGGTCGTGCCGTCTGCCAACCAGGCGCTGCCGTGAAGCACGAGGAACTCGTCGAAGCCGAAACTCTCGCGGGCCTGTCGCGCAGCCTCGGCTCCCGGAGGGGTGAGGGTCCGTCGGGTCCATGCCTCGATGTGGAAGGTGTGCGCCCCGGCCGGAAACGCGGAGCACTTGTGTGACTCCCACCACCGGCGAAGAGGCCTCGCGTCGCTCCGGCGCGCCCACCTTCGCGTCCGCTCCGGCGCTGCGGGCAGGGGCGAGACGGTGAGGGCGTTGTCTCCTCCAATCAGTCCAAGAGGACGCGACAACGTCTTGCCTACAACATCCTCGTTGAGAGGGCGGTGCGCAGACACGGCGGTGAAGATATCACCATCCGGGGATTCTGCAACGAGAGTGTCACAGTCGCCGAGGGGCAGATGCCCGTGCGCGGGGGCGAGGGCGGGATTGCCCTTCGGCCCCACCGACGCGGCAGGCCTCTCATGCCCCTTTCCTTTGCGGTAGCTGGCGGACGTCTGGACGCTCGGCTGTCGGATCTCGACGGGCCGGGAGAGGACGCTGGCGGAGAGGGGGGATTGCGGGAGGACGGTGCTGCCTCGCTCGTCCGCATTGCACAGCCGCCGCCCCGCCAGCCGCTGCCACGAGGGGTAGACCCGTAGCCCGCGTCACGCCCCGCGCCCGGCCCCCGCGCGATCGAACCCCCGCCGAGCACCTCTCACCGCCCGCCCGCCGGTGCTTCTCATCCCCCCTCTCCTTCGGCAGGTGTGGCGTGAGGTCCGAGGGAGGCGATTCGTCAGAAATGGAGGGCTGTACGAGTGCGATGGCGGAGAGGGGGGGATTCGAACCCCCGGTCCGGGTTTACCCCGGACAACTGCTTAGCAGGCAGCCCTGATCGGCCACTCCAGCACCTCTCCGCACAGGGAGGGAGAGTCTACCGCCCGCGCTGCGGCGCCGCAAGCCGAGGGACCTCCCGAGCCGGTACACTGCGAGGCATGGCGGTCATCCCGGGGCGCCGCGCCATCGAGCCGGACGACGCCCTCGTCCTGGTCACCGGTGCGACCGGCTACATCGGCGGGCGCCTGGTCCCGCGGCTCCTCGACGCCGGCTACCGGGTGCGCTGCGTGGCGCGCTCCCTCGACAAGCTGCGCGCCCGGCCGTGGGCGACGCGCGACGGCGTCGAGCTGGTCCGGGCCGACGTCGAGGACGAAGCCGCGCTCGGCGACGCACTGCGGGGCTGCACCGCGGCGTACTACCTCGTCCACTCGATGATCGTCGCCGGCGCCGACTACGCCGAGCGCGACCGGCTCCTCGCGACCTCCTTCGGCCGCGCCGCCGCGGCGGCCGGGGTGGCGCGGATCGTCTATCTGGGAGGGCTCGGCGAGGAGGGGCAGCACCTGTCGGCGCACCTGTCGTCGCGCCGCGAGGTGGAGGCGGCCCTGGCGGCCGGCGGGGTGCCGGTCACAACGCTGCGGGCGGCGATGATCATCGGCTCGGGGTCGGCGAGCTTCGAGATCCTGCGCTACCTGGTCGAGCGCCTTCCGGTCATGGTGACGCCGCGCTGGGTCGGCACCGTGAGCCAGCCGATCTCGGTGCGCGACGTGCTCCATTACCTCGTCGCCTGCCTGCAGGTCCCCGAGACCGCCGGGCGTGCCCTCGACATCGGCGGGCCCGACGTCCTGCCGTACCGCGAGCTCATGCAGATCATGGCGGCCGCCCTCGGGCTGCGGCGCCGCCTCATCGTGCCGGTCCCGGTCCTCACCCCGCGGCTGTCGTCGTTGTGGATCCACCTCGTCACGCCGGTCTCCAGCCGCATCGCCCGGCCGCTCGCCGAGGGGCTGCGCAACCCGGTGGTGTGCCGCGACGCCGAGGCCGCGCGACTCATGCCGCACGAGCTGCTCCCGGCCCGGCAGGCGATCGCCGCCGCGCTCGGCAAGCTCGAGGCCGGAGAGGTCGAGACGTCGTGGTCGGACGCCGGGCCGGTCCCCGGGGATCCCGACTGGGCCGGCGGCACGGTGTACGTCGACCGGCGCGCCGTCGAGGTCGCGGCAGGGGCGCGCGATGTGTTCGCCGCCGTCTGCCGGATCGGCGGCGGGCACGGTTGGTACGCCGCCGACCTGCTGTGGCGGGTCCGGGGCTGGATGGACCACCTGGCCGGGGGGCCGGGGCTGCGCCGGGGTCGGCGTCACCCGGAGCGGGTGGCGTACGGCGACGCCCTCGACTTCTGGCGCGTCGTGGGCGTCGAGCCGGACCGCGAGCTCCGCCTGCGCGCAGAGATGAAGCTGCCCGGCGAGGCGGAGCTCGACTTCACGATCGAGCCCGCCGGTGGGGGGCGCGAAGCGACGCGCCTGATCCAGACGGCCCGCTTCAAGCCGCGTGGCCTCCTCGGCCTCGCTTACTGGTTCACGGTGAAGCCGCTGCACGCGGTCGTCTTCGACGGGATGCTCGCGGGCGTGCGGCGGGAGGCGGAGCGGCTGGCGCGCGCGAGCCGCGGCGCGACGTCGTGATCAGCGGATCGTGGCCAGGCGCGTGTCGACGGCGGCGGGGTCGAACGCACCGCTGCCCCAGACCCCTAGCTTGCGGTGTCGTGGGTTCCGGTGGACGGCGCGGACGCGCAGCTCACGTCATATCGGAGGTGACGTCCAGAGGAGGTCCAACGTGAGGGCGGGCACGGCGCCGGGTGGTTTCTCGTTCGTCGTCGTGGCCGGCTCTTGGCGGACGAACGTACTACGGCAGGGTGTCGGCCTGCCAGTTCGCGTGCGGCGGCTTATTCTCCACCAGCCACCCCCAGACCAGCTCGCCGTAGCCCCGGGCGGGGACGCGGTGGGCGGCGAGGAAACCGGCGAGCGCCCGGCGCACGGCCGGCAGGCGATACGCGGGCACCCCCGGGAAGTAGTGGTGCTCGAGGTGATAGTTGGACCACAGGAAGATGAGGTCCCAGAGGTACGGTGAGGAGCGCAACAGCGTGCCCCAGCGGGCCGGGTCGGTAGGGTCGATGTCGTAATGCTGGCCGAGGCGGTTGAGGGCGAACCAGACGGGAAACGCCACGAGGAGTGGCAGGGCGTGAATGCGCAGCCACACCCCCCAGCCGGCGAGCGCAACGACCGCTGCGGCGACACCGACGTGGAGGGCGATGGCGAGCCAGCGTTCCGCCGTGACCCGACGGCGCAGCGGCGCGTCGTAACCCGCCGTCTCGCGGGCGGCGGCGCGGAAGTAGATGGGAAACAGCGCCGGTGTCCAGTAGGCCAGCTTGAGCAGGCGGGAGTTTCGCCTGGGTGAGAGGTGATGGCGTTTCGGGTCCTTCGCTGGATCACCCAGCTCCGCGTGATGGTCGAGATGCCAGCGCGTGAACTGGCTGGGCGCGATCCCGCATGGCAAGGCATAGAGGAAGGCCAGGGCGCGCTCCGCGGCCGCCCTCCTGCTCGTGAAGACCAACCCGTGGAGGACCTCGTGAAGGAGGACCGTGCCGTCGAAGGCGAACAGTCCCACCAGTGCGATACCGAAAGGCCACAGCCAGGGGTGCGAGGACTGCGCGGCCGCGGTCACACCCAGCGCGCCGCCGGCGATCCAGGCGCCAGACATGACGAAGTGACGCCACGGGCTCTTGCGCTGGAGGCCGCGCAAGCGCTCCCGGCCAACCGCGTCGGCGGCCTCGCGAACCACGGACGCGGCCGCCCGCTGCCAGTTGCCGGACCGAGCCATTCCGCTCCCTCTAACGCCTCCCAGGGGTCGCGCCTTCCGGCGTCTCCAGCTCCCCTGGAGGAGAAGATCACTGAGGCGTAGCGAAGACCTCGTTGCGGAGAAACTTGTCCGGATCCCAGGGCGCCGGGCCACCTCCCAGGTAGCGGTGGAACCAGTCCAGGTGGAGGTCGTAGTAGAAGGCCATCTCATACCACGACGGCCAGTGCCCCGCCTTGGAGAATACCGCCAGGCGCGAAGGCACGCCCATCTCCTGGAGGTCGGTGAAGAACTCGAGTGACTGCGTGTACGGCACGCGGAAGTCCTTCTCGCCGGTGATCACCAGGCACGGCGTCTTGAAGCCCTTGACGAACTCCGAGGGCGACCAGGTCAGGTACTCGGGGCTGTTCCACGGCTCGCCGCCGAGGTCGTGCTCGGGGAACCACAGCTCCTCGGTGGCCGAGTGCATCGCGCGCAGATCGTACACGCCCATCATCGAGGCGATCGCCCGGAACCTGTCGGTGTGGCCTTCCAACCACATCATCATGTAGCCGCCGTACGACCATCCCATCGCTCCCATGCGGGAGGCATCGATGTAGGGGAGTTTCGCGAGCGCGTCGACGACCGCCATGACGTCCTCGTAGACCTTGCCTCCCCAGTCGCGCGTGATGCCGTCGGTGAACGGCTGGCCGTAGCCGGTCGATCCGGTAGGGTTGGGGAAGGCAACGACGTAACCGGCGCCGGGATAGACCTGCCAGTCGCCGCGGTAGGCATCCTCCCACTGCGACTGCGGCCCTCCGTGGACGTTGAGGATGAGCGGGTACTTCTTGGCTGGATCGAAGCCGTGGGGCGTGACGATGAACACCTCGATGCGGCGCCCTTGCGGACCAGCCACCCACATCGTCTCGGCTGGCCGTACATCGACCTCGGCGAGGAGGGCGTCGTTGACGTGTGAGAGCTTGGTCCGGTGGGTGCCGGCAAGCTCGCTGCGATAGACCTCGCTCGGCTCCGCCACCGATCGGCGTGTGTAGACGACCCCGCCGGAGAAGAGCTGCCACGCGTCGATGGTGGCGTCGGTGAACAGCGATCGGATCGCGCCGCTCGCCAGCGAGAGCTCGAATAGGGGCGTGCGGCCCTCGAGTTCGGCCGCGAAGACCAGCCTGGTGCCGTCCGGGGACCAGGCGAAGCTGTCGATCCAGTTGGGGAAATCCGCGGTCACGACGCGGTGGGTCCCCGTCGAGCGGTCGTAGACGGCGATGCGGAAGCGGTCGGACTCGTAGCCGGGGACGCGCTGGGTGCGGTAGGCGATGAAGCGGCCGTCCGGGGAATACGCGGGTGAGCCGTCCCAAGCTGGGTTGTCAGCGGTGAGGTCGATCTCCTTGCCGGGGCGGCCGCCGTCATCGATCGGGATCGCCCACAGGTCTGCGTTGGTGGAGCGGGCGGGAACCGGGTCGTGGTTGGACACCACCACGAGTTCCTTGCCATCGGGCGCGAAAGCGTAACCGGTCTCCCCTCCGAGGCTGAAGACCGGAGCGTCAAAGGCGCCGGGGGTGAGGTCGGTGAGTGAGCCGTCGGCGAGCTTGACCAGCAGGACATGGGTGAAGGTGCCGTCTCGCCAGGAGGTCCAGTGCCGGTAGAGGAGAGTGTCGGTCAGATGGGCCTGGAGCGGGCCCTCGCTCCAAGCTCTTCTGATCTTTGCGTTGCACGCCACGACTGCGCCGCACTCGGGGTAGACGTCCGACGCAACGGCGAGGAACCTCCCGTTGGGCGACCACACCGGGGAGCTCACGCCCATCGAGAATGAGGTGAGCTGACGGGGATCGCCGCCATCCAGGGGCAGGAGGAACAGCTGATTCTCGTCCCCCGTCCGGTTGGAGACGAACGCGATGGCGTTCCCGTCGGGCGACCATCGAGGCGAGGAGTCGAGGTGGTGACCAACTGTGAGCGCCCGATCGCCGCTGCCGTCGCCGTTCATCATGCGCAGCTCGGACCACCGTGTGGCGGAGGCAAGCTCGGTGTGGGTGGCCACGTAGACGATCCGGCGGCCGTCCGGGCTCACCTGCGGGTCGGAGACCCCGATCACGCGGTAGTGATCCGCAATGGTGAACGGGCGCTTCTCGGCGCTGTGCGCGACGGCGCCCACCAGCGTGACGATCGCGAACACTCGGATGAACTGGCGCATCTGTCGTCTCCCTCGGTCGTTGTTGGGCCCGGCTCCCGGACCACTGCGAGCTACGGGCTGACGTCGAAGCGGGTGGGGTGGAATTCGGGGACTTCGAGAAGGCGGATGATGAGGCCGTAGCGTTCCCGCATCTCGTCGAGGATCCCACGCAGCTCACCGGAGAGCAGTCGGACCACCTCGGGATGGGCGCGGACCGCGAACTCGGTGGCCTCGCGGGTGGCGGCGTCCTTGAGGACCGCCCGGCGGATCTCCAGCGCCACCGTCTCGGGCGACTTGACGCGACCCAGACCCTCACAGATCGGGCATGGGAGCGTGAGCGCCCGCTCGAGGGATCGCTCGGTGCGTTTGCGGGTCAACTGCACCAGGCCGAAGGGGCCCACCGGTCCGAGCAGGGTGCGGGCACGGTCGCGCCCCAGCGCGCGCCGCAGTTCCTCGATCAACGCGGTCCGATGCTCTTCCACCTCCATGTCGATGAAGTCCACGACGATGATCCCTCCGAGGTTGCGCAGGCGCAGCTGCCTGACCACCTCGCGGGCAGCCTCGAGGTTGATGCGGAACACCGTGTCCTCGAGGTCCTCGCTGCCGACATAGCGGCCGGTGTTGACGTCGATGGCGACGAGTGCCTCGGTTTGGTTGATCACGAGCGAGCCGCCCGAGCGCAGCCACACCTTGGGTTGCAGGACCTGCTCGAGCTCGCCCGAGATCCCGAAGGCCTCGAAGATGTCGAGCTGACGCCGGTAGAGCTTGACCCGCCGCGTGAGCTCGGGTTGCACACGATCGAGGAACTCGACAACCCGCTGGTAGGCGTCGGTGTCGTCGACCCAGAACTCGGCTAGCTGAGCACCGGTGAGGTCGCGGGTCGCGCGCAGGACGAGGTCGAGGTCGCGGTGGAGCAACGAGGGGGCGCGGACCTCGTCGGCGCGGGACGCGACATGCCGCCACATCGACTCGAGGACCGTGTAGTCGGCGAGGAAGTCGGCACGATCACGTCCCTCTCCCGCGGTACGTACGATCACGCCACCCCGTGGGGAGATCTCGCCGAGCACCGACCGCAATCGATCACGCTCGGCCTGATCGGTGATCCGTCTCGAGATGCCGATGTGCGAGCTGCCGGGGAGCAGCACGAGGTAGCGGCCCGGGATGGTGACGTGCGAGGTCGCGCGGGGACCCTTGCTCGACCCCAGCTCGCGCGTAACCTGGACCAGGACCTCCTGTCCCTCGCGCAAGAGGTCCTGGATCGGAACCTCGGTTGCCGACACCTCGGTGGCCTCGACGCCCTCATCCTCGAGCGTCTCGGCCACATCGTCGACGTAGAGGAACGCGTCGCGCTCGAGACCGATGTCCACAAACGCTGCCTGCATTCCGGGCAGGACTCGCGAGATCCTCCCCTTGTACAGGCTACCCACGATCGAGCGCTCACGCGTCCGCTCGATGAACAGCTCGACGAGGGCTCCATCTTCGCGGAGTGCCACGCGCGTCTCGAACGGCGTCACGTTTACGTAGACGACGGTGCTCACGTGCGGAGTGTACCCGAACGGGCCAGAACCCGACACGCCGCTCGGGGAACGGCCTCGGAACTGCTCGGGGGCGCCGACCGGGCGCCCCCGATGTGTACGAGCCTCAGCACTGCTGGGATCACGCCACCTTCGCGACCCGACCGTGAGTGCGCAACGGCACGGGAAGCTCGGGCGGCCACGCGGCTGGCGGAGAGGAAACAAATCCCTCCACGCGCCGCGCGTGCACGAAGGGACACCCACCCGCGCGTGCCGCTCGGCGGCGCAGGACCTGCCCACGCCCGGCGGCACGTCGGCGGTGACCGCTACTTCTTGGCGGTCGCCTTCTTGGCCGCAGCCTTCTTCGGTGCCGCCTTCTTGGCCGCAGCCTTCTTCGGCGCCGCCTTCTTGGCAGTCGCCTTCTTCTTGGCCGGAGCCTTCTTGGCAGTCGCCTTCTTGGCGGCGGCCTTCTTCGGTGCAGCCTTCTTGGTGGTGCCCTTCTTCCCACTTCCCTTACTGGTCGGCATTCGGACCTCCTTCCGAGTTTCGCTCATAGTACATCAGTTCGCGCAACATCCCTAGTACCCGGTCTGTCACCGTCGCTCCGACGGCGGATCGCTTGCTGCCGATAAGGACGCGCGCCGTCCACGTATTCCGTCCTGCGTCGCAGACCGGGGCTGCGTCGATGCCTCGCTCACACTGGCATCGGTCGGGTCGGGGACCGCTGGTGAGCGCGGGTCTCGCGCGAGGCCACAACATCAGGGCGGTGGCTTCAGCTTGGCTGGGATCAGTTACACGCGGAGGCACGGGGCGTGGGGAGGCGTGCCTGTTTGGCGGCGGCATCCGAGCCGTGCCGGAGCCGGCGGGCGCGGTTCGACTGTGCGGCGCGTCGTCGGTCCTCCCCTACACGTTGGCGAAGCGAAGTCGCCACACGCTCTCGACGAGACCGACGGCGAGGCAGCTCGCGAGCACCGAGGATCCCCCGTACGACATCAAGGGGAGCGTGATGCCGGTGGTCGGCGCCCATCCCGTCACCATCGCGATGTTGACCACCACTTCGACCGCGATAACCAGTCCGACGGATCCCGCGATAAGCGCACCGGTGCGATCACGGGCATGGAGAGCGATGAAAAACGAGCGGAGAACGAGCAGCGCGTAAGCGCCGAGCAGAACCGTCGCACCGACGAAGCCGGTCTCCTCGGCCCACACCGCGAAGATGAAGTCGGTGTGCTGGGCAGGCAGGAACCGGAGCTGCGACTGTGTGCCGGACCGCAAGCCCTTGCCGGTGACCCCGCCCGACCCGACGGCGATCTTGGATTGGCGTTGTTGATACCCGGCCCCGTAGGGCGCTCTTTGCGGGTCGGTGAAGGTGAGGATGCGTTCCTTCTGATACGGCTTGAGGACCCAGAACCAGGCAACGGTGACGAGGACGAGCCCGGCCACGGTCAGAACCAGCCAGCTCTTCCACGGCAAGCCACCGAGCCACAGGGCGGCGAGGAGGATCGGGGCATAGGTCAAAGCGACGCCGAGGTCGGGCTGGAGGAAGACAAGGAGTGCCGGGAGAATCACGAGCGCGGCGATCTGTGCGGCGACCTTGAGGGTGAGGCGATCCTTGCGATGCTCGGCGGCAAGAGCCGCCACCGCCAGGATGGTCGCGATGCGGACGAACTCCGATGGCTGAACCGTGTAGGAGCCGAAGGTGAGCCACGACCGTGTGCCGGCGCGCAGTGGAGCGACGACCAGCATGACCAGCAGCATGCCGATCGAGACGACGTAGAGGAGCGGCGAGAAGCGAGCGAGAACGCGGTAGTCCAGAAGGGCGACGGCCAACATCACGACCAGGCCCACCACCAGCCAGATCAGCTGCCTCCTCGCGAATGCGGGGTTGGCGAGCGCCTGTGAGGTCGAGGTCTGGGCGAGGAACGCGCAGACACCGATGACGAGGACGGCGCCGAGCAGCCAGAAGTCAAGGCGTCGCACGACCGCCTCCAGGACGACTCGCGGGGCGCGGGGGCGCGCCGTCGGGATGAGAGCTTTCGCCGCGTGCCGCGGATCCTACCGGTTGGACCCCGACCTCCGGCGACCGGGCCCGCCCGTCGTCAGGTCCCGCGCCGATCACCCCGGCGGGTGGGGTCCCCGTCTCCCCGCCGGAGGCGGCGGAGACCACACCCGACTCGACGTGCGGCCCGAACGCCTTGGCCAGGATGCGGCCGGCAATCGGAGCGGCGACGGAGGCGGCGTCGCCGCCGTGTTCGACCAGGACCGCGACCACGAGCTGGGGGTTGCCCACCGGCGCGTAGCCGATGAAGAACGCGTGGTGGCGCTGCTCCCACGGCAGGTCCTGCCAGCGAACACCCTCGACCTTGCGAACCACCTGCGCGGTCCCCGTCTTGCCCGCGATCCGGACCGGGAGGGCAGCGAGACGACGAGCGGTGCCACGATCCCCTGAGACGACCTCTTCCATCCCTCGCTGAACCGCCTGGAGTGCCTCGTCGGGGATCCCGATCGCTCGGCGCGGCGCGTCCTCCCCTTCGACGAGGTGCGGACGGACCAGGAAACCGCCGTTGACCAGCGAGGCGTAGGCGACAGCCATCTGGATCGGCGTGACCAAGATCGGCCCCTGACCGATGCCGACCGAGATCGTCTCGCCCCCGTACCAGGGTTGTCCCCGGACCTTGCGACTCCAGGCATCGTCGGGAACCAGACCCGAGTTCTCCGCTCCGAGCCCGACGCCCGTCGGGCGTCCGAGCCCGAACGTGCGAGCCCAGGAGGCGAGACGGTCGATGCCGGCATCACGGGCGAGGTAGTAGAAGAACGTGTCGCACGACGCCTCGATCGCGGTGGTGAGGTCGACGTGGCCGTGTCCGCCCTTCATCCAACAGCGATAGACGTGACCGTAGATGTTCACCGCGCCCGTGCAGAACTCCGTCGAGGACGGCGTGCGCAAGCCCGCAGCCAGCGCGCCGGCCGCGAATAGGGGTTTGATCGTCGAGCCGGGTGGGTAGAGCGCCTGCAGCACGCGGTCGTTGAGCGGCTTGAGCGGGTCGTTGATGAGCTCGTGCCACTTGGCTGGTTCGAGATGGCCGGCGAAGAGCTCGGGATCGAAGGCTGGTTCCGAGAGCAGGACCCGGATCGCACCGTCGCGGGGGTCGATCGCGACCACGGCGCCAACCTGGCCCGCCATGGCGGCGGCGGCCTCGCGCTGGAGCTCGAGGTCGAGAGTGATCTGGAGTGGCCGTCCCGGGACGGGTGGCTCGTCGTTGAGGGCGGAGACCTGGCGGCCGAATGCATCGACAACGACGACGAGATTGCCCGGGGTCCCGCCGAGCGTGTCCTGATAGGCACGTTCGAGCCCGGATCGCCCGACCAGTTGCCCAGGGTGGAGATCGGGGTTGGTGGCCAGCTGCTCCGGGCTGACCTCGCCGAGCTGCCCGACGAGGTGTGCGACCGCCTGGCCGGCCGGAAGCGAACGCCGGGTCGCCGGATGAACCTCCAACTCGCGATACTCGGCGCGATGGGCAGCGATCGCGGCGACCTGGGCCCAGGTGAGGTTGTCCGCGATCACCGACGGCAGATGCGAGGTCTTGCGCGCCTTGTCGATCCGGGCGCGAACCTCGTCCGCGGACGCGATGCCGATGCGGGCGAGGAACGCCTCCGTCCGGCCAGCGTCTCCCATCTCTTCCGGGAAGATGAGCAGTTGGTACGCGGGCCGGTTGTCGAGGACGACCTCGCCCCGGACATCGGTCACGGTCCCTCGCGGGGCCTCGAGTGGAATGCGGCGGAGGCGGTTGTTCTCGGCCATGACGCGCCAATGCGCCACCTGCACGACCTGAAGCAGCCAGAGCCGGGCGAAGAGGAGGAGGAAGACGGCTCCCCCCCCGAGCAGGAGCACGGCGATTCGGCGCTGCAGCGCCCGCAGGTCCTCACGGACGAACGTCATAGGCTCTTAAGCATCCTCCGGCGTCGCCGCTCGGGCGAGCGCCAGGCCCGGAACCCTCGCTCGGTGGCCGCCACAAGCAGGCCGGACGCACTCGTGGTCGCGATGGTCGCCAGCGCGCCGTACCACCCATGGTCCGGAGCGGCGCCCAGCGTGGCCATGATCGCGAGCCAGGAGACCTCGCTCACCGTGGCCGCGAGCAGCGAGCCAACGATCCAGAACAGCGGGCCCTCGAGCTCGAGGCGCCTGACGGTGAGCGCGACAACCAGCCCGGCGAGGGCACCGGCAATACCCCCCGGCCCCACTATACGATTCAGGACGAGGTCCGTCATCATGCCCCCACCGAGGCCGAGCCAGGCGACTGCGATCGGCGAGATCCGCCGGGAGGGCGAGATCGTGACCAGGAGAACAGGCTGGCAGGCCGCCAGCACGTTCCACAGGTGGACGCTCTGGAGGCCGAGCTGGACCAGGACAGCTGCGGCCATCGCCGCCGCGAGCGTCACGGTTTGTTCCCGCTCTGAACCGGTGGGACGACGAGGACGACCACGGCCTCCGCTGGTCGCGCCGCGAGCTGGATCGGGACGACCGTGAACAAGCCCGCGTTCTTGGCCTCACCGGCCGTACCAAGGAGAAGGCCTGCGGGGTAGATGCCTTCCGAGCCCGTGGTCACCACCGGCGTGTCTGGGGGAACCTTGGTGTAGGGCGGCAGGCCCGTGAGCGCGGGGTGGTCCCCACCGACCAGCAGCCCTTCGACGTCGTTGCCGACCGGGCGGGCGGCCGCGGCCGCCGCCGGGTGGGAGAGCAGTTGCACCCGACAGGAATGGTCGTTGACGCGGTCGACGCGGCCGATCACACCGCGGTCGGCGAGCACGGCCGAGTCCATGGCGACCCCGTCAAGACGGCCCCGGTCGAGGTACATGGTGTGGGTCACCCTGACATCGCGCGCGACGACGCGCGCGACGACGGCGCGCGCGCGAAGGTCGGGGAAGGCGGTGAGGAGCTTCGCTCCCTGCCGCAGCGCGAGCAACTCGGTGGCGAGAAGCTGATTGTTCTGGCGCAGCTCCGAGACCTCGCGGCGGAGCGCCGTCTGTTCGGCCAGAGTCGCGGCGAGGTCCCGACTGCCCACGACGTAGCTGTCCCACAGCCGGGCGCCCGCGGCGATCACCGCATAGAGGGGGCGAACGATGGCGTGGCTGGCCAGTGAGAGTGCGGAGCCCTGTGGCGTCCTGGCCTGACTCGCCGCGGCGATGTATAGTCCGACGCACGCGACGAGAAGTGCGAGGTCGGCCCGGAGGCGGAGGCGCGCCACTTCAATCGATGGAGATCTTCTTGAGCAGCGCCATGTCGGTGAGCATCTTTCCGGTGCCCCGGACAACCGCGGAGACCGGGTCCTCGCAGTGAGCCACCGGGATGCCGGTCTCCTCGCGCAGGCGCTGATCGAGGTCGCGCAGCTGTGAACCGCCGCCCGCGAGCACGATCCCCTTGTCGATGATGTCGGCGGAGAGCTCGGGCGGCGTCCGCTCGAGTGCCGTTCGCACCGCGTCGACGATGGTGTTGACGGTCTCGGCGAGGGCCTCGCGGATCTCCTCGTCGTTGATCGTCAGCGTCTTCGGGATCCCCTCCACGAGGTCGCGACCCTTCACCTCCATCGTGCGACTCTCGTCGAGCGGCCACGCGTTGCCGAGCTCGATCTTGATCAGCTCGGCGGTGCGCTCGCCGATCAGGAGGTTGTACTTACGCTTGATGTACGCGATGATCGCCTCATCCATCTCGTTGCCGGCAATGCGCACGGAGCGGGCGTAGACGATGCCCGCGAGCGAGATCACCGCCACGTCGGTGGTGCCGCCGCCGATGTCGACGATCATGTTTCCGGTCGGTTCCGTGATCGGTAGCCCGGCGCCGATCGCTGCCGCCATGGCCTGCTCGATGAGGTAGACCTCGCTCGCCCCGGCACGCAGCGCCGAGTCTTTCACGGCCCGCTTCTCCACCGGGGTGATCTCCGACGGCACCGAGATGACGATGCGGGGGCGCACGAACAGGTTGCGCCCGTGCGCCTTGCGGATGAAGTACTCGAGCATCTTCTCGGTGACCTCGAAATCAGCGATCACGCCGTCCTTCATGGGGCGGATGGCCACGATGTTGCCGGGCGTCTTGCCGAGCATGTCCTTGGCCGACTGCCCGACCGCCTCGACGCGGTTGGTGACGCGGTTGACCGCCACGATCGAGGGTTCGAAGACGACGATGCCCCGGTTCTTGATGTACACCAGGGTCGTCGCAGTCCCCAGGTCGATGGCGAGATCCGAGGAGAACAGGGACAGGAAGGATCCAAAGCCCATAGAGTTCAGTCGACCTCCACGAACACCTGTTTTTTATCTTCCGCCACGTTGCCGGCCGGATCGGTGGCACGGATCACGATGGTGTTGAGGCCTTCCTTGTTGAGCTGAAGAGCCTTGCGGAAGGTTCCGTCGCCCGCCACCTCGACGGCTTCACCGTTGATGGTAACGGTAGCACCCGGTTCCGTCACCCCCTGGACGATGACCATGCTGCCCATCTGCGTGGGCTTGGCCACCTCGAGACGTGGGGGAGTGGTGTCCCCGACGATCTGCACGCGGCTTCCGGTAAACGCCTTGAAGGGACGGGGATCGCTCCACTCCGAACGGACGCGGTTGGCGCCGACCGTGGCGACCCGCCAGAAGTACGTCCCGGGCCGGAGGATCTTCAGCGTCGCGGTGTTGCTCTCACGCCGGCTGGTGGGGAACTCGAGACTGTCCTGGTTGAACAGCCGTGACCGACTGACCTGGAGGTCGTACGCGAGGCTGCCGGGCACGGCGCGCCAGCGCAGGCTTACCCGGTCGGTCGAGTCGAGATTGACCAGGGAGTTGGCTGGCGGCAGTTCGAGCACGGGCCGTCCGGGCACCGCGAAGCGCTGGCCCAGTGTCCCGGCCGGGGCGGCGCTCACGGCCTGCAGGGAGCCGAGGTCGACCTGGTTGCCCGAGCTGCCGGTGACCCGGGCACGTCCGGAGTAGGCCGCGACCGTCGTGCTGCTATCGTCGGCGACCTCGACGCCCACGCGCGAGTCCCGGTCGACGTCGGCTCGAGCGGCGTCGGTCACGACCGATGACGGGTTGAGTGCGGTGTAGACGTTGACCTGACCGACCTTGACCTTGACCTCGCCGCGTGCCGCCTCGCGGCCCGGTCGCGCCTCGCGGTGGACCTCGAGGAGCGAGTCGGGGCCGATGCGGTAGACGGTCTGATCGGAGAACAGCACTTCGCACGACGAGTTCGCGCCGGTCTTGACGAAGTCCCCGTTGTAGAGAGCCTGTTTCTCGCGCGCCTTCTCCCACTGCGTCTGGTTAGCTCGTTGGATCTCGACCTTTCCCTGGAGGGCGATGATCTGGCCGGAACCGGTGAAGTCACGGTTCATCAGGCCGGAGAGCAGCTCGAAGCGGCGCAGCGAGTCCTCGGCGCGCGCCGCGCAGGCCGGGTAGTCCTTGCGGTCCCAGTCGGCTTGGGCCTGCTCGAGGAGTCTGGAGGCCTGATCGAACTCGCCCTGGAGGCTCTCCGACACCCCCGCCCTGTGGACCTCCTCCTGCGCGGCGGTGGCGCGGCGGAGCAGACGCGAGGCGCGCCGGTCCATCGGTTCGTGAAGGAAGTAGTAGGCGGTCCCCAGCAGCCCTGCGGCGAGCACGACGAGGAGCGCGATCAAGCCCCAGCGGCGCATGCCTTCGATCGACACCACGACCCAGTCGAGGTGAAGCCCACGGGGAGACGAAGGCTGTCGGTCGGAGCGCATGGTCAGACCCGCGACACCTTAACACCGCCCTCCTTCCCGGTGCAACACGAACGCGACGTGCAACACGCGCTCGGGTCGCAACTTGCCGCCCGCCGGCCGGTGGGCTAGAATCTTCCGCCTTTGGGCCTTGCGGAGGGCATGGAATGCTCAAGTTGATGCGCGACCAGTTCAAAAACCTGAAGATCGTTCTCTGGTTCGTGGTCTTCATCTTCGTGCTCCTGATCTTCGTCGACTGGGGGACTGGGCGGGCGGGCCGGAGTGGCGGGGGCATGCAGGGCGTCGCCGCCAAGGCCGGCGACATCGTCATCACCGAGGGCGAGTTCCTCAAGCAGATGCGCGCCAACGACGAGCGCTTCCGCCAGATGTACGGGAAGCAGTACGACGCCATGAAGGGTCAGCTCGACCTTGCCAACATGACGTTGCAGAACCTGATCGACCAGCAGCTCCTGCTCCGCGAGGCGAAGAAGATGGGCCTCGAGGTCTCCGACCAGGAGCTGCTCGACAAGATCATGTCCTACCCGGCATTCAAGCGGCAGGACGGCTCCTTCGTGGGTGACGAGCTCTACACCCGGATCCTGCGTGCCAACCAGACAACTCCCGAGGAGTTCGAGGCCTCTCTGCGCCAGGAGCTCATGTTGCAGAAGCTCCAGCAGGCGATCGCGGCCGGCATCGTGATTCCCGATTCGGACGTCGAGCGCGAGTACCGGCGTCGTAACGAGTCGGCGTCGGCCGACGTGCTCTTCGTGCCGGTGGAACGGGCGCTCGACCGGGTGACCGTCACGGACGCCGATGCCCGCGCCTACTACGACACCCACAAGGACGTCTTCACTCACCCCGAGCAGCGGCAGCTCCGCTACCTGCTCGTCGACGACAGCAAGCTGCGGCGCGCCATGAACGTGCCCGACAGTCAGGTCGAGGACTACTACAAGAACCACATCAAGGAGTACTCGACCGGCGAGGAAGTGCACGCGCGCCACATCCTGATCCGCCCGAAGCTGGCGGAAGGCCAGGCCCAGCCGACCGAGGCCGCCTGGAAGGCGGCACTCGCGCGAGCCCAGGAGGTCGAAACCAAGGCCAGGGCACCACACGCGGACTTCGCCGCCCTCGCCCGCGAGTACTCCGACGACCCCGGAAGCAAGGACAACGGGGGAGACCTGGGCTGGTTCGAGCGCGGGCGGATGGTCAAGGAGTTCGAGGACGCCGTCTTCGCGCTCCAGCCGGGTCAGGTGTCGGCACCCGTCAAGAGCACCTACGGCTACCACATCATCCAGCTCGAAGAGCGCCGGCCGGCGGGCGTCCGGCCGCTCGTCGAGGTCCGCGACGAGATCAGATCGAAGCTCGCCGAGGGTCTGGCGGACGCCGAGGGGAACCGGCGGGCCACGGCGCTGCGGGACAAGATCGATGCCGCCAAGCTGACCACTGACGCCCAGTGGCGGGCTCTCGCGGACGACGTGATTTCGTCCAACTTGACACCGTTCTTCTCCAAGGGCGAGGCGATCCCCGGCCTCGGGCGCGACCCGGACCTGATCAACGAGGTCAACGGGGCCAAGGAAGGGTTCGTCGGCGGACCGCGCCGCACGCCGCGCGGGTGGATCGTCTACCGGGTGGAGAAAGTCAGACCGGCCGGTCTCGCGCCGTTCGACGAAGCGCGGGCCGAGGCGCTCGACGGGGCCAAGCGGATGAAGGCACTCGGGGTCATCAAGCAGGAGCTGGAGGCCAAGCGCGGCGAGCTCGCCACGACTGCACCTGCCGCGATCGCCACCGCGGTCGGCGGCACGGTCCAGGACGTCAAGGACCACCGGCGGGGAACATCGTTCCCCGGCCTCGGGGCCTCCACTCCTCTGGACGACGCCATCTTCTCGACCGCGGCCGGCGGGGTGACGCCGGTCGTGACCATCGCCGAGCAGGGGGTCGCCGTGGCCAAGGTCACTGCCGTCAAGACCATCGATCCGGCCGCGTTCGCCCGCGACAAGGACACGCTGCGGGCGAGCATGGTCCAGGACGAGGTCCAGCAGATCCTCTCCGCGATGATCAACGAGGCGAAGCGCGCCAACCCCCCGACGGTGAACGCCGAGCTCATCGAGCGCTTCAAGCCGAAGGGGCAATGATCGGCCTCCTCGACGGAGTCCTGCGCGAGCTCCACCCGGGTCTCGCCGTGGTGGACGCCAGCGGCGTCGGTTACGAGGTGCACATTCCGCTCTCCGCGTATCGCGTGCTGGTCGACCAGGAGCGTGTCACGCTCCACGTCCACACCCACGTGCGAGAGGACCAACTCGCCCTTTACGGGTTCACCACCAGGCGGGAACGCGACCTCTTCCGGGCCCTGATCGCGGTCTCGGGGATCGGGCCGCGGATCGGGCTGGCGCTGCTTTCTGGCCTCACGCCCGACGAGCTCGCGGCCGCCGTCGAGGGGGAGCAGTGGCGGCGACTGGCCGCCGTACCGGGAATCGGGCGCCGCACTGCGGAGCGGCTCGTGGTCGAGCTCAAGGGCAAGCTCGCACCCTCGGCTGCGGCGGCGCGGGGCACCGTCCGGGAGGATGCGATCTCGGCGCTGCTCAACCTCGGCTACCCAGCGCGCGCCGCCGAGGAGGCGGTCTCCGAGCGGCTTCGGGTCGCGCCGGACCTCGACCTGGGCGAGCTCCTGCGCGAGGCACTGCGCTCCCTGACCCGCTGACAGACGCTCCCCCCACCCGGCTTGAGGCCTGAGGCTCAGGGAGAGCCTGCCTGCCGTCTGCAAGCCTGAAGCTTCAGGCCCCAAGCCTCAACGGTGGGGGTAACATGACGTGGTGTCCGAGCATGTCCTACGCCCGACCCGCGACCCCGAGGATGAGCGTTACGAGGAGAGCCTGCGGCCCCGCGTTCTGGCGGAGTACGTCGGGCAGGACAAGGTCACCGAGAACCTCGCGGTGTTCATCATGGCGGCCCGCGCACGGGGCGACAGCCTCGACCACGTTCTCCTCTTCGGCCCGCCCGGCCTGGGCAAGACCACGCTCGCCCATATCATCGCCAACGAGATGGGCGTGGCCTTGCAGGTCACCTCGGGACCGGTGCTCGAGCGGGCAGGTGATCTCGCGGCGATCCTGACCAATCTGGTTCCCGGTGGTGTGCTGTTCGTCGACGAGATCCACCGGCTCGGCCCGGCGGTGGCCGAGATCCTCTACCCGGCGATGGAGGACTACGCGCTCGACCTGGTCGTGGGGACCGGTCCAGCGGCGCGCACGATGCGCCTCTCGCTCCCTCACTTCACGCTGGTCGGCGCGACCACGCGGGCGGGCCTGCTGCCGCCCCCGTTGCGCGATCGCTTCGGGATCGTCCACCGACTCGACTTCTATGACGCTGGCTCCCTGGCGCATATCGTGGAGCGCTCGGCGAAGCTCCTCGATCTCGGCGTCGAGCGGGCGGCGGCCGAGGAGATCGCGGGCCGCTCGCGGGGGACGCCGCGGATCGCCAACCGCCTGCTGCGGAGGATCCGGGACTTCGCCCATGCCCGGGGCGAGGAGGGCGTGTCGGTCGGAGCGGCGAGGTTCGGGCTCGAGCGGCTCGAGGTGGATGCGTTCGGCCTGGACGAGCTCGACCGCCGGTTGCTGGCGACCGTCATCGAGCAGTACGGCGGCGGGCCGGTCGGCCTCAAGGCCCTGGCCGCGACGCTGGGCGAGGATCAGGGTACGCTCGAGGACATCTACGAGCCCTTCCTGCTCCAGAGGGGTTTCCTGCAGCGGACACCACGCGGCCGCGTGGCCACGGTGCGGGCGAGAGAGCACCTCGGCTACCCGGCCGAGGGGGGAGAGCAGCGGCCGTTGTTCACGCCGGAGCCCCGGTGAGCCGACTCCCAGTGATCGTCAACCCCGTCGCGCGGGGTGGCCGATCCGCCCCCGACCGCGCCGGTCTCGAGCGGGTCGCGGCCGGCCGCGGGGCGAGGCTGGAATGGTGGGAGACCACCGCGCCCGGCCACGCCACGGAGCTCGCGGCCCGCGCCGTTCGCGAGCATCTACCCGCGGTGGCGGTGTGGGGCGGCGATGGCACGTACAACGAGGCGGCCCGGGGGCTGCTCGACAGCGACACCGCGCTGCTCCTGCTCCCCGGTGGAACGACCTCGGTCCTGGTCTACGAGCTCGGACTGCCCCGCGACCCGGAAGCCGCGCTCGTCGCGCAACTCGCGGGCGAGCGGCGGGCGATGGCGGTGGCACACACCGACCGCGGCCAGCTTTTCCTGCTCATGCTGTCGGCCGGTCCGGACTCGCTGATCCTGCAGAACCTGCCCTCCGCAGTCAAGCTGCACGCCGGGAAGATCGGGATCACCTACCAGGCGTTCGTGGAGTTCACCCGTGCTCGCCTCCCGCGCTTCCATGTGGAGTGCAACGGTACGCGCCGCGAGGTGGGCTGGTGCATCGTGGGCAATGCCCGCTCGTACGGGGGGCCCTACGCGGCCACCCCGGGCGCCGACCCGTTCAGCCCGGGCTTCGAGGTGGTGATACTCACGCGCCACGGCCGCCGGTCGGTGGTGCCGTTCTTCTTCGCGATCCCGTTCGGACGGCACCTCGCGATGCGCGGCGTCGAGCGATACCCCGCGCTCGAGGCTGCACTCGAGGGCGACGAAGGGATTCCATATCAGCTCGACGGCGATCCGGCTGGTCACCTGCCGGTATCGGCACGCGCCGGGGCGGAACGGTTGACCGTCCTCGTCCCGAAACGGGCTTGAGGCTTGGGCTCTGAGGCGTGAGGGAGAGGCGGAGGCAGGGGCTGCCCGGTCTGGCTCGGACCGGGCAACGCCTCGGCGGTCGTCTCCTTTCAGCCCAGGCTCGGAGCGGCTGGCCCCACACCCCGGGCCTCGTCCCTCGTGCTAGCATCGAGGACCGCCGGAGGCCCCCATGTCCGAGTCCCCCCAGGCGATCCTTGCACCCCGTGCCATCGCGGTCGTCGGTGTCTCCTCTCGCGCCGAATCGCTCTCCGGGCGGCTGCTGGGCAACCTGTTCTCCGCCGGCTACACCGGTGCCATCTACCCGGTCAACCCCAAGGTCGCCGCGCTCCGCGGTCTACGCTGCTTCGCGTCCGTGGGGGCGATTCCCGACCCGATCGACCTCGCCATCGTGATGGTACCGCGGGACGCCGTCGCAGGCACCGTCGACGAGTGCATCGCGGCAGGCGTGCACGGCCTCGTGGTGATCACGGCCGGGTTTCGCGAGGGTGGCGAGGTCGGCGTCGCGGCCGAGCGCGCCGTCCTCGCGCGGGTCCGTGCAGCGGGCGTGCGCATGCTGGGCCCGAACTGCATGGGGGTCATCAATACGGCGCCCGACGTCCGCCTCGACGCCACCTTCTCGCCGGTACCTGCCCTGCCCGGAGGGGTTGCCTTCGCCTCGCACTCCGGGGCACTCGGAGTCGCGCTCCTTGAACTGGCCCAGGAGGCGGGGCTGGGGTTCTCCCAGTTCGTCTCGCTCGGCAACAGCGCGGACCTCAACGTGTGCGACCTGCTCGAGGTGTGGGAGCACCACGAGCCGACGCGGGTGATCATGCTCTACCTCGAGGCGATCGAAGAACCGCGTCGGTTCCTCGAGCTGGCCCGTCGGATCGCGCGCCGCAAGCCGATCGTCACCCTCAAGGCGGGGCGTGGCGCGGCGGGACAGCGGGCCGCGTGCTCGCACACCGGCGCCCTAGCGGTCGCCGACACTGCGGTCGACGCGGTGCTCAAGCAGGCCGGTGTGTTGCGCGCGTCGACCCTCGAGGAGATGTTCGACCTCGCCCGCGCGCTGGCGGTGGTCCCACTGCCGCCGGGCCGCCGGGTGGCCATCGTCACCAATGCCGGAGGACCGGCCATCGCCGCCAGCGACGCCCTCGAGCGGCAGGGCCTGGCGCTCGCCGATCTCGCGGCCGGGACGTGCGAGAGCCTGCGCGCCTTCCTGCCTGCCGAGGCCTCCGTCGGCAACCCGGTCGACATGCTGCCCTCCGCGACGGCGGACAACTATCGGACGGCAATCGGTCTCGTCGCCGGTGACCCCGGCGTCGATGCGATCGTCACCGTCACCGTCACCCCGATCGTGGTGGGGCCACACGAGATCGCGGCGGGGATCGCGGCGGCGGCCCCGGCGGCCGGCAAGACGGTCCTCTCCGTGTTCATGACCGATCCACGCTTTCACCGTGCGGCCGGAGCGATTCCCGGGTTGCCACCGACGTTCCGCTTCCCCGAGGCCGCAGTCGCGGCGTTGGCCGGGATGGCCCGACAGACAGAGGGAGTCGCTCGGCCGGCGGACGAGGCTCCGCCGCTCCCTCCGCCGAGCCCGCTGATCGCCGGCGCGGCAGCTGCAGGACGGGGATCACTGACGCCCGACGAGGCGTTCGGCCTGCTGGCGGAGATCGGCATCCCGGTGGCACCGCACCGGGTGGTCACCGATCCGAGCGAGGTTGCTGGCGCCGCCGACGCCGTCGGCTTCCCGGTCGTGCTCAAGGCCTTCGGAGAACGACTGGTGCACAAGAGTGAGCTCGGAGCCGTCGTCACCGACCTCCGCGACGAACGGGAGGTCCACGCGGCCCTGCGCGCCCTGGAGAGCCGACTCGAGCGGGCCGGGGCAGGAGTCGACGGCTTTCTCGTACAACGGCAGGTGCGCGGGGGCCGGGAGGTCATCATCGGTCTCGTCCGCGACCCGGTGGCGGGTCCTCTCGTGATGTGCGGCCTGGGTGGCGTGGCCGTGGAGGTGATGCGTGACGTGGCGTTCCGACTGGCACCGGTGACCGCCGCCGATGCCGCGGGGATGCTCGACGAGCTGCGCGGCGCAGGAGTGCTGGGATCGTTCCGCGGCCGTCCCGCGGCCGACCGCGGCGCCCTGATCGCGGCGCTGGTGGCCCTCGGCCGGCTCGCTGCCGCCAACCCCGCGATCGCGGAGTGCGACGTCAATCCACTGCTGGTGCTCGACGCCGGGCAAGGGTGCGTGGCCGTGGACGTCCGCTTTCGTCTCGCAGGGTGAGCCGGG
>JBLMXF010000114.1:0-36720 GCA_050257595.1 Acidobacteriota bacterium | reverse complement strand
TGAAACCCCGCGGGCGGCGCGGGGGTAGAATGCACTCGTGCCCGAACTGCGATGGCTGGAAGGTGACGAGGCGCGGCGCGCCCGTCTCGACGCATCCCCGCTCGGGATCGGGCGAGCGTCGGACAACCCCATCGTACTCAAAGACTTCTCCGTCTCGCGACACCATGCACGCGTGGAGCAGCGCGGTGAGGCGTGGTGGATCGTCGACCTCGGCTCGACCAACGGCGTGAAGATCAACGGCCGCTACGTCACCGAGGCACCGCTCGCCGAGGGGGACGAGGTCCAGGTCGGGAACTTCGCACTCACCTTCCAGCGTGGGGACTCGGGGGCGGGGATGGCGGTCAGCTCGTCCACGTTCCTGCGACCCCTCGAGGAGTTCCGCGAGGACTTCCGCCTCGAGCGCGAGCCCGAGAAGAAGCAGGGCGTCACCTCAACCGCGGCGTCGGCCCGTGAGCGGGTCCTCGAAGCGCTCGCACAGGTCGCGCGGACGCTGCTGGAGGTCGAGGAGCTCGAGCCCGTGCTCGAGAAGGTCATGCAGGCCATCTTCGACCAGCTTCCGGCGGAGCGGGCCTATGTTCTGCTCTTCACGCCGGGCGGCAAGGCCGAGCTCCGCATGGCCCGCTCCCGCGGCGGCACACCGCTGGAGGACGCGCCAGTCTCGCAGACCATCCTCGAGCTGGTGACACGACAGAAGGTGGCGGTCCTGACCTCGGACGCCCAGGCGGACGAGCGTTTCTCGGCGGGGATGAGCGTGCGCATCCACCAGATCCGCTCGGCGATGTGCGCGCCGCTGTGGCACCGGGACGCGGTGATCGGCGTGCTGTTCGTGGACACGCCCCTCGCGACCGGCTGCTTCGGTCCGGAGCACCTCGACCTGCTCACCGCGCTTGCCAACTACGCCGCGGTCGCGATCGACCGGGCCCGCCTCAACGACTCGATCCGCGAGGAGAAGCGCGTCCGCGAGCGCCTCGAGCGCTACCACTCGCCGGCCGTGGTCGAGGCGATCGTCGGCCACCGGCTGACCGACGGCGGGGAGCGCCACGAGACCCGCGAGGTCTCGATCCTGTTCGGCGACATCGTCGGGTTCACCTCGCGCTGCGAAAGCATGGACCCCCCCGAGGTCGCGCGCTTCCTCACCGAGTTCTTCACCCTCGCCTCCGACTCCGTCTTCGAGTTCGGGGGCACCCTCGACAAGTTCATCGGCGACGCCGTGATGGCCTTCTTCGGCGCCCCTCTCGAGCAGAGCGATCACGCCGAACGCGCAGTGCTCGCGGCGCTCATGTTGCGGCGCCGCCTCAAGCGCTGGAACCGCGACCGCGAGCTGGCCGGCCTCGACCCGGTCGAGGTCCGCATGGCGATCAACTCCGGGGTCGTCGTGGTGGGCGAGATCGGCTCCGCGAACCGCGTCGACTACACCGTGCTCGGCAACGCCGTCAACGTCACCGCCAGGCTCGAGGAGATCGTCGCCCAGCCCGGCCAGGTGGTCATCGGCGACGCCACCCAGCGGGCGATCGCCCATCTCTTTCCGACCGCTCACCTGGGCAACTTCCAGCTCCGCGGGCTGCAGGGCAAGCTCCCTGTCTTCCGCATCCTCACCGAGGAGCTGTCGGGAGTCGGGGACTGAGGTTCGAGGTCCGAGACGTGAGGCTCGGGGACAGACACGACGAGAGGAGAGCGCTCGACGGAGGTCCCACCGGCTGGTAGCCTGCGGGTAGGGAGACACGGTGCTCGACCGCATCGCCTTCGTCACCTCGAGTGAGCACAAGCATCGCGAGGCGCAGGCCATCCTCGGCCTGCCCATCGAGAGGGTCGCGATCGACCTCGTCGAGCCACAGGGGCTGGATGTCGTGGAGGTCGCCCGCGTCAAGGCCCGGCTCGCCTGGCAGTCGCTCCGCCGGCCGGTCCTCGTCGAGGACACCTCGCTCGAGCTCGCCGCCCTGGGCGGGTTCCCCGGACCGCTCGTGCGCTGGCTGCTCGAAGCGGCGGGTCCGGCCGCGATCGCCCGGCTGCTCGACGGTTTCGCCGATCGCGGCGCGCGGGCCCGCTGTGCGGCGGTCGCCCGCGACGGTGATCGCGAGTGGCGCGGCGTGGGTGACGTCGCCGGCGAGATCGCCCCCGCGCCCCGCGGCGCGACCGGTTTCGGGTGGGACGTGGTGTTCGTGCCTCTCTGGGGTGCGGGCCGGACTTACGCGGAGATGAGCCCAGAGGAGAAGAACGCCCGCTCGCACCGCACTCTGGCGCTCGTGGCGCTGCGCGACGAGCTCGCCCGTACGCCCTGAGGTGCCGGGAGGCCTCGCTCAGCGCCGCGCCGGCAGAGGCTCGCCCCGGCGCAACGCGGCCTCATCGGCGAGGAGGAGACTCCACAGGGTGTCCACCTCCCCGGCGAGTGCGGCCCGACTCCCCTGGTTGCGCACGACGTAGTCGGCCACCGCCTCACGCTCGGTCTCGCTGGCCTGCGCCGCGGCGGTTCGCTGGAAGCGGTCCGCGCTCCAGCCGGCCGCAAGGGCGCGCTGCCGGCGCGTCTCGAGGGGGCTGCTCACCACCACCAGGCGGTGGTACGCGCGAAAGGCCCCGGTCTCGACCAGCAGCGCGGCCTCGATCACCGCCACCGCCGGTCCCCCGCCTCGACCCTCGAGAGTGGCGAGCCAGCGGCCGACCTCGGCCCGCACCAGCGGGTGCACGATTGCCTCGAGTGCGCTCCTCCCGCCGGCGTCGGCGAGCACGAGCTCTCTGAGCACGACGCGGTCGACCCGGCCTTCGCCGTCGAGCACCCGGCTGCCGAACAGGGTGGCCACGGCCCGCGCGCCCTCCCGTCCCGGCTCGTACAGATCGGCAACCACCGCGTCGGCGTCCCGCACCGCGGCCCCATGCGCCAAGAGCAACGCGGCCACCTCGCTCTTGCCGCTGGCGACGCCACCCGTGAGGCCGACCGAGAGCACCGCTACAACCCTCGCCGCCGGCGCGCGGCGCGCACCGTGTTGGCGAGCAGCCCGGCGATGGTGAGCGGGCCGACCCCTCCGGGGACCGGTGTGATCGCCGACGCGACCTCGCGAACCGCCGTGAAGTCCACGTCGCCGACCAGCGTGTAGCCACGCTTGAGCAGCTGCGCCTCGCGACCGCTGTCCCCGGGGTAGAGCCGAGCTACCAGCTCCGCGTCGTCCACCCGGTTCATCCCCACGTCGATCACGACGACGCCAGGCCTGACGAACTCGCGGGTCACCAGCGCGGGTTTCCCGATGGCGGCGATCAGCAGCTCCGCCTCGCGGCACACGGCGGCGAGGTCACGGGTGCGCGAGTGGCACGTGGTGACCGTCGCGTGGCGGGCGAGGAGCAGCGCGGCCATCGGTTTCCCGACGATCTCCGAACGTCCCAGCACGACGGCCCGACGTCCTTCGATCTCGATCCCGGAGGCGTCGAGCAGTTCGATGATCCCGGCGGGCGTACACGGGGCGAACGACGGCCGCCCCTGGTGCAGCAGCCCGACGTTGATGGGATGGAAGCCGTCGACATCCTTCTCCGGCGCCACCAAGTCGAGGAACGTCCGGCCTTCGAGCGGGGTGGGGAGCGGGAGCTGGAGCAGGATGCCGTCCACGTCGTGATCCTCGTTGAGGCCCCGGATCACCGCTTCCAGCTCCGTAGCCGATGTCGTTGAGGGCAGGTTGTGAGTCTGCGAGAGGATTCCCGCCTCGGCGCACGCCTTCGCCTTGGAGCTCACGTACACCCGCGAGGCGGGGTCGTCGCCGACCAGGATGACCTCCAGGCGCGGCACCACCCCGCTTCCGCTCAACTCCCGGACCTCCAACGCCACCCGTTGCCGGATCGCCGCCGCCACGCTCGTGCCATCGAGGATTCGTGCCGTCATGGCTCCTCCCCACGCCGCGCCACGGTGAGCACCGCGATCCCACCGGTGAGCTCCCTGCCGCGCACGTCTGTGAAACCGGTACCGGTGAGCCGGCCCAGGAGTTCGTCGCCAGTCGGGAACGTCGCCACCGAGGCCGGTAGATACGCGTAGGCCTCCCCGTCCCGCGAGACCGCCCGCCCGAGCGGTGTGACCACCAGCCGGTTCCAGGCATCCGCCAGTGCGCCCACGAGCCGCCGGGACGGCCGCTGGAACTCGAGGATCGCCGCCACCCCGGCGGGCCGCAGGACCCGGCGGATCTCCCGCAGGCCGCGGTCGAGGTCGGCGAAGTTCCGCACCCCGAACGCCACGGTCACGGCCGCGAACGTGGCGTCGGCGAACGGGAGAGAGAGGGCATCGGCGGCGGCGAGGCCGAGCCGGTGACCCCGCCGCGCCGCCTTCCGGCGGGCAAGGACCAGCATGTCCACGCAGAAGTCGCCCCCGACGACCTCCCGGCCGTCCACTCCCAGCGCGACGTCGCCCGTTCCGCAGGCGAGGTCGAGGATCGGCCCCTCCGGAGCGACCTCGAGCGCCTCGACCAGTCGGCGCCGCCACGCCACGTCGCGGCGCAGGGAGAGGACTCGGTTGAGGGCATCGTAGTGGTCGGCGATGCCGGCAAACATGGCCTGAATCGCCTCCGGGCGCCGCGACAGTCGCTCCTCCATCGACGGGACACTACCATCGCGCCGCCCGGCGGCTCAAGCGCAGCACGCAGGGTGAGACGGAGTCAGCGGAGAGCCGACGCGATGTCCGGGACCAGGTCGTGTTCGAGGACCTCCTGCGACACGCGGAGCTCCTCCGCCCCGCGGGCCACGGCCCGACGACACGCGTCCCGGGGCAGCGGGCTCGGGACCGGGTAGGCGAAGCACGCGCCCTCGGGCGGGATCCTCGGGCCCTGCGTGAGAAAGAGGCGGTCGGGGGCGACCACTGAGCCGTCCCACATCGCCGCGACAGCGTCGCGGCCAGGGTAGAGCACCGACCCCAGGAAGTTCCCCGGGCGGGGCAGTCCCAGCAGGAAGAGGAGCGTGGGTGCGATGTCGACGTGCCCGCCGACGACGGGGATCTCCGCCGAGATCGCGTCGTGGGGCAGCAGGACGAGGAACGGCACGCGGCGGATGCGCAGGGTGTAGGAGGGGTCCCACGGCCCGATCCCGGCGAGGTCCACGATGCGCTGATCGATGGAGAAGCCGGCCTCGTGGTCCCCGTACAGCGCGACCACCGTGTCGTCGAGCAGGCCGTCCGCGGCCAGGGTGTCGAGGAGCTGCTTGAGCGACTCGTCGAAGTAGTGCATGGCGCTGAGGTAGTTGCCCAGTGGGGTATTGCGCAGGTCGCCGACGTCGAGGTCCTTGTGCCGGTCGGGAAAGGCGTCGAACGGGTGATGGAGGCCGAGGGTGATCAGAAACGCGAAGAACGGCCGCGGCAGCCGTTCGAGCTCCGGCTCCATGCGCGTGAAGAACGCCCCGTCGGCGAGCCCCCAACCGATGGTCTCGCCCGGCCCCAGCTCGCTGCGAAACATGGAGTGCGAGAAGCCGTAGGCCGGATGGAGGATCGCCCGGTTCCAGAAGCCCCGCTCGAAGGGGTGGGCCGACAGTGTCGTGTAGCCGGCGCGCCGCAGGATCCCGGGCAGCGCGACAAAGTGGTTGTGCGCGCACCGGAAGGCGACGGCGCCCTCGGGCAGGGGATGGAGCGAGTTCAGCGCCGCGAACTCGCCGTCCGAGCTTCTCCCCTCGCCGGTCTGATCGAACACCGCAGAGAAGTACAGGCCCCGGTGGCGTAACGCGGCGAGGGTCGGCATCACGGGATGCCCCCCGATCACGGCGCCCACGGCCCACTCCTGGAGGGACTCCACCTGGATGAGGAGGAGATTGGCGCCGTGCGCCACTGCGAAGCCGGTCGCCTCCCCGGGCGCGGCTGCCGCCTGGGCACGGAAGAACGCGACCACGCGCTCCCGCTCCGCGGCGGAGAGCGGTCCGCGATCCAGGGCGTCGCGCAGGGTGCTCGCGGCGTTGAGCAGATGGAGGTTCGCGACTCCCCACTGGCCGATCAGGCTCTGCTGCGAGAACACCTGCCGCGTGGTCGAGGGGTCTTGCAGCGCGGCGCGGATCGCCCGACCAGCCGGGAGCGCGGCAAGCAGGCAGATCCCCACCAGGGCACCGGCGACGCCGAGCGAACGCCGACGCCCTCCCGGTGGGTCCACGGCCGGCCCTCGTAGCGCCAGGAGTAGCCCGGCAAGTGGGGCGGGAAGGAGCCAGAGGTCGGTGCCATGCAGAAGAGCGACGATGCTGCCTTCCACACGACCCACCTGGCGGGCACCCAGCACCGCCACCACGGGGATGATGTTGCCGAAGTAGCGCATGTAGACGAGGTCGGCCACGGCGACTGCAGTCAGCATCGCGACGATCGAGAACGCCATCCATCGACGGGCTCGACCCGGGACCAGAGCTACCGGCAGGGCAAACAGCGCGGCGCCTGAGGCGACCAGTGTCATCGCGCCCTGCCACAGCGGGCGATCCACCAGTTCCGCGAAGGTAAGACAGACGAGGACCACGCCGGCCCAGGTCCAGATCATCGGGACCGCATCCGCGACGGCGTCCCGTGCCGAGCCGGCTCGCCAGCGCCGCATGGCGAGCAGTCCGCCAATGGTCACGACGAGGAAGGAGATCTGGAGCACGGTGCTGCGCCGCACCGACCACACCCAGATCCGGTTCGACGGTCCGCCCGTCGATGGGCCATACCAGCGCACGTCCTCTCGGACCATCTCCCAGACCAGCGTCCATCGCCCGGCAGCCGGTGGTCCCACGACCCTGGCGACGAGGTCGGCCGTCGCACCGGGCGGAACCGGTGCGGCCAGGATAGCCCGGGCGCCGTCCCTTTCCGCCACTTGTCCATCGGCAGAGAGCCAGTGGTACGACAGGTGGTCGCCCCTGGCCTCCGACCAGGTCTCTGTCCCGACGTTGCGCACGGTGACCGGAACGTCGACCGGGAGCCCCACCCACATGAGGTGAGGGGCGCGCAGCTCCACCGGTTGCCAGGCCAGCGGCGGCCCGGCAGCGGCCGGCGCGGCGGCCAGCGCCAGGACGACCGCCAGGACCGGGGCCGTAGCTCCTCGCGCGGCCCGCGAGCCGGTCCCGGGACGCCGCTCAGGACCGGCGCCGTCCGCCACCCTATTCGTGGCGATCCCCTCGAGGTGGCGCACTCGCGTCCGGCGGCGACACGGGGGCCCAGCCATGCTGGACCGGGGCGGTCCCGACACCGTGGTCGAAGACCATCTCACCACCGAGACGGCCGTTGTAGCTCACCATTCCGGCGGCGACCGCGGCGAGCAGCAGGTAGACCCACGGCAGCCACCCCGTGAAGCGACGCCGCCAGGCGAGGATGACCCGCGTCGTCGCCAGCACGATGAGCACCCACATCGCCTGCTCGCCGAGCTCCTCGTGCTGCTCCAGAATCGCCCGCGCACCGGCGGGGATCACGGCCTCGTCGTGCGCCATGTTGCCGGTCACCACCGCCGCGACCGCACCCAGGGCCGCGAGCACGACAAGGACGACCGCGGCGCTCTCCAGGCTGCGCCCCCGCGGGTGGCGGGCGAGCGCCTCGAAGAGGAAAGCGACGAGCGCCAGCACGATGGGAAAGTGGATGATCGCGGGGTGGAGCGGATCAGGGAGAAAGCCCATGGTCGACCTCCGGACGAGACCACAGTTCAGCCGTGGGTGAATCGTAGACGATTTTGAGGCGGTTTGCCCGCGCGTCGTCCGCTCCCGGGCTCTGGCCGTGTCCGACTGTGTCGCGGTATCATTCAAGTATGGACGTGATCATCGGCCTGGTCATCGCAGGATGCGCGATCGCCGGAGCGTTGTGGGGCGCGATCCGTCTCGCCTCGATCGCCCTCGCCCTGGCGGCGGCGGTGCTCGCCGGACGCCTGCTCGGCCCCATGATGACGCCGCTGGTCGCAAGCCTCGGCGACTTCCACGGCCAGCAGCGGCTGCTCGCCACTGTGGCCGCGGCGCTCGTGGCCGCCGCCGTCGTGCTCATCGCCGGACGCGGCCTCCGCAAGGGCCTCGAGGCGCTCCACCTCTCATGTCTCGACCGGATCGCCGGGGCACTCGTCGGCGGGGGTGGCGCGGCGCTCCTGCTCGCCATCGGACTGGCCGTCGCGGCGGGTGCTGGGAAGGTCCCCGACACGCCGTGGGCGCTGGGTCTGGCCGGGGCCGGAAAGGTGCTCCTCGCCCTTCACAAGAGCCCGCTCAGCAACGTCAGTCCGAGCAACACACCCCCGACGCCGACGAGCAGGGGCCAGCACCCGCGCTGAGGGCCGATCTGGCGGTCGATCTCCGCGTCGAGCAGGCGGCGCAGCGCCTCCACCTGGAGCGAACTGTCTCCGGCGGGCTCGCCGGGCTTCGCCCCCGGCCGTTCGTGGTCCCCGGCCATGCGGCCAGGATAGCTTGACCGGAGACTCCCCACGCGTCACAATGACGATATTCCGTCCCACCACACCTCGCACCGGAGGTGTGCCATGGTTGCCAAGGTCCTCTCCGCGGTTCCCCGCGGCGTCGAGGCGCTTCCCATCCAGGTCGAGGTCGATGCCCGTGCGGGCTTGCCGGCGCTCAGCGTCGTCGGGCTACCCGACGCCGCCGTCCGCGAGGCCCGCGAGCGGGTGCTCGCCGCGATCCGCCACCTGGGGTGTCAGATCGAAACCAAGGCTCTGATCGTCAACCTCTCCCCCGCCGAGGAACGCAAGGAGGGAGCGCTGCTCGACGTCCCCATCGCGGCGGGGGTCCTGATCGCGTGTGGCCTGGTCCCCGCCGCCGCGACCGGCGGGGTGTGGCTGATCGGCGAATTGTCGCTGGACGGCGCGCTGCGCCCGGTGCGAGGTGTGTTGCCACTCGTGGAGGCGGCCTGCGCGGCGGGGGCGGCCGTGATGCTGCCCGCCGAGAACCTCTCGGAGGCCGCCGTGATTGCGGGCGCACACCTGCTCCCCGCCCGCACGCTCTGCGAGGTCGTCGCGCACCTGCGCGGTCAGGGCGAGATCGTGCCGGTCACCGGCGGCAACGGTCACGCTGCCCCGGACGGACCGGTAGGCGGTCCGGACCTCGCCGACGTGGCCGGCCAGGAGCAGGCAAAACGGGCGGTCGAGATCGCCGCCGCAGGCGGGCACCACCTGCTCATGATCGGGCCGCCCGGTGCGGGCAAGACGATGCTCGCCCAGCGCCTGCCCGGCGTCCTTCCCCGTCTCGATGAGGTCGAGGCGCTGGCGACCACCAAGGTGTACTCGGTGGCCCCCGGCGTGCCGCGACCGAACGGCCTCGTCACGGTCCGACCGTTCCGCTCGCCGCACCACACGATCTCCGCGGCGGGGATGGCGGGAGGCGGATCGTTCCCCCGGCCAGGCGAGGTCTCACTGGCCCACAACGGCGTGCTCTTTCTCGACGAGATCACCGAGTTCCGCCGCGACGTCCTCGAGGTCCTTCGCGAGCCTCTCGAGTCGGGACGCGTGGTGATCTCGCGTGCCCTCGGCTCCCTTACCTTTCCCGCCCGCTTCCAACTCGTCGCCGCCGCCAACCCCTGTCCCTGCGGTCATCTCGGCGACCCCCGGCGCGAGTGCCGCTGCACGCCGCCCGAGGTTCATCGCTACCGCGCACGGCTGTCGGGTCCCCTCCTCGACCGCATCGACCTCCAGCTCGAGGTGCCGGCAGTGCCGTACCGGGAGCTCGCCCGCACCTCGCAGGGCGAGGGCTCGGACGCGGTGCGCGCGCGCGTGACGGCGGCGCGCGAAATCCAGTCCCGCCGGCTGGCCGGCAGCGGGCGACGGACCAACGCCGAGCTCACGCCCCGCGAGATCAGGCGCCACTGCACCTGTGACGGCGAGGGCGAACGGCTACTCGAGCTCGCGGTGACGAAGCTTGCCCTCTCTGCCCGTGCGGTCCACCGCGTTCTTAAGGTGGCACGGACGATCGCCGACCTGGATCCCTCCCCGCACGTCCATGCCCGCCACGTCGCGGAGGCCATCGCGTACCGGGCGCTCGACCGCGGCTCCGGATGACCTCGCCGGTGCACCCCCGCCCGCCGCGGGCGGAGGGAGTTCCCGCAGTTCCGGTTTGACTTTCGACTCTGGACTTCGGAGCGATCGGGTGGGCGGGGTCCTTTCCTTGCCGGGTGGGGCGCCGGAGAAATTGTGAATTGTCAACCGTCCCCTCCGGCTCTCGATCTGCGACTTGGAAGGGTGCGAGCCGAGACGCAGGTCTAGAATGACGTTGTGGCCCCCGCCCTCCACACCGCCACCATCGAGCAGGTGCTGCAGCAGAACGAGGCGACGACGACTTTCCTCACCGCCTCGGACCGTGCCGGAGGGTGGCGAAGAGCGTTCGGCGACGCCGCTTCGAGCGTCCCCGAGCCCTACTGGCTGTTCTCCGAGGACGAGCAGACGCCCCTCGTCCTCGGCTTTCCGCTCACCGTGTCGTCCGCCTGGGAGAGCTTCTGCCGCGATCTCGCCCGCCTCGTCGAGTCGGAGACCCTCTACCGCTGTGCGCTGCTCCTCGAGGAACCGACCAGCAAGCCGGCGTTGGTCGAGCAACGCTACGCGGTTGCCCACCGCCTCGCGGAGCTGACCGAGAACGCGCTCCTTCACGACCACGGCCGCCGCTTGCCCGGCATTCTCCTCTTTGCGGTCTCGAACGAGATGGCTGACAACCTGCGGGCGGCGTCGCGAACGATCTTCACGCGCGCCCCGAAGCTCCCCGCCCGTACTGCCGACGAAGTCCGCTACGCCGTGGCGCAGCGCCTCGCCGACATCACTCACCGCGCGGAGCAGGAAGCGGTGTCCAGGCTGCAACGGTGGGGCGTCGCGGAGCCGAGACCCGCGACCCTCAGCTTCACGCGCCAGCTCCTCGCAGATCTCCTACCCATCGCCGAGGCACGGATCGGGCCCGACCTCAAGGAGCTCGATGCCTATCTGCAGGGCTACTTCAAGGTCGACCCGGCGCGCTTCCACAAGCTCCTGAGCGCCTCGGCGACGCAGCTCGACGGCGTGCGGCGGCGCGATCCCAGCTTCGACCGCGTCCTCAAGCTGCTCGACCCCGACTCCGCCGGGGCTCCCTCACGCCAGCTGTTCTTCGCACCATCCGCTCTCGACCTGATCGCCAGCTGGGGTCACGCCGACATGCCGCGCCTCTCTACGGACATGATCCGGCTGCTCCAAGATCTCACCGGCCGGCTCAAGCGCTTCGAGGTCATCACCAGCCTGCGTGCCCGTCTCTATCCGGTCACCACGCGGGGGGTGCGCGCCGCAACCCGCCTGCTCGGCCAGTTCGTCCGGCTCTCCACTTTCACCCGCCCGCTCGACTTCACCGCCGTCGGGGTGGTCGAGTCCACGGTGCGTCGCTACGGCCTCGTCTACGATCTCGTCGAGTTCACCCAGATCAACGAGGAGCTCCGGCGCCGCGGCCGCGGGACCGAGGAAAACGCGCTCCGTTTCATGGTCCGTTTCCAGGATCAGGTCGACGACATCCGCTCCCGCTACCGGCTCAAGTTTGAGAAGTTTCTCGGCGACGGTGCCTTCTACTCAGCGCGCAGTGCCAAGTCGGTGCTCCTCGGTGCCGCCGAGATACGTATCCTCTACGAGCGCCTCCGCCACCAGGGTTTCCCCTTCGACCGCGGGCTGCGCCTGGCCATCAACGTCGGCACCTACCACCTCCTCCCGATGGGCGCCGATGCCGACGAGCGCACGCGCTTCGAGTTCTTCGGCCATGGCCTCGTCGAGCTGGCCCGTCTGACCACCGGCAAGACCGCACTGGAGGTCGAGGACATCGCCGACTTCCTCATCGCTTCGGGGTACGACGTCCACCGGGTGCTCGACTTCCTCGAGCCGGTCCGCCACGGCAGTCGCTTCCCGGACCACGTCCGGGAGCGACCCTACGCCGCGTATCTGTCCGAGAACGAGGAGCTCGTCAACCTCGGCGGCGTGGCGACCGAGGGGTTTCTGCGCGATCTCGAGGCCGAGTGGACCGGTCCGATCGCCGTCGTCGAGCGCTTCGGATTGCGCTGGCTGCTGCTCCCGCTCGACAGCAACCGCCTGGAGGGACCATGGCTCGGCCTGCGGGCTCTGGGCACGGCCCGGCTCAAGGGCCTGGAGCCAACGCCGCTGGCCGAGACGGTGGTCTTCGAGGAACCTCCCGAGGGGCTGAGCATCCTTCCCGAGGGCTCGTTCCTGGTCCAGACGCTGCAGGAGCTCGCCGGTCGCACGGACCAACCGCTGGAGCCGGAGGTCCTGGCCAGAGCGGTCACCCCCGACCCGAGCCTGTGCGTGGTCAGCACACTCGAGGCCGAGCAGGCGCGCCTCTGGTATATCGGCCAGTATCGCGAGGAGGTTGACGCTCTCCTCCATGCGTTCACCATCCCGCTCCAGACCGTCGACCTGCTCGACGGCGAACCCTTCGAGGCGTGGCTGTTCCGCCGCCGCGGCGAGCTCGCGATGCTCTACCAGGGACTGTGCCGCGACTCGACCGGCACCTCGGTGCCCCTCGACACGTTGCGGAGCCGGGAGGGTTACTTCACCTGCCTGCTCACCGCCCCGTTGCGCTCCCCGCGCTGATGGCCGACCCAGAGCCGCAGCGCCCTCGAGGGCCAACCGCGGCGTCCACGGCTCGAGTCCACCCGGTCCCCGCGCCCTCGCCCGCGAGGCTCCAGCGCGGCAGGACCCCGGTCCGGAACGTATCACCCAGCGGTCATCCGCACCGCACGCCTTCGACACGGAGGTCCAGATCGTGAACTCACTTCCCGCCAGCATGGCACCACGGAAGTGCATCGCACTCGTGGCTCACGACAACAAGAAGCGGGACCTGATGGAGTGGTCGCTGTACAACCGCGAGCTGCTTGCCCAGCACGACCTGTTCGCTACCGGCACCACCGGGGCCTTGCTCGAGGAGACCCTGCGGACGCCGGTGACCAAGCTGCAGAGCGGCCCGTTGGGCGGAGACCAGCAGATCGGGGCGAAGACCGCCGCGGGAGTGATCGACTTCATCATCTTCTTCTGGGACCCCCTCGAGCCGCAGCCCCACGATCCGGATGTCAAGGCACTCCTGCGCATCGCGGTGGTGTGGGACATTCCGGTCGCGTGCAACCGGGCCTCCGCGGACTTCATGATCTCCTCGCCGCTGATGGTCTCGTCGTACCAGCGCCAGCTGCCCGACTACGCCGGCTACCGAGACCGCCTCCACAGGCCTCCGGGGACATGACCCGCGCCCGAGGTGCGGGAGTTCGGGGAGCCGACACGCGGGAGGGTGCGCGCGTGCCTCACCGAGTCGCTCCCGCAGGGCCAAAGATATCCCTTCCTGTGTTATCCTTAAGGACCGACATGACGCCCATCGACGTCTACATCCCCGACACCAGCGCGCTCGTCGAAAACCCCGAAGCTCTCGATCAGCTCCTCAAACCCGGCAACCTCGTCGTCCTCCTCCACCAGGTCCTCGATGAACTCGGCCGGCTCCAGCACTCACGGACCAAGTCGGAGGGGGTGCGGGCGGCGGCGCGCTCGGCGACGCGCAAGATCCTCACCTACCGGGATGGCGGCTTCATCCAGCACCGCCTCGAGCGCTTCCTGCGCGGCGAGGTGGATCTCGAGGAGTTCCCCGCGACGCCCGGCGGCGGCATCCTGGCCTGGGAGCCGCAGGGACTGTCCGTGGCTGCCGGCAATGGCGACGGCAACGGTGACAACGTGATCATCCACGGGATGCGCCGCATCCGTGCCATGGCCAACGGCAACGGGCAGCTCCGCGTCGTGCTGATCTCCGAGGACTCCAACATGCTGCTCCGCTGTGACGCCCTCGGCCTGCTTGCCGAACCGCTGCGCTTCGGCAAGCTCGAGCTCGGGAGCCCCAACGACGTCTTCGACGGCGTCACCGAGCTCGAGGTCGGCGAGGAGGTCATCGATGCCTTCATGGAAAGCGGTGCGCCTCGCGAGCGCCTGGTCCCGCTCGCTTCTCTCCCGGCGCTCCGCGAGCCGCCGGCCTGGAACCAGGGCCTCGTCCTGCGCTGCGGTGCGACCGAGGTCGTGACCCGCGTCGACCTCGACCAGGAGGCTGCCTGCGAGCTCCGCTATGCGCAGTACTGGGACACCCGCCGCAAGGCGTGGATCCCCCGCACCGTCCTCGGCTTCACCCCAGGGGACGCACGCCAGGCCCTCGCGCTCGAGTTTCTCCTCGACCCCTCGGTCCAGCTCGTCGTGCTCGACGGCCCGGCGGGGTCGGGCAAGACCCGCCTGATGGTGGTCGGAGCTCTCTACCTGCTCTGCGGACAGCCCTCCAACCTCAAGGTCCATCGCGGCTCGCAACCTCTCAACGCGCCCACTCCCGGGTACGACAACGGCCTCATCCTGCTTCGCCCCGAGCATTCCTCGAGCCGGTTCGAGATGGGTTTCCTGCCCGGTGATCACGATGACAAGCTTTCTCCCTGGCTGGAGCCGTTCTTCCAGGCGATCCGCTCGGTCGCGATCTCCAACGGGCACGATTTCCAGCGCGATCTCGAAGCCGCCGGACGCCTCACGCTGCTTTCGACCTCGCTCCTACGGGGCCTCGATATCGAGAACTCGATCGTCCTCGTGGACGAGCTGCAGAATGGTGACCGCCATCTCGCCAAGACGCTGATGAGCCGCTTCTGCGCCTCCTCGAAGGTCGTGCTCGCCGGTTGCCTCGACCCGGTTCAGATCGACAACCCGTACGTGGACTGGAAGTCCAACGCTCTCACCCGGATCAAGCAGGCGTACCGGGGCTTCGGTCCCTATGTGGCGCAGGCCCGCCTCCTGCACAACTACCGGGGGCCGATCTCCACCAAGGCCGACGAGCTGTAGGGCCGGGCTGCGGCCCCGAGGCGCGGGCAAAGAGGGCGCCGGTGTCGGGGCGGGCGGAAGTCGGGAGGTGCCCATGTGGGTTGCACTCGGTGTGACGCTGCTGGCAGCTGCCGCCGCTGGCGGCGAGGAGGCGATCACCATGACTGCACACGTCCACTGGCTGGGACACGACACGTTCCGCATCGACGGGCCGCCCCTGGTCTACATCGATCCGTTTCAGCTCACGGGAACGCTCCCTCGGGCCGACCTCATCCTCATCACCCACGACCATTCCGACCACTGCTCGCCGGATGACGTCGCCCAGATCCGCGGCCCGCAGACGGTCGTGGTCGGGACCGCGAGCGTGGCCGCCAAACTCCCGGGCGTCGAGGTGGTGGCACCAGGCGAGACCAGGAGCTTCGCCGGTATCACGGTCCGCACCGTGCCCGCCTACAACGTCAACAAGGCGTTCCACCCCAGGGCCGCCGGGAACGTCGGCTACCTGGTCACCCTCGGCGGCGTGACCTACTACCACGCCGGCGACACCGACGACATCCCCGAGATGGCGGACCTCAAACCCGATGTGGCGTTGCTGCCCGTCTCGGGTACCTACGTGATGACGGCGATCGAGGCCGCCCAGGCCGCCCGCGAGATCAAGCCGAAGGTGGTGATCCCGATGCACTACGGTGCGATCGTCGGCTCCGAGGCGGATGCCAGGAAGTTCGCCAAGCTCCTCACGGGATCGGGAATCGAGGTCGTGATCAAGACCAAGGAGTGAGATCACAGCCGACAGTTGACAGTTTCCGCCCACCCCCACCCGCCTGAGACGCGGCCCTCTCACCCAGGTGACGGCCCGGCTCTCGGAGGGCTGGGCGAGAGTGGCCGGGTGATGGTCGCATGCTGCAGGTCGGGGCGAGGGCAAACCTCCAACTCTTCGCCTCCTCCGTCCCCCGGCCACTGTCCTCCGTCTGCCGTTCCCTGTACCCTTCCCCCGGGGGTGATCCATGAGACGCCCGCTCGTTGCCTTGCCTGCGCTCCTCGCGGTGGCCGCGCTCGCCGCCGACCGCCCCGTCGCCACCTACTCGATCGTGGCGCGCGACCCCGTCAGCGGCGAGATGGGCGTGGCGGTGCAGTCCCATTGGTTCTCGGTGGGCAGCGTGGTGCCGTGGGCGGAGGCGGGCGTCGGCGCTGTGGCAACGCAGTCGTTCGTCGCTCCATCCTACGGCCCGCTCGGCCTCGACCTCATGCGCGCGGGGCGCTCCGCGCCCGACGCGTTGGCCGGCCTGCTTGCCGCCGACAGGGACCGCGACGTCCGCCAGGTCGCGATGATCGACGCCCATGGCAAGGTGGCCGCATTCACCGGCGCGCGCTGTATCGCCGCCGCGGGGCACGCGAGCGGGGACAACTTCTCGGTTCAGGCTAACCTGATGGACAACGCCGCGGTGTGGCCGGCGATGAAGGCGGCGTTCGAGAGCGCCCATGGCGATCTCGCCGATCGCATGCTGGCCGCCCTGGACGCGGCACAGGCCGCCGGGGGCGATATCCGCGGCCGCCAGGCGGCCGCCCTCCTGGTGGTCCGGGGGACGTCGACTGGCAGGCCTTGGGCCGATCGCCGCTTCGACCTGCGCGTGGAGGACGACCCCGACCCACTGGTCGAGCTGCACCGCCTTCTCGTCCTCGCTCGCGCGTACGAGCACATGAACCGTGGCGACGAGCTCTCCACCGAGGCGAAGTGGGACGAAGCCGGACGGGAGTACGGGGCCGCCGCCAAGCTCGCCCCGCAGATCGCCGAGCTCCCGTTCTGGCACGCCGTGACCCTGGCGGCCGCCGGGAGGCTCGACGAGGCGCGGCCGCTCTTTGCCGATGTCTTCAACCGCGAGCCGAGGTGGCGGGAACTGGTCCCGCGCCTGCCGGCAGCCGGCCTGCTCCCGAACGATCCCAAGCTGGTTGGGGCGATCGTCGCGATCGGTAGGTGAACTCCTCGCCTCCCCCTCTCGTAGGACGCCGTCCCAGGTCGGTTACCATGCCCGGGGTGCAGCGGACCGCCCGACTCGGCCGCAGTGGTCGAAATCGGGCGCGCGGAGCCGTGCGATCGGTGGAGGGCGAGATGCTCGAAGCGGTGGTTCTGATCAATGTCAAACCCGGCGAGCTACACACGGTCGCCGACGCGCTCCTTGAGCGCGAGGGGGTGCACGAGCTGTACTCAGTGGCGGGAGCCTACGACCTCGTCGCGGTGCTGCGAACCTCGCGCAATGAGCGGCTCGAGGAGTTGGTCACCGGCGAGATCGCCGCGCTGCCCGGTGTCGAGCGCACCACCACTCTGGTCGCCTTCCGCTGCCTTTCGCGGCGCGAGGCCGACGGCACGTTCTCGGTGGGCCTCGGGCCCGGCAACCTGGCGTAGCGGCTCCCGCCCGCGCCGCGAGAGCTCCGCGAAGCTGACGCTACGAGCCGGGCGAGGAATCCCGCCGCAGGTGAACGAGCTCCTCGACGTTCCCGGCGGGTCCCGGGATCGGGGAGGGCAGGCGACCGAGACAGCTCAGGCCGAGTCCGGCAGCCGCCGCGACGATGCCGACGATCGCCGCCTCGCGCGCCGCGGCGTCGCGGACCACACCGCCCTTGCGGACCTCGCGCCGCCCCGCCTCGAACTGGGGCTTGATCAGTGCGACCAGGTCCCCGTCCTCGGCCAGAAAGGGCATCAGTGCCGGCAGCACGAGCCGCAGCGAGATGAACGAGACGTCGACCGTGATCAGGCTGAAGGGACCGGCGAGATCCTCCGGTCGGAGGTGTCTCGCGTTGACGCCTTCGCGGACATCGACCCGCGGGTCGTTGCGCAGCCGCCAGTCGAGCTGGCCGTGGCCCACATCCACGGCGGTGACCCGTGCCGCACCGCGTTCCAGCAGCACATGCGTGAAGCCGCCGGTCGAGGCCCCGACATCCAGGCACGACCGGCCCTCGGCCGAGATTCCGAAGGCATCGAGGGCAGCGGCGAGCTTCACGCCGCCACGCGAAACCCACGGGTGATCTGCGGCGGTGACGGCGATGGCAGACTCCCGACCCACCCCCCTGCCCGCCTTGTCGACGACCACGCCGTCGACGGTCACCAGGCCCGCCATGATCAGCGCCTGCGCCCGCGCCCGCGACGGGGCGAGCCCGCGCTCCACCAGGAGCTGGTCGAGACGCACCCTGCCAGGCACGGCCGCGATGCTATCACCCGGGGGACCAGGCTCGAGGCCTGGGGAGACGGGCGTGTGGCCTCAGGCTCGGGCCTTGGGGAAAGGACAACCGGCACCGGAGAGCTCGCGTAGCCCCGATCTCTCGAGAACCGATCGTCCAATGGCTCTCGATCAGCATGGCCTCAGGCCCATGCCCGCCCGGTGATACCATCGGGGCGTGACCACGGCTGGAAGGGCAGGAGTGCTGCTGCGGGCGATGCGCCCGCGCCACTGGCTGAAGAACGGGTTCGTCTTCGCACCCGCCGTCTTTGCCGGGCACGCCTTCGACCTGCCGGCGATGGTCCGGGTCGCCTCGGTCGCGTTCGCCTTCTGCCTGATCTCCTCGGCGGGCTACCTGCTCAACGATGTCCTCGACCGGGACGCGGATCGCGCCGATCCGGTCAAGAAGAACCGGCCGGTCGCGAGCGGCGAACTGGGACCGGGCGCCGCGCTGGCCTGGGCGGTCCTGCTCTCTGTCCTCTCCGTGTGTCTCACGCTGCCGGAGGGTTGGCCGGTGACGACCGCGCTGCTCGGCTATGCGGCGCTCACGACGCTGTACTCCCTGGTGCTCAAGACCGTCCCCGTCATCGAGGCCATGACCCTGGCCGCCGGTTTCGTGGTCCGCCTCGCCGCCGGTGCCCTCGCGATTCAGGTCGAGATCTCCCACTGGCTCGTGATCTGCGGGTTCCTCCTCGCGCTCCTCCTCGCGTTCGGCAAGCGGGTGCCGGAGGCGAAGCATCCGGCGGCGCGTACGCCGGTCTACCCGGCCAGCTACCTGCAGGACGTGGTCAACCTCCTTGCCGGTGTCACCCTGGTCGCGTACATCCTGTACACGGTGTCGCCCGAGACCGTGGCCAAGGTCGGCTCGCGGGGTCTGCTGCTCACGGTGCCGTTCGTGCTGTTCGGCATCCTCCGTTACCTCCTGCTGCTCCACCAGGAGGGAGCCCAGGATCCGACCGCCGTCCTTGTCACCGACCGCCCGCTCCTGGTCACGGTCGTGGCCTGGGTGGCCCTGGCGGCGGCCCTTCTCGTCCCCCACGGAACCGCACGCTAGCCCACCCGGACGCCGCGTATACTCACCGCCGTGACCGTGACGACAGAGATGTGGGTGAAGGCTGTCATGAGCGTCGTGGCGCTCGCCGTCATCCTCCTCCGTCGCCGCGACGCCGTCCGCCCCGAGCGGCGCCGCGCCGGCCAGCTGCTCGGCTTCCTGGCCGGCGTTGCTCTTCTCGCCTACTTCAACTTCGGGTCCTTCCACGGCCCCAACTACCTCCACTATCCCGAGCTCTTCCACTACTTCCTGGGCTCCAAGTACTTCCCCGAGCTGGGCTACGACGGACTCTACGTGGCCTCGCTCGCGGCGGAGAAGCAGAGCGACCCCGCCATCCCGTTGCCACCGCAGACCCGGGACCTGCGGACCAACCGCATCGTGCCCACGGTGGAGCTCGCGGCGCATGAGGACGAGGTCCGGCGGCGCTTCACCGCGGCACGATGGCAGTCCTTTGTCGCCGACCACCGGTTCTTCCTCTCCCCCCAGCTCCTCCCGGTTCTCGCCAGGGTCCGGCTCGACCATGGCTACAACCCCTCACCAACGTGGACCTTCGTCGGCAGACTCTTCACCGCCTGGCTCCCCTGCACGACCACGGTGCTCACCGCGCTGACGCTGCTCGACCTCGCTCTCCTGGCCGTCGCATTCGGCGTCGTCTTCCGGGTGTGGGGGCCGCGCACCGCAACGCTCGCCCTCATCCTCTTCGGCCTCGGCTATCCCTGGCGCTACGTGTGGGTCGGTGGGGCGCTGCTGCGCTTCGACTGGCTCGCGGCTCTGCTGGCGTCGCTCTGCTTCCTGCGGCGCGGTCGCCATGCCGCTGCCGGGGCGCTCCTCGCGTACGCGACGGCTGTCCGCCTCTTTCCCCTCCTCTTCCTTTTTCCCATCGCG
Organism: Acidobacteriota bacterium; assembly: GCA_050257595.1. Taxonomy (GTDB): domain Bacteria; phylum Acidobacteriota; class Thermoanaerobaculia; order Thermoanaerobaculales; family Thermoanaerobaculaceae; genus JBLMXF01. Next base: position 16,855 of record JBLMXF010000114.1, on the reverse strand, counting down.
GTGGCCGCCGTGCGCGACTTGGTTCGCCGCGCGGATGCCCGATGGGTGTGGCGCTTCGCCGCCGGCTGCGCGGGGTCTGCCATCCTCTGCGCCATGGCTGGAAGCCTGACCGGGCGAGGCGTCGAGGCCTGGCCCGAGTTCGAGAGGGACATCGCCAAGCACCGCGGCACCTGGAGCACCAACACCGAGGGACTGGAGCTCGCCGTGCTCTACTCGCCAGCGACCATGACCAGCCGACTGCCGGCGAGCTGGCCCCTGCTCGACCGCTGGACCGTGTGGCAAGACCGGATGAACCGGGCGCAGCACGAGCGCTGGCCGTTCTACCTCGTCGCTGCAGCCCTGCTCCTCGTCCTCGTGGCAGCCGCGGCGTGGCGCGCGCCCGTCGAGGAGGCGGCCGTCCTCGGGGTGGCCGCGGTCTTCGCCCTGCTCGTGCTGTCGTGCTACTACTGGGTCATGCTGGTGGCGATGCCGATGCGCAGGGGCACGCTCACCACCTCGGGTCTGCTCGGTCTGAACGTGGTGCTGTGCGGCGCCGAGATCCTTCACCAACCCACCGAGGTGACCTACGCGATCATGGCCTGGGCGCTGCTCGCGCTGTTCCTTGCATGGCTGCTGCCCGCTGCACTGCGGACGCTGCGCCGGGAGCCGGCGTTCGTAACTTCCTCCGGCGAGAGCTCCAGCCGCTCGCGTCCCCGCCCCGGGGCGAGGCGGGATGGGAGGCGCCGCCAGCGCCTCCCCTCGGCGGTCGCACGCCTCGGATGGCTCGCGAGGAGCTGGCGTGCCGGTGGTACCATCCAGTCGGGCGTTGAGACGGGTGGCAGACTGGCTGACCGCTGGGACCGCCCGGGAGACCAGGTGCCCTGTTGGATGGCGGGCGCCGCGCGGTAGGGATCGCCATGACGAGTCGAGTTGCGCTGCTGCGCACCCAGCCCGAGGGGGTCCTCGACGATCTCGGCCGACTCTGCGAGTTGGCCGAGGTCAGGAAGCACCTGCGCGCCGGCGCGACAACCATCCTCAAGGACAACATCTCGTGGCACTTCCCGTACCCCGGCGCGAACACGACACCGTGGCAGCTGGAAGGCACGATTCTCGCGCTGCGCCGGGCCGGACTCGCGGATCTCGTCTGCGTCCAGAACAACACGGTGGTCACCGACCCCAAGAAGGGCGAGCGGCTCAACGGGTATGTCGACGTGCTCAAGCGCCACGGCGTGCCGGTCCGCTACAACTGCTTCGACTGGGATCTGAAGTGGGTCGCCTACCAGCCCCAGGGGAGGATGCTGGCCCTGCCCAGGATCTTCCCCGACGGGATCCAGATCCCGGAGCTCTTCCTGGGCACCAACGTGGTCCACCTGCCGACGGTCAAGTGCCACATCTACACGACCACGACGGGTGCGATGAAGAATGCCTTCGGCGGATTGCTCGCCACGCGCCGCCACTACACCCACAGCTGGATCCACGAGACCCTCGTCGACCTGCTGGTCATCCAGAAGGAGATCCACAGCGGTCTGTTCGCCGTGATGGACGGGACCACCGCCGGGAACGGACCGGGCCCGCGGACGATGATCCCGGTGCAGAAGGACGTGCTCCTGGCCTCGGCCGACCAGGTCGCCATCGACGCCGTGGCCGCCAAGCTGATGGGCTTCGACCCGCTCTCGATCAAGTACCTGGCCCTCGCCCACGAGCGCGGCCTCGGCACCGCCGACCCGCGCGACATCGAGCTCGTCGGGCAACCGGAGATCGGCGCCGAGAACTGGCACTTCAGCGTCGGCGACAACCTGGCGAGCCGGGTCGGCGACGTGCTCTGGTTCGGACCGCTGCGCAAGCTCCAGAAGCTGTTCTTCCACACGCCATTGGTCTACCTGTTCGTGGCCGGCTCCTACCTCTACCACGACTACCTCTGGTACCCGGTGTTCGGCACCGGGAAGGTGCGGGAGTTCCGGCGGTCGTCGCCGTGGGGAGAGCTGTTCGCCCGGTACCTCGATCGGGGTGGTGCCAGCGATCCTCCGGCGAGCGGCTGACGTCGCCCGGTCGCGCGTCGATCCCGGCTTTTTGACGCACCTCAGGGCCCTCTGCTACCTTCAGACCGGTCCATGCAGCCGCGAAGCCCCCGGTTTCGACTGCTCGTCCTCGCCCTCGTGGTCGTCGCCCTCGGCGTCCGGTTGTACAGGGTGAACTGGGACGAAGGGCACTTCTTCCACCCCGACGAGCGCCGGATTGCAGAAGCTGTCAACCAGCTCTCGCTCTCACCGCTTCAGCTCAACCCCCATTTCTTCGCCTACGGCAGCTTCCCGTTCTACGTCACCCGCATGGCCGTCTCCGCAGTCGGCGTCGTCAGCCCACGCCTGAACAGCTACGACGGGATCCTGTTGATCGGCCGCATCCTCTCGGCGCTGTGGGGCGCCGCCACGGTGCTCGTCCTGATCGTGCTGGCCCGCCGCCTGTTCGGCGAGAGGGTGGCCTTGCTTGCCGGGGGTCTCCTCGCAATCACGGTGCTCCACCTCCAGAACTCGCACTTCGCTGCCAACGACATCCCCCTCACCTTCCTGGTCACCGCGGCGCTCGCCCTCATCGTGCGCGCAGTCCAGGAGCAGCGGACCCGAGACCTGGTTGCCGCCTCACTCGTGGTCGGCCTCGCCGCTGCGACCAAGATCAGCGCACTGCCGTTGCTGCTGCCGCTCGGCCTCGTCGTGCTGTGGCGGGCCTGGGACTCCCGCCGCCCCTCCCTCGTCCTCGGTCTCGGCGCCCTGGCTGGCGGCTGCGTGGCGGGCGCGTTCTTCCTCGGCGAGCCGTACGCCATTCTCGACGGGCACGCGTTCCTCCACGATGTGCTCGAGCAGAGCCGGATGGTGCGCAACGCTGGTCTGGTGCCGTACACCAACCAGTACGTCGGGACGCTCCCCCTGCTCTACGAGCTGCGCGAGCTCGTGCTGTGGGGGATGGGACCGGCGCTCGGCCTTGCCGCCGTGATCGGAATGGTGGTGGCGGCGCGGCGGACGTGGCTCGCGCGGAGCCGCGCCCAGTGGCTCCTGCTCGCGTGGTTCCTCCCCTTCGTCGCCATCACGGTCTCGTTCCAGGTCAAGTTCCCGCGCTACTTGCTGCCCGTCTACCCGCTTCTTGCGCTGTGGGCGGCGGTCTGGCTCGACGGGCTTGCCTCCCGCTCGCGTTCCGGGCGGCTGGTTCGGGGCGCCGTCGTCGCCCTCACGGCAGCCTACGCGCTGGCGTTCATGGCCATCTACACCCGGCCGCACACGGAGGTCGAGGCGTCGCAGTGGTTCTACCGTCACGTCTCCCCGGGGGCGAAGGTCCTCACGCAGGACTGGGACGAGGGGTTCCCGCTCCCGCTGCCGGGCTTCTCGATGAGTGCCTACCGGGTCGTCCAGCTCGGCTACTACGAGCCCGATTCCCCGGCCAAGATGAAGGCCCTGGCCGCGCAGCTCGCGTCGGCCGATGTCCTGGTCCTGCAGACCAAACGGCTCTACGGAGCCGTCACCCAGGCGGCGGCGAAGTTCCCGCTCACCAGCCGCTACTTCCGCTTCCTGTTCGCCGGCGACCTCGGCTACCGGCTCGAGAAGACCGTCGCGTCCCGGCCGACCCTGTTCGGTCTCCAGCTTCCCGACGAGCTGGCCGACGAGTCGTTTTCCGTCTACGACCACCCCAAGGTGGTGATCTTCCGTAACCGCGGACACCTCACCGCGGATCAGATCGAGCGCACGCTGCTCGCCGGCATCCCGTCGCGCCCCCTGACGCGGGCCGATCTGCTCCTCGCACGTGCGAGCCCGGCAACCGCGGAAGCGGCGCCGGTCATGGGCCATCTGGTGCGCTCCTCGCTCGCCGCGACCGTCCTCGTCGGCGGCCTGCTCGAACTCCTCGGCCTGATCGCCTTCGCCCTGCTGAGGGCGACCGGCTGGCGGGCCGGTGGGCTCTACCCGCTCGCGAAGGTGCTCGGCGTCCTCTTCCTCGTCTATCCCGTATGGCTGACGGCCAACTTAGGCTGGCTTCCCTTCGACCGCGCGTCGGTGCTCCTGTGGCTCGGGGTTCTGGTGATCGTCGCGGCGGCAGCGTGCCGTAGGCGGCCGTGCGCCGGCGTTTCACGCCACGAACTGCTCGTCACCGAAGGGATCTTCTGGGGCGCCTTCCTCCTTTTCCTCGCCTTCAGGCTCCTCAACCCGGAGATCTTCTGGGGTGAGAAGCCGATGGACTTCGCGTTCCTCAACACCCTGTACCGGACCACCCAGCTGCCGCCGCCGGAGCCGTGGTTCGCGGGTGCGCGGCTGTCGTACACCTACTTCGGCCACTTCGTGGTGGCGGCGATCGGCAAGGCCACCGCCGTGCACCCGGCCCTCATGTTCAACCTCGCCATCGCGGCCGTCGGAGGCCTCACGGCAGCGGCGCTCCTCGCCGCGGGACGGCTCCTCTCGGGGCGACCGCGCGGAGGCGTGCTCGCCGTCGTCGTCACGCTCGTCCTCGGCAATCTCTCGGTCCTCAAGGAGCTCCCGGCGCGGCGAGCGATCAACTTCGACACCTTCTGGGCGACCTCCCGGGTGATCCCGAACACGATCAACGAGTACCCGTTCTGGAGCCTGACCTTTGCCGACCTCCACGCTCACCTGCTGGCCCTGCCGTGGGCACTCGCCTTTGTCGCGGTGCTCTTCGTGTGGCTGCGCCGGCCCCGGGTGGGTCGGCCCGGCCATACCCTCGCGGCCGATCTCGCCATCCTCGCGGCTGCAGCTCTCACACTCGGTGCCGTCTCCGTGACCAACGGGTGGAGCACGCCGACGTACGTCGCCTTCCTCGCCGGCATGCTGGCTCTCGACTGGCTCATCCGAGGCGACGACCAGCGGTGGCGCGGTGAGCCGCCGGCCTGGCTCAGCCGTTTGCCGCGGCAAGTCCTGCTTCCGCTTCTCGCCGTGCCGAGCTTGAGCTGGCTCGCCTTCCGGCCGTTCTGGACGCACTTCACGCCCCCACCCCGCAACTGGGGGTGGGAGGTCGGCCCGTACGCCCACCCCTCGGATTTCCTGCTCATCTTCGGCTTGCCCCTCGCGGTGCTGCTGCCCTGCCTGCTCTTCGCGTGGCGCGGGACGATCGCGGCCAGTGACCGCCCCCTGGCCCGTCGTCACCGCGTGCTCCTCGCCGCCGTCATCGGTGGGCTGGCCCTCTCGCTTCTCGACGTGCGGGCGCTGGCTCACCTCTCGCTGCGCCAGGCGCCTTCGGCCGGGATCTTCGCCCTCCTCGTCGGGCTCCTGGCCATCAGCGTGACCCTGCGTAGCCCCATTGCACCCGGCCTGCGGCGTGTCGCGGCGATCGCCGGATTTGCGCTCCTGGTCCTCGCCGGCTGTGAGGTCGTCTTTGTCTGGGACCGGATGAACACCGTCTTCAAGTTCTACTTGGATTCCTGGCTGCTGCTCGGACTCGCGGCGAGCTTCGTCCTCTGTCACGGCTGGCGGTTCGCGGGCCAGCTACGACGCGGGGGTCGGATCTGGCGCGCGGCGGTGGTCGCGCTTGGTGCCGTCGCCGGGCTCACCACGGCGACCGCCGCGATCGGCGCACTCACCGGCCGACACGTCCAGGGTCCGCGCTTCACGCTCGACGGCATGGCCTACCTCAAGAGCTACAACCCGGAGGAACTCGCGGCCTACCGCTGGCTCGACACGGTGGTCCCCGGCAATCCAGTCGTGTGCGAGGCGTGGGGGCCCTCCTACCAGCAGTACGCTCGCGTCAGCATGAACACCGGCCTCCCAACCATCCTTGGCTGGGACTACCACGTGTTCCAGCGCGGCCAGTCGCAGGCCGAGATCAACTGGCGCAAGCTCGACGTGAAGACGATCTACACGAGCCGAGACCGCGAGGCTGTCGCGCGAGCACTGCGCCGCTATCGGGTCGCCCTCGTGTTCGTCGGGAGCCTGGAGAAGCTCACCTACGGTCCCGACCTCACGGCGAGGTTCGCCGTCTGGCCGGACCTGCTCCAGCCGGTGTTCCGCAACCGCGATGTCACGATCTATGCCGTCGCGGGGGCCTTCGAGGCCCCCGAGGCGCCCCCTCCCGAGCCCGAGCCCACTCCTGCGCGACAGGCACCGGTCGAGCCGCATACCCAGGACCCGCTCGGCGCCCTCCGGCAGCCCCGCGGCCTGGCAGTAGATGCAGCCGGCAACATCTACGTCGCCGACTTCGGCAACAGCCGCGTCCAGCGCTTCGATGCCGATCTGACGGCCACCGCGGCCTGGGGGACCCTGGGCACCGGCGCAGGTGAATTCCGCGACCTCTGTGACGTGGCCCTCGGTCCCGACGGTCTGCTCTACGTTGCCGACACCTGGAACAGCCGCGTGCAGGTGTTCGACACGAGCGGGAAGTTCGAGCGATCATGGACGGCCGACTTCTTCGGCCCACGGGGTATCGCGGTGGCTCCGGACGGCCGCGTCTTCGTCGCCGACACCGGCAACAGCCGCGTCGTGCGCTTCACGCCCCTGGGTGCCAAGGAGATCGAGTGGGGGCGCGGCGATGGACCCACGGCGCTGCACAACCCGGTCGGCGTCGCGGTGGATGCGCTGGGGTCGGTCTACGTGTGCGACGTCGGCGCCGGCCGGCTGGCGATCTTCGACCGCGACGGCCGCTTCGTGCGCTCGTTTCCGGTCGCGGGGTGGCTCCGGCAGGCGTTCTCGGAACCCTTCGCCGCTCCGATCGCCAACGGTCGGGTGTGGGTGAGCGTCCCGCTCGCGCATGAGATCCGGCTCTACGGGCCGGACGGACGCGTGCTCGACCACGTACCCCTCGGGACGGACACCGGTGCTTCACCGGAAACACCGATCGGCGTGGCCATTCGGCCCACGGACGGTGCCCTCCTGGTCACCACCCTGGAGGGCAGGCTACTTGCCCTGCGGGTCAACCCGCGCGCCGTCGAGATCCGTGACCAGCGCCCGATCACCCGCGGATCGCGAGGCGAGGGGGCACAGCGCACGCCCGCTCGCTATCCCTCCCCCGGACGGCGCCGGGCCTCGGGGCTGCAACCTCACGCCGTCGGCAACGGGTAGCGCGGCATGCGGGTGACCGTTCCGCGGGAGGGCCCGACGCGAGGCTCCGACCAGGGCCGCCATGCAACGGCCACGCTCCTCGACGTCACGCTTGCGCCGATCCAGCTCACGAATCGGGTCGGCGCGGGCATCCAGGACGAGGGCGCATGCATCCTGGAGACCTCGAGGGATGAACGCCTGGTGCCAACCGTTCCCCGCCCTGACCCTCTCCCGACTCGCCTTGCCTCGGCAACCCAGGTCTTGTAGCGTGAGCGACATGCGGTCTTCCGCCGGGTGGCTTCGCGACGCCGCGCTCCTCACTGCAGCTACCCTCTTCCTTGTCGCACCGCCCCCCTCGGGCGCGACCCCGGCCATCTCGCAGGTGCCGGTGGTGACGGTCCCAGGCGGCGGAGGCGGTCAGGGCGAGATCGCCTTCTTCGATGCGCGCGGTCAGGTCGTGAAGCGGTTCGTCGGTTTCACCGGCCCGTTGCGCCTGGCGCCCGCAGGCCTCCACAGCTTCCTCGTGATCGACCAGGGCGCTGACGAGCTCCGGGAGATCGACGAGACAGGTGTTGTCCTCTGGTCGTGGCGTTTTCCACCAGACGTGCCTTCATTACTGGCCGCGTCGGTGCTGTCCTCGGGCAACATCCTGGTCGCCGCCGACCAGGCAGGGGTGCTGGAGGTGGACCGCAAGGGAGCCGTGGTGTGGAGGGCGCCAAGTCCCATCCCCGGACATCCAGTGGCCGGGGCCGTGCGGTGCCCCGACGGCTCCACCGTTCTCGTCGTAAGAGACAGGCGGCACGTTCTTTTCCGCGTGCCGCGGGGCGGCTCCGTCGCAGAGGAAGTGCCGCTCCCGCCCCCGGTCGACCACAGCAACCTCCCGGGCTGCTTCCCCTGGAAGCCCGACGGCAGCGAGTGGCTGCTGTGGGATAACGACTGGGAGCTGGCCTACCGGCTCGCGCTCGAGTCCGGCCGGGTGCGCGTCCTTGCTACGCTCCCGGCCTGGCGCTGGCTCACCCTCGTCCCCGACGACCTGGGAGGAGTCGTTTACACGGCCGAGAACTTCGTCGTCGGCGACTGGCGCGCCGGACAGTCAAAGGTCCTGTTCAAGACGGTGTTCGAGCCCACTGGCGCCGTGCCCGTCTCCAGCCCCGAGGGATACGCGGTGAGCTACGTCAGGGTACCGAACGCCTCGTGGCCCGAGAGTGGCCCAAAGCCGTCGGTTCGGTCCACGATCTCCTGGCCCCGGTTCGGGATGTGGATCGCAGCGGCGCTGGGGATCGTGGCCGTTCTCCAGGTGCTGGCCCGGCGGCGCGTCCGGTCCCTTTCGAGCGCACCAGGCACGGTCAGAGACGGCGCAAGCGACGTGTCGACTCCAAGCGGCTCCGGAGCCCTACTCTCGTCGTGGCGGTCCAGCAGGACGACGGCCTTGGCGACAGCCGCGACCACGGCGGCCGGTTTCGCGGTCGCGGCCCACGGCCAGGCCCTCCTGGTCGGCGGAGAGCGACCGGGTTGGCTGTGGTTCTACGTGTCCGGAGCGCTCGTCGCCGCTGGAGCCCTCGAGTTTTGGCGAAGGGGGGCGCTGCACGCTCACGATCCGTTCTGGGCGGCGGCGATCGCCGCCAGACCGGCGCTGCACGCATGGCGTGAGATCGCGGCCGGGGCCGTGCTCGTGACTCTGGGGTGTGTGCTCCTCTTCGCGTGGCGGCGGGGCTACTCGAACTACACCGACCAGGTCGGCCTGTGGGTCTCGCTTCTGGTTGTGATGGTGGGCGTCGCTGCCCTGCCAGCCAGCGGCCCTGCCCGGCGAATGCGCCGATGGTGGCGGGACGGGGCGTACCTGGCTCTCCCGATCGCCGTCGCACTGGTGACACTCTTCTATCGCCTGTCGGACGTCCCGGCCTATATCCACTTCGACTTCGTCTTGAACGCGACCTCGGCCTGGGATCTCATGTTGGGCCGCCACGCGAGCATCTGGGAGAACGGTTTCGTGCCGGCCCCCGTGGTTGGCCTGGTGCCGGAGGTCATCGGTCTCGCGCTCGCCGGTCCCGGGGAGCTCGGCTTTCGCCTGGGCGGAGCACTCTTCGGTCTCTCTGGGATTGTGGCCGTCTTCCTCCTGGCGTCGTGCTACCGCGACCGACGGACGGGCCTCCTGGCTGCCCTCTTCCTGGCAGGCAGCATCCCGTTCGTCCACTTCAGCCGCCTCAACGCGAACGGCGACGCGGCGACTGCTGGCTTGTGGACAGTGACGCTGTTCGCGCTGGCCGTGAAGCATGCCCGTCCCGGGCTCTGGATCGCCAGTGGACTCGCGGCTGGCTACTGTTTCTACCTGTGGCCCGGCGCCCGCGTCGCAGTGGTGGCCTGCGCCCTGATCGGGCCCTTGTTGGCCCTGCGCTCCCCGCGGGCCGCGGCCCGGCGCTGGTACGGTCCTCCCTTGATGGCGCTGGGGCTTGCCGTCTGGATCGTGCCGCTGCTTCCGATCTGGCTCGACAACCCTACCTTTGCGTTTCCGCGCGCCGAGGAGTCGCTCGACGTGTTCAAACCCAGCGAGGGCGTGCACTGGGACAGGGTCGCCTCGTCGTTCGGGGCCCCGCTTGCGAAGAGCTTTGGTTGGTTCTTCGTCACTCCCGACAACAGCACCCAGGGCTCGCTCTCGCCCGCCTGCAACGACGTCGAGGCTGTCGTCCTGGCGGTCGGGATCGTGATCGTGGCCGTCGAGGGCTTCTCGCTGAACGTCGTGCTCGCGGGGTATGTTGGGCTCGTCCTTCTGACCCTCGGCGCGTGGGGTGGATCCCCTCCTTGGTACACCCGCCTCGTGCCCACGGCCCCGATCGCCGCCGTGTTCATTGCGCGGGCCGTCGTCGGGGCCCTCGACTTGTTCGCGCTCGCCGCTCGGCGAGTGCGGCGGATCGCTCTCGGGGTGACCGTGGCCGCCGTGATCTTCGTCTCTCCGGTCGCGAACTTCGTCAAGTACGAGCGTTATGAGACCGGTCGGGGCGCGCCGCTGCCGACGCATGAGCTCGTGGCGATCGGTCGACGCCTGCACGCTCTCGGCCCGGACTACCACTTCTACATGGTGACCACCAAGCGATCCGACTGGAACCTCGACTTCTCGATGCCTAACGGTCAGCTTGCGGAACTCCTGCCCTTCATCTGGAATCTCCACGTGAGTGAGATCCGGGAGCTCTCGACGAGTCTGCCGCTGCCGGGGAACGAGCACGCCGCAATCGTCGTGCAGGGGGATCGCCTCGAAGAGGACGCGACGGAAATCCGTCGTTTCTACCCTGACGCGAAGGTCGAGAGGATCCTGGGTAACCAGGGCGAGCTGGTCGCGGGCCTGGTCATGATCCCTTTCCGCCGCGCCGCCGCCGGCCCTCGCATCGACGGTGTCCCGGATGACTGACGAGAGGCCGCCCCGCGCCGAGATCCGCCGGACGGGCGACGCCATCGCGATACCCGGCAGCTATCAGTTCGACGCCCTCCACACCGGCTTCGTCGTCCAGAGGTACTGGCACCATCTCAAGATCGAAGCGCTGGAGAGGGCGGCTCCACCCTGCCCAGACGAGGTGGTCATCGATATCGGCTGCGGCTCAGGGGTCATCGCAGATCGGCTCGCCTCGCGCGCCAGAGAAGTCCATGCCTTGGACGCGAATCCGAGCGCCATAGAATTTGCCCGCCGCCAGTTCCCGCGGTCCAACCTGCACTTCCACCTCGGCCTCGCCGACGAGGCCGACTTCGGCGGGGAGATGTTCGACCGGATCTACCTGCTCGAGTTCATCGAGCACCTCTACTGGGAGCAGCTCGTGGCCCTGTTTGGGCGCCTCGCGACCTGGCTGAAGCCGGGCGGAACGGTGTTCCTCACCACGCCCAACTACCACAGCGCGTGGCCGCTGGTCGAGCACGTCATGGACCTCCTCCACCTCACTCCCGAGATGCACACTGCGCAGCATGTCTCTCGCGCCACCAGGAGGCGCCTCACCGATCTCGCCCGGCAGTGCGGCTTCGAGCAGGAGCAGATCGGCCGGGTGGTCGGTCTGGCGCCGTTCGTGAGCCCGCTAGGCTGGCGCCTCGCCGAACGGGTCGACGCGCTTGAGAGGCTCGCCGGCTGTCCGCTCGGGCACCTTCTCTACGCTCTCTGGAGGAAGGCCTAGATGGAGATCTCCGTCGTGGTACCTGTCTTCAACGGGGAGAACTACGTTGCGGAGAGCCTCACCGGTCTGCTCCACTTCCTCGGCCAACAGTCCCGCTCCTTCGAGATCGTGGTCGTGGACGACGGCAGCACCGACCGAACCGCCTCTGTACTCCAGGGCATCACCGACAGCAGGGTGCGAACCATCGCGCTCGAGCGAAACAGCGGAAAGTACAGCGCCCTCAAGGCCGGGATGGCCGCGACTACCGGCACGTGTAGGGTGTTCACGGACGCGGACGTGCCGTATGACCTCGAGGCGATCCCCTTCGTCGCGCAGCTCATCATCGAGCGGGGGATTCACATCGTCGTCGGTGACCGCAGCCTGGCGGAGTCCAGCTTCCAGGCGCCGATCTCGCCCCTGAGGCACATTGCGACCGACGTCTTCTCGTTCTTCGTGACTCTCCTCGTCACCGGCGGTCTCTTCGACACCCAGTGCGGGCTGAAAGGGTTGCGCGGCGACGTCGCCGATGCGCTCTTCCCCCTCGTACGGGATGATGGCTTCTCGGGGGACGTCGAGCTCCTCTATATCGCGCTCAAGCACAACCTCGAGATCAAACGCATCCCGGTGCGCCTCCAGCGCTCCGCGCCATCCACGGTCCGGCTCGGCCGACACGCTCTCCGCATGATCATGCGCATCGCGTCGCTGCGCTGGTACTGGAAGCACGGTCGGTACTCCTCCGCCGCGCTGGAGCGTATCGCCTCCCAGGCATACTGGGAGCCACCGCGGTAAGACCCGTCCTTGGGCCGTTGGACCCTAGAGCGCGCCGAGCCTGTAGGCAGTCGCCGTCCCGTCGTACCACGTCCAGAGGTTGCCGGCAGCATCGAAACCCGCCAGGTGTGTGAAGTTGTAGCGCAGCAGCGTGTCGAGGTCGCGGTCGGTCGCAGCGATGTGCTGAACGCCTGCCTCGTCGAGCACCCGCCACGCCCAGATGTCGGGGTAGAAGGCGAACACCCAGCCGTCCTCCCGCACCGAGAACACGGCCGGCATGCCGATCCACGTCGGCTCGCAGACGCGCACCCACCGCCACGCACCAGTCTCGACGCCCCCAGGTGAAGGACCACGCCGGAAAACGTGGAGCGCGCCGGTCACGTCCAGCACGGCAACGACACCGCGAGGGGCTGCCTTGACCCGCATCGGCGACCACCGCCCGTGCACGACCTCCGGCGGCGGCGAGAGCCTCCCGACCTCGGTCCCGTCCTGCCCGACGATCGCGACGAAGGCGGCGGGTCCCGACACGGCGAACAGCCCGCCGCTCAGGCTCCCGGCGAGGTCTTCTTCCCCCCCGGCCTCGAACGGGAGCTTGAAGTCGCCGAGCGGACGTCCGTGCGCGTCGAATCGTGCGACAACGTCGCGGTCGAGGACCGCCACGAGGTCGTCACCCACGAACGCGATGGCGCTGGCATCAACGCTGCTCCGCCCGGGCTCCCGTCGAGCCCAGTGCCCCAGCGTGCGACCCTCTCGATCCAGCACGGTGACCGTCCAGCCGTCGGCGTCGATGTTCAAAGAGGCGAAGCGGCCACCAGGCGACACCGCGACGTGCGTGAAGACGCCTCGCGGCGTCGTGCCCACCGGTCGTGGAGGCAAGAAGCCCGGGAACGACGCCACCTGCCCCGCCCGCAGCAGCCCGATGTCCGCCAGGCCCGGTGCGACGATCAGTTCCTGTGGTACGGCACTGAACTGATCCTCGCCCTCGACCCTGTGCAGGAGACTCAGGGGAGACGCCGGCAGGGCATCGAGCCGGATGTCGAGACGGTGGACGCCGCGCGTCAACGGCAGCGCCGCGTGCGGTCCGGCCGGCCGGCCGTCGAGGGTCAGGGCCGCAGGCACGGACGGTGAGAGGCGAAACGTCGTCCACGACTGCCGGGCGACGAACAGCCCGGCGTGAACGGAGGCGGCGCCCGGTCCCGACGACGGTCGGCTCACCGTTCTTGCCTCCCGCCCCAGCCACGGCACAGCGCCCGCGGCGGCGGCTCCGGCACCTCCGACCAGGGTCACGTCCGGCGACGTGACGGCGGCGAAAGCGTCCCAGTCCACCTCGACCGCCACGAAGTCGAAGCCGCGGGTGTCCGGTACGGGCCGCCTCGACACTCTCGGTGCGTCAGGAAAGAGCGACGCAAGCAGCTCGAGCTTCCGGTCGCTGCCCGGCAACTCCTGGATCACGAACAGGCAGCGGCTCCAGCGCTGGCGAGCGGCGAGGCCTGGGACGCGCTCGCTCAGGCGGGAACTCGCATACTGAAACTGCGTGAGGTCCAAACGGGGGTGCCACGCGACCTCGGGCCAATCCCCATCCGCCACGGTGCGCCACGCCGGCGGGTCGCGGCCATCGCCGAGGCGGTCGAGAAGGAGGAACGTGACCCGGTTGCGGGTGTCGTAGTTCGGATCGATATCGGCGACCGCCAGCGTACCCGGTCGAAGCAGCTCCGCGATGGCCTGCGCCATTCGCGCGACCGGTGGCGTCGCGGGCTCCGTGGCGAAGTAGAGGCCCCCCATGATGATGCCAAATAGACCGAGGGCCGCCGGCGCCGCGATCAGCCGCGCAGTTCGTCTCCCCCCTGAGCCGAGTACGGAGGAGACCGCCGCAGCGGCGTCGGCGGCTGCCCAGGCCGCGATCGCGAAGAGGGCAGGAAACAGGGTAGCGAGCCGTCTCGCCTCCGGATCGGTGGAGAGCACCCCGGGAAGCAGGGCGACGCCCGCCCAGATCAGGAGGAGCAGCCGGGTGTCACGACGTCCCGACAGGAGCAGGCCGGGGAGGCCGACCGCCACCAGCACCGCGACGGCGGCGGGAACGTATCGGGCGGGTTGGCCGGTTGAGCGAGCGAGGGGCGAATAGTGGGTCGGCCGGTCAACCCCAACGAACACCCTCCGCACCAGTTCCCCGGCGTTTCGGACCGCGGTGGCGGCCACGTACGCAAGCGGGGCCGCCCCGTCACTCGAGGTCACCGGCAGGCTCCAGAGCGTCTTGCCGGCGTTGAAGGACAACGGGCTCCGCCACTCCCACTTCCCGGTCGCGATCAGGCCGCCCAGCGAGAGGCTGACCACCCACAGCCCGACGCCCACGCCCACGAGCAGGGTCTTGCGCCAACACCTCCGAGCGAACCCCTTGACCGTGAGCAGCCACCACCCCACCAACACCACGGGGATCAGTACACCCATCTGCCCCGAGGGGTACAGGTCATACGTCAGCTTCTGGAGCACCATCACGCCGAGGAACCAGATCCAACGTTCGGTTGTTATCGCGAGGTAGGTCACCCAACAGAGCCCGATGATGACGAGATCGGGCAGGCCGAAGGGGTAGACGTCGGATCGGCTCCACGCGACCTCGAGGGGGGACACGCTCAGGAAGATCGCCCCAGTGAACGCCGCGCCGACGCCAGCGAGGCGACGGAGGAGACCGTACAGGAGCAGCACCGCCGCCACCCCGACCAGCGCGGGGACCAACCGCACTGCCAGCACCGTGCTCCCGAACGCTCGGAATGCAACGTACTGCAGGAGATGGTAAACCAGACCACTCGGTGTGAGGTTGGAGACGTAACTGTACTCAAGGGCGCTGCGGATGCTCGTGCTCGCGACCATCTCGACGGTCAGCTCGCCCTCGAAGTCGCTCGGGAGCTGGTTCAACGCGTAGAGGCGGTACAACGTGGCCAGCGCCACGACCGCGAAGACGCCTACCGCTTCGAGCCACGAGAAGCGCCGGCAGGCAGGCGGCGTGAGCCCGCCGGCCTGCGAGCCGATCATCCTCGCGGCGTACCATCGCACGACCAACAGGGTCAGCACGGCAGCGTAGAGCCAGGCGCCGAGCGCCTGACTTCGTAGGACCAGCGCCGCTTGCGCCGCAGCGGCGACGCCCAACGCGAGAAGGAGCAGAGCGCTCGGGAGGGCCGGTCGCCCGCGGCGGAGGAGCATGCCCGCCAGAGCGAGGCAGAGGGCGAGGCAGGCACCCCCGAGGCTGGCAGCCAGCGGGCTGGGTGACGAGGTCGCCACCGCGGCCGCCTTGACGAACGACGCCACAACAGGGTGCAGCTCGACGAGGGCCAGGCGAGACGCACGGTCGTCGCGCACGGCCAGCACCACCGCCGAGGCAACGAGCACCACGATAGAAGCCGCGGTGAGGACCCAGAGCGCGCGTTGCCGCGACGACAGCTCGCACGGGGACACACCGACCTTCGAGCGCATCCCGAGCGAGCGTAGGAGCGCGGCATGCCCCAGTCAACCCGCCCGCAGGCCACCGGTCGGGTTGTCTCCCGGTTCGGCCTATGCTCCGTGAGGCTTCACGACAGCTCGGGGCCCGAGGGCGAGCCCGGGAAAGAACGCCCGGGCACGGCGCATGATGCCCTCGACGTCGAGGTCGAGCCGGGCCCGTAGGATCTCCTGCGAGCCGTGAGGCTGGTACTCGTCGGGGACGCCGAGCCGTTCGAACAACACTCCTTCAGCACCCAGAGTGGCGACGGCTTCCATCACCGCCGTCCCGAACCCGCCGGCCAGCGCGTTCTCCTCGACCGTCATGACCCGGGTGGCCGGCGTGAGCTGGTCCGCCAGCAGTCCTGTGTCGAGCGGCTTGACGAAGCGCGCGTTGACCACGGTCAGGTCGGGCCCACCCTCGCCAGCGAGCCGGTCGGCCGCTGTGCTGGCCTCGGTGGCGAGCGTGCCGATCGCCCAGATCAGCCCGTCGCGCCCCTCGCGCAGCACCTCGGCCCTGCCCACCGGCAGGGGGTGAGGCTCGCCCTCCATCGGCACGCCATAGCCGTTGCCTCGCGGGTACCGGATCGCAGCCGGGACGTTGTGCGCGAGGGCGGTGGCCACCATGTGGCGCAGCTCGTCCTCGTCCTTGGGCGCCATCACGACCAGCTCCGGGTAGACCCGCAGGTAGGAGAGGTCGAAGACGCCGTGGTGGGTCGGTCCGTCGGCACCGACCAGCCCGCCGCGATCGAGCACGAACACGACCGGCAGGCGCATCAGGCAGACGTCGTGGAAGATCTGGTCGTAGGCTCGCTGCAGGAACGTCGAGTAGATGGCGACGACGGGTCGCAGACCCCTGGTCGCGAGCCCGGCGGCGAAGGTCACGGCATGCTGCTCGCAGATTCCCACGTCGAAGCAGCGCGTGGGAAACTCCTTGGCGAACGCGTCGAGCCCGGTCCCCTCGGGCATCGCGGCGGTGATCGCGACCACCCGGTCGTCATGCCTGGCGAGTTCGATCAGGCTGGTGGCGAACACCTTCGTGTACGACGGCGGGCCGCTCTTCTTCTTCGTCACCTCGCCGGTCTCCACCGAGAACGGCGTGGCGCCGTGCCAGAACACCGGGTCGGCCTCGGCCGGCTCGTAGCCCTTCCCCTTTCGGGTGACGACGTGGACGAGCACCGGGTGCGGCTCGTCCTTGTGGGTTCTCAGCGTGGCGAGCAACTGGGGCAGGGAATGGCCGTTGATCGGGCCCACATACTTGAACCCAAGCTCCTCGAAGAGGATCCCCGGAACCAGCAGCTGCTTGGCCATCTGTTCGGCCTGTTTGGCGAGCTTGAGCATCGGCTCGCCGACCTTGGGAATGTGGAGGAGGAAGCTCTCGATTTCGTCCTTGAACCGGCGGTAGGGTTGGCCCTTGAGGATGCGGTTGAGGTAGCCCTCGAGCGCCCCGACGTTGGGCGAGATCGACATCTCGTTGTCGTTGAG
>JBLMXF010000113.1:0-4594 GCA_050257595.1 Acidobacteriota bacterium | reverse complement strand
GTCGCGAGTTCGAGCTCCTCCAGGTATTGGCCGACCACGCGGGCAAGGTGCTCGAGCGCGACGAGATCTACCGCCGGGTCTGGGGCTACGCGATGACCCACGGCGACCGGTCGGTCGACGTGTTCGTGCGCAAGCTGCGCTCCAAGCTCGAGCGGCGCTCGCCGGGCTGGGACTACATACACACGCACTTCGGGATCGGCTACCGCTTCGACCCGCAACCGCTCGGCGCCGAGCAGGACGAGCCCGCCGTGGCGAATGTCTCCAATCCCGCGCCGGCTGCCGACCCGGCTTCGGAAGCGGCGGCGGAGCTCACCGCTCGCCGCTGACGCGCGGCACCCTGCGGACCTTCCATCACTACCCGTAGCGCGGCGGCCTCAGCCGCCAATCGCGCCGCACCATGCGGGGTTTCACCACTTGTTAACAGGTCGGCCACGGTGAGGTAACAGGCTTCCGGCAATGCGCTGGAACGCTCCCGCCGTCAACCGACCAAGGAGACTCAGCCAAGTGATTTCTCGCAAGTCGATACTTGCCGTTGCCTGCTGCGGAGTGCTCGCGCTCGGCGTTGCGGCGTGCGGTTCGAGCAGCAGCACCACCAGCGGCGGTTCATCCGGCGGAGCGAATACGCCGCTCACCGGCGCGGGCAGCACACTCGTGGCACCCCTGATGTCCAAGTGGCAGTCCGACTACTCGTCGCGAACGGGCAACACCGTCACCTACGGGGCCATCGGCTCGGGGGGCGGCATCGAGCAGGCCACCGCCGGCACGGTCGACTTCGGCGCCAGCGATGCGCCGCTGACCGCGGACCAGCAGAAGGCCGCTCCGGATCTGTTGATGGTCCCCTGGGCGCTCTCGTCGACTGACCCCGTCTACAACATCAGCGGCGTCTCGGACGGCCTGCGCTTGGACGGCTCGACGCTCGCGGACATCTTCCTGGGCAAGATCACGTCCTGGAACGATCCCGCGATCGCGAAGCTCAACCCCGGCGTCAACCTGCCGGCCACGAAGATCACTCCGGTCTACCGGAGTGACGGGAGCGGCGACACCTACATCCTCTCGGACTATCTCTCCAAGGTGAGCTCCGAGTGGAAGTCGAAGGTCGGTGTCGGGACCGAGGTGAAGTGGCCGACCGGCGTCGGAGGCAAGGGCAACGACGGCGTGTCCGCGCTGCTTTCGAAGACCGACGGCGCGATCGCCTATGTGGGCGCCGCGTACGCCCAGTCAAACGGGTTCAACCAGGTGGCCATGGAGAACGCCGCCGGCAAGTTCCTGCAGCCGACGCTCGGCACGATCAGCGCCGCGGCTGCCGCCGTGAAGCAGATTCCGGCGAACAACGCCGTCTCGTTGACGGATCCGCCGAAGTCGGCAAGCAACGCGTACCCGCTGGCGAGCTACACGTACGCGCTCGCCCCGTCCAACTCGGCCAAGGCCAACGCGCTGAAGGAGCTCCTCACGTACGCGATCGGACCGGGGCAGTCGTTCGGGCCCTCGCTCCTGTTCGCCAAGCTCCCGTCGCAGATCCTGGCGGCCGACAAGGCGACGATCGACAAGATCGGCGGCTAGGGAGGGCCAGTCAGCACGGATGCGGCAGGAATGGGACACCGGGATCGCGAGTTGCGATCCCGGGTGCCGTTCCGTCGCACGGCGGCAGGGACTGAATGACCACCGAGACGGCGACAGCCCGACTCAGCCCACTCCTCGGCGGGAAGGACCGGGGAATCATCGATCGCTTCGGCGATCGGACCCTGTACGTGATCACGCTGCTGGCGGCGCTGATCTCCGTGGCGGTGGTCCTGGGCCTCGCCTACAAGCTCATCGACGAGGCCTCGAGTGCGTTCTCGACGTTCGGGCTCGGCTTTCTGACCACCAGCAACTTCGACCCCGTCCACAATCAGTTCGGGGCCGCCGACTACATCTTCGGGACGGCCGTGAGCTCGTTCGGCGCGCTCCTCCTCGCAACGCCGCTCTCGATCGCGATCGCGTTGTTCCTTACCGAGCTCGCCCCGCGGAGCTCACGCACCGTGATCGGCACGCTCGTCGAGCTCTTGGCGGGGATCCCGAGCGTGATCCTCGGGCTGTGGGGCATCCTCGTCCTCGGTCCCGTCCTCAACGACACGATCGAGCCGGCCCTGCATGCGGTGCTGGGCTGGATCCCGCTCTTCGGCGGCACCTATGGGCTGGTGGGCATGTTCCCGGCGATCCTGATCCTGACGATCATGACGGTGCCGATCGTTTCCAGCCTCACGCGGGAGATCTTCGCGACCGTGCCTCCCACAGACAAGGAGGGCGCGCTGGCCCTGGGTGCAACCCGCTGGGAGATGATCAAGACCGTAGTTCTGCCCTACTCGCGCCCGGGGATCATCGGCGCGGTGATTCTGGGCCTGGGCCGGGCGGTGGGTGAGGCGATCGCCGTGACCCAGGTGATCGGCAACACGGCAGGCATCCACTGGAACCTCTTTCTGCCGGCCGACACCCTGGCGAGCAAGATCGCGAACTCTTACCAGGGTGCGGCCACCGACCTCCAGATCTCGGCGCTCGCGTACTTCGCCGTGATCCTGTTCGTGCTCTCGCTGATCTTCAACTCTGCTGCCCGGCTCCTGGTCCGCCGGGCGGTCGCCAGGGCCAACTAGCGTGGAAGCCAACCAGCCTCAACATCCGCTACTTGCCGCCAGGAGCGGGAACCTCCGCCGCCGTCACCAAGCAAACAGGGCGATGATGTTCAGCGCGTGGACGGCGGCGGTGCTCGCCGTGGGCATCCTTGTCCTTGTCATCACCAGCGTCGCGGTCAAGGGGCTGGGCTCCATCAGCCTCGACTTCCTAACGCAGAACGCCGACCCGAACTCGATCGAGGCCACCGGCGGCATCGCCAATGCCCTCGTCGGCACCGCGATCATGGTGGGGATCGGGGCGCTGATATCGATCCCGCTCGGGATCCTGGTGGCCATCTACACCAACGAGTTCGCGGGCCCGCGCAGCGAGTCGATCGTCCGTTACTTCCTCGACGTCCTCAACGGAGTCCCAACGATCGTGACCGGGATCTTCGTCTTCGCGCTCCTCGTCGAGGGGGGCCAGCAGAGCGGGTGGGCGGGTGGCGTGGCGCTGGCGATCGTGATGCTGCCTCTGGTGGCCCGGGCCTGTCAGGAGGTCCTGAGGCTGGTCCCGGGATCGGTCAAGGAGGCCGGGCTCGCGCTCGGAGCGAGCCGCTGGCGGACCACGGTGTCCGTCGTGATTCCCACGGCGCTCAGCGGGATGATCACCGGCTCCCTGCTGGCCGTCGCCCGGGCGATCGGCGAGACCGCGCCGCTCCTGCTCGTGTCGTCGATCTTCGCGAGCACCATGCAGACGAATCCTTCCCAGGGCCTGCCGAGCGTTCCAGTGATCATCTTCCAGTTCTCGGAGTCGCCCACACCGGCCAAGCACGACCAGGCCTGGGCGGCGGCCTTGGTCTTGATCGCCGTGGTGCTGTTGATCAGCATCGTGGCGAGGATCCTCTCGGCCCGCATGCGACGCAGACTCGGGGCAGCACGCTGATGGTGAACAATGAAGCCGAAGGGGGCCCGTCCCGTGAACTACGAACCGAGTGACGACCTGACCGTGGTCGATCCCGAGGAGAAGGCCATGCCCCGGATTCCGGGCCAAGCGGAAACGCCCACGCAAGTCGCCGCATCGATGGCTCCGGAGGAGCCCGCGGGCCTCGAGGACATGCACGCGACGAGGCACGTGCGCCTCCAGGATCTGCACGCCTACTACGGCGACAACCACGCGGTCCGGGGGGTGAACCTCGCGTTCGAGCCCGGCCGGGTCACGGCGATCATCGGCCCGTCCGGATGCGGCAAGTCCACGATGGTCCGGTGCGTCAACCGGATGCACGAGGAGATCCCGGGCGCCCGCTCGGAAGGCCAGGTGCTGCTCGACGATGTGGACCTCCACGGGCCGAACGTCGACGTCGTCACCGTCCGCCGCCTCGTCGGGATGGTGTTCCAGAAGCCGAACCCGTTTCCGACGATGTCGATCTTCGACAACGTCGCCTCCGGGCTGAAGTTCACCGGCACAGCCCGCGACGAGATCACCGATCGGGTGAACGCCGCGCTGGAGGCGGCCGGCCTATGGAACGAGGTCCAGGGCCGCCTGTCAAGCCCCGGCATGGGCCTCTCCGGCGGCCAGCAGCAGCGCCTCTGCATTGCGCGGGCCCTCGCGGTCGAGCCGGACGTGCTGCTCATGGACGAGCCGTGCTCGGCGCTGGACCCGGTGGCCACGCTGAAGATCGAGGAGCTGATCGCTCAACTCAAGGAAAAGGTCACGATCGCCATCGTCACCCACAACATGCAGCAGGCGGGCCGCGTGGCCGACACGACCGCGTTCATGCTCACCGGGGAGCTCGTCGAGGTCGGGCCGACCGACAAGATGTTCACGAACCCCGACGACTCCCGCACCGAGGAGTACGTCACCGGGAAGTTCGGCTGATGGCGCTCGAGGCGAGACACGAGTACCGCGAGGAGCTGGCGAGCCTCGAGACCCGCGCCCTTGACGGGCTGGATCTCGTGGTGGCGTCGCTCGATCGCACCATCGAGGCCGTTCAGCACCAGGACATCGAGCT
>JBLMXF010000112.1:0-9032 GCA_050257595.1 Acidobacteriota bacterium | reverse complement strand
CCACACGCCGTTCTTCGGCCTCGCGCAGGTGTGGGCAGGGCTGCGCCGCACGAGCGCTCCCCAGTCTCACGTCCGGACACTCCGACTCGACCGGTACGTCCGGCATCCGATGATACTCGCGCTCTTCATGGCTTTCTGGGTCACACCCCTGATGACCGAGCGCCACCTGTTCATGGCGGCGTCAATCGGCTCCATCGTGCTGGCGACGCCGGCGTTCGATGAGCGTAGCCTCGAGCGGCACCTGGGATTGGCATACCGGCGCTGCCGGCGGAAGGTGCCGGCGTTCGTCCCCCACCTCGGGCGCGGCGCACGCGCCGAGGACCTCCTCCCGGCAGCGGGCGAGGTGATGGCGGGCGGACGCGGCCTGAGTGCCGATGAGGCGCCGCACGGGAGGCAGGCGGCCAGCGTAGAATGGCTGCTGATGTCCGCCGGCACCGTTGTCGTCGCCGTGTTCTTCAGCCTGGTCGGCCTCGCCGCCTTTCGCTACGGCAGGAAAGCCGGCCAGGCCCGACCAGTCGCGCTCGGTATCGCACTGATGTTCTACGGCTACTTCTTCTCGAACGCCTGGCTCGCGCTGCTCGTCGGCGGCGTGCTCTCCGCGCTCATCTTCTACCCGCAGTAGTGGGCCCCCCGCCACGCTGCCGTTCTGATCGTGGCGCAGTCACCAGAGGGAGCCCCCGCCCTCTCGGGACCACCGACAACTGCGTGCCGAGCCTGCAAACACTCCCCGCGCGTCGGGATCCTCCTCGTGCAGGAGACGTCTCCTGTCACACAGCGCAGGACAAGACCAGCGGTCTGCAGGAACCCAGGTTGGGGGGCCAGGGAGGGAGAGGTCGCCGGAGCCTCCCGGCGTCTTCGGGGATGACAGGACTGGCGCGTGCACATGATGAGGGCGGGGATTGCTCCCCGCCCGTTGTTGGTGTGCTTCGTTGTCTGTCCCAGCATGGGCCAGGGCCCTTACCCCGGACCCCTGTCCCCTGTCTTCTCAGTACATGTCTCCCATGCCGCCACCCGGCATGCCGCCGCCGGCCGGCTCCTTCTTCTCCTCGGGGATCTCGGCGACCAGCGCCTCGGTCGTGAGCATCAGACCCGCGATCGACGCCGCGTTCTGCAACGCGTTCTTGGTCACCTTGGCCGGGTCGATGACACCCGCTGCGACCAGGTCCTCCATCACCATCGTCTGGGCGTTGTAGCCCGTGTTCCCGCCCTTCTTCCGGATGTCGCGGACGATCACCGCGGCCTCGTCGAGACCAGCATTGTGGATGATCTGGCGGGTCGGCTCTTCGAGCGCCCGCAGCACGATCTGGATCCCGGTGCGGACGTCACCCTTGTGCTCCTTGAGCAGCTTCTCGATCTCGTCCATCGCCCGCAGCAGCGCCACGCCGCCTCCCGGAACGATGCCCTCCTCGACGGCCGCCTTGGTCGCGTGCAACGCGTCCTCGACGCGCGCCTTCTTTTCCTTCATCTCGGTCTCGGTGGCCGCACCGATCTTGATCTGCGCCACGCCGCCGACCAGCTTGGCCAGCCGCTCCTGCAGCTTCTCGCGGTCGTAGTCCGAGGTGGTGTCCTCGACCTGCTTGCGGATCTGCTTGACGCGACCCGCGATCGCTTCCTTCTTCTTCTTGTCGTCGTCGTCCACGACGATCGTGGTGTCGTCCTTGTTGACCGTGACCTTGCGCGCGGTGCCGAGGTCCTCCCACTTGACGTTCTCGAGCTTGATGCCGAGGTCCTCGGAGATCAGCTTGCCGCCGGTGAGGATCGCGATGTCCTCGAGCATGGCCTTGCGACGGTCGCCGAAGCCGGGCGCCTTGACCGCCACGACCTGCAGCGTGCCGCGCAGCTTGTTGACTACCAGCGTCGCCAGCGCCTCGCCCTCGACGTCCTCGGCGACGATCAGGAACGGCTTACCCTGTTTGGCGACCTGCTCGAGGATCGGCAGCAGGTCCTTCATCGAGGAGATCTTCTTCTCGAACAGCAGAACCTTGGCGGCCTCGTACACGCACTCCATCCGCTCGGCGTCGGTCACGAAGTACGGCGACAGGTAGCCGCGGTCGAACTGCATGCCCTCGACCACCTCGAGGGTGGTGTCCAGGGTCTTCGCTTCCTCGACGGTGATCACGCCGTCCTTGCCGACCTTGTCCATTGCTTCGGCGATGATGTGACCGATCTCCTCGTCCGCATTGGCGGAGATCGTGCCGACATGGGCGATGGCCTTGCCTTCGACCGGTTTGGCCAGCTTGCTGACGGACTCGACGGCGGTCTTCACGGCGAGGTCGATGCCGCGCTTGAGTTCCATCGGGTTGGCGCCCGCAGTGACGTTCTTGGTGCCCTCGCGGTAAATCGCTTGGGCGAGAACCGTGGCGGTGGTGGTGCCGTCGCCGGCCACGTCGGAGGTCTTGGAGGCAACCTCGCGCACCATCTGTGCGCCCATGTTCTCGAGCCTGTCCTTGAGCTCGATCTCCTTGGCCACCGTGACCCCGTCCTTGGTGATCACCGGAGATCCGAACTTCTTCTCGAGCACCACGTTGCGGCCCTTGGGGCCGAGCGTGACCTTGACCGCATCAGCCAGCTTGTTGACGCCGCGCAGGATGGCCTGCCGGGCTTCCTCGGAGTAAACGATCTGCTTCGCCATCTCGAGCCTCCCTTACTTCTTCTCGATCACGCCGAGGAGCTCGTCCTCGCGCACGATCACGAATTCGTCGTCGGCGATCTTGATGTCGGTGCCGGAGTACTTCCCGATCAGGACGTGGTCGCCCTTTTTCACATCGATGGGGACCCGCTTGCCGTTGTCGTCGAGCTTGCCGGGACCGACAGCGATGACTTCCGCTTCCTGCCCCTTCTCCTTGGCTGTGTCGGGGATGATGATCCCACCCTTGATGACCTCCTGCGGTTCGAGGCGCCGGAGGAGAACCCTGTCGTTGAGCGGACGGACGTTCATGCTGTAAGCCTCCCTGTCTGTTGGCCTTAAGGTTTCCTCGTCGGGGTCTGATTAGCAGTCCCCGTGCGAGAGTGCTAGAAGTTTAGGTTCTGAGTCGATGATTGTCAAGTCCCGGGCGGAGGCGAGGGAAACGGCCCTCTTGGCTGCCTTCAAGGCCTCCTCGGGAGGGTCCTTCCGCGGTCCCGATCCTCAGTGGCGGGCGCCGAGCAGGGCGGCGGCGAGGGTCCGGAGCAGGGTGAGGACGTACAGTCCGACGGAGCGCTCGCGAATGAAGTAGAGGTCGTACTCGAGCTTGCGGCGGTGGTCCGCGAGCTCGCGGGCATAGGGCATGTTGACCTGCGCCCATCCCGTGAGGCCCGGCGGCACGGCAAGCCGGAAGGTGTAGTAGGGAATCTCCTGGAGCAATTTGGCGACGAACTCCGGCCGTTCCGGCCGCGGACCGACCAACGACATGTCCCCCCGCAGGACGTTGACCAGCTGGGGCAGCTCGTCGATACGCAATCGGCGGAGCACCTGGCCAACCCCGGTGACCCGGGGGTCTTCAGGCGAGGCGAAGCTCGGACCGTTGTCCTCGGCGTCACGGCGCATGGTGCGCAGCTTGATGACACGGAAGCCCCGGCCGAACTGCCCGACCCGTCGCTGCAGGTAGAACACCGGGCGGCCGTCGACGATCAGGACCATCAGCGCCGCGATGGCCACAACCGGAGTTGCGATGAGCAGGAGGAGGAGGCCGAGGGCGACGTCGGTGACCCGGGTGAAGCGGTTGAAGAGCTCCCAGTGGACCGCGCCAAATCCCGGCTGGTGGAGGAACGATGCCGGTGAAAGCTCATCGAGGGGTAGTCGCCCGTCGAGCCAGGCCCATGCCTCCGATGCGATCACAACCGGTACACCCGTGAAGTGAAGCGTGGCGAGATCACCCGCAAGCCGCCCGGCGCTCGCCTCGGCACCCGCGAGGATGACCAGTTCCGCGCCCTGTCTGCGGGCCTCCCCGGCGGCATCGCTCGCCGCCACTCCGGAGCCGTCGACGGGCTCCCACGGAAGCAGCGGGTGAAGGCGCAGCTTCTCGCACACCGAGGCCACGGCCTCCGGCTCACCCATGACCAGCGCGTTCGGGCGTGGTCGCCCGGCCAGCCAGCGTGCGACCGACGAGCGGCTGAGCGTCGCCAGCACGCCCCAGCTCATCGTCGTGAGGACGAGGAGACCGCGGCCGAATCGCCAGGCCGGCACCAGGTAGGTGGTCAGCGCGAGGCTCGCACCCCAGGTCAGGGCGACGACCCACACCCTGAGCGCCACCTCCCGGCGGCGACGCAGGACGAAGGGCTCGTAGAGCTCGATTCCAGCCGCCAGCGCCCACATCGCCAGCAGTGCCACGGCCACCAGGCCGGGGTAGCGGAGCAGCTCACCGAGCTTGAACACGCGGGTCGCGGGCTGGAAACGGACCATGTAGGCGGTCAGTCCCGCGACCGCCAGCGCAGCCGCGTCGAGGGCCGCCAGCAGTGGCCAGACCCGATGAGTGCTGGGCACGAAGCCGCTCATCGATCCCGCTCGCGGCCTTCTGCAGGCCCCGGATCACCCTCTTGCCGGAAACCAGGGAGACCGAGCCCTCTGCCGGAATGACCTGCACGCTCCATCGTCTGGCCGGGATGGTGCGCGCCCCGGCAGACACTGTCAACCGCGCGGGAGAGTCGCGAGGTGCGTCACGCTTCGTCGGTGCCGGCGTCGGGTCAGCCCCGGAAGAACGCCGCGATCCCTTCCACCACCCGCTCACGCTCGTCGGCGCGCAGCTCCGGGAAGATCGGCAGGGCGAGCACCTCGGCGGCAGCTCGTTCAGACTCCGGGAAGTCACCGCGACGATGGCCGAGCACGGCGAAGCACTCCTGCTCGTGGAGCGAGATCGGGTAGTACACCTCGCTCCCGACACCGCGCTTCGCCAGAAATTCGCGAAGCGCGTCGCGCCGCGGCGCCCTCACCACGTACTGGTGGTACGTGTGACCACGGCCGGGCAGCTCCTCGGGCAGCACCACCTCGCCGACCAGTCCCGCGTCGGTGAACAGCCGGCGATAGTGGGCAGCCCCCTCGCGTCGCCTGGCGATCCATCCGTCGAGGCGGGGCAGCTTGGCGCGCAGCACGACGGCCTGCAGGGCGTCAAGCCGGAAGTTGCCGCCCACGAAGTGGTGAACGTATTTCGGCCGCATGCCGTGCACCCGCATGTCGACCAGTCGCTCCCCGAGTGCCTCGTCGTTGGTGGTGATCAGCCCGCCATCGCCGAAGGCACCGAGGTTCTTGGTCGGGAAGAACGAGAAGCCACCCATCAGGCCGAGCCCGCCAACCGGGACCCCCTGGTAGTCGGTGCCGATCGCCTGGCAGCAGTCCTCAATGATCGGGATGGAGCCGGCGGCTGCCCTGAGAGCGTCCATGTCCACGGCCTGGCCGTAGAGGTGGACCGGCATGATCGCCGTAGTCCGCGGCGTGACGGCATCGGCCACGCGTGCCGCATCGAGGTTGAAGTCGCGGGAATCGATGTCGACGAACACCGGGCGGGCGCCGACGCGGTGGATCACTCCAGCCGTCGCGAAGAACGTGAAGGGCGTGGTGATCACCTCATCGCCGGCACCGACACCGATGGCCATCAGGGCGGCGAGGAGCGCATCGGTACCCGACGACACCGCGATCGCGACCTTCACGCGGAGATAGGCGGCACACTCCCGCTCCAGGGCAGCGACCTCCGGACCGAGGATGAACTGCTGGCTCGCGAAGACGCGCTCGATGGCGGCGTGCACGTCCGCCTGCACGTCCTGGAACTGCCGGGTGAGATCGAAGAGAGGTACTGGCGGTCTGCTCTCGCTCATCTGTCACTCCAACTGGGCATTGTAGTTTCTTGTGCATGGCCGTACGCCGCCTGAGTGGCGCAGCCACCAGGCGATCCCGGCGCCGGACACAAAACCGCCGACGTGGGCGAAGAAGGCGACCCCCCCCGACGCCGCGCCGGCGGAGGCGAGGGAGAGCGTTCCCGAGAAGAACTGGACGACGAACCACAGGACGAGGAAGATCGGCGCCGGGATCTCCACGATGGTGAAGATTATGAAGAGGAACAGCAGCGTCTTCACCCGCGCCCACGGGAACCACACGAGGTAGGCGCCGAGGACCCCGGCGATGGCGCCCGAGGCGCCGATCATCGGGACCACGGAGGACGGGGCGACGATCGCCTGCCCCAGCGCCGCCAGCAGTCCACATCCCAGATAGAAGACCAGGTAGCGGCCGTGCCCTAGGCAGTCTTCGACGTTGTCGCCGAAGATCCACAAGAACCACATGTTGCCGATCAGATGGAGCCACCCTCCGTGGAGAAACATGGAGAGGAACAGGCTCTTGAGGTTGAAGCCCAAGCTGACACCGTAAGCGGCGGGATCGAACAGGCGGGCGGGGATGAGCGCGAACGCACGCACGAAATCGTCGAGCCGCGACCCGAGGAGCAGCTCGAAGATGAAGACGGCCACGCAGCTCGCGATCAGGACGATGTTCACGACCGGTGCCCGCGACGAGGGAATCGAGTCCCGCAGGGGAAACATGGGCCGTCAGTATAGCTTGTCCTCTGCTATCACAAGCCCATTCCCCAATGGCTCGCCGCGGCTGCCGGGGTCCCGCACCCCGAGCGCGGACCATCCTGAAGAGCAAGGCGAGGGGCCGCCACCGGCGGCCCCTCGGCCCTACACGTGCGGCACGTCGTCACAGGTTCGGCGGGGGACCGTCGCGATCCGGCTCGAGGGGCACCAGCCGGAACAGCCGGAACGCCGGAATCAACGGTTCCGCTCTGGCGGCACGCCTCATGAACCAGAGCTTGGCCTGCTGGTCGGTGCTGAGCAGTGCCTCGAACGCGGTCAGATAGGTCTGATGCGCGGCGCCGATCTGGTCCCGCAGCCCCTTGCCCTGAAGCACGAGCGCACCGATCTGCGCGGGATCAGGATTGGACTGCTGGAGCAGGGCACGGAGCTGATCCTCTACCGCCTGGAGCTGCTCCCACAGTGGCTCGGCGGTTTCCCGGAACGTCGCGAACAGGCCGTCCCACTGCGTGGTCTGATCGGGCGAGAGCCCGAGGAACTGGATGACGGCGTTCTTGGCCACGGGATGGTCCGGGGGCTGCTGGGCCCAGATCGGGATGGCGAACGCCAGGGCGATAGCGACGACCACGGCTCTCTTCATACACGTCTCCTTTCCTGCCTTGCGGCTGCCTGATGAATGCCCGAGGGGAGCGTTGGAGAAAGACGGCGCGGGATCGTTCGGCCCGCCGCGGTCGGGCCCCCGTCCCTACTTCCGCCACTGGCGCGGCGCGCGCTCGGGTCCCGGCGCCGGCTTCTCCCCCCGACCACCGAGCTCGCCGGCGCGGCGCCGGACCAGCTCGCGAAGCCGGTTCCACTGGTCGCTCGAGAGCACCTCGCGGACCTTGAGGAGCATCTCGAAGCGTTCGTTCTCCAGGCGCGTGCGCGCCGCCTGGAGGACACCGAACGCCTCCCTGACCTTGCGGGGCGCGAACGGCTCGACCTCAGCAGCGGCGCGCAGGTCGAGCTCGGCACGTTCGACCGCCGCCTTGAGGTCGATCATGGTGCGCGCATGCCCGAGGGTGATGGCATCGAGCTTCTGCGTCTGCTCGCCGCTCAGTCCCAGCTCCTCGGCGACGCGAGGCCGCTCCCACCACCGCCCGGGGGGCACACCGAGCGGCTGTGCCCACGCCTGAGTGGTCACCACGGCGCCGACCATGGCTACGGTTGCGAGACACGTG
Source organism: Acidobacteriota bacterium (assembly GCA_050257595.1). Classification (GTDB taxonomy): domain Bacteria; phylum Acidobacteriota; class Thermoanaerobaculia; order Thermoanaerobaculales; family Thermoanaerobaculaceae; genus JBLMXF01. The sequence continues at coordinate 1,320 of JBLMXF010000112.1, read as the reverse complement.
TGTGCCTTCATGACGAACTCCTCTCTGCAGCCGTGCTCGACCCCGGAATCACCGTTCGTACCACGTCCTCCGGTGCGAATGAGGCGAGCGGATCGCGCGCCAGGACCGTGTCCACGTCATGCAGCACGACATCGGGGTTGATCGCGCCCGCGGGCGCCGGTGGGCCGTGTCGGTGCGGGATCAGGAGGGCGAGCAGGATCACCGCCGCCGCCGCCAGCCACCACCACCGGGCATGACCGGGCCGCTCCGCCCACCGGGCCAGCGCGGCCTCCCGGGCCGCTGCCCGTTCCGCTCCATCCGGGTCGCGCCCCAGCGCCGCGCGTACCGCCGTCCCGAAGGCATCGCGACGCCGGCGACAGACCAGGCAGTGGCCAACGTGATTGTCCACTTCGGCCGGGACCTCTCCGCCCGCGAGCATCAGGTCCAGCTCGTCGTCGGTGAGATGGCTCATCCTCATGGTGCGGCCTCCTCGACGGTCGTCCGTACCCGCCTGATCGCACGGTGAAGGTGAGTCTTGACCGTGCCGACGTCGACGCCGAGCGCCTCGGCGATACCCCCGAGCTCGAGCTCGGCGAAGAAACGCAACGCGAACACCTCCCGCTGCCTGCGGGGCAGGCGGCGGAACTCCCGATGGACCAGAGTGACGGCCTGGCGGGCCATCACCACCCGCTCGGGGTCGGGATCGGAGGCCGGCAGGACATCGAGCCAGCTCGGCTCCTCCTCGTCGCCGCGCTCGAGCGGCAGGAAAGGGACGAGTCGACGGCGCCGGAGCCGGTCACGGCACAGGTTGACGGCAATCGCGGCGACCCAGCTCGACAGCGAGCCACGACCGGAAAAGCCCCGCAGACCCCGGAGCACCCGGAGGAGCGCCTCCTGTACCGCACCATCGAGGTCCTCGCCCACCGGGAGCAGGTGTCTGCAGGTGCGGTGGACGAGCGTCTCGTGGCGGGTCAGGAGCGCCGTGGCAGCCTCGATGTCGCCGGCCTTCGCCCGCTCGATCAGGATGCTCTCGTCCTCGCCCACGTCCGGCCTCTCCCGCCGCGCGATGTCCGCCACGAACCGGTAAGACGTACTGACCCCGGTCAGGTTGACAATACACGCTCGCGGCAGTCACTCTCGCCCCATGCGCCGGCTCGGGCTCGCGACCTCCTGGGGCGAACTGCGGCTGGTCGGCGGTTCGCGCGCCGGCGAGGGATCGATCCTGCTGCTCCCCCAGCTCCGCCTCGCCCTCGACGCCGGCCGACCGGCCCGCGCGCTCGTTCCCATGCAGCACGTCGTCATCTCCCACGGGCATCTCGACCACCTGCTCGGTCTTCCGGC
>JBLMXF010000111.1:0-4410 GCA_050257595.1 Acidobacteriota bacterium | reverse complement strand
GGTGACGAACATGTTCTCCGGCTTGAGGTCCCGGTGCACGATGCCCTTGGCATGCGCGGCGGCGAGGCCTCGAGCCACCTGCACGCCGATCTCCACCGACTCCTTCACCGGCAGCGGACCCCGCCCGATCCGCTCCCGCAGCGTCTCCCCCTCGAGGAGCTCGGTGACCAGGTACGGCGCCCCGTCGTGCTCCCCGAGGTCGTACAGCGCGAGGATGTTCGGGTGGCTCAGCGCCGCGACCGCCCGCGCCTCGTGCGCGAAGCGCCGCAGCCGGTCAGGATCGGTGGCCAGCGCCGCAGGCAGGACCTTGATCGCCACCTCCCGCCCCAGCTTCGTGTCCAGCGCCCGCCACACCTCCCCCATCCCTCCCGCCCCAAGCTGCGCGAGGACACGAAAACGACCGGCGATCTCGGCATCAGCTCTCATGTCGCCCATCCCCGACGCAGATGAAGCCGAGCGCTTCCGGATCGCTGATCGATTCCTCTCCCCGATACGCCTGGAGCGGAACTGAACGGAAACCGCACGCTCGCCTCCTCTACCCTTTCGGCTCGATCAACTCCTCGAACGGCGCGTACCCGTGCAGCGGCTCGAGGAAGACGTAGACGTGCAGTGCGGCTACATCGGTAAACCCGTGGCCGAGAGCGTCCCGCAGCAGGCCCACGGCGCGGTCGCGATCCCCGAGCTGCGCGACGATGCAGGCGCGGAGCCACGAGAACCTCCCGCGTGATGCCGTGTCGTCGAGCAGGGCGAGCTGCGTCTCCACGGTCTGTGCCGCGGCGCGGTCGCCCGTCTTTGCCGCGAGGATCCCGCCGTACCCTGCGAGCACTGGGTTGGTCGGTCGTCCATCCGCCACGGCAACGACATAGGCCCTCGCGTCCTGCCATCGCTCGGCGAGCCACAGGCACTCCGCCCGAGCGGAGGGAACCGACGCGTGCGTGGCCTCCACGCCGGTCAGCCCTGCGTACCACTCGGCGCACTGTGCAGCAATCCGGTGGGCATCGTCAGCGTGGCCGTGGGCTCGCAGCTCCTCGGCGGCCATGATCATCACGGATCCCGGCATCTCCGTCTGCGACCGTATCGTCAGACTCTCGGCGATCGTCCGATCGACGTCCGCGATGCGACCGAGAGCGGCGAGCGCGCGGACCTTGTCCGCCCGGACGTTGAGCATGTCGGGGTAAAGGCGCTCGCCGAACTCCGCGACCGCCAGTGCGGCTTCATCCTCACCGAGCAGGTGATGGCAGAAGGACGCGACGTTGAGCAGCCAGGTCCCTTGTATCCACCTACCGAGGATCTTCCAGTCGATCTTCTCGACGTCCCCGACGCAGTCGAGCGCCTCGCGCGGGCGGTTCAAGTTCTGAGCGAGAACCGCCGCGCCGAAAATGTAGGTGAAGTCGTGCGGCGCGAGGGCGAGCAGTTCCCTCGCCCTGCGGTACGTCTCGAGCGTGCGCCCGTGGAGCTGAGCATCGTAGTACTGCAGCATGACGCGGTCCGTCGGCCCGAACTTGTCCTGATTCTCCTGCAGGTGCAGTCGCATGGCCTCATACTTGGCGGCGTTGCCCGCCCACTTGTACCACGCCATCAACCGAAGCTGGGGGTGCCAGAACTCCGGGTCGAGCTGCGCCGCTCGTTCGAGGTGCTCGAAGACCGCCTTCCGGTCCACGCCCATGGCGCTGGACCCGGCGATGTACTCCTGATAGGCGGAATACAGCGGCGGCACCGTGATCCCACCGAGTCCGGGCGCCTCGCCGAGCCGGAGGAGCATCGCGCCCATGACGCGCTGTCGCACCCGGTCGATCGCCTCGGCCGGAGCGTTGCGAGGTCCCGCCTCGGGCTTGAGCGCATAGAGCAGCTTCCCGGTCCCGACGTCGCTTATCCTGCCCCGGAACTCGAGCTGCCCCGCGTTGAGGTACACGCCGCCTGTGACAAGCGTCCCGGCTCCCGTTGCCCTTGCCGTTGTCCGCAGTTCCTCTTCACCCGTCACTGCGGCGTGCTCGCGAGATGGCGACGCGACGACGTCCAAGCCCCCGACCTCCACGAGCCCCTGCGACACCGCGGCCGCGACCATCCTCCCAGCCGGCGCGAGGGCAGGATCGCCCGTGAGGTTGTCGAACTCGCCCACCATGACCCGGCGCGGATCGAGTCCTGACGTCCCCTTCCCGCCCTGGTACCTCGGCCGCAGCCAGACGACCGCCGCCACCACGGCGACGACCAGCCCGAGAACGCCAGCCGCGCTCCAACGAGTCACTCGCCGCTTCCCCGTCGGCGTGCCGACGGGCCGGCCCGGATCCGCACCACCCGAATCGCTGCGCGTGGCCTGCAGCGCGAGTGCGAGGTCGTGCGCCGAGGAGAACCTGTCGTCGGCCCTCTTCTCGAGGCACCGGTGCACGATCTCTTCAAGCACGGCCGGGATCTCCCCGGCACCCCCGCCCAGCGGCTCCGGATCGCGACCGAGAATCGCCGCGATCGTGTCCGCACCCGTCTCCCCGCGAAAGGGCCGTGCCCCCGACAGCATCTCGTAGAGAACGCACCCGAACGCGAAGATGTCCGTCCGCTCGTCCACGTCGTGGCCGCGCACCTGCTCCGGAGACATATACCCCACGGTCCCGAGCACCGCCCCGTGCTCCGTCGCGCTCAGGCGCGTCGTCGCTTCGCTGTGACCGCGACCCCCTGGTGCCGTCCCGCGCAGTCGTGCCAGCCCGAAGTCGAGGATCTTCACCGCACCGTCGGTGGTGATGAAGACGTTCTCCGGCTTGAGGTCCCGGTGCACGATGTCCTTGGCATGAGCGGCGGCAAGGCCCCGCGCGATCTGCACGCCGACCTCGACGGTCTTGCGCACCGGCATCGGTCCGTCGGTCAGTCGCTCCCGCAACGTCTCCCCGACGAGCAGCTCCTCGGCGAGATACGGCGTCCCTTCGTGCGTCCCCACGTCGTACACCGTGAGGATGTTGGGGTGGTTGAGCGCCGCCGTCGCCCGCGCCTCCTGCTCGAAGCGACGCAGCCGCTCGGGATCGGTGGCGGCCTCCGCCGGTAGCACCTTGATCGCGACATCCCGCCGGAGGCGCGTATCCCGCGCCCGATACACCTCGCCCATCCCGCCCGCACCAAGCGGCGCGACGATCTCGTACGGACCGACTCGGGCGCCGGGGCCCACCGCCATGATCTGGGTCTCCTGGGCAACTCTACATCAGGCGGAACAGCACGTGTGGTCAGTGGTCCGCGGTCGGGAAAAACCAGGCAATTCCAGAGGTGGATGCGCGGCCGACCTTGCCCCTCCCCTGCAGGTCGCCCTGACCAAATTCGGGTGCAGAGAGGATGCACACCCCGATCACTCCCTGACCTCGTACTTGGCGATAAGCTTCTGGAAACCGAGCTCGGAGCGCAGGTGATCCCAAGTCGGGTCCAGCTGCAGGACCTGCGCTGTGGTTTCGCCACTGCGCTGCAACAGGTCGTCGAGCTGTGCGATCGCATCGGCGTTCCGACCAACAAGAACGAATACCTCGGCGCGATCCTCGCCCCGCTCCAGGGCCAGCCAGGCATCCTTGGAGTCGGGCGTGAGCTCGCAGCCGCGATCGGCCTCCTTGACGGCATCGTCGCGCCGGCCGAGCCCCGCGTAGGCGACCGCCAGCGCGCTGTGGACGCGGGCGTCGCCGGGAGTCTGCGCAGCCCTGGCCTCGAGCACGATCCTCGCCGCCTCGAACGACCGCCGGGCCGCCTCTTGCCTGCCCGCCAGGAGCTGCACCGTACCGCGCAGGAGATCGATCGGCGAGTACCTCAACTGGTTCGAGTACGCAGCGCGCGGTTCCGCGTCGAGGGTCCGCAGCGCCCCTTCGAAGTCGCGCCGTACAAGCGCGACGGAGAGCCGCGCGTCGGCGAGGATTGCCTGGTCGTCCGAGAGGTCTCCCACCCGCGCCGCCTGGTCCAGGATCGCACGCGCCCGATCCACGTCGCCCCGCCACTGCACCTGGAGCCAGGCGCGGCGTCCGTAGGGGCCACCGAAGTGCGGGTTCAGGACGACCGCCGCTTTGAACGCCTTGTCCGCCTCGGCGTAGCGCCGCGCCAGAACACAACTTGCCGCGAAGTTGACAAGGATGGTGGGGTTCTTCGGGTCGATCTCGAGCGCCCTCGCCATCGCGTCGGCCGACTCGCCCCACCTACCCTGCCGGCGCAGGACCGAGCCGATGCCGAACAGGGCGTCGCTGTTGCTCGGCTGGAGGTTGCGGGCGACTGCGAACTCCTGCACCGCCCGCCCGTAGTCGCCGAGGCCCTGATAGAAGTACCACCCGAGGGCGTCGTGGGTCTCGCCGAGGTCCGGCCGGAGCTCCACCGCCCTCTGTGCCGCGTCACGCGCCTCGGCCAACCAGTCGCGGCTGCCGTCGAGAATGATGAAGCGCATCCTCAGGCAGTTCCGCG
>JBLMXF010000110.1:0-10326 GCA_050257595.1 Acidobacteriota bacterium | reverse complement strand
GGCGAGCAGGAGCCGGCCACCCCCGAGGCATTCCCGATCGCCGTGGCCGTTGCCGGCGTACCGGGTTGGGAGAGCGATGTCCTGGTGGTCTCTTCGCCGACTCTCGACCGCGACGGCGCCGCGCGGCGCAGGCTTTATCCCGACGGGTGGGTGGAGATCAACCGGCACGACGCTGGAGCCGTGGGGATCCGGGCGGGGTGGCCCGTCCGACTGGTTTCAGACCGGGCTAACGTGACCCTACCCGCAGTGGTGCGCGACGACCTCGACGCGGGAGTGGTTCAGCTCTCGTGGAGCGCGCGTGAGGCGCTCGGCGACCCGGCGAAATGGCCACGCCCTCCTGCCGTCCGGCTGGTGCGGACATGAGCAGGGTCGCCGGCACGCCGGAACCCGCCCGAGAGTCTCTCTCGGTGGCGCGCGGCGACCTCGATCTCTGGCTCGAACTGCTGCTGCGGGACCACGAGGTAATCGCGCCCGTAGCCGACCCGGATGGCGAGGTCATCTTCAGGCCGATCAGCGCGCCGAGAGAAGTGTCCTGGGAGTTCGACAACCCGCTCCTCCCGCCTAAAGCCTATCTTCTGCCGCAAACCGAGCCTCTGTTCCGCGTCGCACAGCGGAACGGCCGCCACCAGCTGGAAGCGGAGGGTGGAGCGCGGCCGCGTCTGCTCTTCAACCTCCGCAGCTGCGACGCCAGCGCCCTCGCGTACCTGCGCGCCGTCTTCGCGGCTGACCTTCCGGACAACGCGCTGCTGCGCCGTGCCGATGCCCTGACGATCGTCACCCTGGCCTGCGCGCAGCCCTGTCGGGACGGCTTCTGCGCGTGCTGCGCTGCGGGTCCGTTCCTGACGGCGGGCTTCGACATCCAGCTCACGGATCTCGGCTCTCGGTTTCTCGCCGAACCGGGCAGCGAGAAGGGCTGCACGCTGCTCGCACGGGCCGGATCGCTCTTCCGGGCGGCGAGCGGGACTGAGCTGGAGAGGCGGGTCGCAGCGGAGGTGCGGGCGCGGGAAGGCTTCGGCGAGGAGACCTGCCACTTCGCCTCGGCGATGCGCCGGATCTCGACCGGCAGGGTGCCGGCCGAGCTGTGGGAGGCCGCGGGCGGCGAGTGCTTCGAATGCGGGGGCTGCACCCTGGTGTGCCCGACCTGCTACTGCTTCTCGGTTCGGGACCGGGAGGTGAGTGGTGGGTGGGAGCGCTGCCGGGTGTGGGACTCCTGCCAGTACCGCGCGTTCACCCTCGAGGCGTCGGGGCACAACCCCCGCGAGCACCGAAGCGACCGCATCAAGCGGCGCTTCTTCCACAAGGTGAGCGCTCAGTACTTCCAGCGCGAGGGCACGGTCGGCTGCGTTGGGTGTGGCCGGTGCATCCAGGTCTGCCTGGGGACGCCCGACATGCCGGCGGTGGTCGGCGCGATCCGACGGGGAGAGTGGCATGGATGACCTCTTCCTCCCCCGGCTCGCCACCATCGTAGGTGTGCGTGATGAGACCCCGGATACCAGGACGTTCGCACTCCGTCTCCAGTCCGACGGCGAGGGAGATGGGTTCTCCTTCCGACCCGGGCAGTTCCTCGAGCTCTCGGTGTTCGGGCACGGCGAGGCACCGTTCTGCTTCGCCTCGAGCCCGACGCGTCCCGCGACCATCGAGACCACGGTGCGACGGGTCGGCCGGCTCACGGACGCACTCCACCGTCTCGGCCCAGGCGACGAGGTCGGACTGCGAGGGCCTTGTGGCAACGGTTTCGACCTGACCGCCGCCGAGGGGAAGGACCTGCTGTTCGTCGGCGGCGGGATCGGGCTACCGCCGCTGCGTGGCCTGATCTGGAACGTGCTCGACGAGCGGGACCGCTTCGGCCGGGTGACCATCCTGTACGGCGCGCGGACGCCCACGGACCTGGTCTACAAGAACGAGCTGTGGGAGTGGCAGGAGCGCCAGGACGTGGAGTTCCTGGTCACCGTGGACCGCGCCGAGCCGGGCTGGGAAGGCAACGTCGGCATGGTTCCGGTGCTCTTCGACCGGACGGAGCTGAGTCCGGCTACCACGCTGGCCTACGTGTGCGGTCCCCCGGTCATGATCAAGTTCGTGATCCAGGATCTGCTCATGCGCGGTTTCGCCGAGGACACTGTGATCTCAACGCTCGAGCGCACGATGCAGTGCGGGGTCGGCAAGTGTAACCACTGCGCGATCGGGCATCGATACGTCTGCCGCGACGGGCCGGTGTTCACCTACCGGCAGATCCGGGAGATGGTCGAATGAGCCTCGAGACCCGCCTGTGCGAGCGACTCCGGGGCCGGGTCGTGGTCGTCGGGATCGGGAACCCGGCGGCTGGAGACGACGCCGCCGGGACCCTGCTCGCCGGACTCCTCTCCGCGGGTGGCGACGTGCGAGTCATCGTGGCCGAGGATGTACCCGAGAGCCACCTCGGAAGTATCACGTCCTGGTGGCCCGACAGTGTGCTCCTGATCGACGCGGTCGACCTCGGAGCGGAGACCGGCGCGGTCGCGCTGCTGCGCCCCGACGACATCACCGGGCGCTCCGCGAGCACCCATCGTGTGCCGCTCGACCTGCTCGGTGAGGTGATCGAGCGGGAAAGCTCGGCCGAGGTCAGCGTACTCGCCATCCAGCCGGGCAGCACCGCAGTGGGTTCCCCGCGCAGCAAGGAGGTTACGGCCGCTGTTCAAGCGCTGGCGACCCTCCTGGGCGATCTCCTGGCGCGGCAGGCTCCCGGCCCGGTCGACGCCTCGGCGGGGCGGAGGGAGCGGCGATGCTGACCGCACTCCTCGTGCTGGTTGTGGCCCTCCCGGTGGCCGGCGCCCTCTCCGCGGTGGCATTGCGCGGGAAGAACGTCCGGGCTGTCGCGGGGGCGGTGACGGGTGTCGCGGCGGTGCTGGCGTGCTGGGCGGTGAGGCTCGACTGGGGCTTGACCTTCCGAGACACGATCGGAGGTCTCCCCTGGCTGGACGGTGCCGCGGGTGCCGGTGCGTTGGGCGTCTTCCTCGACCCCCTCGCCTCTGTGCTGCTGCTCGTCGTGGCGGTGATCGGGTTCCTGACCGTCCTCTACTCGACCAGGTACCTCTCGACGAGGAACCGCGAGCACCCGGTCGAGGAGCGCGAGCAACCCCGCTACTACTTCTGGCTGCTCGGCTTCGTGGCCAGCATGGCGGGCGTGGCGCTGTCGCCCAACTTCCTCCAGATGTTCTTCTTCTGGGAGCTCACGACGGTGTGCTCGTGGGCGCTCATCTCGTATCGGCGCGATGCCAAGAGCCTGCGGGCGGGTTTCAAGGCGCTGCTCATGACACAGATTGGCGGAGCGTTCTTCCTGTTCGCGATCCTCGTCCTCTTCGCCCGCACATCCTCGTTCGAGTTCGGCGCCCTGGGCGAGCTGCCCGTCGGGTTGCGCAGCTGGGTGTTTCTCTTCCTGATGGTGGCGGCGTGGGCCAAGGCGGCCCAGGTGCCCTTCCACACCTGGTTGCCCGACGCCATGGAGGCGCCGACTCCGATCAGCGCATACCTCCACGCCGCGGCGATGGTGAAGGCGGGCGTGTTCCTGATCGCCCGTACGGTCGGCGCAGGATGGGCGGTGCCCCCTCGAGTCGCCATGGTGCTGGGCGGCATGGCGCTGCTCACCATGTTCATCGCGCTCTCTTACTACTTCGTCCAGGACGACCTCAAGCGCTTGCTCGCCTACTCCACGATCGCCCACCTCGGCTACGTGCTGCTCGGAGTGTCGCTCGGCGCTCTTGGTTCCGTGGTCGGTTTCCGGGGCGGGGTCCTCCACATCCTCTGTCACGGCGTGGCAAAGGCCACCCTGTTCCTGTGCGCCGGGGCCGTGGCCTACATCACCGGGACGAGGAGCATCTCAGCGCTCGGCGGCCTCGCCCGCACCATGCCGCTGACCGCGGCAGCGTTCTTCGTGGGCGTCCTGGGGGTGACCGGCGTGCCGCCGTTCGCCTGCTTCTGGAGCAAGTTCATGATCCTCGCCGGGGCCATGAGCCTGGCGGGTCCGGTCGGCCCTGTCCTGGTGGCGCTCGTGCTGGTGGAGAGCCTGATCTCCTTCGGTTGGATGGTGCACATCGGCCAGAAGCTGTTCTTTGGGGTGAGGACGCCGGCCGCCTGTGTGAACTCGGACCCGCCGCCGGCGATGAGTGCCGTCCTGGTGGTGCTCATGGCTTTCTCGCTGCTCGCCCCGCTGGTCGGCGTGCCGCTCGTCGGGTGGATCGGAAGGTGATGGCATGAGCACGGTCGAACTGCTCGGCACGAGCCTCGTCCTCCTGCTCGCCGGCGCCGCGGTCAGCCTGGCGCTGGGCCGGTACCGGGTTGCGGCCGGCTGGGCCGCGTTCGGATCCGCGCTGGCCGGCTCCGTGCCCCTGTGGTGGGTCGTCGCCCGCGGTCTGGCTGGTACGGCGGGGCCCGGCGAGGACCTCGCTGTCATCGCCGGGCTGGGCGCACGTTTGTCCGTGGCCGTGGACCCCCTCAGCGCCTTCTTCCTCGCCATCGCCGCCACCATCCTGCCGCTGGCGACGCTCTTCTCGATCCGCTACATGACGCACTTCGAGCATGACTCCGTGGCGAAGTTCTACCCGGTTCTGCTCGCCTTCTACGCCACCGTGGTAGCAGTGTTGGTGGTGACCGATTTCCTGTTCTTCCTGGTGGCCTGGGAGGCGATGACCCTGACGTCGTTCTTCCTGGTCATCTACGAGCGGGAGAGCGCCGCCAGCCAGCGGGCCGGCTTGAAGTACTTCCTGATCACGCACGCCGCCACCCTGTGCATGGTCGTCGGTGCCTTGCTCCTTTGGCGACGTTCGGGGTCCTTCCAGTTCGGTGCCCTGAGGGACACCCTGCAGGTTCTGCTCGCCCAGCAACCCCTCCTCGCGCACCTCGTGCTGCTTCTGTTCTTCCTCGGGTTCGCCACCAAGGCCGGGCTGCTGCCGATGGGGGATTGGCTGCCCGACGCCCACCCAGCGGCGCCATCGGGAGTCAGCGCGGCCCTCTCGGGCGCACTGGTCAAGCTCGGCGTGTACGGACTGGTCAGGGTCTTCGTCGCTTTCCTGCCCGTGTCTCCCGCATCGCGTGCGTGGGGGATCGCCCTGGCCCTCGCGGGCACCGCGTCGCTGTTCGTCGGCACGCTGACCGCGCTCCGGCAACACGACAGCAAGCGGCTCATGGCCTTCCATACCATCGGCCAGATCGGGTACGTCTGCCTCGGGCTTGGGGTCGGGATCGCGTGTCTGGGGAGCAACCCCTCGCTTGCGGCTCTGGGCGTGATCGCGGGCCTGTTCCACGCCGCCAACCACGCCTGCTTCAAGGCCTGTCTGTTTCTCGGCGCCGGTGCCGTGCTCTACCGGACCGGCGAGCGCGACATGGACCGCCTGGGAGGATTGGGCAGGCCGATGCCCTTCACCGCGGGATCGACCACCGTGGCGTCTCTGTCGATCGCCGGGGTCCCGCCGCTCAACGGCTTCGCATCGAAGTGGCTGATCATCGTCACCTGCATCCTCGCCGGACTGCAACAACCGCTCTTCCTCCTGCTCGCCCTCGTCGCCCTGTTCATCTCCCTCGCGACGCTCGCCTCCTTCCTCAAGGTCCTAGCCGCGGTGTTCCTCGGCCCCGTTCCACCAGGTCGCTCGGTCGCCGAGGTGCCGGTGTCGATGCGCGTGCCGCAGCTCGTACTGGCGGTGCTGTGCGTCGTCTTGGGCGTGTTCCCCCGCCTGCCGATGAGCGTCTTGCGCGACGTCGTCGCTGCGGTCAGCCCCGCGGCGGTGCCCTCGGCGGCGACCCTGTTCGGAACCGGGGCGGGCCTTACCCTGACGTCGGCGGGGGTCTCGCTGGCCACGTGGTCGCCGCTCGCCATGTTGGGCGGCCTCGCACTCCTCGCCGCGCTCGCCTGGGCGATCGGACGCAGTGCGTCGGCGCCTGCGCGTGAGGTTCCGGTGTGGACCTGCGGCGAGGAGGTCGCGCCGGCGGCGCGGGCGTACGTGGCCAGCAGCCTCTATCGCCCCTTCAAGGAAGCATTCCGGGGGGTGTACCCGGTGATCCACGTCGTCCCGCCGCACCTGCCGGCGGCGCTCCGGAGAGCGTTCGAGGTCGATGGCTGGCTGTATGGGCCGGTCGGTCGCGGCCTCGAGCGCGCGGCGCGCGGAGTCAGCAGGACTCACGTTGGGATCCCCCAGGTGTACCTGCTCTGGGTGGTGGTCGGCGCCGCGCTGGTGGCGGCGGTGCTGCTGGCCTTGGCGCACTGAGGAGTCCGCGATGGCGAGCACATTGGAGGCCGCTGAACTGGTGCACGAAAGCCTACGGGCCCGGCTGGGCGAGGCACTGCGCTCGGTCGAGCGGCCCCAGCCGGACACGGTGGTCGCCCGAGTCGACCGCTCGGCGGTCCGTGCGGCCGCCCGCATCCTCAGCGAGGAGCTGGGCGCCCGCTACCTGATTTCTGTCGGCACCGACCGGCGCGAGCTGACGGGGGAGTTCGGCGTCGCGCACTTCTTCTCGCTCGATCACGATCACCTGTTCATCGACCTCGACTGTGCCGTACCCGCGGACGACGCACGGCTGGACGCCATCACGCCCGTGGTGCCGGCGGCGGACTGGGCGGAGCGCGAGTTCCGCGACGCGGTGGGCGTGGTCCCCGAGGGCCACCCGGACCCGCGGCGGCTCCTCCTCGCCGACGACTGGCCCGAGGGGCTCTACCCGCTGCGACGGGATTTCCGCTACAACGAGCAGCCACCTGCGGCGGACGGTGTGCGCCCGCAACTGCGGGAGCCACCCGAGGGTGCCACGGTCATCCCGGTCGGGCCTTTCTTCCCGGTCCTCGAGGAACCCTCCAACTGGCGCCTTTTCGTCGAGGGAGAGACGGTGGTCGGGTGCGACTATCGCGGGTTCTACAACCACCGCGGGATCGAGAAGCTCGGCGACTCGGTGCTCACCTACAACGAGGTCCCCTACTTGGCGGAGCGCATCTGCGGGATCTGCGGGTTCATCCACTCGACCTGCTATTGCCAGGCGGTGGAAAAGGCCGCCGGCATCGAGGTACCGCGCCGTGCCCGCTTCATCCGGACGATCATGCTGGAGCTCGAACGGGTCCACTCCCACCTGCTCTGGCTGGGAATCGCCGGGCACATCCTCGGCTTCGACACGGTTCTGATGCAGACGTGGCGCATTCGCGAGCCGGTGATGTGGCTCGCCGAGGCGATCAGCGGGAACCGCAAGACCTACGGCATGAACACCATCGGTGGGCTGAGGCGGGATCTCACGGACGAGCACTGCGCCCGTATCCTCGACGTGATGCGCGAGGTGGAGCGGGAATCCATCGCGGTGCGCGACGCCATCGTCGGTGACGCCACGCTGCTCGCCCGCACCCGGAGAGTAGGCATCCTGACCGGCGAGATGGCGCGGCGCACCGCCGTCGTCGGCCCGCCGGCGCGCGGTTCCGGGGTCGCCATCGACGCCCGCCTCGACCATCCCTATGCCGCCTACGACGAGGTCCTACCCCGCATCGCGGTCCACGAAGAGGGCGACACGTGGGCTCGGGTGCTGGTGCGGGTGGAGGAGCTGCTCGACTCCATCCGGCTCGTCCGGGAGGCCATCGCCGCGCTGCCCGCTGGCCCGATCCTGGCCGACTCGCGTGCGACGATTCCCCCTGACAGAATCGGCGTCTCGGTCGTGGAGGCACCGCGCGGGGAGGCGATCCACGTGGTGATGACGGGCGGCGACAACCGGCCCTACCGCTGGCGCGTGCGGGCGCCCACCTATCCGAACCTGCAGGCGGTCCCCGCGATGGTTGCGGGAGCTCAGATCGCGGACGTCCCGATCACGCTGGGCAGCCTGGACCCGTGTTTCTCCTGTACGGAGCGCATGGAGGCCGTCGACGTGCACACTCGCCGGGTCACGGTCTACTCGCGCAAGGAGGTGCTGGCGCTGGCCCGCCGGGAACGGGGGAGAAGGTCATGACGCGGCACCCTCTCGCGCTCCTCGGGCTGGCGTTCCTCAACGTCGCGGTCGCCCTCCTGCTCGCGCCGCTGTTCGAGGGTGTGCTGCGCAAGATGAAGGCGGCGATCCACTCCCGTCTCGGCCCGCCGCTGCTCCAGCCCTACCTCGACCTCGCCAAGCTCCTCGGCAAGGAGGAGCTGCGCACGGCTACCGGGTTGCTCTACCGGGTGTTGCCCGCTCTTACCCTGGGTGCGGTGCTCCTGCTCGCGCTCTTCTCACCGATGGGTGGCCCGCCCCCGTTGGGGTTTGCCGGCGACATCATCGCGCTCCTCTACGTGGCGGCCCTCAGCGCGGTCCTGCTCATGCTGACGGCCTTCGCCAGCAAGAGCCCATATGCCACGGTCGGCGGCTCGCGGGAGATGATGACTCTGCTCACCGTGGAGCCGGTTCTCGCGGTTGCGCTCGTGGTCGGAGCGGTCAAGGCCGGGACGCTCTCGCTGGCCGGCATCCAGGCCTGGCAGGTCGACCACGGACCGGCGATCAGCACCGTGATCGCGGGGATCGCATTCCTCCTCGCGCTCCAGGCCCAGGCGGGCAAACTCCCGTTCGACATCCCCGAGGCCGACCAGGAGATCATGGGCGGACCCCTCGTCGAGCAGAGCGGCCCTCGGCTCGCGCTGTTCCGCTGGGCGATGTGGTCGAAGCAGCTCGTGCTGGCCGTCGTCATGATCGAGCTGTTCGCCCCCTGGCCGCGTGTCGGCCTACTCGCCGTCGACCTCGCGCTTACCCTGGTCAAGGCGCTGGTCGTCCTGCTCGTCGTGGGGCTGGTCGATGTGGTCAACCCCCGCCTCCGTATCGAGCAGGCGATGGGCTATTTCCTGCGGGTCGCCGTCTCGTCGCTCGCGGCCCTGGCATTTGCGGTCATCGGCATGTAGGAGGACGCCGTGTTGGTGAGCAAGCTGCGCGAGGCGTGGATCTGCCTGAAGGCGGGGCGGGTGACGCTCCCGTACCCGTTCGCGCCGCACGATCCCGAGCCCGGGTTCCGCGGCCGCCTGACGGTCGACGCGGACCTCTGCTTCGGCTGCGGCGGCTGTGCCAACGTCTGTCCGGCCGGGGTCGTCGTGGTGCGTGACACCGCTCAACTCACGCGGGTGCTCGAGTTCCAGTGGCGGCGGTGTACCTACTGTGGGCGCTGCGAGGAGGTCTGCCCGGAGGGCGCCATCAAGCTCACACAAGAGTTCGAAACCGCCACCAACTGCGGAGACGACATGGTCCTGCGGCTCGAGGTGTTCATGGGCACCTGCCAGCGTTGCGGGCGGTGTTTCCATCCGCCGACGCCGCTGGAGCGGATGATGCGCGTCGGCTTCCGCGACGGGGAGCGGACATGAGCGACCCCGTCCTCAATGCCGACCTCATCCGAACGATCTCGATGGTGGTGGTGATCACCTCGGTGGCTGCCGTCGAGCTCCGGCGCCTGCGCCTCGCCGCTGCGGCGTACCTGGTCCAGGCCGTGCTCATCGTTGGGCTGCTCGTGAGCTTCGCGGCGATCAACCCCGCCCTCTACTGGTGGGCCGCGACCGCGCTGCTCACCAAGGCGATCCTGACCCCGTACTTTCTCTACCACTTCATCGGCCGGGGCGACGACCGCGAGCTCCGCCCGTTGATCGGCTTCGGCCCGTCGGTCGTGGTGGCGGCACTCTTGATGGTCGGGTTCTACCGCCTCACCCACAGCCAGTTCGCGTTGCTCGTCCCGGCCGCCGCCGGGCAGGCGGAGCTGCTGCGCACGAACCTGGCCGTCGCGTCGACCGTCTTCGCGCTTGGGCTGTATGCCGTCCTGACCCGGCGCGATGCCATCAAGACCGTGGTCGGCCTGTGCCTGCTCGAGAACGGCGTCCACCTTTCGCTGGTCAGCCTCGCGCCGGGTCTGCCGGAAACGGCGCTGTTCGGCATCGCCAGCGAGGTCGTGGTGACGGTGTACCTGCTGCTCTACGTGATCGCCGGCGTGCGGCACGAGTTCGGGACCACCGACGTCACCGCACTCCGCGAGCTGCAGGGTTAGGAGCAGTCATGGACGATCTCGGAGCGAGGCGATGAACGCGCAGCCCACGACGGTGACGTCGCTGCTGCCGGAGCTCTCCTTCCTGATACCCGCCGCGGCCGGAGTCGTCATCCTCCTCGGCCGGTCCCTCGGGAGACGGTTCTGGCAGGGCGTCACGCTGGCGGCCTCGTCGGCGATCGCGATCATCGGCCTGGCGATGGCGGTGCCGGCGGCCCGCGGGTTCGTTTTGGTGGAGTGGAGCAACGAGCTGCGGGTCGATGCTCTCTCGGCCCTGCTCGTCGTTGTGATCGGTGGCATTGGGGTGCTCGCCTCGCTCTATTCGGTCCGCTACATGCTCCAGTCCGAGC
>JBLMXF010000109.1:0-13162 GCA_050257595.1 Acidobacteriota bacterium | reverse complement strand
CGCCGTTGGAAACCCCGGTGCGACCTGCGCCGGGAGACGAGTGCGCCGATCGAGGGAAAGGAGATCCGGGATGAACACTCTGTGGATCGTCGTCATCGGCATCGTCGTCATCTACGTCGCCTACACGCAGTACGCGAGGAGGGTGGATCGCAACATCATCCGCTCCGACGCGAAACGGGCGACACCCGCGAGGATGTACATGGACGGGGTCGACTTCATGCCGACGAATAAGAATGTCCTGTTCGGCTATCACTTCAAGTCGATCGCAGCGGCAGGGCCGATCGTCGGGGCGATCACCGCCGCCAACCTGTGGGGGTGGCTGCCCGCCCTGCTGTGGCTCGTGCTCGGCGTCAGCTTCATCGGCTGGGTGAGCGACTACTCGGCGATCATGGTGTCGGTGCGCAACGACGGGAACAGCCTGTCCGCCATTTCGTACCGCGTCATCGCGCCGCGCACACGGACGATCCTCTTCGTGTTCATCTTCTTCTACTTGTTGCTGCTCGCAGGGGCCTTCATCGGCATTCTGGCGGCCATCTTCGCGGCCCGTCCGGACGTGCCCTTCGGGATCATCGTGCTCGCGGTGATGGGCCTGCTCGCCGGGCAGATGATGTACCGCTGGAAGATGAACATGGTCCTCGTGACCGTGATCGTCGTGTTCGCGACCCTGCTGGCGATGGCCCTGGGCCCGATGGGGCAGCACCGTAACGACCAAGGCGCTCTCGTCCAAGGCCCGGTGGGGAGTGCGGTGGTCGCTCTCAACGGGGCCGTCGACAGCCTCACCGGTAAGCAGCCGTTGATGAGCGTTCAGGATCCTACCAACGCGGACCCGCGAATCCCTGCTCCCGGACCCGACGGGAAGCGTCCGACCACGGCGGCCTACGACGCGGCGACGGGCATGGTCCGCACGCTCCCGAACTACCTCCTCTGGACGCTCTTCCTGTTCGTCTTCTCGTACCTGGGGGCGAACCTCCCCATCTGGCGGTTTGCGCAGCCGGTCAACTACATCGGCTTCTGGGTCATGTTGATCACGATCGTTCTCAGTGCGATCGGTGCCCTCGTCGCGCCGTTCACCGGCGTGACGGACTCGGCCGGCCACGCGATCGCCGCGTTCACGTTGGCACCGGTCAAGAGTCTGGGCTTTGCGATCCAGGCGGGGAAGGCCTGGCAGCCGCTGTGGCCGATGCTGTTCGTCACGATCGCGTGCGGCGCCATCTCTGGCTGGCACGCGCTGATCGGTTCTGTCGGCACGGCGCGCCAGCTCGAGTATGAGACCGACGGGCTTCCGGTGGGTGCCGGCTCGATGTTCGGCGAGTACACGCTGGCGCTCCTCTCCCTGGTCGCGGTCTCGATCGCGGGCGTGGGGGGCGGCGGCGGGCGTTTCGCCGCTGGTGTAGGCAAGCTCGTCTACGCGGGGACGTTCGGCGCCATACCCGAGATCTTCGGGACCGCCCTCGGGTTCGGTGCCTTCGTCCTCATCGTGCTTACGGTCACTCAGCTCGTCTTCCGCGTCATGCGCGTGACCCTCACCGAGTGGGTGGGCGACGCGATTCCACCCGTGCGGAACATGCACGTGTCCACGCTGATCTCGATGATCCTGACGATCGCCCTCGTCCTCACCGGCACGTGGGTGTACCTGTGGCAGCTCTTCGGCGCGTCGAACCAGCTCCTCGCGTCGTTGAGCCTGCTCGTGGTCACGGTCTGGCTGAGGTCGGAAAAGCGCAAGACGACCTGGGCTCTCATCCCCATGCTCTTCATGTACATCACGACGATCTTCGCCACCCTGGTCACCGCTCGGAACCTGTATGTGACCATCGCTTCGAACGCGCAGACGGGCACGTTGCCCGTGGCAGGAGCCTGGGCCATGATCGCCGTTGCGGTCCTGCTCATCGTGGCTGCGCTGCTGATCGGGTGGGACGGGCTGAAGGCGTACCGGCGCTATGGCGCCCAGCCTGCCGCGCTCGAGCCGAAGGAGGCGCGTTCGTAAGCTCCGGCGCGGACCGAGACGGATGTGGTGCGTCGTTGGTCAGGCGGCGTTGTCGGCGAGCGCGTGAATCGCTCGGAAGAGATCGCCCGCGCTTGCCGTCTTCGAGGGAAGCTGAATGTGCAGCTGGAAAGCCCGTTCGCTGCGGCGGAGCGAGAGCCGCCGCAGGGTGACTCCGGCGCCCGCCGCCCTCTCGATGAGTGCGTCGCCCAGGACGAGCGCTGCCGGGGTCTTGTGGTAGACCGCCAGTCCTCCAGGCGAGGTCGCGTCGCGGACCAGCCAGTCTTCGGAGGCCAGCCGGCGGAGCGCATCACGGCCCGACCAGCTTGTCGGGTCGAGCACCTCGAGGTCGTTCCGGGGTGCGGCCCGCAAGCTGCCCCGCACGATGAGGGTGTCGCGCCGCCCATGCCGTCGGCTCAGCGCCCACATCCAGGGAACGTCGCGAGGCTCGAGGAACACCACGACAGCCACCCTCTCGAATGGCGGGTTGGCATGCTGGATGACCATCTCGACCGTGTTAGAGCCGAGCCAGCGGACGGTGGTTCGCTCACCCATCAGCGGAAGGCCGCCGTGCATCCATGCCATCACCGCCGACCCCTTGCGTACGTTCCAGATCGTGCCGACCGCAAACCATCCCACCACGAGGAGGGCGCTCAGCGTCAAAACGGTGATCATCCAGGGCCTCCAGCGCCGCTCGATCCGGCCCCGATCAGCGAAAGTTGGTGTCGTAACCCCCGGGACCGGGAATCCGCCGCGATGCTAGCATGTAGACTGTTACGGCACGGGGAGGGAACCCGGGGCTGCGGGAATTGGGGGCGGAGTCCTGACCGACAAGGGCACCTGGAAGCAGGCCATTCACCAGTTCGTCTATGGGATGACTGGGTACGAGATCGCCCAGCAGGCGATCGAGCTTCGCGCGTCCATGGAAACGCTGTTCATGCTGGTGTCGTTCGGGGACATGATCGGGGTTCCAATCCTGCCGCCGTACTATGGGCTCCGCCTTCTCCCCTACGTTTTTCCTCAGGTCCAGACGTGGAAGCGGACTGTACTGCGCGAGCGCGAGCTCGGCGACGATCATGAGTACCACCTGCATGGACTATGACGAAGAACCGGTTGCGGAACGGCTGAGGAGGTAGCGATGCCAGACGAGGAAAGCAAGAAGACGGGCGGTCTGAAAGGCATGTGGAGCGGCCTGAGACAGACCATCTACGGGATGGCTGCTCACGACATGAGCCGGGCGGCTCTCCGCACCCGCGCCTCGATGGAGCACCTTTTCATTCTCATCACCATGGGGGATCTCCTGGGTGTGCCGATCCTCCCGCCGTACTACAGCCTGCGACTTCTCCCCTACGTGGTGCCGCAGATCGCCACGTGGAAACGCCGCATGCTTCGCGAGAAGGACGTCTCCGATGCAATGTTCTAGCGCGACTCGCGGACCCAAGACCAGGACTCGGAGGACACGCACATGGGGCTGAGAGAGGTTTTCCAGAACAACCCTGACCGCCGCTACATCATGTTCGGCGGCAAGGGCGGCCTAGGCAAGACGACGTTCTCCGCGGCGACCGCGTTCTGGCTGGCTCAGAGCGGGAAGAAGGTGCTGGTCTTCTCCGTCGACCCACAAGCCTCGCTCACCGACATCTTCCAGCGGGACATCTTCGGCAAGGGCCCTGTGAAGATCATGGAGAACCTCTGGGCGCAGGAGATCGACGCCGACAGCCACATCAAGCAGTACCAGGGCGAGATCCGCAAGAAGATCCTCGACCTGTACGGCCTCGAAGCCGTTCCGGAGGAGATCGAGAACTACATCCAGGCGGCCAGCGCCGAGCCGGCGATGGAGGAAAGCGCGATCTTCGATGCCGTGGTCGACGTCGTGATCCAGAGCGATTACGACTACTACATCTACGACCTCGTCCCGCTCGGCCACGCGCTCTACTACCTCTCGATGGCCAAGGTCTACGATGAGTGGATCAACAAGGTCACGCACCTGCGGGAGCAGATGCGCGAGTACGAGGAGATGGTGAGCCGTCTCCGGCATGAGAAGGACACCGAGCAGGACCAGATCCTGGCCGAGCTTCAGTACATCAAGGGCCGCATCAACGCCTCCTCGTCGATCCTCACCGACAAGAACAAGACCGCGTTCTTCTTCGTCATCACGCCCGAGGACATGATCATCCGGGACACCGAGAAGGCCGCGACCCTGTTCGCGCAGTTTGATGTTCCGATCGGCGGGTATGTGGTGAACCGTGTCATCCCCCATGGCCTCATGCAGCAGAACATCCCCGACTACCTGCGCAATCGCATCACGATGCAAGACAAGTACCTGGCCGCGATCGACTCAACGTTCGGCAAGCAGGTCCTCGCTTCGGTCCCGGAGCTGGAGCGCGACGTGACCGGGTTGTCGATGATCGAGAAGCTCGCGGGAATCATGTACGGCAGCAGCTGAGCCTGAGAGACGACGGGAGGATGGCCATGGGGCATATCGAGAAGTCCATGCGCGGCTACCTCGGGGAGCACGCCGACCTGAAGTTCATCTTCTTCGGGGGCAAGGGCGGAGTCGGCAAGACCGTTTTCGCCGCGGCCACGGCGATGTGGCACGCGCAGCAGGGCCGCCGCACGATGCTCGCCTCCACGAACCCGGTGCACAGCCTGTCGAACCTCCTCGGTCAGAACGTACTCGGCGCCCACACGCCGGTCAACGGCGTGCCCAACCTATGGGCGTACGAGATCGACACCAAGGACACGATCGAGCGGAGCAAGCTCGAGATCCGCGAGAAGATCCAGTGGTTCCTCAAGTTTGCCGACATCTCCACGAAGGCCGAGGACTTCGTCGAGTCAGCCACGATGAACCCGGCGTTCGAGGAGTCGGCGATGTTCGAGAACATGATCGGCCTGATGTTGAAGAACGAGTACGACGTGTATGTTTTCGATACCGCGCCGACCGCCAACGCCCGTCGCCTGCTCGGTATGTCGAAGGTGTACTCCATGTGGGTCAACAAGATGCTCAAGAGCCGCGAGGAGGCCAAGACGCTCCGAGAGATGCTCTCGTTCACGAAGAAAAAGGAGGAGGATCCGCTCATGGTCTACCTCCTTTCCTTCCGGGACAGGATGGAGCAGGCGCGCGTGCTGCTCACCGATCCGGCCAAGACGTCGTTCTTCTTCGTGACGCTCCCCGAGGCGCTCCCGATCGCGGTGATCACCCGGTTTATCCAGTGGTTCCACGATTTCGGCATCCCCGTCGGAGGGGTGATCGTCAACATGCTCATCGACCGTGCCCTGGTCGGGGCCGACGCGGCCGACTTCGTGAAGAACCGGGTGGCGATGCAGCAGGAGCACATGGAGACTATCTGGCAGAAGTTCGACGGCGCCGTCCGCGCGATCGTGCCGCTCTTCGAGTCCGAGATCCGCGGGGTGGACATGCTGCGCCGCCTGTCCGGGGAGATCTTCGTCTAGCGTGACCCCGCCCGCGAGGGGCGGGCGCACCCTCCCGACGTCTCGCCCTTCGCTGTTTCCCCGGTCCGCACCGGGTTCACCGGTACCCGGCTCGGGGTCGCGCCCCAGACCCGCCAAGGCCGTGGGGGAAAATCGGCCTGGCCCTTACGACAGCAAGGGGCTCGCCCCCCGGTGCAGGGCGAGCCCCTTTTGTGCGTGACGCCTGGAGCCTAGGCTCCCGGATTGCCTCTTATCCGCGGTTCGCGCCGGCCACGACAACCACTCGAGGATGGCCCGCTATGACACTGCCGGCGCGGCCTCGTCATGGTGCACCCGCTAGAAGAAGTATCTGGCGCTCAGCGCGATCTGGTTGCCTTTCACCTTGGTCTCGGCGGCACCGACCTTGACCTCGTCGTGGAGGTACTCCAACCCGAGCTGGTACTGACCCAACGACCACTCGAGCATGACCACGCCCTGCTGGTTTTTGATCCGGCCGTTTGCCCCCACCCACTTGAGGACGTCGTCCTTGTTCGCGTCCACCATCCCGCAGAAGCCGTAGACGCTCCAGCGCTTCGTGATGTCGTAGCCGAGCTGCAGCCAGCCGCCGGTGTCCTTGATGTCGCCGAACTGCGTGATCGCGGCGAACTGCTGGCCGGCACCCTTGGTGGTGTAGACGTTCCCGTGGATCAGGAAGCCGCCCACCTTGTAGCTGCCACCGACCTCAACTCCGGTACCGGTGATCGTTGTCTCGAGCGGAGTGGGAGCGCCACCGCCGACGCCGCTGAGGTCCTTCTGATCCCAGTGGCCCGCAACGTAGAGCTTCCACGCGTTGCCGCCCGCGGTCTTGCCCATGAAGTTGAGCTTCCCCTCGACCTGAGGCCGGAAGCCCACGCTGCCGGCGGAGAGGTTGGAGATCGGGCTGCCCGGACCGTTCCACGATCCCTCGAAAGCGGCAAGATCGAGCTGGATCTTGGTCTTCGAGTTCTTTTGCGAGAGCTGTTGGTAGAGGAAGACGCCGGGGAAGCGCCAGCCGACCATGCCGGCGGACCCGTAGCCCAGCGGAAAGGCAATGTGGGACAGCGACTCCGGCACCTCGCCGAACAGCGGTGACCAGAACTGTCCGATGCGCAGCGTCGTCCCGCCCTTGGTCAGGTCCGCGTAGGCGAGGCGGAGACGACCGACGGCCTGCTGGTGACTGAATGCTCCTGTGCCGTTGTAGCCGCCGAAGAAGTCGCCTTCGACCAAGGCGCCGACCTTCCAGCCGTCGGCCACCTCCGGCCCGCTGAAGTCGAGCGTCAGGCGGGTGTTCCGCACGTCACCGCCGGAGAACCACTTGTTGGTCGTGTTCGAGGTCTCCGGCCACTGGGCGTTCTGCCCGTTCCCAAAGGAGAACGACTGATCCTGCGCGAAGAAGGTCGCACTGACGAATCCCTTGATCGTCAGGCGCTCCTTCCCGCCCACCTTGACCGGCGCGGCCTCCTCGACCGCCTTCTTGAGATCTTGAGAGGAGGTATCGCCCGGTGCTGCGGCGGCCTCGCTGCTCGCACCAGAGGACCCCGGGAGCGGTTGGAGCAGCGCGACCTTGTTGACCTGCCCTGCCGCGGTCTGCTGCGCGACCGCGGGGCTCGTGGCTGCGACCGCCAGGACGGCGCAACCGAGCCAGAGGAACGACGGAATTCTCATCGACATTTACCCCTCCTTTCGCTCGCAAAACCTGGACGGTATTCTAGCACCCTATTGCAAGCGAGATTCAGTGACGAAATCGTGACAATATCGACTCGGCCGGCCGAGAAGCGAGACTCGAAACGAGGGCCACGAATGGTCGCCCCGAGCGCTCGCGATCGGTGGTTGACACCGTTGGTGCGTCGGCTTGGCGGCTGCCACAGTCGTCGGTCCGGGCGCGGAATCCGCTTCCGCGCGAGCTAGCCAAGTCTCCTTGGGTCAGGACCTTGGAATGGTCGTGGAGTCGGCCCTGACCGGGCACGTCAACCGCGGGACAGGGGCCGCCGCCTCGATCAGAAGGGCCGATGCCGAAGGTGCGGAGGATCGCCGGGAGCGATCTACGCGGCTCATGGTGACTCGCCGAGGTGCCAACACCCACAGGGTTCGAGCGACTTCCGCCGCGTCCACTCGCCGGTGGCCGATGCGACGGCGGAGGAGCGTTATATGAGCCGAAACCACGCTCCAACTTGTGCGCACAAGGTTCAATTACGCTCTCATACTTGTATTCACAAGGTGTAATGACGCTCCGTTACGCCGACGGGTCGAACTGCGCTGCGCCGCACGCGAGCCGCCTTCGCGTACTCGGTTCTCGACCGCGCGCGGGAGACCCGCTGGGTGCGGGTCGCCGGCAGACGCACTGCGAGACGACAGGGAACGCGTCGAGCCACGTCGCGTCGGGGACGGCGCGGATCATGGCGTGGCGCCTCCACGCCGAGCGCGACTCCACGCTGGTGGCACGACCGGCGCCAGTGCCCTTTGTGCGGCATGATCGCGGTCGCCCGGCGCCGGGGTCACGTCAGGGGCTCACGACGAGGGGGAGTTCGACGAGGCTGGCCCGGCCTGGCGTGTGGTAGATCCGCTGAGTGGCTCGGCGGTAGTCGTCCGGCTTGGCCCAGAAGATGTTTGGCACGAAGGTCTGCGGGTTTCGGTCGTAGAGCGGAAACCAGCTCGACTGGATCTGCACCATAATGCGATGGCCCGGCAAGAAGACGTGGTTCGCCGTGGGCAGTGCGAATCGGTACGGCAGGGGCTCGTTGGAGGCGACGGGCGTGGGAGTCTCCAGACTCGTGCGATAGCGAGCCCGGAAGATGTCGGCCGAGACCATGAGCTGAAAGCCGCCCAGCTCCGGCTGGTCCCCCACCTCGGCCGGGTAGACGTCGATGAGCTTGACCACCCAGTCGGAATCGGTGCCGCTCGTCGACGCGACGAGCTCGGCGATCGGCTGACCGGCGATCTTGATCGGGGCGGTCAGCGTGTCCGAAACGAACGCGAGCACGTCGGGACGGCAGGACGCCTCCCGCTGGTCGGTCACGAGCCACTGCGCCCACGAGCTTCCGACCGCTCGAATGGGCCGGGGCAGGAAGGGCACGGGCTTGGCTGGGTCGGAGACGTACTCGGTGAATGCCGTATCGCCGGCCTGCGGCCCGCTAAAGCTCAGCTTCAGGCCCGCGTCGAGATAGAGCGGCGTCGGCGTCACCGTGCACCCACTCGCGCAGCCCTCCGGCCACGCCGGCAGTCGGCGCCAGACGTTGGTCCCCGTCTCGAACGCTGTGACCGGCGCCACATCGGCCTTGGGCGCCCCGTCCTTCAGATACTCGTCGACGAACGGCCGGAGGATCCGCTGCCTGAAGTAGAGCCCGGTGTCACTCCCGAAGCGCAGCGCGCCGAGCGTGCTGCCGTCGTGAATCTCCTGGCCGTGGTGCCAGGGTCCCATGACGAGGAACACCTTGTCGTTGGCGGTGTCCTTGGGCTTGATCGCCCGATACACCGCGAGAGCGCCATAGATGTCTTCCTGGTCCCACAGGCTGTCGACGAGCATCACCGGCACCTGGAGCGGCTGCGCCGCGAGGACGCGGTCCATCGCTTGATCACGCCAGAAGGCGTCGTAGCTCGGGTGCGCGAGAAGCTTGCGCCAGAAGCCGACCTGCTCGAGCCCGCGCCGGCGGCCGAGCTCTCCCGCGGATCCCGCGTCGAGGTACGTCTCATAGTCGTCATAGTGACCGGTCCACCACGTGACCTTCGAGTCGCGGGTGGCCTCCTGGTCGTAGATGTACGGCATGTTGGGCTGGCGGAATGCACCGTTGTGGAACCAGTCGTCGCCCATCCATCCGTCCACCATGGGGTTCATCGGCACGGCCACCTTGAGCGCCGGGTGGGGGCCGACGAGCGCCGTCAGAGCCAGAAAACCGTCGTAGGAGATGCCCAGGATGCCCACCCTGCCGTTGCTCTCCGGTACGTTCTTGACCAGCCAGTCGATGGTGTCGTAGGCGTCGGTCGCCTCGTCGACTGGCGTCGGGTTCTGGGGACCGCGCATCGGCCTGTTCATCACGTAGTCGCCTTCGGAGCCGTACTTGCCTCTGATGTCCTGGACCACGCGGATGTAGCCGCCCTCGACGATCACGTCCGTGGCGTTGTCGTAACCCTCCAGGGCCGCAGCGAGATGCGCGCTGTGCGAGCGGTGGGTCATTGCGGCGGCGTCGTAAGGTGTGCGCGTGAGCAGCACGGGAGCATCGTTGGCGCCCCGCGGCACCAGGATGACCGTGTGCAGCCGCACTCCGTCGCGCATCGGGATCATGACGTCGCGCGTGACGTAGTCGAAGCTCTCGGTGACCGGCTCGAAGCGGGACGGGATCTCACTCGGGAGGTCGGGATAGCTGATCGGGGGTGTCGGCACGGTCTGGGCCGTCGCGGCCCCGGCGAACGATACCGCGATGACGGTGAGGACGAGCGACAGGTGGCCAATACCATCGATTCGCTTCATGCGATCCCTCCCGGATGGACGAAGGGTCGGAGTGAGCCCTCACCGACCGAGCGGATGATACCGCCGCCGCATGGGAGGGACCTGGCGTGGGAGCACCACGGAGGCGGCTACCGGGTGGGCGCCGTCAGCCTCGTCATCCTCCGGGACGCGGTCCACGACCGCGCCGCGATCGTTGTCCCCTTGCCTGTCACAGGGATCGCGAGCCAAGAAACCGAAGACCGCCGGTGGTGCCGGCGGTCGCGGTTTCAGATGGGAAGGGGCAAGTCAGGGGTGTCGTTGGTGGGCCGTGGGAGGACAGCTCTGAGGTAGGTCGAATGCGTGGTTTGTGTTGGTGTGTTTCATGGCTGGCCCCTGGCTCTCGCTTTCCCGTATCACTCCCTACCCCCTCTTACGCATACTCCATGCCAGTTGTTGACCTTCCCCCACGGCTTGCCCTCGGGTCTACCGGGCGATTAGCCCGTCTGAATGGCACGACCCGGGGAATTTCGGCCCCATGCCTCGCCGTGTGGTGCATTGCCGGCGGCGGACTGAGGTGGTCGCGCGTGGCCCCTCGGGTGGCCGATTGCGCGAGCGCGCTGCGGTCCATGGCCCAACTGCTCGCTGTGCCAGAGATGACGCGTGTTGGAGCGCGGCGTCGTGGCGGATCAGAACGTTCGGCCG
This sequence comes from Acidobacteriota bacterium, assembly GCA_050257595.1. Taxonomy (GTDB): domain Bacteria; phylum Acidobacteriota; class Thermoanaerobaculia; order Thermoanaerobaculales; family Thermoanaerobaculaceae; genus JBLMXF01. Next base: position 2,609 of record JBLMXF010000109.1, on the reverse strand, counting down.
AGCAGGAGGTAGAAGGAGTCCTTTCCCCCGGAGGTGACGCCGTGACCGAGATAGAGAGGCCCCAGGATGGTATCGGCGCCGAACATGAGCGTCCACGAGTAGCGCAGGTCGGAGAGAGAGGCCTGTTGCGGCGTCTCCCACGCGTTGCCCGCCTCGAGCGAGGTGCCGAGGTAGATTCCCTCGCCGAGGGTCGAGAGTCTCCCGAGGCGATAGAGGTAGATCAGCGCAGCGACGCCCCCATAGGACCCGGTGACCTCTCCAGGGGGCAGGCCGGAGAGGTTGAACAGGCCCCCGAGCTGGACGCGCTCTGCCGCCGGTAGCGTGCCGCCGAGTGCCGATGACCCGTGGACGAGACCGATCAGGGTGTGGCGGCGCAGGGTGGCAGCGCCGACAAGGCTGAGGTCGAGACGTCGGTACCTCTCGTCCGCGCCCAGCGATGAACTCGAGCTGAACACCTCGGCCACCGCCAGACAGCCCTTGTGGGGGAAGTTCACCGAGTCGAGCTGGTCGATCAGGACGTTGAAGCGAACCCCTGCATCGCTCTGGTCATATCGGGGGGGATGGCCGGAGTCGTGAGTGGTCGCGCGGCCGGCTGTCTGGTCTCTGCGGATGCCGAGCCGCAGCTCCCCGTAACGGCCGAGAGCGAGACCGACGTCGAGTGAGCCTCGCACGATCGAGAAACGGTACTGTTCCACGGCGGAGTTGATCGGGATCTGGGCCTTGTGCACGCTCGTGTACGCGGCTGCGGACACGAATGGTACGCGGGAGCCCCCGACGGGCTGGTAGAGCTCGACCTGTCCGATGGGATCCTGACCGATCTGCGCTGCGGCCTTCAGCTCGGCACCCCCGCGGTTCAGGTTCGTCATGGTGAATGCCGCCAGCGCGTTGAACTGGCTCGTGCCCTCGAGATCGCTCGACGCGGAAAGTCCGAAGCGCAGGAAGTTGGGCCCCCATGGTTTCGGGTGGGCCACGAGGGTCAGGACCCAGGCGTCTCCTTGCGGCAAGAGAGTGAAATCGGCGGTCACGAACTCCCCGAGCTCCCAGACCCGGAGCAGGTCGTTGCGGAGGGTGGGCACGTCGAGATCGCGGCCGGGCCGTGTCCGGATCTGGCCGATGACCTCGTCGGCGTACAGGCGAAGCCCGGGATCGACGACGACCGTCGCGACGTGCAGGGTGGGCGTCCTGCGCCGCTGCGTGCGAAGGAACGCTTCCCATTCCCCCGGCGTGACGGCGAGTCTTCGGAGTGCCGCAGCGCTTGCGTTCGCGGCCTCGGAACCGCGGGGGAGGATCTCGCTGGCGGCACGGAAGTCGAGCAGGCCCCACTGCCGCACGTCCGGGCGGATGAGGATGTCGACTCCCGCGAGCTCGCGCTGCACGTTCAGCCGCGTGAGGAACTGGGTCGTCCGCTGAACGATCCCGGCAATCGTGTCCGGCGGTCTCTCACTGGTAAGCGGCTGGCCGAGGTCGACGGCGATCACGACATCGGCGCCCATGGAGCGAGCGACACCAACCGGCAGGTTGGCCACGATACCACCGTCGATGAGCGTCCGACCGTCAACCTCGACTGGGGCGAACACACCGGGCACGGCCATGCTGGCGCGCAGCGCGGTGGCGAGGTCACCATGGTCGAGGGCCACCATCTCACCGGTGCCGAGGTCCGTTGCGACGGCGCGAAAAGGCAGAGGCAGGCGATCGAAGTCGGTGATGCCGGCGGCACGCAGGCCGAGTACGCGCAGCTCCACGCCGAGGTTCTGACCGGCGATCACCCCGGCCGGCATGCGCAGCCGTCCGTCCGAGTAACCCAGCTCCCAGCGTGTCAGGTACGTGAGGTCGTCCACCTTGCGCCGAAAGGGAAGACGGCGGCGGTCCGGTCGATCGGCCAGGATCTCGTGCCATGGGAGGCTCGTGGTGAGTCGCTCCAGTTCCTGGGGCGAGTATCCGGCGGCGTACAGGCCGCCGATGATCGCACCCATCGAGGTCCCGACCACGCAGTCGACCGGAACACGCAGCTCCTCGAGCACCTTCAGGACGCCGATGTGGGCAATCCCGAGCGCGCCACCGCCGGAGAGCACCAGGCACACCCGAGGGCGGTGCTGCGGCTCCTCTACCGCGGAAGCGTTCTGGGCGGGGAGACCGATCGCGACGACAGCTGCAGATGCGGCGAAGAAGAGCCGGCGCACGACGCTGATCATACACAGATCGCTGCGGCCTCCGAGACCGCAGCGTCACCTCACCCTCGGCCGATCGGAGGCGGCATCTTCTGGCTCTGACCGTCGTCCCGCGGGGTCGAGAGGCGCCTCCGGTTCGCGCATGTCGCGGTGACCGCACGCCGGATGCAGCGTTCACCGCACATCACCTCCCGGGGACGCCGAGGCAGCGACGATCAGGCCATGTGGGTGGCGGTCAGTGCACGACCGCTGGCGAATCCTCGGCGGCACCTTGCTTCCCGAAGAACTCGTCGACGTCGAGGTTTTCGGAGCGGAGGCGGTGGGGGCGGTGGCGGAGGTAGTTGTAGCGGACGCCGTAGGAGAGCAGGGCTCGCTCGAGCAGGCGACGGCCGCGGTACAGCCTCGACATCACGGTGCCGACCGGGATGGCGAGGATGTCGG
>JBLMXF010000108.1:0-7766 GCA_050257595.1 Acidobacteriota bacterium | reverse complement strand
GGACGTGGAACCGCGAGGCTCCGCCCGCCGGTCCGGCCTGCCCGGTCGCACGCGCAGGCGCCTGCGACGCCGGCACGTGGGGGCGTGCCGGCGAGCACCGCGGCGCAACCCCGGGGGCAAGGAAAAGCAGCTCACAGCTGAAAGTCGACAGCTTCCCCCCACTCCCCCACCCAGCCAAGCGACGTGCCTACCTACCCCGCTCAAGGCCGGAGGTCCACGCCCGCCGCAGGCCGGAGTGGCGAGGGCGAGCTCCGGCGGCGGGTCAGTCGCGCAGGATGCCGGCCACGAGCAGCGCCGCGGCGGCGAGGCCGATGGCGAGACGGTAGTACCCGAAGAGTTGGAGCCCGTGGCGGCGCAGGTAGCCGACCATCCACTTCACGGCCAACGCTGCGAAGAGCGCGGCGGTCACGAAGCCGATCGCGATGTTTCCCCAGCCGATGGTGTGGACCATCGCGGTGCCGGACTTGAGCGCCTCGTAGCCGGTCGCAGCCGTCAGAGTGACGACGCCGAGCAGGAAGCTGAACTCCACTGCGGCGTCGAGGGAAAGGCCAAGAAGGAGCGCGGCCAGGATGGTCACCAGGCTACGGCTGGTGCCCGGCCACATCGCCACGCACTGCGCGACACCGATGACGAGCGCGGCCGACCAGCCCATCCCTTCGAGGGTGACGCCAACGCTGGAGGGCCCGGAGAAACGGCGGGCCACGAGCAGGATCACCACCCCGCCGACGAGCCACGAGGCGACCACGGGCCAGAGGCCGAAAAGGTAACGCTCGATGAGCGAGCCCAGCAGCAGTCCGGTCACCGCGGCAGGGAGAAACCCCACCGCGATGTTGCGGACGAGCTGCAGCCCCTCACGGTCGCGCCCCAGGACACCCATGACCATCTGGCGGACCCGGCCGAGGTAGAGGCCGAGGACCGCCGCGATCGCGCCGGCCTGGATGCACACCGTGTAGGCGTTGAACGCCGGGCTGGTCGCCAGCTTCATCAGCCGCTCGGCGACGATGAGATGACCGGTCGAGCTGACCGGCAGGTATTCGGTGATCCCCTCGACGATGCCCAGGACGACTGCCTGCCACCATGTCATGCCGCGCATGATGACACGGCCCCCCCGGCCGTGGTCTCCTGTGCCCGGTCGGCGTGTCGCGTGCCGCCGCGACCGGCTCGTCTAGACGGCCAGGCCCAGGAGCGCGTCCAGCTTGGCCCGCGAGGCCTTCTCGACCTCGGCGTGGAGGGAGTTCCCGTGACTGTCCATGGTGACCACCACGGGGAAGCCCTCGACCCGGATCACCCAGAGCGCCTCGGGCACGCCGAACTCCTTGAGCTGGAAGACGGTCTCGACCTTCTTGACGGCCTGGGCGAGCAGCTGGGCCGCGCCGCCGACCGCGTGGAGGTACACGGCTCCATGCTCCTTGAGGCCGGCGAGAGTCTTCGCGCCCATGCCGCCCTTGCCGATCACGCCGCGCAGGCCGTACCTGCCGATCACGTCGGCCTGGTAGGGTTCCTCGCGCGCCGAGGTGGTCGGCCCCGCCGCCACGAACGAGTAGCTCCCGTCCTCGTGCTTCTTGACCACCGGGCCGACGTGGTAGATCACCGAGTCCTTCATGTACGGCGCGACTTCCTCCCGGAAGGCGTGGATCAGCCAGTGGTGGGCCGCGTCGCGCCCGGTGATGATCCGGCCCGACAGCTCGAGGAAGTCTCCCACCTTGAGGCCGCGGACCGTCTTCTCGTCGCACGGAAGCGTCAGTTGAGCCACTGCACACCCCCATCCGGGCTGATGCGCGCGCCGGCCCGGCGGTTCGCCCAGCACATGTACGACACGGACACGAAGTACGACGCCGGCAAGCGGCCCAGGTAGCCGACCTTGACGCCCAGCACCGTGGTCTTGCCGCCGAACCCCATGGGCCCGATGCCGAGCTGGTTGGACTGCGCGAGGAGCTCCTGCTCCATGCGGTCGAGCTCGGGGATCGAGTTGCGGTCGTCGAGTCGCCGCAGGAGCTGCCGCTTCGACTCAAGGAAGCTGGAGCCGCGGTCGCCGCCGAAGCAGGCCCCGATGATTCCCGGCGCGCACCCCTTGCCCTGCGCCTGCTGCACGGCGTCGAGGATGCACCGCCGCACGCCGTCGAGGTTGCGGTCGGCCTTGAGCTTGCCGTTGGGCAGGGTGTACTGCGCGCCGACGTTCTCGCACCCGCCGCCCTTGAGGAGGAGCCAGACTTCGACGGTCTCGTCGTCCCACTCCTCGCAGTGCACAGTCGGGATGCCGGGAGCTGCGCCGTTGCCGGTGTTCTTGTCGGTCAGGGGATCCACCGCGTTGGGGCGCAGGAGCTGCTTGCCGGTCGCCCGCCGTACCGCCTCCTCGAACGCCGCCGTCAGCATCCGCGTCGACATTCCCACCGGGTGATGGATCCACGTCAGCGGCGTGCCGGTGTCCTGGCAGATCGGCTGCCAGGCCCCTTTGGCCAGCTCGATGTTCTTGAGCACCGTGTCGAGCGCCTTCTGGGCCAGCGAGCCCCCCTCCTCGGCGTCCCTGCCACGTCGCAGCGCCGCCACCACGTCCGGCGGCAGCTGGGAAGAGGCGTGCGCGATCACCTCGACGAACTTCTCCGTCCACTCCTCCGGGTTCAACATCAAGACGGTCTCCTTCCTCACGCGATGTCCACTCGCCGTTCCGCGACCACCGCCGGCCCCCACCGCGTCGTCCCTGTCGCTCGTTGCCGAGACGTGACTCGCCGGGCCACGACGTCCCCCCCCGCTCCATCGTGCCCACTGCTCCCGCTCCCACCCCGTCGCGAGATCACGACCACGCCGCCATGATACATGGTCGGCCGAGCTCGGAGCCCGCCCGAGCCGCTCCGGCCAGGATGCCACCGGGGCCTCGAGTCGCCGCCCCGACACGAGCCTCTTGTGAGAAGTTGTACACACAGACGGCTGAGCCATCGCACAGCGGTGGCGATCACGTGACGCAAAGCCTTGCCGATCAGCGCCGAGTGACGTAACATCCGTTCGGCTGCTGTGAAGGGGGGATCAAGCCATGAGCGAGGCTGAGACGGTCAAGCGGGGCAAAGGGACGGTCTTCGTCCGCACCGAGGTGTGCAAGGGCTGCTCCTTCTGCATCGACTTCTGTCCCCCGCGCTGCATCGAGTTCTCACGCGACTTCAACGCCAAGGGCTACCACTTCCCGGTGCTGGCGCGGCCTGAGGAGTGCACCGGGTGCGATCTCTGCGGTCTGTACTGCCCCGACTTCGCGATCTATGGAATCCGCTTCAAGGACATCGAGAAGCGCGCGGCGGCCAGCGCCGTCGCCTCGGCTGCCGTCCCGGCCCAGCCCTGAGGGCCCGCGTTCGGCGCCAGATCACTGCAGGACAGGAGGGAGCCTTGCACGCCGATCCCAAGGGAGTTCTCACCGGCGTCCACTTCATCGACGGCGACCATGCCGCCTGTGAGGGCGCCTTGGCAGCCGGCTGCCGGTTCGTCGCCGGCTACCCGATCACCCCGTCGACCGAGGTCGTGGAGCGGTTCGCGTCGCGGATCCCGCTCGTCGGCGGCGTGTTCATCCAGCTCGAGGACGAGATCGCGTCGTCGATCGCGATCCTCGGCGGCGCCTGGGCGGGGAAGAAGGTCATGACCGTGACCTCGGGCCCGGGGCTGTCGCTGATGATGGAGCACATCGGGCTCGCCGCCATCACCGAGACCCCGTGCGTCTTCGTCGACGTCCAGCGGGGCGGCCCGTCGACCGGACTGCCAACCCTGCCCGCCCAGGCCGACATGATGCAGGTCAAGTGGGGCTCGCACGGCGACTACGAGCCGATCGCGCTCTGTCCCAACTCGCCGCAGGAGTGCTTCGACCTGATGATCAAGGCCTTCAACCTGGCCGAAGAGTACAGGGTGCCGGTCTTCTTCATGATGGACGAGGTCGTCGGCCACATGACCGAGCGGGTGGCGATTCCCAAGGCCGAGGAGATCGAGGTGGTCGAGCGGCGCTGGACCACCAAGAAGCCCGGCGATTACCGGCCCTACGAGACCGACGACGGGCTGGTGCCGGAGATGGTCAAGGCCGGCGACGGCTACCGGATCCACATCACCGGCCTGACCCACGACGAGCGCGGCTACCCGGCGATGAATCCACCGACCCAAGACCGTCTGGTCACTCGTCTCGTGAACAAGATCCGCTCCAACCGCGAGAAGCTCATCGAGGTGCGGGAGGACGGCATTGAGGGTGCGGACGTCGTGGTCGTCTCGTTCGGCATCACCTCACGGGTCGCTCAGGCGGCCATCGACGCCGCCCGCCGCCAGGGCATCAAGGTCGGCCACCTCCGGCTGATCATCGCCTGGCCGTTCCCGATCTCCAAAATCGTCGCCCTGGCTCCGCGCGTGAAGGCGTTCGTGGTGCCCGAGCTCAACATGGGCCAGATGGTCCTGGAGGTCGAGCGGGCGGCGGCGGGGCGGGCGAAGGTGATCTCCGTCCCCCACGCCGGAGGCACGGTGCATGAACCCGAGGTCATCCTCGAGAAGATCATGGAGGCTGCGCAATGAGCCTGGCCGCGTGTGACGTCGACCTCGAACAAGAGTACGGGCTCGTCAACCCGGTCATGCCGTACCTGCGACAGGACCGCATGCCGCACATCTGGTGCCCCGGGTGCGGGATTGGGACGTCCCTCAACTGCTTCGCCCGCGCGCTGACCGAGTCGGGGATGAACCTCGACAAGATCGCCATCGTCTCGGGGATCGGCTGCACCGGGCGCGTCGCCGGCTACCTCAACCTCGATTCCTTCCACACCACCCACGGCCGCGCGATCCCTTTCGCCACCGGCCTCAAGCTCGCCAACCCGGAGCTCAAGGTGGTGGTCTACTCCGGCGACGGTGACCTCTTCGCCATCGGCGGCAACCACTTCGTCCACGCCGCCCGCCGCAACATGGACCTCATGGTGGTGTGCGTCAACAACTTCACGTACGGCATGACGGGTGGCCAGGTGGCGCCGACCACGCCGCTCGGCCCGATCCAGACCACCATGCCGTACGGCAACTTCGAGAACTCTTTCAACCTCCCCTTCCTCGCCGACGCCTGCGGCGCCGTCTACGTCGCACGGTGGACCGTCTACCACGTCAAGCAGCTCGCCAAGGCGATGAAGGAGGGACTTTCGAAGAAGGGGTTCGTCTTCATCGAGGCGCTCTCGCCCTGCCCCACCCTGTACTCGCGCCGCAACCGCCTCGGCGACGGTGTCGACCAGCTCAAGTACTTCAAGGAGAAGAGCGTGGTCAAGAACGGCGTCGACACCAAGGAGGTCGCCCTCGGTTACCAGGGCGAGATCGCGGTGGGCAAGTTCGTCGACCGCGAGCGGCCGACCTGGCTCGACTCGATGAACGAGCACCTCTCCCGGGTGCTCGGTGAGCGCTTCAAGCCCTATGGGGTGACCGATGGCCAAGACTGAAATCCGCGTGGGCGGCCTCGGCGGCCAGGGTGTGATCCTCTGCGGTCACATCATCGGAAAGGCCGCGTCGATCTTCGCAGGCAAGCACTCGACCCTGATCCAGGCATTCGGACCCGAGGCCCGTGGGAGCGCATGCAGCGCCCAGGTTACGGTCGCCGACGAGCCGATCGGCTACCCCTACGTGAAGCACCCCGACGTGCTCATCCTGATGTCGCCGGACGCCTACTCCCAGTTCGCTCCGCAGCTCAAGCCGGGCGGGCTGGTGCTCTACGAGGAGGAGCTGATCAACATCGACGACCGGCTGCCCGAGGGCGCCAGGGCCGTCGGCATCCCTGCGACACGCTTCGCCGAGGAGCTCGGCCGACGGCTCGTGCTCAACATCGTCATGGTGGGCTTCTTCACCGGCGTGACCGGGCTGCTGTCGTTCGAGGCCGTCGAGCGCGCCGTGCTCGGCTCGGTCCCCAAGGGCACCGAGGACCTCAACCTGCGCGCGCTGCGCAAGGGCTACGAGTACGGCGTCGAGCAGCGCTCCCGGCTCAACTAGGGAGGTGGCCGTGATCGAGAGATTCCCCGAACAGCTCACCCTCCGCAACGGCACGCGGGCGACCGCCCGGCCCATGACGGCCGACGACGGACCAGGCCTGCTCGAGTTCTTCCGCGCGCTCCCCGAAGAGGACCGTCTCTTCCTCCAGGACGACGTCACCCGCTCCGAGACCGTCGATCGTTTCCTGTCAACCCTCTCCGATCCCCGCGTGTTCATGCTGATCGCCGAGCACGACGGAACCGTGGTCGGCCATGCGGAGCTGTCGCGCAGCGCTCATGGCTGGACGGTGCACGTTGGCGAGGTCCGCGTGGTCGTCGCCCGGGCCTTCCAGGGCAACGGGCTCGGGACCGCCCTCGCGCGTCTGCTGGTCCGCCACGCCGTCAACCTCGGCCTCGACAAGATGGTCGCCGAGGTGGTCGACAACCAGGAGGGCGCCAAGCGGGCCTTCGGCAAGCTCGGCTTCCAGCCGGAGGCGAAGCTGCGCGGCCACGTCAAGGACATTCACGGGGTGAAGCGTGACCTCGTGATCATGGCCAATGACGTCTCGCATATCTGGGAGACGATGGAGGCGCTGGTCGCGGACTACTCGCCGATGATGGGCGACTGACGGGACACGATCCCGCGCTCCGCGGGTGGATCCTGGAGACGCGACACGAGGCGGGCGACGGGCCCGCCTCCTTCGTCCCGACTGGGGCACGCGTCCGCGCGTGCTCCACCAACCGGCTCGAGACCGTCACTTCGCCTGATGGGCGACGATCCTGTCCTTGATCTTGTTGTACTCGCTCTGGGGGATCACTCCCATCGACACCAGCTGGTCCTTCTTGGCGTACGGACGGTGGGCGATGATCTTGGCGCTGTAGGCGTCGCCTATCCCCGGGAGCGCCTTGAGCTGGGCCGCAGTTGCCGAGTTGATGTCGACCAGCGGCGCCGAGCTCGCCTGCGACGCGTGGGCCGGTCCCTTGACCGGCGCCGCCGAGACCACGACGGTTCCCAGCGCCGTGACCGCCGCCACGATGGCGATGAGGACGAGGAGCTTCTTCATTTGAGCCTCCTTTGCACGCCGACAACCAGGCCCAGGTGGCGTTAATTCCGCGCCGCGTCGGGCGTGGTACCGGCGGAGTCCGCGCCGCCATCGGCCTCGCTGGGCCCGACTCGCCGCCGTCGGGCAAGGAGCAGGTAGACAGTCGGAGTGGCCACCAGCGAGAGAAGGACCGAGATGCACAGCGCCCCGATCACCGCGATGGCGAGCGGCTTGAGCATGTCGGCGCCCGACCCGATGCCATAGGCGAGAGGCAGCATCCCGAGGGCGGCGGCCAGGACCGTCATGAGGACCGGACGGAGCCGCCGCCTCCCCGACCGGACGAGCGCCTCCTCGAGCGGCAGGCCCTCAGCCAGCAGGTGGCCGACGAAGTCGAGCATGAGGATGCCGTTCTTCGCCACCAGGCCGACGCCGATGATGGCCCCGAGGAACGACACCACGTTGAGCGACGTCCCGGTCAGCCACAGGCCCGCCACGGTGCCCACGAGGGCGAGGACCGCTCCCGCCACGATCGAGATCGGCTCCCGGAAGGAGCGGAACTCGACGAGCAGCACCGTGAACACAAGCACGACGGCCATGCCCAGCACGCCGAGCAGGTTCTGGAACGACTGCTGTTGCTCCCGGTAGAGCCCGCCGTACTCGACCATCCCCGGCGCCAGTGCACGGTCGCCAGAGAGCACCTTCTGAATCTCCGCCATCGCGCTGCCCAGGTCGCGACCCTCCAACCGGGCCGTCACGGCAACGTCCTGGCGGAGGT
>JBLMXF010000107.1:0-7492 GCA_050257595.1 Acidobacteriota bacterium | reverse complement strand
CAAGGAACTGCTCCTCGGGGTCGCGATCGGCGCGCCGGTCACCGCCCTCGCGCTTGCGGGCATCCGGCGCATCCGCCGGTGGTGGCTGGCGCTGTGGCTCGGCGCCGTCCCCCTGACGATCTTCTTCGTCCTGATTGCGCCCGTCGTCCTGGACCCGATGTTCAACGACTTCAAGCCCCTTCGCGACGAGAAGCTGCGCACCGAGCTGCTCGACCTCGCCCACCGGGCGGGGATCGAGGGCGGGCGCGTGTACGAGGTCGACAGGTCGAAGCAGACGAAGACGATGAACGCGTACGTCAACGGTCTCGGGCCGACCAAGCGGATCGTCTTATGGGACACCATCATCGCCAAGATGGATCACGATGAGCTGCGTTTCGTCATGGCCCACGAGATGGGCCACTACGTCCTCCACCACGTATGGAAGGGGCTCGGCTTCATCCTCGCCGTGATGTTCGCGGTGTTCTGGATGGGCCAGCACGCCGTCGAGTGGGCAACGAGGAGATGGGGGCGAAGGTGGGGGTTCGACGACGCCTCCGATCCGGCGGCGGTGCCACTGCTCCTTCTCGTCCTGACCGTGTTCTTCTTTCTGTTGACGCCGGTGATCAACGGCTACTCCCGGACGATCGAGCACCAGTCCGATATCTTCGCCCTCGAGCTGACCAGGCTCAACGACGCCGGCGCCAGGGCGTTCGTCGCCTTCGCCGAGGATTCCAAGGTGCTGCCCGACCCCGGCCCCTTCATCCGTTTCTGGCGCTATTCGCACCCCACGCTCGCGGAGCGCATTGCGTTCTGCCGCAGCTATGCGCCCTGGGAGAAGGGCGAGCCGAACCGGGTCTGGCGGAGCGGGTCAGGCGGCAGGTGAGCCTGGACGCGACCCTGGAGCGATGCGGCGTGCCTACTCGCCGGCCCCGTGCGGGTGCCAGAGGTTGCGGTCCTGGAGCTCCTGTTCGGCGGCCGCGACGGCCGCCTTGAACTCGTCCCACAGCTCGGGCGTCACGGTGACGCCTTTCTTCGTTGGTGCCAGCTCGCCGTTGTCGTCGGTGTAGAAGAGGCGGACGTCGACATAGGTGCGGCCCTTGAATGTGGAGAGCGAGACCCGCAGCGTCTCCTCGGCGTTGCGTTTGAATTCATGGAGTACCTTACGATCGTCGGGCATCATGGCCTCCGTGCCGGCGGGAGTCTAGCAGGCGCGGATCGGGGGTGAGCATGAGGCGTGGTCGAGGGACGGCAGTGGTGGTGGCGCCAGGTGAGACCGAAGCGCCGGCGGTCAGGCGTGCGCGGGGTGCGCGGATGGCGGTACTGCTCGGGCCGGCTCAGGGAGCTGCCAACTTCATCACGCGGAGGTTCTTCCTGGCCCCGGGCGGGCGCATTCCGGCCCACCGGCACCCTACGATCGAGCACGAGCAGGTCGTGATCCGCGGAGAGATGACGCTGGGCCTCGACGACGAGGTGCGCACGGTCCGGACCGGCGATGCCGTCCTCATTCCCTCCGGTTGCGCTCACTGGTACGAGAACCGGGGCGTGGAGGAGGTGGAGTTCCTGTGCGTCATCCCGAACACGCCCGACTACGCGACCGAGTGGCTCGAAGCCCCGCCCGCGGGTGCCGTTGAGGCCTGAGGGACCTGTCGCGGTGCCACCGGCCGGGACCTCCGTGACCGCGCGAACGAGGCGACCGAGGCGGAGGCCGTGGCGACGCGCTGACATGTCAAAAACTGCAAAACTGCCATGAAGTGGGTGTCAGTTTGCAGAGATCTGCTTGACAAGCGAGTTGTCGTGCGTGAGAATGCGCAGACTCGCGCAGCGAGGGAGGACACATGGACGGGAAGAAGATCCTCGACAGGTGCAAGGCCGAAGGCGTGCGCTTCATGCGGCTCACCTTCACGGACATCGACGGCATCGTGAAGAACGTCGAGGTGCCGGCGTCCCAGTTCGACAAGGCGCTCGACGGGCAGATCATGTTCGACGGTTCCTCGATCGAGGGCTTCACCCGCATCGAGGAGTCGGACATGCTGCTCAAGCCCGACCTCGATACCTTCCGCATCTACCCGTGGCCGACTCCCTACGGCAAGGTCGGGCGGCTGATCTGCGACATCTACAACCCCGACGATACCCCCTTCGCGGGTTGCCCGCGCCTCACGCTCAAACGCATCGTGGCCCAGGCGCGCAAGAAGGGATGGACCATGATGGCCGGCCCGGAGGCCGAGTTCTTCCTGTTCAAGCGCGACGATGCCGGCAAGCCGAATCACGAGGTTCACGATGTCGGCGGCTACTTCGACCTCACGCCCGTGGACCTCGGGGAGGAGGCGCGCCGAAACATCGTCGAGGTACTGGAGGCGATGGGTTTCGAGGTCGAGGCGGCTCACCACGAGGTGGCGCCGGGGCAACACGAGATCGACTTCCGCTACGCCGACGCCGTCACCACCGCCGACAACATTGTCACCTTCCGCTTCGTGGTCAAGAAGGTCGCAATGGACCTCGGTCTTCACGCGACCTTCATGCCCAAGCCGATCTTCGGGGTCAACGGCTCCGGCATGCACACGCACCAGAGCCTCTTCACCGACAAGGGCGCGAACGCCTTCTTCGACCCGCGGGGTCCCTATCAGCTCTCCAAGGTGGCGCGCGGGTACATCGCAGGCATCCTCGATCACGCCCGCGCCTTCGTGGCAGTCACCAACCCGCTGGTCAACTCCTTCAAGCGGCTGGTACCCGGTTACGAGGCCCCGGTCAACGTGGCCTGGTCGGAGAAGAACCGCTCGCCGCTGGTCCGCGTCCCGGCCCGTCGCGGAGTCGGCACGCGCTGCGAGGTCCGCGTACCCGATCCGTCCTGTAACCCCTATCTAGCGATGGCGGTGATGCTGGCCTCCGGCCTCGACGGGATCGCCCGTGGGCTCGACTGCGGCGAGCCGGTCAACCGCAACGTCTTCGAGATGTCGGAACGCGAGAAGAGGCGCCTGCACATTCGCCAACTCCCGGGCAACCTCGCCGAGGCCCTCGACCACCTCGAGAAGGACAAGGTCATGCGTACCACCCTCGGCGACCACATCTTCGAGAACTTCATCCGCAATAAGCGCGAAGAGTGGCATCGTTACATCTCGGTCGTGCACGAGTGGGAGCGCGAGCAGTACCTGGAGTCGTACTGAGAACGGACCGACGGCAGGCCAGGATTGCGGTTCGGCTCCCGGTCCGCCGACCGGTGGGCCGCCTGAGGCCTCGTGGCGCTGTCACTGGACCGTAAGCAGGACAACCAGATCACGGATCTCGCACCGATCGCCGCTCGCACTGTGCAGCGCCGGGCGCGGGCGGGTGACGACGCTCACTGGCATTGCGACGGTGTCGCCCTATATTGTCTATCAGGCGGAGGGTCGTCGGGGGGACATCCAGGCCGCGGCTCGCATAGCTTCCGCTGACGTGTCGCGATCGATCATTTGGCGAGCGTGCAACTGTCCGCTCGCCGGGGGGAGAAGATCACCTCAGGGTTGGACTCGCGGGTGCCGGGAGGGGTAGGCCGAGGTTCAGGAGGGCACCATGGGAGCGGGGCGGAATGTGTGGGCGATCGTGCTGGCGGCGGGCGACGGGACGCGCCTGCACGAGTTGACGGGAGACGGCACAGGCGCGGCCGTGCCCAAACAGTTCTGTTCGTTCGGCGCCGGCCCCTCGCTTCTGGGTCTCGCTCTTGAGCGAGCGCGGGCTGTAGCAGACCGCGACCGCATAGTGGTGGTGGTTGCGGAGGCGCACCGACGGTGGTGGGAACCCGAGGTCGTGGGCCTCCCGCCCCACAACGTGCTCGTCCAGCCGTGCAACCGGGGCACCGCGTGCGGGCTGCTGCTTCCACTCGCGCATGTGCGGCTCCGGGACCGCGACGCGCTCGTTGCTGTGCTGCCATCGGACCACTATGTGGCCGATGAGAAGACCTTCCTGACGGCGCTGCGCGACGCGAGGAGGGTGGTCGGAGAGAGACCCGACCAGCTCCTCTTGCTCGGCATCAATCCCGACCGTCCTGACACAGGGTACGGTTGGATCCGCCCCGTGGGTGCGACGGGCGGCCCGCCCAGCCGCGTACTGTCGTTCGTGGAGAAACCCGACGAGAAGCTCGCCGGCCTGCTCATGGAGACCGGGGCGCTGTGGAACACATTCACCTTCGTGGTCGCGGCCCACACGCTCTGGGCGCTGTTTCAGCGGCGTCTCCCGTGGCTGGTCGAGCGGTTCGCCCTCGCGTTCGCGATATCCCAGGGATCGTGGTGGGAAGCCCCCCTCGGAGAGGTCTACGAGGCTCTGCCGAGCCTCGACTTCGCCCGGACCATCCTGGAGCGTGCCGAGGACGAGCTGCGTGTGGTGCCTGTCCCACCGTGCGGATGGACGGATCTGGGCACGCCCCAGCGGGTGGCCGACTGCGTGCACCGGCTCGCCGGTGAGTGCCCGTTGACCGAGCGCGGGGAGGACCACCGGGTTTCACGGCCGCCGATCGACCTCGCCCAGGCGATCCAGGCGCGGGATGAGATGCGCCTTCCATCCCATCCTGCCAGCTCGACGCACTGAGGTACGCTCCGCCCGGGCACGCTGCCTTGGGCGAACGGCCGCCGCGGCAGGCACGGAACCCCACGCGGCGCGGGCACTCGCGTCTCAGAACCGCATGCCGACACCGACGAGCATCCGATCGTCCGTCTCCTCCTTGTCGATGAGCCGCTCGGCGCTGATCAGCAGGGCGAACCTGCGGCCGGATGGGATGAAGTTGGTGAACGTCAGCACCGAGCTCTCGGTGAGACCGGAGTTCTGGATCCGGACATAGCCCAGGACGTGCCGGCGGCCGTCGTCCGCTTCGAGGGCGACGAACGCGCCGCCCTTCCTGACCGCGGACACGTACCCAGCCGCCAGGAACTTCGGCTCGAGGCCGCCGAGCCTGCGGCTGGCACACCTCGATTGGGAAGCCTCCGAGCAAGCCGAGATTCTGGGGGGCAGCGTCTCGATCGAGACCGCTCCAATGAAGGGCACTTCGATCTTCGTGGAGGTCCCTCGTGACCAAGAGAGTGCTGATCGCGGATGATCATGGTGTCTTGCGCGGTGGACTGCGCGCCCTGCTGAACGGCGAGCCGGACTTCGAGGTCGTCACGGAAGCGTCCGACGGAGACTCCGCCATCACGCTCGCGGAGCGTTTCAGGCCGGACATCGTCCTGCTCGACATGAGCATGCCTGGACCTGGGGGCGTCGAGGTGACCAGGCGCCTCAAGGAGCGACTCCCGTCGGTCCGTGTCCTGATCCTCACCGTCCACGAGGACCCCGGCCTGCTGCGGGAGACCCTGCGCGCCGAGGCATCCGGCTTTGTCGTCAAGCGAGCCGCGGAGTCCGAGCTCATCAGTGCCCTGCGAGCGGTCTCGCGAGGGGACATGTACATCCACCCGGCGATGACTCGCACCCTCGCCGCCCAGTCTGGCGAGACGGTGAGGGTGGGCGGCTCGAAGATCGGCACCCTCACTCCCCGCGAGCTCGAGGTGCTCCGCCTGGTGGCCGCAGGCCACACGAACAAGCAGGTGGCCGGCAAGCTCGGCATCGGCGTCAGAACGGTCGAGACACATCGCGCCAACCTGATGGACAAGCTTGGGGTGGGGAGCCGGGTCGAACTCGTTCGGTTCGCCATCGAGCACAAGCTCGTCGACTGAGCCCGCCATCGGCGGGGCGAGGCCGTTCGGCTTCCTTGTTCAAGGCGGCTGGAGGCGGCCTCGAGGCCATGATCGACGCCGCGGGCCGGGAAGCAGCGCGTGCCGCGGTGCGTTGGAGTCGGAGGGTATGGTAGGGGAGGGATCACTCGCCGGCGAGTTCCTCGCGCTCCAGGAGAGGGTGGCCTGGGCGCCACTCGTTCTTCCCGGACCTCTTCACTTCACCGGGAAAGATGCCAGGGAGACCCTCGATCGTGTCGTCACGCAGGCAGTGAAGACCCTCGAGCCGGGCCGGGGAGTGCTCGCTCTCCTGCTCGGCCCCAAGGGACAGTTCCGCGCGATCATGGCGGTCTTCGGGAGCGAGGACGGGCTGCTGCTGCTGGCGCCGCCGGGTCGTGCCGCGGAGCTCGAGGGGTTCCTGGGGAAGTACCTCGCGTTCTCCCGCAGCCGGTTGCAGCCTGCGGGCTTGAACCACGGCCTCCTCGTGGCGGGCCCGGGGTGGCCCGACACCGCGCGGGCGTGCGGCGCCGACCCCGACCGGCTGGCCGGCGGCGGCTGGCAGGCGGCGGGCGATCCCATCGTGCGGTGGTTCGGCCAGACGTTCCTCGGCCTTCGCGGCGCGATCGCGCTGGCGGAGACGGACGAGGCACTTGGCCCGGTGCGTGCCGCCGCGGCTGCCCGCGACGGTATCGAGATCTCGCATGCCGCGATGGAGCTGGCGCGCATCGGCGTGGGATGGCCCGCCTGGGGTCGCGAGCTTACCGAGACCGTGCTGCCTCCCGAGGTGGGCCTCGAGCGGCTGGCGATCTCGTACACCAAGGGATGCTACGTCGGCCAGGAGACGATCGCCAGGATGAAGACCTATGGTCATCCCACCCGCTGCCTGGTCCGGCTCAGCCAGACCGACGGTCCCCCCGATGTGCCCGAGCTCCCGCTGTCCCTCGTCCTCGAGGGCGAGGAGAAGCGGCGTGGCGAGCTGACCAGTTTCGCGCTCCATCCCACTCTCGGTGGTGTCGCGCTCGCGCTCGTACGCCGGGAGGGTGCGGAGGAGGGGCGGATCTGGCGGGCCGCGGAGCGTCGGTTGGTCGTGCTTTCCGACCCCGGTGTCTGAACACCGCGTCCCCTGACTTTCGGGCTCCGCGCTGTCGCGGGCCGGCCGCTCGAGCGGGAGGACCGGTCCGCGATCCCGAATGTCTACTCCCACTCCACGTTGAGCGTGTGGAGCTCGCCCGCCAGCCGACCCGCGAGAGCGCGGCGGATCCCTGCCGTCCCGGCCCCCAGACGGTGGCGGCGCGAGAGGTGCGTGACGACCAGATGGCGGTTGGCCAGGCGCGGCGCGAGCTCGACCAGGTCGTGCAGGTGCATGTGACCGAAGCGGCGGGCGCGTTCGAGGTCGGCGGGTCGGAGGAACGTGCACTCGACCACCAGGACCTCGGCCGCCAGGAGCTCGGGTTGTCGGTCGAAGACCTCCGGTCCCGTGTCGGCGAGATAGGCGAGGAGTGGGACTTCCACGTCCTCGGTAATCGTCCCGCCCGCGATTCGCCGGCGCCGGATCTCCTCCTCGGGCTCTCCGGCGAGCTCGGGACGCAGCCGCCGGCGGTGCCAGTCGAGGCGGCTTCCGAGGGTCTCGACCCAGTGGGAGGTGGCGAAAAAGACAAGCTCGAAGTCAGCCCTCAACGACGCGCGCGTGCCCGGCTCCACCGGCACCACCTTCACGTCGTACGGTTTGCCGCCCTCCATGTCGGCGGTCAGCGCCAGGAGATCCGAGACCCTCGAGGTGAGGTCGCGCGGGGTGTAAACGGTCCCGCCCGGAATGCCCTGAAGCTGCCGTTGGCTCGCCC
>JBLMXF010000106.1:0-42771 GCA_050257595.1 Acidobacteriota bacterium | reverse complement strand
GCAAGCGGTTTGGCTGCGTGGCCATCGGCCGGCGCGCCGTCGCGGTGGCGCCACTCGGCCCCCGCCTTCACGAGCCTGGACCGACACGTCGTGCAGAAGATGACCATGATGGGCTCCCTTCGGTTGCGCCGCGCCGCCGCCCGGCAGCCACGGCCCACAGGAGAAAGCCTGGCCTGGCGGAAAGGGCCGCCCGGCCAGGGCTGTCCTGCAATCGTCGTCGCGACTACCGCTCGGTGCGGGCCTTGGCGAGGTTGACGCGCAGCGAGCGGCCGTCGAGCGACTGGTCGTTGAGCTGCGAGATCGCCTGCTGGGCCTCCGCCTCGGTCGACATCTCGACGAACCCGAAGCCGCGGGACTGGCTCGAATCGCGCTCGGTCACGACTTCTGCCGAGGTCACTGTGCCGCACTGCGAGAAATGCTGGCGCAGCCCTTCGGACGTTGTTGAGTAGGACAAACCACCGACGTAGATCTTGGACGCCATGAGAGCCTCCTGTAGCACCCTGCCTGGCAGGGCTGTTGGTCTTCCGCCGCTCGGGTCGAACCTCTGATTTGCGGAAGGGCGCCTCGGAGGCAAGGTCGGTGGCTGCGCCGCGGTGGCGCAAATCCCGACTGGAGAATTGATTATACACCCCTGCATGGGATTGCGCCAGGGCCGTCAGCCGGGCGGTACGGGAACGGCCAGGGAGCCCGGATCCCGACGGTGTCGCGATCGCTCGAAAGGGACGCGGCCACGCCGGGAAACGCCTGGACCCGGCAGGCGGCGTGAGGGGGAATGATGCGGGTTCTGCTCTCGGTTCTCTGCGATGTTCCCGGTGCGGGCCGCGCTCGTCCGATCGGCTGCGCCAGGAAACGCTACCGGTACGCCGGGGAACCCCCCAAGGAGGTGCACATGTCTCGCAACACGCTCCGCCTGCTGGTCGCCGCAGCGACGCTCACCTGGGCAGCCGCCTCGGCCCACGCCGCCGAGCCCGCGCTCACGAAATGCCACATGACGTTCGCGCTCAAGGGCTGGTCCGCCATCTACAAGACCGCGCACGGGCGCGGCACGATCACGTGCACGAACGGGCAACGGCTGCCGGTCACGCTCGCCGTGCACGGCGGCGGTCTGACCTTCGGCAAGATGGACGTGCTCGAGGGCAAGGGCGAGTTTTCCGGGGCGAGGTCGATTCAGGAGGTCCTCGGCAGCTACGCCGCCGCCGAGGCCGCCGCCGGCGCCGTCAAGTCGGGTGAGGCCGCCGTGTACACCAAGGGCGAGATCTCGCTGGCCCTGGCCGGCACCGGCCGCGGCGTCGGGGTCGGCTTCGACTTCGGCAGGCTCGACATCGAGCGCGCGCGCCGGTAGCCGAGGGTTGCCACCCGCGTCACCGGCGCGCGGCCGCTCCCTTGCGGGTCACTTGCGCGTGAAGGCGTACTCTCCTGCCGGGCTGCGCTCCTTGAGCGCCTTCACCTCGCCGTTCTCGACCACGAACTCGAACGAGACGTCGGCAAACTCCTTGACCTTGAAGGCGAGGCCCTTGTAGGGCAGGAGAGCGACGTCAGGCCGGCCGGGGAAGACCAGGGCGAGAGTGCCGTCCTCCTTGAGCACGACCTGGAACTTCGCTCCGGTCTCCGTCTCGTAGGTCCCGGCCAGCTTCGGCAGCAGGGCTGGGTCGATCGTTTCCGGCCTGCGGGTGAAGGCGACCTCGGCCTCGTCGAGCGACATCACGGCGCGCTCGACATCACCCTGCGGATTGGTCTGGAAATTGACCGACCACATGCCGTAGCGCTCGTCGTCGGGAGTGTCGAAACGGTCGTAGTGGAAGTGAGCGAGCGGAAGCCTGATGTTGTGGAAGTCGAACGTCAGCGTCCCCTTGTCCGTTCCTATGGTGAGAACACCATAAGCCGGGTTCTCGTATGCGCCCGCGTAGGCCGGGATCGGGTGCGAGGGTGTGGTGTTCGGCACCTTCTCGCCACCGGCCTTGGTGCGCGCCTCGGCGTTGGCCTTCTTGCCCTTGAGCCTGACCTCGAGCAGCCGCTCGCTCCACGGCGTCTGGCTGAGCCCGAGCAAGCGCTCGTAGACGTTGTAGCTCACCGTGTTGTACAGGCTCGCGCAGTGGTCGCCGATGACGAAAACGATCACGCCGATCTTCTCCTGCGGCATGTAGGAGACCTGCGAGTGGAAGCCATCGATGTCGCCGCCGTGGTATGCGATCTGGTGGCCCCGGTAGGATGCGGTCCAACGCCCCATCCCGTACGCGGGGTTGAGGAGTTCCCAGAAGCCGCGCGTCTCGCCCATGATGTTGGGCAGGGCGATCGCCGGCTCGAGGGTGGCCTTAAGCACGTCCGGCGGCAGCACCTGGGAGCCGTTGTACACCCCGGCGTTCATGAGGGCGATCAGCCAGTGGGACATGTCCTCGATGTTGGAGACGATCCCCCCCGCCCGGGCGACGCCGACGGTGTCCTCGTAGTAAGGGATGCGGTAGAGCTCGAACGAGTCGCGCTTCTCCGTGAAGGGGACGCCGTGGTCGGACGCCTTCTCCAGTTCAGCGATGGTGTAGACGGTGGACCTCATGCCGAGTGGAAGGAGGATCCGCGTGCGCACGAACTCCTCCCACGTCTTCCCCGACTCGAGCTCGATCATGTAGCCGGCGGCGGCGTACATCATGTTGTTGTAGAGGAACAGCTGCCGCAGCGGCTCCTTGGGCTCGAGGTACCTGACGCGGTCGAAGAGCTGCTTACGACTGAAGTCCGACTTGTACCAGATGGTGTCGTGGCGGGTGATCCCGGTGCGGTGCGCGAGCATGTCCCGCAGGGTCACGGTGGCGTTCAGCTCGTCGTTGTAGAAGCGGATCGCGGGCACGGCCTCGCGCACGGGTCGGTCCCAGTCGAGCTTGCCTTCCTTGACCAGCAGTCCTGACGCCACGGCGGTGAACAGCTTGGTGTTCGAGGCGATGGGAGCCAGCGTGGCAGGCGTGAACGGCAGCTTGTGCTCGACGTCGCGGTAGCCGTACCCCCTGGCGAAGACGAGCTTGTCGCCGACCACGATGCCGACGCCCACCGCAGGAGCGTTCCAGTCCTTGAGGACCTTCTGCATGTACGCATCGAAGCCTTCGAGCTTGCGGGTGATCGCAGCGTCCTGCGCGCTTACTGCGGTCGCGCACACCAGGGCGGCGAGCATCGCCGCTAACCGTGCCGCGAAACCGGTCCTTCTCATCTCCTCCTCCTCTTTTGGGTGTTCGTTGTCCGGGGCGGGCGCCGGCGACACGACCGGCACCGGCAACGGAGTTGAGACAGCGGCCACATGGTCTCCTACGCAGCCAGGTCGTCCCGGGTTCGGTGCGGGGCATTCGTGGGTCCGGCCGGCGGCGCCTCGAGTCCGTCGCGCGGGTGGGGTCAGGTCGGAGCGGGCTCCGGACCGCGCCGGGCGGGCGTGGCGGACGCTCACTTCGGCGGCCGGCAAAGGAATGGGCGGCAGGCCGGAGCCCGCCGCCCGTCAAGACCATTCGGCCGTGGGGCCGTCAGTCGCAGTGCCCCGGCCCGATCAGACCGTTGTTGAAGTTGTCGAGGATCGTTGCGTTAGCGATGGCCTGCGCCCGCAGCGGCTTCGGCAGCGGCTGGCTGGGGGTGTGGGAGGTGAAGAACGTCTCGGACCAGGCCAGGGCTGTATCGACCTCAGGGATCGAGGTCAGTCCGCCGAGCGTGTTCAGCCGGGCGGCGATGAAGGCGTGTGCCAGGATGTAGTAGGCGTTCCCTCCCGAGGGATTCGTCCACAGGACCTGGTACCAGGTCTGCCCGCTGAGGTAGAAGAGGCTGTCCTCACCACTCGGTGGGAGTAGTGCCCAGGTCTCGTCGTAGGGCGCAGGCCCATACTCCGAGTGCGTCTTCCAGTACCCGGGCGTCAGCGTGCAGTCCATGAAGTTGTTGGTCACCGTTGCCGTGGTGACGGCACCGTCCTGGATCGTCACGTTTGCCGGTTCCACGGTGACCGTCCAGCCGTCCTCCCCCGTCGGGCTCTCGCTGATTGCGTACTCCCCCGTTTCGAGGCCGGACCAGACGGCCGACTGGCCTTCGGTGAACGTCTTGCAGTCGGGCGTTGTGGGGAACGACGGCCCGGTGATGCAGATCTGGAACGTCGTCGTGGTCGGGATGTGGCGGATGATGTTCACGTCCTTGGTCACGCGCAGGCCGCCCCGCGTGCAGCAGGTCAGGCATCCCTCGGCGGTCGCCGGATCCGGGCAGTAGGTGGGTAGCATGATCGCCGTGACCTGCGCGACGATCACTTGCTGTGCGCCGGTCGGAACGAGGAGCACGGCGACGGCGCCGCCGCAAGGAGCGACGTAGGGCTGTTCAGGGTTCGCGACACGCCAGGCCAACGCCTGGTTGCGGATGTACCGCGCATGGCAGGTCGAATTGGGTCCGAGCCCGTTCGTGGTCGTCGTGTCGTCGATCAGGTACCACATCCCGAGCTGGATGTCGCCGTAGGTGTACGTCGACCCGTCGGAGAACGGTGGCTGCAGGGGATCCTCGGGTTGGCAGTAGCTGGAATCGCCGGGGTGGAAGGTGTTGAGGACGAAGTCGAGCAGGTCCATGTTCTCGGGGTGGTCGACGGCTTCCTGGGGCGGCGGTTCGTACGACGAGTACACGTTGGCCGAAGTCGCTCCGCCGCTCCATGTCCGGCCGACGTCCACGCACCAGCCGTCGTACGGCGAGGCCGGCGCCGGGTTGTTTGGCAGTGCCTCGTTGCCCCTGTCGATGACGCGGATGTCCCAGTAGCTCGGCTCACCCTGGCTCCCGGGGTTCGAGCCGGTGATCGTGACGACCTCCGGCAGGCTGACCCTGAAGCCTTCGAGGTCCGGGACGACCGCGCGGGTGGCCGAGACGCCGACGTGGAGGCACGCCCCAGCGCCGAACACGGCGACGGCGTCGAAGCTGTAGCTATCCGTCTCGGGGTACGGCTCGGCGAGCGTGTGGTTGTTCGCCCAGCTCTCCTCGCCGGCGGTGACCGACAGCGCCGTCGCGCCCAGCGGCCAACCCGGCGTGGAGATCGTCACCGTCACCAGGCCCCCGGCCTGGGTGACGGTGATGGTGCCGACAACAAAGCCACCTGAGAGCTTGAGGTCGGTGACACACCCCGCGCCGACGAAGCCCTCCGGGCAGGTCCCCACGTCCAGTGTGGACGCCGCGAGCTGCTGCTCGACGCCCGCCACGGCGACTCCTGCCAGCGCCAGAGTTGCCGCCACCACTACGGTCATTGCGAACAGTCTCCTCATCGTCCTCTCCTTTCTCCTCCGCTCTCAACGGCCAGTGGAACGAGCATTTGGGCCCATCGCCAAGAGACCCGACGAGCAGCGGCTCGTGACGGCCTCTGACGAAAGCCGGCGACGCGAGTCACAGGGGGTAGTCCGAGCTTGGCGGCTCATGGGGAGATCCGTCGGGTCCTCCTTCGAGCGTCGCGGGACCTCCACGAGATGCTCAGGAGAGCGACATCGCATGTCGCCCTTTTGTCACAAGGTAGGTTTCATGGACGGATCGCTCAATCGAGCGAAGGGTGGAGAGGAAGATGCTCCGAGCGGCCTAGGCCTTTGGTTGGGCCTGCCCCTGGGCCCAGAGGGCGAGAGCGAAGCGACTGTGCAACCGCGTCTTGGCAAAGATGTTGTTGAGGTGCGTCTTGACCGTCTTCTCGCTGATCCCGAGTCGGCGCGCGGCGGCGCGATTGGTGAGCCCGGTCGCGATCGCGTCGACGACCTCCCACTCCCGGCGGGTCAAGGCCGTGGCACCGTCGGCGCGAGCCTGGACCGGGGTGACGAGCTGTCCGATCACCTGGGCGGTGGTCTCGCGGTTGGCCCACACCTGACCCGCGGCGGCGGCCCGGATGGCGTCCAGGAGCGTCGCCAGCCGCGCGTTCTTCGCGACAAGCCCGGCAGCACCGGCCCGCAGGACGGAGGCCACGGCGTCGGCGTCGGGCCGGCGGGCGAGGACGAGGGTACGAGCGGCCGGTGCGGCGCGGCGCAGGCGGGCGACCAGGCCCTCCGTGTTGGGCCCGAAAGCCTCGTAGTCGAGGATCACCACGACCCTGCCGCTCTGGCACGCGAGGGCCTTGAGCTCGTCCTCGGTGGCGGCCGATCCGAGCACCCTCAGACCGGGCTCGCGGCCGAGCGCCTGGCCGAGCAGCTCGGCCCACAGAGCGGGCAGGACCGCCACCAGGACGCTCGGGGGGGAATCCTTGCGCGGCCGGTCAGCTGGCGCTGCATCGCGCGTCAGCGGAGTCATCGAGCGGGTCCGTCCTCGCGCCGGCCGGGACATCGGGCCGCTCCCGACGAGCTTCCCGGGAGGCGTGTATCTCGCATGGGACCTCATCACGATTTTTGGGCTGGTGGGGGTCGCTGTCAAGCGGTGCCGTGGCCGCTCAGGCCCTCGAGTGGTGTGCCCGACCGGCCAGCCTCCGACGGCGGGGGCGAATCCGCCTACAATGGCCGCGGAGTGCTGAGGAGGACGAGATGAGAAGACTCGCGCTGTCGGTGGTGCTTCTGGTGGCGGTTCCCTCCCTGGCCGCCGCCGGCGAGATCTACGGGTCGATCAAGGAGGCAGGGAAGCCGGTCAAGGAGGGGGTCAAGGTGGAGGTCGTGTGCGGCGGGGAGAAGGTCGCCGCGGAGACGGACAAGTTCGGGGCGTATCGGCTGTTCGCGAAGGAACAGGGCAAGTGCACCCTGACGGTCGCCGTCGGGGACGAGGCGCCCTCGATCGAGGTGCGTTCCTTCGAGGATTCCGCTCGCTACAACCTGATCCTCGAGAAGAAGGACGGGAAGTACGTGCTGAGGAGCGAGTGATGGCGGACAAGCCGGAGAAGGACTTCTGGGACAAGGCCGCGATCATTCTCCATCCAGTCGGGGGGCTGCTGGCCGCCCTGGCCGTGGCGGGTCTCGGCTTCTTCGGCTCGCAGTTCCTCGAGAAGCGGCAAGCGGAGGAGACGCGCGCCCGATTCTACTCGGAGCTGATCAGCAAGCGCGAGGAGGCGGACTCCGCGCTCCGCAAAGACATGTTCATGTCCATTATCCAGTCGTTCCTCAACCCGGCGTCGACCTCGGTCGACGACCGCATCGTCAAGCTCGAGCTGCTCGCCTACAACTTCCACGACTCGCTCAACCTCAAGCCGCTCTTCGTGCAGCTTGAGAACGACATCGCGAAGTCGGCGTCGCCCACCCGGCGGGAGCAGATGGACCGCCTTGAGACGATCGCGCGCGAGGTCGTCCGCAAGGAGATGGTCGTGCTCGAGGGCGTCGGCGCGTCGGCAGATCGGACGGTCGACTTCGACGACGTCGCGAAGGCCCCGGGTGGGCTGGAGCTCGAGCCGGCGCGGCTGAAGCTCAACCAGATCGAGCGTGACTTCGCGGTCGTGGTCAAGAAGATCGATGTGAGCCAGAAGGAGATGCAGGTCAGGCTCCAGGTGAGGACCCCGAGGGGGCAGTCGGGGGACGTTGACACGGACGAGGCCGAGTTCTGGATCGGGACCTTCGACTTCCCGATGATCGACCACACCCGCCTCTCGCACGATCAACGCTGCGCCATCATCATCCGGAACTTCGGGCGGTCGAGCGCGCGGATCGCGCTCGTCGACTTCCCAGGGTCGTATGCGAGCCTGAAGGAGAAGCCCTATATCCAGGAGATGATCCAGGACCTCCTCGGGGCCAAGAAGCCCGGGGACGGCGGGCGGTCATAGCACGCGGCGGCAAGCGAAATCCGCGCGAACGTATTCCTCGCTCGCGACACGGCCAAGCGGCCGATGACAGACGGGCTCGCTGAGTGGGTCCGGACCCTGCTCCGGCTGCGGACCTGACGAGGCTAGCGGACCCGCAGGCCGGCGACCTTCACCGCGCCACGATGGTAGCCGTCCGGGAACAGCCTCTCGAGTTCCTCGACGTCCACCCCCGTGGCCTCGCACGTGTCGTAGACGGTGGGCACCAGGCTGTTCGCCTCGAAGCTCTTGCGCAGGAAGCGGATGACCTCCCAGTGGCGCTGCGTGAGCTTGGGCATCTTCATCTCCCAGGCCTTGTAGAGGGCGAATCGTTCGTCCCACGCATAGGGGTTGAGAAGAAAGCCCCGCACGTTGACCTCGTAGACCTTCTCGTGGCTCTCGGTCGTGACGTGCTCGGCAAGCTCCTCCACCCACGCCTGGTCGAGGTAGCCCTCCGCGTAGGTGACGCCGGCGAGCTTGCACGCCCCCCTCAGGTACCCGGTCGGAAACAGCGTCTTGAGCTCCTGCAGGTGAAGCCGGTTGGTCCGGCAGGTCTCGTAGACCAAGGGACACCTGCCGGTCTTCACGAAGCTGTCGCGAATGAAACGGATGACCCGCCAGTGGTCCTCGCTCAGGCCACCGATGATGCCGGCCTTCGGGGCCATCCCCCGCGCGAAGTTCTCGTCCCAGTCGGTGGAGCTCGCGAGGAAGTCCTCCGTGTCGACGGCGTAGGTTCGACCTCCGAACGAGAAGCTGGTCATGATGTCCCTCCTTCCGGATCCCGAGTGGGAAGGTGCGGTCCAGCGGCGATCGCACCGTCTCGCCGCCTTCGATGCCGCAGAAAGGGGGGCGGCACCGGTGGATGTGGGGTTGTCGTTTGCCTGGAACCATGGTAGCAACGCCGTGACTTTCGTCAAGGACGTGCCGTCCGCGTTGGATGGAGCCGTGTCGCCTCCGGCCTCGGTCCATGGGCGCTCGGAGCCCGGAAGCCCCTGCCTCCCGATATCGCGGTCGTCGCCCCGCCGCAGCTGCGACACGGCCGCCCCTGTCGTTCAGGCGCTCACGTCTCCCGGGGCGCTGCTGCGCACGTGTCCGGACAGTCGCCCGCGCGCGGCGCGGTCGAGATTGTGGGCGCTCGAGATCAGGGCGATGTGAGAGAACGCCTGGGGGAGGTTTCCCAGTGCCTGCCCGTGCACGCTATCCCACTCCTCGCTGAAGAGCCCGAGGTCGTTGGCGCAGCCGCCCAGTCTCTCGAAGCAGGCGT
The DNA here is from genome assembly GCA_050257595.1 of Acidobacteriota bacterium. Lineage (GTDB taxonomy): Bacteria > Acidobacteriota > Thermoanaerobaculia > Thermoanaerobaculales > Thermoanaerobaculaceae > JBLMXF01. The sequence continues at coordinate 33,796 of JBLMXF010000106.1, read as the reverse complement.
GCGCCTCGTCGAGGCGACCGAGAAGGGCGAGGTTGTCACACAGCCAGTAGCTGCAGATCAGGAAGTATCCCTCGTTCCCCCTGAGGCCGTCGGCACGGCCGCTGGTCTGGTACCGGCGAACGAGCCCGCCGTCCGTCAGCTCTCTCTGCACCGCCCTCACGGTCGCCGCCACCGACGGTGCGTCGGCGTGGACGAAGCCGACGAGAGGGAACGCGAGAGCGGAGGCGTCGAGCACCTCACTGTCGTAGGACTGGACGAACGCGCCGTCCGACCTCTTGCAGCGCGCGTGGACCTCCTCCCGGATCGCCGCGGCCTCGCGCCGCCAGCCGGCGAGCCGGGCCGCCTCGGTGTCGGCGCGTCCGGTCAGCTCGGCGATGCGGCGGATCCGGTCGAGGGCGACCCAGCAGAGCACCGTCGAGTAGGTGAAGTGCTTCTGGCCGCCCCGCACCTCCCAGATCGAATCGTCGGGCCGCCGCCAGCGGCGGGCGGCCAGGTCCGCCATGCGGGCGAAGAACAACCACTCCTCCTCGATCGGTCGCAGCCCGCTCGTGACGGCCAGGTAGGCGGCGTCAAGGACCTCGCCATAGATGTCGTGCTGTCTCTGCCGCGCAGCCGCGTTCCCGATCCGCACCGGACGAGAGGAGGCGTATCCCCGGAGGTGGGCAGCGATCCGTTCCACGCCGGGGACGGTGCCGTCGACGCGATAGAGCACCAGAGGGTCATCGTGCTGGCGGCACGACGTGACAAGCCACGACATGAAGGCGTCCGCCTCGGCGCGGTACCCGAGCACCGTGAGTGCATAGAGGGTGAAAGAGGCGTCCCGCAACCAGGTGAACCGGTAGTCCCAGTTCCGCTCGCCGCCGATCTCTTCGGGCAGCGAGGTGGTGCCGGCTGCCACGATGGCACCGCTGGGATGATAGGTGAGGAGCTTCAGAGTGATCGCGCTACGACGCACGAGCCCAGCGTGGCGCGCGGGAAGCCTGGCGAACGCCAGCCAAGACCGCCAGAACGCCAGTGTCTCGTCGAGCCATCGGTGCAATTCGTCGAGGGCCGGGGCGTGGTCGCGCACTGCTGCGCCGGCGCTCGCGACCCCTTCGCCGGCCAGGTCGCCCGGGCCATAGTCGACGAGCAGTCCGAGTTCGTCGCCCGCCGCGAGGTGCAGTTCGATCGTTGCGGTGCTGTCGTGGATCGCTGCCCAGTCCGAGGTGGCCCCGAGCAGGATGTCGCGCCCGGCGCTCCCGGCGTTGATCATCAAGCAGCGCCGGCGGGCATCCGGGGGGCCGGCAAGCGTCAGACGCGGCCTGGACCGCCCGTAGCCCGGGCGTGGCGAGCAGACGACGCGCAGATCGACTGCGCCGGCGACGGCGCGGATCAGCCGGACGAGCTTCTGCCGGGCGTAGGGCGCGGGCGGGCCGTCCATCTCGGCTCGGCCGCTGACGGCGAGGAAGTCGGTCACGACGAGGCGCCCGTGAGAGGTCTCGAGAGTGGTCTCGAGCACGGCGCTGTCGTCGAGGTATCGGCGATGGGCGGCACGCAGGCCCTCGGCCCACAGGTGGAGGGAACCGCCTCGCTCGCGATCCAGGATCCGGGCGAAGACGGACGGCGCGTCGAAGCGCGGCGGGCACCACCAGTCGATGGCCCCTTCCCGCGACACCAGAGCGATCGTCCGGCAGTCGCCTATTGCACCGTAGTCACCGATCGGCGGGACGATCTCGCTCATCTCCTGATCCTACCTCAGCGGGCGCCGACGATGGGCCGGCCGCGGAATCCGGATCGCGACGGCGCTCGCACCCGGTTGCCGCGAGGGAGGCGTCATCATCGAGCACGCGAAGGCGTCGGGGCGTTCGGGGTCCGCACGGGCTAATCGACCGGGCGGCCGTCCATTTTGAAGACGGCGCCACCCTTCATCACGAAGCTCACGTTCTCCAGCCGCGTGACGTCCTCGAGGGGGTTTCCATTGACGGCGATGACGTCGGCAAAGGCACCCGGGGCGATCACGCCGAGGTCGCCCTGCTTCCGGAGCAGTTCCGCGGCGTGCGTGGTGGCCGCCTGGATGGCGTACAGCGGCGGCATTCCCGCCTTGACCATGAGGGCGAACTCCTTGGCGTTCTCCCCGTGCGGGTAGACGCCGGCGTCGGTCCCGAAGGCGATCTTGACCCCGGCGCGATAGACCCGCCCCGCCGTCGCGAGAATCCTGGGGCCGATGGCCGCCGCCTTGGCCGCCACCTGCGGCGGATAGTAGCCGGGTACGGCGGCCTTCTCCGCCACGAACTCCCCGGCGATGATGGTCGGCACGAAGTAGGTCCCGTGTTCCTTCATCAGGGCGGTGTCGGTGTCATCGGCGAACGTGCCGTGCTCGATCGAGTCGACGCCGCCAATCACGGCGCGGCGGATCGCCTCCGCGCCGTGGGCGTGCGCGGCAACGGTGAAGCCGTAGTCGTGAGCGGCGGCCACGACGGCCTCGATCTCGGCCAGGGTCATCTGCGGGTTGTCGCCGCTCGCACTCTCGTCGAGAACCCCGCCGGAAGGCATGATCTTGATCAGGTCGACGCCGTCCTTGTAGTGCTGCCGGACCGCCTTCCACGCGTCCTCAGGGCTGTCGATGATGCCGATCTCGGGTCCCGGGTCACCGGCGAGGTCCTGCCGATACCCGTCCGTCGGGTCCGCGTGACCGCCGGTCGACCCGATCGGCCGGCCGGCCGTGAAGATCCTCGGCCCGGGAACGATGCCGGCGTTGACGGCGTTGCGGAGCGCGATCGACTCGCCGTTGCGGTCCGCGAGGTCCCGCACGGTGGTGAAGCCGGCGAGCAGGGTCCGGCGCGCGTAGGCCGTGGCGCGGATCGCGTAGTCGGCCGGGTTCCAGCGGAACTGATCCGTGTAGGCCGTCCGGCTGAACTGGATCGTGAGATGGGTATGCGCATCGATCAATCCGGGCAGGCAGGTCAGGCCCGCGAGGTCCACGTACCTGACGGTGGCACCATCTGCCTTGGCCGCGCGCTCGATCGCCGCACGGTCGGGACTGCCGACCAGGACCTCCTTGACACGATCGGCCGCGACGATGATCGTGCTCTCCGCCCGCATCGCGCCGGAGGCGGTGTCGAGGAGACTGCCGCAGTGGACGGCGATCTCGACGGACGCGCTCGCCGGCGAGACCCCGGCGGCCGCCAACGGGAGCGCGAAACCTGTGACGAGAAGCGCGAGGCCTGCAAGCTTCACGTGATCGTGCATGTTGCTCTCTGTCCTCCAGGCAGATCCAAACACCGAACCCCGCGGCAAACTTCCGCTGCCCGCCGGGCAGCGGGCACCGGGGCGTGCGGGCGGCTCCAACTCCGGGAGCAGGCGCCATCGGGTCCGGCCCGGTGGCCTCCCGACCTTCGGCCCACAGCCGGGCTCTGTGCCCCGCGTACAATCGCCGCCATGGCTCCTGCCGCCCGCCCGCGGGCCTTGCGTTCGGTTTCTGATACCGCGCTGCTCGTCGCGTACCACCGAGCGATGGAGACGAAGAGGCCGGATGCTCTGTTCCGCGACGAGTTTGCCGTCCGGCTGAGCGAGGGGCGCGGCGAGCAGATCGCGCGCCGGCTGCCGTACGGTCGCCGCATGGCGTGGACGACGATCGTCCGCACCGTGCTGATCGACGAGCTGCTCCTGCGCCTGGTGTCGCGGGGCGCCGAGACCGTGATCAACCTCGCGGCGGGTCTCGACGCTCGGCCCTACCGTCTGGAGCTGCCATCGGCGCTCCGCTGGATCGAGGTGGACCTGCCCGACCTGATCCGCGAGAAGAGCGGGGCGCTCGCGGCCGAGACGCCCCACTGTCGGCTGGAGCGGATGGCTGTCGACCTGTCGGATGGCGAGGCCCGACGGCTCCTCTTGGCGGGCATCGGCGCGGAATGTGGTCATGCGGTCGTGATCAGCGAGGGTCTGCTGGTCTATCTCGATCCTCACGTGGTGGGCGAATTGGCGGACGATCTGCGTGCCGTCGCGAGCTTCCGGCACTGGGTCATCGACCTCGCGACGCCGATGATCCGCAAGCGGGTCCACCGCTCGTGGGGGAAGAAGCTCCAGCAGGCGAACACCAGGTACCAGTTCGCGCCCGACGAGGGCACGGGGTTCTTCGCGCCACACGGCTGGCGGGAGGCTGAGTTTCACGTGTTGTGGGAGCACGCGATCCGGCTCCACCGGACGATGGGAGGGATGTGGGTGTTCCGACTGATGGCAAGGCTCATGCCCCGCCGCACCGCTCGCCAGCTGGAAAAGTGGCGGGCCGGCGTGGTCCTGCTCGAGCCAGGACCGGCCGAGGCGGCCTAGCGCCCGTATATGGCGTGCGCATCACGGCGGTTCTTCCCTTCAGGGGGGCGACCACCGGCAGGTCGGTGATAGCCACGCGGCGCCGATCCCGTCTACGATAGCGCCCGCGTTTGGGCTGTCGCCTGAGGTCGTTTGGTTCCGGGAGGCGCTGTGACCCCGATGTCGTCAGGTTTCTCCGGCCTCGTGCCGGTGCTCGCGTTGACGTTTTCCGCGCTCGTGGCTCCCGCATGGGGCGAGGTGCGCGGTCTCCAATGCAGCCGGGTCGGCGCCCACGAGGCGCCCAGGATCGACGGCAACCTCTCGGATCCTGCCTGGCAGCGAGCCGGGTGGTACGGCGACTTCCGTCAGAGCGTCCCGGATTACGGGAAGCCGGCCACCCAGCAAACACGGGTCGCGTTTCTCTACGACGACCACAACCTCTACGTCGCTGTGCGCTGCGACGACGTTCCCTCGCTGATCCGCGCCCACAAGCTGCGCTACCGCGACGATCCGGCGACCGACGATCACATCGAGGTGGTCTTCGACACCTACCGCGACCAGGTCCGCGGTACCGTGTTCATCGTCAACCCGCTCGGCTCCAAGGAGGAGGGGCTCGTCAACGGCTACGAGAACTACACGTGGAGCTGGGACGAGGTATGGGACGCCAGAGCGGCCATCACCGAGAGCGGCTGGCAGGCGGAGCTCCGCATACCCTTCCGCGTGCTGCGCTACTCCAGCGCTCCCGAGCAGGTGTGGGACGTCAACGTCGAGCGCGTGGTGCGGCGCACGCAGGAGGCGAGCTACCTCGTGCCTCCCCGCCCGCCGTTCGACATCTCCAGCCTCGACTACGCCGCCACCCTGAGTGGGCTCGAGATCACCACGCACCAGCGCAACCTCCAGCTCATCCCCTATGCGCTCGGCGGCGTGGTGCGCGAGACCGATACCGAGACCGGTGCACAGGGTTCGCGGACCCTGGACCAGTGGGGGCTCGACGTCAAGTACTCGATCACGCCGGGCCTCACGCTCGACGCCACCTACAACACCGACTTCGCCCAGGTGGAGGCGGACGAGGAGCAGGTCAACCTCACGCGGTTCTCACTGTTCTACCCGGAGAAGCGCGAGTTCTTCCTCGAGAATGCCGAGCTCTTCTCCTTCGGCCACTTCGGCGGTAACCCCGAACATCCCGAGGTCAGCGCGTTCTTCTCCCGGCGGATCGGTCTGTACGAGGGCGAGACCGTGCCGATCGACGCCGGCGTCCGCGTCACCGGAAAGGTGGGCCGCCAGGATGTCGGCGTCCTGTCCGTGCGCACCGCGTCGCTGCCTGGGCTCGACCTTCCCTCGGCCTGGTACAACGTCGCCCGCGTGCGGCGGGACCTCGGCGATCGCTCCTACGTAGGGGTCATCCTCACCGACTCGCGGCGCGGCGACTTCCGTTCCACGACCATCGGCCTCGACAGCGACTGGTTCATCACTCGCGAGCTGTCCCTCCGCGGCGACTTCCTGCGCGTCGACGACAACGGCCCCCGTGACGCTCGGGATGCGTACAACGTCTCCCTCGACCTCACGTCGGATGCCTACGGCTTTCTCTTCGGCGCCAGCCAGATCGACGAGGACCTCGACCCCGACCTCGGGTTCGTCAGCCGCGCCGGCTATCGCGGCAAGGAGGCCCTGCTTCGGCGCTCGATCAGGCCCGAGCGTTGGGGCATCCGCCGCGTCAGCTTCCGCTCCAACAACTTCTGGTACGACTCGCTGCGCCACCGCACCCGCGAGAGCAGCACCAATGCCCTCGAGTGTGAGATCGAGCTGGAGAGCGGCGGTTCGGTCTCCGTCCAGACCAGCCGCGAGTTCGAGCGCCTCTTCGAGGCGTTCGGGCTCGACGATCGCCTGACTTTCCCCGCCGGGGGCTACACCTTCACCAGCACGGAGCTCGACTACTACTCCGATGACTCGCGGCGCGTGGGCTTCAACGCCGAGGTCACTGCCGGCGGCTACTACGACGGCTCGACTCGCCAGCTCGGTGGCGACACCTGGTACGTGTTCAGCCCCCATCTCCGCGCCTCCGGCGGTTACTTCTCCGTGGACGTCTCCTCGCCCCATGGCGACGTCAACTGGCGTCTGTGGTCGGTCCGCCTCGACTACACGCAGAGCGCCACGCTTTCCGCCTCCGGCTACCTGCAGTACAACTCCTCCAACGGCACCAAGGTCGTCAACCTCCGCGTGCGCTGGATCCTGCCCAACGAATCCGACCTCTACCTGGTCTACAACGACACCCGCGCCGACCTCTTCGGAGCTCCCGACCTGCACACCCGAGAGCTCGCGCTGAAGATGAACTACCGCCTATTCATCTGATCGATCCAGGCTTCGCGGAGACTCCGTAAACGGTCGCCGTCGGGTGCGGTCGAGCTCCCTCAGCGTGACCCGGACCGCGGCGCGGGCTCCTGGGGCTGAAGGCCCGTGGCCGGGATCGACTTCCACTGCGGCCGGGTGGGGGAGTCGGCGATGCGGCGGCCGAGGTCGAGGATGAACTGGCCCTGCTGCACCATCCCGCGCAGGTCCCAGGAGGGATCGTAGTCGTCGCTCTCCTGGTGGTAGCGGTCGAGGAACGTGGCCGCCTTCGCCCGCAGCGCTTCCCCGTCACCCAGGTAGTCGCGCTGGCCCGCCAGCGAGAAGCCCGGCGAGAGCGCCGGAATCCCCGCCTTGGCGAACGGGAAGTGGTCGCTCCGGAAGTACAGCCCCTGGAGGTCCGGCTGCGGTTTCTGCAACACCATCCCCAGGGCATTCGCGGTCTCCTCGCCAAGCTTCTGGAGGTCGCTGCGGTCGCCCCCGAGGAACTCGATGTCGTGGGAGGGGCCGACCCAGTTGAGGCTCTCGAGGTTGAGGTCGGCGACGGTCTTGTCGAGCGGCCAGAGCGGACGCTGCACGTAGGCGAACGAACCGAGCAGCCCCTGCTCCTCGGCGCAGGTGAACAGGAACATCTGCGAGCGCCGCGCCGGGTGGTCCACCGACGCCTGCGCGATCGCCAGGAGCGTGGCGAGCGCGCTGCCGTTGTCGACCGCGCCGTTGTAGATCCGCCCGTCCTGGATCCCGAAGTGGTCCCAGTGCGCGCTGTAGATGACGAGCTCGTCCTTGAGCTTCGGGTCGCTCCCCGGAAGCACCGCGGCCACGTTGTCCTGCGGGAAGTTGCGCACCGCGCTCGCCAGGCGCACCTCGGCGCGCACGTCCAGCTCGACCGGGTGGAAATCGCGCGACTGCGCCTGCCGGCGCAGCCCGTCGAGGTCCTTGCCACCGAGCGCGAACAGCTTCCTCGCGGCGTCCTCGCGGATCCACCCCACGAGCGGCGAGAGGCGCGGTCCGTCCGCGAGCTGGAACTTCTCCCCCACGAATCCCCTCTGGGCGACCGACCAGCCGTACGTGGCGGAGGCGTCGGTGTGGATCAGCAGCACGCCGGCCGCCTCGCGCCGGGCCGCCTCCTCGAACTTGTACGTCCAGCGCCCGAAGTAGCTGAGATTCTCCCCGTCGAACCGTCCAGGTGCCTCGGCGGTCGGCGGCGGCTCGTTGACCATCATGACGAGCAGCTTGCCTCGGCAGTCTGCGCCCTTGTAGTCATCCCAGCGCTCGGCAGGCGCGTCGATCCCGAACCCGACGAACAGCACCGGCGCATCGATCGCGTTGTCGGGCATCCCGTTGCCGGCCCCGTACGCGATCTCGTCGAGGAACTTCGGGCTGTACTCTCCACGCGGCCCACGGAAGCTCAGCCGGCTGCGCTCTGGGACCAGCTTGACCCCGAGCAGGTCGACCTGCTGCAGGAAGCTGTCTCCCGCGCCAGGCGTCAGCCCCAGCGCCCGCAACTGGGCTTCCAGGTACTTCACCGCCAGGTCGCCACCCCGTTGGCCCGTACCCCGGCCTTCCAGGAGATCGTCGGACAGGAACGCCATGTGGGCGCGAATCGGCGCCTCGCGGACGGTCGGTCCGGCGGAGGGAACGGCAACGGCGGTCGCGAGCAGGCAGAGCATGAGGGTCGCAAGCATGGGCTACTCCCGCAGGGATCTTACAGGAGGGCGCCGCGGCGCGACCCGGAGAACGCGCTGACGCTTCCTGTCGCACTCTTTACCGAAGGTCGGCCGAGGACTGGGAGGGCGTCAGCTCGCGGCTCCGGCCACCAGGTCCAGGTCGATCGGACCAGCCGTCAGTGGGCGGTGGCAGGTCTCGCGTTCCTCACACGAGGTCGCGCAGGGTGAGGATGGCCTCGCGTGTCGCACCGCCCGACCGTACCTGGAGCCGCACGTGGGTTCCTGGCGCGTCGGTCTTGAACCTCACCCGGGTGGCTGCGAGGGAGGCCTTCGCCGAAGGCTGGCCGTCGATGGCGATGAGCTGGTCGCCGACCTTCAGGCCCGCTTGGGAGGCCGGACCACCCGGGACCACGTCCATGACCTCGAACGCGTCGCCGCTGACGTTGAGCCACATGCCGGACCGGTCGAAGACATCGGGCTTCGCATCGTTGGCGTTCCGCTCGAAGACGAGTTGCTGCTTCCCGTAGTCGAAGGTGATGTTGAACCGCTTCAAGACCCCCCCACCGACGTTGCCTGCCACGTAGGGGTCGGTGAAGGCGCCCTTCGTCTGGGTCGAGAGCTCCGTGACGATGTTGCTCACCTCGACGCTGCCCAGCTTGAGCATGCTCGCGCGGGTGACCAGCGATCGTGCCGGGCCGCCGACGCCGTAGCCCGTGGTTGCCTCGAACTTCGGAGCGTAGCGCGCCTTGAGGTTGTTCTTTTCGACGAAGGGGACGAGGAGATCGAGCGATGCCCGACTCCCCGTGTCGATGTCGAACTTCCCCGGTACGCCGTCGATCTCGCCGTCCACTTGCGGGATGTGGTTGTTGAACCTGAACGGCACGATGACGCCCACGCCCTTGTAGCTGAAGGCCGACGGAAGCGTGAGCGTGAGCTCATTCTTCTCGTAGTCCACCCTGACGACGAAGCGCTTGAAGATCTCGTAACCGACCAGACCGTCGATCGTGACGCCCTCGACCTGCGAGAGCGCGGCGAGGGGGAAGACGGCGAAGACCTGGTCTTTGACCGTGGCACCCCCGACCTCCAACGTATCGACCGTCGTGAGCCCGACGTCCTCGGACTTCTCGCCGACCCCCCGGCCCTGGAGAGCGCCCTGCTGCGTCAGACCGAGCCGCGCCGCGGCCTCCGGCGTGACGATGTTCGCGCCGCCCGTGTCGCACAGGAGACGGAAGGGCCCCCGACCGTTGAGCTTCGCCAGCAGGTAGATGTGGTTGTTCAGGAGCTCGAAGGGGACCGTCGTGGCGGTCCGTCCGCCGGCGAGCGTGAAGTCCGGCGGAGGTGGAGCGGGGACTGCGTAGCGCGCCTCCGCGACAGGCTGGTTGAACTCGATCGTCTCGATCTCGCTGATCTGGTCGTACTTCTCCTCGCCATTGGTCGAGCGGGAGCGGAATGGGACGAGGACGCCCTGGATCGGGCGATAGTCGGAGAAGTACACGGTGCGCGTCTCGAGGCTGGCCTGTTCGACTGTGTGATCGAACAGGCTGGTGGCCGCGTCCACCCAGAGGTCGTACGGCCTTCCGCCGGCCGGCGTGATCCGCAGGACGTGGAAGCTCCGACCGCCCTCGTCCTTCGCCCCGGTGTACTCGATCGAGGCCATCCACCGCTCCGGGAACCAGTACCCCATCACGCGCCTGTAGGCGTCGTTCACTGCCGCCAGACGCGCCTCGCCACCTTCCTCGCGGCGAACCTGCTTCGAGGTGTCCTGAGACCACACGGTGGTGCCGTCGAAGCCATCGCCGCCGGACACGGGACCGAGCTGGTAGGTGTCGGCGAAGCGCCCCTTGAGGAGGTCCTCCCACGACTCGGCCGTGCCGGTCAGCCCGCCCGTGGCGATCTTGACCTTGGCATGGGCTGACCGCAGCGCGTCCCACGCCGCGCCTCCGGACGCCTGCTTCGCCTTCTCGAGGATTGCCTTCGCCTGCGGTGCAACCTGCGCCCGCGCGGGAGCCGAGGCGAGCAGCGAGCACAAGCAAAACACCATCGCGGTCATTCGATTTCTCGTCACAGCCGCCTCCCGAGAGCGAGCCGCAAAGGCTCGCCGTGTCTTCCATGGTCTTAACGCAGTCGAAACAAGAAGGTTTCAGGTCTGAGGCGTTCGAACCTCGAGTGCCCGCGTTCCCGGACCGCGGGACGCCCCCACGCCGCTCACCCCGGCGCGCGGCGTGCGACGGCTTGACCGTGCGGTGCCGCTCCGGCTACCGTGACGGGCCGGCAGCGGGTGGAGGTCGAGCCCGCCGAGCCGGTCAATCGGGACGACCACGGGAGGTCTCCAGTGCTACTCCGAACACTCACGCTCAGCATCGTCGGTGCCGTCGCACTCGTGGGCCTCCGCGCCACGGCCGCGTCCGCCGGCGAGTCCACGACCGCGGCAGGCACGACCGCTACCCGGTCCAACCCCTTCCTCACCGCGAGCCCTCTGCCGTTCGAGGCGCCGCCGTTCAACGAGATCCGGAACGACGACTTCAAGCCGGCGCTGGACGAGGGCATCTCGCAGAAGCGGCTGGAGGTGGAGAAGATCGCCGACGACCCGGCCGCTCCCACCTTCGAGAACACGCTCGTCGCCTTGGAGAAGAGCGGCCAGCTCTTGACCCGCGTTGGCCTCGTCTTCAACGCGCTCTCGGGGGCCAACACCAACCCGGAACTTCAGAAGCTGCAGGAGGAGGAAGCGCCCAAGTTCGCGGCGCTAAACGACGCAATCTTCCTCAACCCCAAGCTGTTCAGCCGCGTCGAGGCGATCTACGAGCAGCGCGGAGCGCTCAAGCTCGACCCCGAGTCGCTGCGCCTAGTCGAGTACTACCACCAGCAGTTCGTGCACGCGGGTGCCAGGCTCTCCGACGCTGACAAGGCGACGCTCAGGCAGCTCAACGAACGGGACGCGGCGCTCAGCGCGAAGTTCACCAACCAGCTGCTGGCCGCGGCCAAGGCGGGCGCACTGGTGGTGAGCGACCGGGCAGAACTCGCCGGCCTCGGGCCGGGCGAGCTCGACGCCGCCGCGCAGGCCGCGAAGGCCCGTGGCCTCGACGGCAAGTGGCTGCTCCCGCTGCAGAACACCACGCAGCAGCCGGCGCTCTCGTCGCTGACCGACCGCGCGACGCGCGAGCGGCTGTTCGAGGCGTCATGGCTGCGCGCCGAGCGTGGCGACGCCAACGACACGCGCGCCACGATCTCCGAGCTGGCCGCCCTCCGCGCCGAGAAGGCCAGGCTTCTCGGCTATCCGAGCTACGCGGCATGGCGGCTCGAGGACCAGATGGCGAAGACGCCGGCGGCCGTGGATGATTTCCTGGCCAAGCTGATCCCGCCCGCGACCGCGAACGCGCGCAGCGAAGCCACCGAGATCCAGGCGCTGATCGACCAGCAGCACGGCGGCTTCAAACTCGAGCCGTGGGACTGGGAGTTCTACGCCGACCAGGTGCGCAAGGCGAAGTACGACCTCGACGAGGCCGAGCTCGAACCGTACTTCGAGCTCAACCGCGTCCTCACCGACGGCGTCTTCTACGCCGCGCACGAGCTTTACGGCCTGACGTTCAAGGAGCGACACGACATCCCGGTGTACAACCCGGACGTGCGCGTCTTCGAGGTCTTCAACCCGGACGGCTCACCGCTGGCGCTGTTCTACTGCGACTACTTCAAGCGCGACAACAAGTCGGGCGGCGCCTGGATGGACAACTTCGTGGGCCAGTCCAAGCTCTTCGGCACCAAACCGGTGGTCTTCAACGTGGCGAACTTCACCAAGCCCGCGACCGGTCAGCCTGCACTGCTGAGCTGGGACGACGTGACCACGATGTTCCACGAGTTCGGGCACGCCCTGCACGGCATGTTCGCCGATCAACGCTACCCGAGCCTGTCGGGAACCAGCGTGGCGCGCGACTTCGTGGAGTTCCCTTCGCAGATCAACGAGCACTGGGCGCTTGACCCCAAGGTGCTCGCGCACTACGCGATCAACGTGACGACGGGCAAACCGATGCCGCAGGAGCTGGCGGACAAGATCAGGAAGGCAGCCACGTTCAATCAGGGGTACGACCTGACGGAGCTGCTGGCGGCGTCCGAGTTGGACATGCAGTGGCACACCCTCCCGGCCACCGCGCCGGCGCAGCCGGTCGACCCGTTCGAGGCCGAGGCGCTCAAGAAGACCGGCGTGGACCTGCGGCAGGTGCCGCCGCGGTACCGCTCCAGCTACTTCCTTCACATCTGGAGCAACGGCTACGCCGCCGGGTACTACGCCTACCTGTGGGCGGAGATGCTCGACGACGACGCCTTCGCCTGGTTCGGGGAGAACGGCGGTCTGACGCGGGCGAACGGCGACCGGTTCCGCGCGATGGTCCTCTCGCGCGGCAACACCGAGGACCTCGCGAAGATGTATCGCGAGTTCCGCGGCCGCGACCCGAAGATCGAGCCGATGCTCGAGACCCGCGGGCTGCTCAAGAAGTGACGTCGGGCTGGTGACGACGGGGGCCGGCCCGCGGGCCGGCCCCCGTCATTCTGCCCCTGGCCCGCCCGACCCGTCGTGAAGGGCGACTACGTCTTCGGGTAGCCGACCGACTGCGCGAACACGATGATCCGGCCGGGCGCGAGGCGCAGCGCCTTCGCGAGCGCCGTCCTGTCCACCGACGCGCGCACTCCGGTCGCGAGTCCTTCAGAGGCACAGAAGAGGTACACGTCCTGGCTGATGAACGCCGCGTCGGCCCAGGCGTAGGCCTGGACGTCGGCGGCGGGCACTCCTTTCATCCGGGCCGTGTCGGCGACGAACACCAGCGTCACCGGGGCATCTTTTGCGTAACCCTGCGTGCCGGTGAGCGCCCGGTGATCGCCCGCCACGAGCGGCTTGAGCAGATTGCCCGCCGCGTCGTAGACGAAGGCGCCCGTCGCGTCGACGACGACGAGGTCGATCTCCTGCCAGTTTCGCGCCGAAGGTGCAGTGCGCTTGCCCTCGCCTGGCCGGTTGATCCCCCAGGCGGCCCACAGCAGGTTGGAGAGGACCTGCGGCGGCAGAGGGTCGGGGGCGAAGGCCCGGCTGGTCGCGCGCAGCGCCAGGGCCTGCATGAGCGGCATGCCTCCCGTGATCCGGGGCGCCGGCAGGCGGACGGGCGCGGGCTCGTGGGCCGAGGACGTGCCCGCCGCGAGGGCGAGCAGGAGGGCGGAGAGCACGAGGGTACCTCGAGGGCGCATACAGCCTCCTTCCGGTGCAACCGTACACCCGCCCGCCGAGGGCGGCGGACCATGTGCCGCGGCAGTGCCTCCTCGTTGCGCCGGCCGGGAATGCCGTGGCGCCGTTGGAGGCTTGTCCGATGGCAGGGGGGCGGGCACGCGCCCGAGCCGTTATCGGCTCGGTCGGTGTGAAGGCGGCGCGACGGTCGCACCGCCCTCCGTCGACATGGCTGCGAGCGGCTCGCTGGGCGTGACGGCCACCGCCCTCGCGACCGCTGAGGGCCTGGACGTGTCCAGGCCGAGGCAGGTGCAGAGGAGGAACGACAGTGCATGCAACCCCAGTCCTGAGAGTCTTGGCATTCGGCGCAGTCGCGTTTCCCGCCCTGGCCGGCGCTGCCGGCCCCCGATTCAGCGAGAACGACCTCCGCGCCACCATCAAGACGCTGTCGTCCGACGCCTTCGGCGGCCGGGCGCCGGGCAGCGAGGGCGAGAGGCGCACCACCGACTTCATTAGCGGCAAGTTCAAGGCGTACGGACTTGTACCTGCGGACCACGGCAGCTACCTCCAGGCGGTAGCGCTGAAGCAGATCACCGCCGACCCCCACACGAGCCTCGCGGTCTCCGGCGGCAAGGCGCCCCTGAGCTTCGCCTACGGGACCGACATGGTGGCGAGCACCGGCCGCCCCGAACGGGAGGTCTCCCTCAAGGCGAGCCCGCTGGTGTTCGCCGGCTACGGTATCGTTGCCCCCGAATACGGGTGGAACGACTACGCGGGCCTCGACGCGAAGGGCAAGACCGTCGTGGTCCTGGTGAACGACCCGGGCTACGCCACCGGCGACCCGAAGCTCTTCGACGGGAAGGCCATGACCTACTACGGCCGCTGGACGTACAAGTACGAGGAGGCGGCGCGCCAGGGTGCCGCCGGCATCCTCATCGTGCACGAGACCGGACCGGCCGGATACCCGTGGGCGGTCGTGCAGGGGAGCTGGACCGGACCGCTCGAGGAGCTGCCCCCGGGGGACGCCTACCAGCCCGCTATCGAGGGCTGGATCACCCATGACGCCGCCGAGAAACTGTTCGCCGCCGCGGGCCTGAAGTTCGACGAGCTGGAGCGCACCGCAGCCGAGCGCGGCTTCAAGCCGGTGCCGCTCAAGCTCACGGCGGACCTCACCCTCGAGAACACCGTGCACGACATCGTGTCGCACAACGTGGTCGGCCTGCTCAGGGGTGCCTCGCGCCCCGGCGAGGCGGTGATCTACTCCGCGCACTGGGACCACCTGGGGGAGCGCACAGGCGCCGCAGGCAAGGCCGAGATCTTCCACGGTGCCGTGGACAACGCGTCGGGCATCGCGGGTCTGTTGGAGCTCGCGCGTACCCTGGCCGCCGGCAAGCGGCCCGCCCGCAGCGTGCTGTTCATCGCGACCACCGCCGAGGAACAGGGTCTGTTGGGGGCGGAATACTACGTCGAGCACCCGCTGCTGCCCCTCAAGGACACGGTCGCCGACCTCAACATGGACGGTCTCGACACGTACGGCAGGACGCGGGACGTCTCGGTGCGTGGCCGCTTCATGTCGCGGCTCGACGACGACCTGGCGGCCGAGGCCAAGGCCGAGGGCCTCCGCCTGTTGCCCGACTCGCGGCCGGAAAAGGGCTACTACTTCCGCGCCGACCACTTCGAGTTCGCCAAGGCCGGTGTGCCGGCCCTGAGCATCGGGCTCGGCACCGACTACGTCGGCCATCCGGCGGGCTGGGGCCTGGAGCAGCAGGACGCCTTCGTGAGGGAGCGTTACCACAAGCCGGCGGACGTCTACGCCCCGGCCTGGGATCTCTCAGGGATGCTGCAGCAGCTCACGCTTCTCGAGCGGACGGGGTTCGAGCTCGCCAACGGAGATGCCTGGCCGGCCTGGCGGAGCGGCAGTCCGTTCGCGGCGGCGCGCGCCGCCGAAGGCCGATAGGCTCACTGATCGCCCTCATCGGACCGGCTGGCGCCGACGGCCCGCCGTACCGTCGCGCGGCAGCCGTGCGGGCCTGCGGCGCGGCGACGCCGCGCCAGCCAGGGGGCTACCGTGCGGCGAGCGGGGAATCACCCGAGGAAGAGCGACCGCGACGCAAAGGTCGGGTCGGAGGTGACGCGCACGCCGAGCCGGCGCAGGCCCGCCTCGTCACCCGGCGTCGGGATGTGCGTCGTGTGGAACTCGCAGTCGCGCAACTCGCCGAGACGCTGTACCGCGGCACCTGCTGCCGGGCTGTTGGCGGCGCTCATACCGAGCGCGATGAGGGTCTCTTCCAGGTCCAGGCTGACCGAGCGCATCCGCAGGACGTCCTTCTTGAGCCCGGTGATCGACCGCATAACCTCCGGCGCGAGCAGGTGGATCGCGTCGGGGATGCCCGAGAGGAGCTTGACGGCGTTGAGCACGGCCGCCGAGGCGGCGTGCATCAGGGGTGAGTTCTTCCCGGTCACAATGGCGCCGCCGGGGAGCTCGATGGCGGCGCCGACGAACGTGCCATTGTTCCCCTTGCCGGTCGCTTCGGCGCCGGCCGCCGCCGCCCGGGCGGGCACCACGACGCGACGGTCCTCCGCCGACAGGCCGAGCTCCTTCATGATCAGCTCGGCGCGATCGGCGTCCTCGCGCTCAACGAGGCCGACGGCGTACTCACACGCGTAGCGGAAGTGGCGTCGGACCACCTCCTGCCGCGCCGCCGCGCAGGCTGCCTCGTCGTCGACGATGGCGAACCCGACCCGGTTGACGCCCATGTCGGTCGGCGAGCGGTAGAGAGTGCCGTTGCCGGTGATCCGCTGGAGGATGCGCTGAAGGACGGGGAACGCCTCGACGTCGCGGTTGTAGTTGACGGTCTGCTCGCCGTAGGCCGCGAGGTGGAACGGGTCGATCAGGTTGACGTCGTGCAGCTCGACCGTCGCCGCCTCGTAGGCGACGTTGACCGGGTGCTTGAGCGGCAGGTTCCAGATCGGGAAGGTCTCGAACTTGGCGAAGCCCGCGTGGACACCGCGCCGATGCTCGTGGTAGAGCTGCGACAGGCAGGTGCCGAGCTTGCCGCTGCCCGGTCCCGGCCCCGTCACCACGACGATCGGGCGCTCGGTCTCGACGAAGGCGTTGCCGCCGTAGCCGGCGTCGCTGACGATCAGGTCGACGTCGGTCGGATAGCCGCGCGTCGCCCGGTGGGTGTGAACGCGCACGCCGCGCCGCTCCAGCCGCGCCTTGAACACGCGGGCGGCGGGCTGGTCGTCGTAGCGGGTGATGACCACCGCGCGCACCAGCAGGCCCCACTCGCGCAGGTCGTCGATCAGCTTGAGGGTGTCGACGTCGTACGGAATCCCGAAGTCGGCACGCACCTTCTTGCGGTCGATGTCGCCGGCATAGATGCAGACGATGATCTCGGCCCGGTCGGCAAGCCCCTGGAGCAGGCGGATCTTGACGTTCGGGTCGAAGCCCGGCAACACCCTCGCGGCGTGGAAGTCGAAGACCAGCTTGCCGCCGAACTCGAGGTAGAGCTTGTTGCCCAGACGCTCGCACCGCTCGACGATCGCCTTCGTCTGCTCCACGAGGTACGTCGCAGTGTCGAACGCAATCCCGGCCATTCCCGACACCCCCGTGTGCTGGCTCGTCACGTCTGCGTCTGGAGCCTACCATAGCCGTCAGCCGGGCCGGGCCGTCGCGTGCCAGGGTCCGAGGAAATCCGCGAAGGAGGCGGTGGCCTGTGCGCGTGATGGCCAGCTCCTCGTGAGCCCGGGGCTGTGGACCCGAGGAGTTCGGTGCCGGTCAAGCCGCGGGTCGGCTCGACACGGACTGTTCGCCTGCCAACCAGGGGTCAGGGTCTCGTGGCGGGACCGTTTGCGATGAGCTCCTTCACCTGAGCGAAGACGGCGTTGGGAATCGGAACCGACAAGTTGTACTGCGCGATCTTCCAGGATGTGCCGTCGCGGACGAGCACGCCGGTGCCGCGGCCCGGACCGAGGTTCAGGGTCGCCAAATCCTCGTCGAACCACGCCACCGAGCCGTCCCCGGCGACCGTCACGACACGGCGGATGGATCGGAAGCTCCATGCCTTGCCCTTGGCGAAGTAGGGGTGAGCGTAGGCGCGGAATTGCGTCTTGGTCCAGCGCTCGGCCGGGTCCGTCCCGAGAAAGACCGCGTCCCCGGTCATGTGCGCGAAGTAGCGGTCCTCGTCGGCCGCGGCCGCCGCCGCGTGCCAGTCGTCGATGACCGCGGCAACGGCGTGTTCCGCTGAACGGGCGTCAGGTGCTCCGCCCGACGCGAGAACTGCGGCAGCACCGCACAGTACTACTGCGGCGACCGCGAATCTCCGCCTGGCCGCTGGCTCGTTGCACTCGGGCATGGGACCTCCTCGCGTGCTGCCGCTCATTCTACCGGTGGAGAGGCGTACGGAAAGACCCCATGTGCGACCCGGGTGCTGGGGCTTCGGGGCGTCCCCGCGATGGCCGATGGCCTCGAGCGTCTCGGGGTGCTCGGGGCCGTGGATGTGCGTGCCGGAGGTCAGCACCCCGTCGGGGCGACCTTCGGGCGTCCCTCAGGGCGCCACGTCGCGACAGATGGGAGTGGTCGGCGGCTGGGGGCTGCTCAGCCCGCCTTGCGGGGTGAGGTGATCCTGCGGGGCCCCCGCGCCGTCTGGGCGGCGCGTTTCCAAGGCTGACTCACGGCCCTCGGGGGCAGCGCCGCAGGTGGCGCGGGTTTGTCCTCCTGCGAGGAGGGCGGTGGCGCGGCGCTCGCCCGCTGCTCCAGCGCGGCGCGCTCGGCCTCCTCGTCCTTGGCGAGACAGCAGTGCTTGTACTTCTTCCCGGAGCCGCAATGGCACGGCTCGTTGCGGCCCGGAGGTCTCGTTGGCTCCTCAGCCATGGCTCACCCTCACGTCTACTACCTTAGCACCGGCCTGTCACCAGCGGTCCAGGAGACCTCGAAACCCGGCCAGCCCTCCGGGCTGCGGCGCCCGGGCCTCCGGCCCAAGGCTCACAGTCCGGCGCGGCCGAAGAAGAAGAGCGCGCCGGCCAGGGCGGCGAGTAGGGCCAGGCTGGCGGTGGCGATGGCTACGCCGACCAGGATGAGCTTGATGCGAGCACGCTCGCGGGCATCGTCGAGCAGACGCCGCTCGGCATCCGCGGATAGCCTGATGGCCGGCATCGAGGGTGCGATGAGCTCGGCCTTCCTGAGCGTCTCGCCAAAGGCGGCGTCCTCGGCCAGATACGTCTCGACCAACGACCGGCTGGCCGCGCTGGCCTCGCCGCCCCGCACCAGCGGCCAGAGATCGCCGATCACGTCGCGAGGCACGTCGAGTTTCATGGGTTGCCTCCGTTGTTCTCCCGCGCGCGCTGGAGGCGAACGCGGGCACGGTGCACACGGACCTTGGCCGCTCCCACCGAGATTCCGAGAGTCGCGGCGATGTCCTCGTAGGACAGCCCGCTGTCGGCCCGGAGCAGGAGCGCAGCCCGCTCTCCCTCGGAAAGGCCGGCAAGCGCCCGCACCACGCCGCGAAGCTCCGCCTGACTGGTGAGCGCCCGCGCCGGGTCGCGCTCGGGGGCGAGGACCTCGTCGGGAAGTGGAACCTCTCTCCGTCGGCGGTGCCATCCGGTGAGGTAGATGTTGCGGGCGATCGCAAGAAGGTAGGCGAGCGCGGTCTGGGTCTCGATCCGTGGCGCCCGCGTGAGCAGGCGGACGAACGTCTCGGAGACGATGTCCTCGGCCCGGGTGCGATCGCCGGAGAGCCCCCAAGCGAAGCGGAGAACCGCGGGTGCGTACTTGCGGTAGAGGCTCTCGAGGTCGTTCATCGTCGCTCGCCGGTGAGTACTCGCCAGGGCGCAAAAGGTTACATCCTCAAGGACGATGCCGTCCCGCGAAGGCCGCGAGGTGGCGCGTGGAACAGCGCGTGCCGTGCCCGGGCGAGCCGCCCCTACCGGCGGGGTCCTACGGGATCAGTCGGTCGAAGCTCGCTTTGGTGATCTCCGACTTCACGTCGCCGGTGTGTGCTATTCCGGCGGGCTCGAAGAGCACGACCTTGACCTGCCCGAGCGGCACGACCCGGTGCTCCGTCCCGCGGCCGACGATGCAGAACTCGCCCGGATGCAGCGTGCTGACGGTGCCTCGTTCATGGATCTCGAGCGTCCCGTCGAGGACCCAGAACATCTCGTCTTCGGCCTCGTGCGTATGCCATGGAACCTTGTCGCCTTCGAGGCGCACGAGCTTGACATGCTGGCCGTTGAGCTCGCCGACGATCTTCGGCGAGAAGGTGTCGGCGAACATCGCGAAGTACCTTTCGATATTCACCACTCGCGGCATCGAGTCCTCCCTTCGCCACGGCGCCGGCTCGACGCCACGACGAGCCAGCGGGGGGCCGTGGCTGGAGCCCATCGGGGAGTCGCCCCCAGACGCGGGGAGGGCCTCACCCCGTCAGCCGGCAGCCTCCGCTGGGCAGTCCAGTCAACCCGTCTTCGCGCCACGCGCCGCGAGCAGCTCGCGCAGCACCGAGCGGTGGCAGCGTGCCTCGTCCTCGCAGTAGCAGCCGACCGAGAGGTCCGCCGTGTGCGAGAGCGCGGCGAGCAGGTCGAGCGTGCGGCTCGCCTCGGGCGTGGCCATTTCGGCGCGGAACTTCCTGACAAACGTCGCCCACTCCCGCTCGCTCTGCGCCGCTCTGCCGAGCTTCATCGTCTCCACGCTCGGGGCGAGGTTGGGGAACCAGACGTCGTACCAGTCATCCGAGGCGAAGCGGGACGCCGGCACGCCGCGCGGCGGGCGGCGTACGGTACCGACGCGCAGGCCCTCGCCGGCCGCGCGGGGCGTACCGAGGCGAACGATGCGGAGCGTCATGAGTCCTCCTTAGAAGGTTCGAGGTCTCCCGCGCGACGTCGCGGCGGGACGATGGACCATAGTAGAGCCTGGAAGGCGGGAGGTTCCAGTCCCGTGCTGGCCCGTCCTTGCCGAGGCCGAGATCCCGTCGACGCAATGGCACTCGCGTGCTGCATCGTCGTCCGGGATGGGCTCGGCACGAGTGATTCCCAGATCGACCTGGTAGAGCCAGGCGACGTCCGGCTCCGGTCTCTGCCGGAACCCGGGAGGCGGACGCGCTCCACGCCGTCGACGATCGTGGGAGGTCCGGCGGGCCGACGCCGCTCCGCGAGGTCGCGAACGGCGTGCGGCGGACATCCCGTCCGGTGCTAGTCTGTCGTCCGTGCGAGGCGTGCTCGGCATCGCCTGCGTGTCGCTCACTCTTGTGCTTACGGCCACTGCCCAGGTGCCTGCCGTGGAGGAAGGCCGAGTCGCGCTACGCGACCTGGTGCCGCCGGGAGATCCCCTGGCGGCACAGGACCTCGGCATCGACGCCAGCAGCGCGTGCCTGGCGCTCGAGTCCCTGCGGACGCACGACTCCGCGGTCGCCATCCACCTGGCGGAGTCCCCGGCCATTACCCACATCCTCCACCACGCCCGCAACTTCGACTACGACGTCCCAAAGGAGTCGCGCGCCGCGCTGGTGAGCAGCCTGCTCGCTCCGCGGGACCGGGAGGCCGAGCGTTCGGCCACCTGTCGGCAGAGCCTCACGTACCTCGGCGAGACGATGCTCGCGGACCCGCGGTGGGTGGGCGACGCCCTTCGCTACCTGCCGGCCGGCTTCCGCTTCCACGGGACGCTGTTCCTGACCTTCGGCTACGACATCGGCGTCGCGCTCGCGCCGAACGCGTCGCTCAACTGCACCCACCCGCACTTCGACGGCCACCCGCGCGAGCTGCTCTACTACGCGATTCACGAGCTGCATCACGTCGGCTTCATGACGTTCCAGACCCCGCCGAGACTGGCGGACATCACGTCCTGTAGCGATCTGCTGCGACTCGTGGAGTACTCGACCCAGATGGAGGGGATGGCCGTGCTGGCCGCATATCAGCGCCGTCGCGATGACCACGCGCTGGCTGATGACAACGACTACGTCGCGCTCGAAGACGCCAAGCGGATGGAGGCCGACCTGGCGAGCTACCTCGAGGACTACGCCTACCTGAAGGGGCGCGGCGCCCAACCCGCCGATTCCCGGGCGTGGCAGGTCATCGACCGCATGGCCTCCGGCGAGCGCCTGTGGTATCGCGTGGGCGCGTCCATGGCGCAACGCATCGAGGCCTCGACGGGGCGCGATGCGCTCGTCGCGCTGGTTAAGCGGGGACCTGCGGAGTTCATCAGGACGTACGCGTCGCTGTCCAGCTCGCCGCCTCATTGCGAGGAACGGCCGACGCGCGCGCCGACGAAGTAGCAGGTGTTCTCGCCGACTTGACCGGGCAGCGATGGAGCGCCGGTGGGCTCGCCCGCACTGCACGATGGCGGCGCCGCGGCCGTCGTGGGGATTACCGCGGCTGGAAGTCGACCACCGTTCCGGCGGGCAGCCTGTCGATCTTCGTGACCTGATAGCCCGCGTGCCCTCGCCACGTGACCGTGAAGGTGAACTCGACGGGATCGCCGGGCGTGATCCCGGCCAGCGAAACCCCGGCGGCCACGGGGAAGGGCATCGTCATCGACATCATGCCCACCACCTTGCCGTGCTCGTCGCGAAACCCGGGGATCGGCGCATGGTGGATGTAGAGGCTCTTGTCGGGCTCGTCGGGTGCTGGCAATCTCTCGATGACCCCGCGCACCGTATAGACATCGGGAGCGGGCGATGCGGTCTTCTCGCCGCACCCGGTAAGCAGAATGGCCAACAGTACTGCGGCTAGACCCACCCCAGCCAGATGCCTTGAGCGTTGGACCATCGATCCGTCCCCTCTGCCGCTTGGACCGTAGACGACGCGTCGTACTGTTGTCAAACCCCATGACGCCGGGCGACCCATCTCGCCCGATACCGACCTGCATCGCGCAATCCTCGGCGGTTCGACCGCCGGCTCGGCGGTAGCGGAGGCAATAGTGGCCGGCGCCCCCTGGGAAGCGGTCACGGTCCGAGGACGACCAGGGGTCCTGTAGCGACCCGTGACGGTGCCAGTCACGTAAGGAATGGAATCACGCAATCGCCTCTGAAAACGGCCGACGAGTCGCGCGCTGGCGAGGTGGTGAGATCAGCACCTCGGGCGACCTCGCTGCCTCGTTCGGACGCCGCGAGCGATGTCCTGGACCACTCCCCGTACCACCCGGGGGCGAGCGGGGCGAACCGCTTGGGACCCCACCTCGTGGCCTGCGTGACGGTGGCCGGCGCAGGTACGGACAGGGAGCGCTGGCTTCGGGCAGGAATAGACGTTCGGCCGCTCTCGTCGCCGTCGAGTCCGGGGGCAAAGCGGGATCCAAGTGCTAGAATCACGAGTAGAAAGCCAAGGCGCGAGGTGTCGGAAGAGCGGACCCCAGACCCCCTGATGGTGCGTGGAGGCGGACGAGCGGTCGACCACAGCGCAGCAGGTCTTCACGCGTTCGGAAAGGCGGGCGGTAGTTGCCCCCAGGTCTGCACGACTCTCGGGCGGAGCCGCCGGCTGCTCATCGGCAAGGGGCCCCGCGTGAGCGGGGGGAAACAGTGAATACCCCCGGCAGCGCCGGAGATCTGGCCAGGGACGGCGGGCGCTTCCGCCGCAGCCTCGAGTTCGCCGGGGGTTTCAGAATCCGTCGTGCCGAACGTTCCGTGGCGTCTCTCTTCTTCGTCTACTTCTTCCTGCTCATGGCCAGCGAGTACGCGGTGAAGAGCGTCCGCCAGGCGAGTTACATCGACATCGTCGGCGCGCAGAACCTGCCGTACGTTTACCTGCTTCTCGCGCTCCTCTCGTTCCCGGCCCTCGTCCTCTACTCGAAGCTGACACGGCGCTTCGACGACCCTACGCTGATCGTTGCCTTCGCGATCCTGCGCATCCTCGGCTTGGTGGTTTTCTTCTGGCTCTTCGGCCACACCACCGGCTGGCTCCTGGCCTTCGCGTTCTACGTCTGGTCGACGCTCGGCTTCGGCGTGGCGGTTTCCCAGTTCTGGTCTTTTGCCAACAACGTCTTCGACGCTCGACAGGCGCGAAGGCTTTTCGCCTTCGTCGGCGCAGGTGGGCTTCTCGGTGGTGTTCCAGGCGGCCAGATCGCCCGGCTCGTCACAGCCTGGGCGGGGACGCGGTACACCCTGCTGGCAGCCTCCCTGCTCCTGGTGGTCGTGGTTACGCTGGTGATCCTGATCAACCGGACGCGGCCCCACTCCGAGAGCGAGACCGGAAGTGCCCACCGGCTTCAGGTGCGCCAGGACAAAGTCGGATTCGAGGTGCTCAGGGGGTCGCGGCTGCTCGGCTTGATCGCCGTCCTGATGTTGCTGATGGTGGTCGTCTCGCAGACGGTGGACCTCCAGTTCAACTGGGTCATCCAGCAGCACACGACCACCCTCGACCAACGGACCAGCGTGATGGGGAACTTCTTCACGCTCATGGGAGTGATCGGCTTCATCTTCCAGCTCCTCTTCACCCAGCGTATCCATCGGGCACTGGGCGTGGGTGTCGGCATGCGTGTGCTGCCCGCCACGGTCGGCCTGACGACAGTGCTGCTTCTTCTCTCCTTCGGGTTGTTTCCCGCGGCCGTCCTCTTCTTCGCGTGGACCCTGCGTCTTTCGGAGACGAGCCTGCGACACTCCGTCGAGCAGGCGACGCGCGAGCTTCTCTTCCTGCCGGTGAGCCCGGATCTCAGACGCCGCGCCAAGGGATTCATCGATGTCTTCGTGCAGCGGCTGGGAGAGGGCGTAGGCGCGTTGCTCCTCTTCCCGGTGACCTTTGCCCTGGTCGGAGTGGCGCAGGTGGGTTGGCTTACTCTGGCTCTGGTCGTGCTCTGGCTCTGGGTGACCGTCGCCGCGCGGCGAGAGTACGTGGCCACCTTCCGGCGCGGCCTCAAACCAGGAGCCAGCGACCGACGCGCCGCAATCGACACCAGAGACCTGGTCACCCTCACAACCTTGATCCAGTCGCTCGGCAGCACCGACGCGCGGCAGGTGATGCTGAGCCTTGAGCTGCTGATGGCATACGGCGAGGGGAAGCTCGTCAACCCCTTGCTGCTCCACCATCAGGATCCCGGGGTGCGGTGCAAGACCCTCGAGGTCCTCGCCGAGGCTGGCCGCACCGACGTGCTGCCTCTGATCGAGCAGAGGCTCACGGACGAGAGCGCCGGGGTGAGATGCGCAGCAGTCCGCGCCGTGGCCGCCCTCAGAGGTGAGGATGCGGCCGAGATGCTGCTGCCCCGGCTCGCTGATGAGGACCTCCGGCTGCGCACGGCCGCGGTGGCCTGCCTGGCCGGACACTCAGACCGCGCGGTGGTCGAACAGGCTCTCGGCACCCTGAACCGCATGCTCGCGGACGATAACCCAGGCGTGCGAGAAGAGGCGGCCAAGGCCCTCGGGCAGATCAGGGAGCCGGCGGAGAGCGGGTGTCTCATCACGTTGCTCTACGACCGCGATCCGCGCGTGGTCCGACAGGCGATCGCTGCCGTGCACGCCCGCTTGGCGCGCGACGGGGAGAACCCGATCTACATCCCCACGCTGATCTCGCTGATGGCCAACCGGCGTCTCAAGCACGAGGCCCGCGACGCGGTGGTCGCCTTCGGTGAGGGAGCGATACCCGCGGTGGTGGCCTTCATGAACGACAACGACGAGGGGATCTGGGTGCGGAGAGCGCTGCCCAAGACGCTCGCGATGCTCGGCGGCGAGGCGGCGTTCTCGGCTCTCTCGGGTCTGCTGCTGGCGCCCGATGCGATCCTCCGCGAGAAGGTCATCGAGGCGATGGTCTCGCTGCGCTCCCGTCAGCCCGGGCTGCGAGTCAGGTCCGCGCAGGTGCAACGGCAGATAAGGGTCGAGGCGATCCGATACCTCAGAGCGCTCTCCGACCTGTGGGCGGTCGGGTCGATGTACGAGGCCACGCTCGAGGGCCCGGTGGCGCGGTGGCGGAGCGCAGGGCGGGTGCCGAGCCTGCTGCAGGAGGTCTTGGCGCAGCGGATGTCCGGAGCGGTGAAGAACGTTGCCGGGATGCTGGAGCTCCTCCTCCCGCCCCGCGACGTTCGGGCGGCCTTCCGCAGCCTGTCCTCGCCGGACGCGAGCCTGCGGGCACAGGCCCTGGAGTACCTGGACAACACCCTCCGTGGGTCCCTGCGCCGCGACGTCTTCGCCGTGATCGACGACGCTCCCGCAGAGGAGAAGCTGAGGAAGGCGGAGCAGGAGTTCGGCGTCCCGTTCGAAGGCCTGGAGCAGACGATCGAGCGCCTCATCGGTACCGACATCGAGACCGATCCGAGTGCCGTCGGCCTTGTCGTCGCCGCGATCCACGCGGTCCACGTGGGAAGGACTCGCGATCTGCACCCGTTGCTCCGGCAGATGGCAGTGAGCGGCACCAACCCTCTCCTCAGAGAGACCGCTGGCTGGGTCCTCGCCCAGGAGGGGACTCCGGCCGCCGGTTCGGCCACGGCCGTGCTGGACGGCGCGCCGGGACGGTGACGTCAACGTGACGGGGAGACCTCATGGCCACAATGGCGCGCATCGAGATCATCGTCTTGTTCCAGAAGGTCGATCTATTCAGCCTCTGCAATGCCGATCAGCTGATCCAGCTCGCCTCCATCTCGCACGAGTGTGAACTTCGGGAAGAAGAGGTCGTCTATCGGCGGGGTGATCCCTCCGACTCGCTCTACTGTGTAGTCGACGGCAAGGTGGAGTTGCGCACCGGGGAGGGCACGCGTCGCTTGGTCGGTCCGGACGAGAGGTTCGGTGTGATGGATATTCTCAGTGGCCGGCCGCGCACCGCCGATGCGGTCGCGGTCAGCGACACCCGGGCGGTGAAGATCGAGGCGGAGGACTTCTTCGATCTCCTTTCGAATAACATCGATATCGTGAAGGTATTGTTCCGGCAGCTCGCCAGACAGAGCGAACCGCTCGCCGGCCCGGAGGTGTGATGAACGCGTCGAAGCACTCCCGTGCGATTCTTGCCCTTGTCGTAGCTGTTGCGCTGACGCCGTGGCCTATCGCTGCAGCGGCGCCATGCCCAGGGGCCTCGCCGGCTGCGCAGCGCGTCGTCGCCGTCGGCGACGTGCATGGCAGCTTCGACGGGCTGGTCGAGATCCTCACTGTGTCCGGTCTCATCGATCGCAACCTGCACTGGTCGGGTGGTGACGCGACGCTGGTGCAGATCGGGGACATCCTGGACCGCGGCACCGATGTCCGCCAGGTGATGGATCTCCTCATGCGGCTGCAAGGGGAGAGCCGTGCGGCAGGTGGGCGGGTGCTCTGCCTGCTCGGGAATCACGAGGCGATGAACCTGCTGGGGATCCAGCGTGACACAAACCCGGAGGTGTATGCGGCCTTTGTCGACCGTCGGTCCGAGACACGACAAAAGGAGGCATGGAAGCAGCAGGTCCGGGTCTGGGAGGAACGCGCCGCGAAGGCCGGCAGGGTCATCGTCAACATCCCGGAGGAGACGAGGAAGGGATGGCTGCGGGCCCATCCGCTCGGCTCGTTCGAGTATGTCGACGCCGTCAGTCCTGAGGGCCGGTACGGCAGGTGGTTGCGGTCGTTGCCGGTCGCCGTACTGATCGCGAAGACGGTCTTCGTCCACGCTGGCCTCAGTCCGACGGTCCGTGGCCTCAGCATCGATGAGCTCAACCGCCGGGCGGCGGCCGAGGTGACGGAGTTCGAGGCTGCGCGTAAGGCGCTGGTGAAGCGCAGACTGGCCGAGCCCTGGGCGTCGATCGAGGAGGTGTCGTTGGAGGCGGACCTCGAGGTTGAAAGGTTGGCGAGGCAACTCAGCGAACACGAGCGGTCCAAAGGCAAGACGGCCTCGTACATCCAGACCTTGCAGCCGGTCCGGGGATGGAAGGAGTGGGTGATCGGAGCCGACGACGGACCGATCTGGAGCCGTGACGCTGCTGACTGGGACGAGAAGGAGCACGGCGCGGAAATGGCGGACCTCATCGCGGGGGTCGGAGCGACTCGCATGGTCGTGGGTCACCAACCTCAGGCAGGTTCGAGCATCCAGATGCGCTTCGGGAAAAGGGTCTTTCTGATCGACACCGGCATGCTGAAGAGTACGTTCGATGGCCGTCCGTCAGCGCTGGAGATCTGTGGGGACATCGTGAGCGCCATCTACCCCGGCGAGAGAGAGGAGCTGATCGGGCCTGACGCGGGAGCGGGCGGGGGTGGCGGGTCCCCCGCCGTCGCGGTCGGGCCCGGCGACCGAGAAGTGGACGACCCGCCGGAGGCAGCCGTGGTGTCGGCCACGACGCGAGCGCCTTCTGCCGGCTCCTCCTATCGATGGCTCGATGTCAACGGCGCCCCGCTGCCGTTCCAGGACGACGCCGCCATCGAGCGCTTCCTTGCCACGGCCAAGGTGGTCGAAGAGCAGACGATCCCGGTGGGCGTGACCAAGCCGCTGAAGGTCGTCCTCGAGGAGGACGGGGTGCGCGCGCACGCGGCGTTCAAGCACCTCGATGAGACGAGCAGGTACGTCGAGGTAAAGGTGCTCGGACGCAAACGGCTCTTCCCTTCGCTCCACGACTACTACCTCTTCGACTGCGCGGCCTATCGCCTCGACCGCCTCTTCGGCCTGGGCCGGTTTCCGCCGGCTGTCCCCCGGACGATCGGCGGCCGCAAGGGAATCCTCGAGATCTGGCTCGAGGACACGATCATGGAGCGCAAGCGGGTCGATAGGGGGCTCGAGCCGCCAGATGCCGACGACTTCGCCAAGCAGCGTCAGATCATGTTCGTCTTCGACAACATCGTGGGCAACACCGACACCAACAACAACGGGAACTCCCTCATCGACCGCTACTGGCACGTCTGGTTCATCGACTGTTCGCGCTGCTTCGTGATGGTGGCCAAGCCGCTCACCCTGGAGACCGTGACCCGCTGCGACCGCAAGCTGTGGCAGCGGCTCCACGAGGTCACCGACGAGCAGATCAGGAGTGCCATGGAGCCGTTCCTGAACCGGAGCGAGATCGACGGCGTGATTAAGCGGAGAGCCGCGGTCGTCAGGCACATCGCCGGGTTGATCCAGCGGCACGGCGAGGCCGCCGTCCTCTTCGACCTCAGTCCGCCGTTGGCCGAGCCCGCTGCCTGGTAGGCGCCGGAGACACGTCAGGCAGCGTGTCCGGCGACCCGAACAGTGGAGAGGCCACCGATCGCATGTCGCGCGGAAAGCGCCGCTCGTACCGGGACGGCCGGCATGGCGGAGCCGTCGGGGCAGGCGGGGGGGCGCGATGCGCTCGTCGCAGTGGTGAAGCGGGGACCTGCGGAGCTCATCAGGACATAGACATCGCTGTCCACCTCGCCGGCTCATCCCGCGGAACTCCCTCGGCTCGTCCCGCCGAGCCCACAGCCCCGACGACCGCCGGAGCCTCTGACCCGATTCGCAGAAGATGACAGACACAGCTTCCTGTTGGGACGGTACGTCCCGGCCGAAGCGATCAGACGCCCGAGGCAGACGTTGCCGCGGGACGGGAGCGGAACTTTGCGCTCGGTCCTCGCGTTTCTTGCACGAGAAAGGAATGGAGCCATGATGCGGGAATCCCTGTTGACATGCTTCGCGGCCCTCGCGGCCGCGATTCCGGGCCTCACCCCGCAACCCTCCGCCGAGCGTCCTGCCGCGCCCCCGACGCGCGCCGAGGTGCTGGTGCTCGGCGTGTATCACATGGCGAACCCCGGGCGGGACATCTTCAACATGAAGGCCGACGACGTGCTCGCGCCCAAGCGTCAGGCCGAGATCGCCCAGGTCGTCGAGGCCTTGAAGAGATTCCGTCCGACGAAGATCGCGGTGGAAGCCGAGGTCGGCGACGAGCGCATTCCCAGGCGCTACGCCGACTACCTCGCCGGCACGCACGAGCTCTCCCGCAACGAGGTCGAGCAGATCGGCTTCCGCCTCGCCAAGGAACTCGGTCACAAGACGATCTACCCGGTCGATGTCGAGGCCGAGTTCCCATTCCAGCGCATCGTCGACTATGCCAAGGCCACCGGTCGCTCGCAGGAGCTGGAGGCGGTGATGGGTGGGATCGGCGACATGGTGAAGGCTCAGGATCAGTACCTGGCCACGCACACGGTGCTCGAGACGCTGCTGTTCATGAACGCCGACGTCAGGGTCGCCGAAGACGTCGGCTCCTACTACCGGCAGGCGCACTTCGGCGAGCCCGGTGACTGGGCCGGGGCCGACCTGGTGTCCGCCTGGTTCCAGCGCAACATGCGCATCTACAGCAACGTGGTGCAGCTGGTCGGTTCGCCGGGCGAGCGTGTGCTGGTGATCTTCGGAGCCGGACACCTCGGCTGGCTGC
Source organism: Acidobacteriota bacterium (assembly GCA_050257595.1). GTDB lineage: Bacteria > Acidobacteriota > Thermoanaerobaculia > Thermoanaerobaculales > Thermoanaerobaculaceae > JBLMXF01. The sequence continues at coordinate 4,059 of JBLMXF010000106.1, read as the reverse complement.
GGCACGACTTCGCCAGCGACCCCACCCTCCGCCTGCGCACGCTCGCCGACTTTGCGAGGTGACGGCTCACCCTGTTCCCGCCGAGACTCGGCTGGACGCCCACGCGGGAGATGACCCGCCGGCACCTGAGGCGCGCCGAGTCGCGCGAGAGCGGGCGCGGTGACGGGGCTCAGCGGCTCCGATCGCGGACGAGCGGGAGCGCAGGCCAACCCGGATCGCGGTGACCCGTGGGGCGCCAGGGCGCCTGGGGCGCGTGCCGCGCCGCTCGCCGCCGATGACGCTCAGTCACCGACGTCCTCTTCGCCGCCGAGCCGGCTGGCGCCGCGCCCGCGATGAGATGGCCATCTTCGGCGGCCCTGGCGATCGGGCGTCACGCGACCAAACCCGGAGCGGACCTCGCTCGTACCAGGAGGGAGCGTGCGCCGGTCACCCCACGAGCGTGACGCCCGGAGGAGGCACCATGCAAAGAAGACCCCTGGCCCTGGCGTTGGTCGTGCTCTTCGCGGCGCTGGCAGTGAGCGCGTCCGCGGCGGAGAAGCCGGCGCCGCCGAGAATGAAGCCCGCGCTCGTCGTCATGGACGTCCAGAACGCGTATCTGCCGTACATGGACGAGCGGGACAAGAAGGTCGGGCTCGAGATGATCAACTATGCCATCGTGCTCTTCCGCGACAACGGCTTCCCGGTCATCCGCGTCTACCACACGGAGCCCGGCCAAGGCCCCGCGCCCGGCACCGAACCGTTCGCGTTCCCCAAGTCGGTGGCGATCCGGGACGAGGACCCCATGATCGTCAAGAACTACCCGAACGCGTTCAAGAAGACCGACCTCGACAAGCTGCTGCGGGAGAAAGGCGTCAACACGCTGTTCCTCGTCGGCCTCAGCGGCGTCGGGTGCGTGCTGGCCACCTACCAGGGCGCCGAGGACCTCGACTACAACGTGTTCATGGTCAAGCACGCGCTGATCAGCCACGACGCCACCCTGACGAAGAGCGTCTACGAGATCTGCTCCAACGTCAGCTACGGCCCGCTCAAGCTCCTGCTCGAGACCGCCCGGGAGCGCTGAGACGCGCCTCGCCGCGTCACGCCCCGGCGCCTGGGGCGCCGCTCGATGCGTCGCACCCGCTCGGTGGCTCGGCCCGAGAACGCCGTGAGCTGCACTGTCTGCTGCCTCGACCAACTGAGGCAAGGCCTCAGGCAGTGCAGGCTCTCTGGGCCGGGTAATGAGGCATGCGCCGAGGTGGCGCAGCACAACTACGATAGCTGCGAAACGTTCTGGCTGATGGACTTCTGCTCCAAGAGCCATGGTCGCGTCCCTTCTCGCCGCAGCACTTCTGCGGTTTCCCGTTTCTGTCACGACCGCCGAGATCCGGGTCGGCGGCGAGACGAAGCGCCGGGATTGAGAGTTGGCGCCATCACAGCAGCAGCGTGATGGCCCGGACCGGCCTGTGCTTACGGGACCGCGCGGGGGGTCGGCCGGTGGCACGCGGTCACAGCGGCCGAGGAATTCACGGCGGGACCGCTCTCCGGCGATGACGTCGGGGAGCTGCCGGTCATGCTCGGTCATCGTGGCCACGCTCGGCGGTTCATCCATCAGCTCCTGGCGACGAACGGGGACCGCGGATCCTGGAGAGGGGCGCTTCGGCACGAAAGCCCGGGCGGCGACCAGTAGTCGCGTCGCCGCGATGTTCTGCTTCTTGGGCAGGCGCGACAGGACCGGCGGCCCAGGACCGCTGCAGACGCGGGCGAGGACGGTCCGGGGTCGCCACGCTGCTCAGGGAGCGGAGATCGAGCGGAAGTAGAAGTCGAGCATCGTGCCGAGCGGCACGGCGTCCCGCCGCAGGCGGCTGCGCAGCGCCGCTCCCTCCCAACAGTTGACCAACACACTCGCCAGCTCTCGCGTATCTGTGTCGGGTCGGAGGTCGCCACGCCCCTTGGCCTCCTCCAGGCAGGCGGCCAGTCGCTCTGCGATCTGGGAGAAGCACCACTCGATCTTCTCTCGGAACACGTCGCTCACGCCCGCCAGCTCCTGCCCAAGCCCGCCCAGGAGGCACCCCATGTAGCCCTCCTCGCGGTAGTGCTGCTGCGTCATCTCGAAGAAGCGACGTACGCGGTCGAGCGGGGGTCGCTCCTGCTCACCGAGGCAGGCGTCGAGGCCGGCGTGCACCCCTCGCATGTAGGCGTCGATGACCTGCAGGGCAAAGTCCTCCTTGTCCCTGAAGTGGTGGTAGAAGGAGCCCTTCGGGATCTCGGTGGCCGTGAGCAAGGTTTGCACGCCCAGACCGTTGTAGCCATTCTCGAGGAGCATGGCGAGGCCCGCAGCGAGCAGGCTCTGCTTGGTCGGATGCGTCGCCTTCTCCGTAGACGCTCCTAGCCCGTGAGCTTCTTGGACATGTGTTTGATGACGTGGGTGTGTTCGTTCTGCGGGCTGAACATGACGATCTCCGCGTCGGCGTCGACCCTGACATTATGCCCGGGCGGCCAGTAGAAGAGGTCGTTCGCGTTGACCGTCTCCTGGGCGCCGTTCGCGTCGGTCGTGGTGAGCCGGCCGCTCAACACGAACCCCCAGTGCGGGCACTGGCACAGGTCGCCCTCCAACCCCTGGAAGAGAGGCGTGGTGTCGACGCCCGCGGCGAGAGTGAAGTACTCGCCGCTGATCGCGCCGAAGCCCGTGGCGTCGCCGAACCCCCGCCGCTGTCGAATCACCGCGCCGGGGACCTCCAATTGGACATCGATGTGATCTTTTGCTACCCGCATGCCTGACCTCCATTGAAGGTGTCGCCACCTCACTAGACCGTTCGGTCTAGTACGAAGAATAGACCTCATTCTCCAAGTGTCAAGGGCGCGCCCCCCCGGCCCGTCGATTTCCCGTGTGATGCGTCGAGCACGAGGGGCAACGGCCCCGCCGCCAGTGAAGGGCGACGCCGTCAGGGCCGGCTCGTCGCCCGGAGGCGACTCGACAGGCAAGCCTGATATGCGTACGTTTAAGGCCTGAGGTCCGATACCAGTCCGGACCGCCGCGACCCCAGGGTGTCTCTCGGCGGGGCCCTTTCTTGCTTACGGCTCGACGACGGCCCTGAGCCTTTCGAGCGTCGCATCCCACCGCTGCGACACCGTGTCGAGGTACCGCCGGGCGACCTCGAGCCGCTCGGGCTCGAGCTCCCACAGGCTCTCGCGGCCGCGCCGTCGGCCGCGCACGAGGCCTGCCTGCGCGAGGACGCGCAGGTGTTTGGCGACGGCCTGACGGGTCACGGCCGAACCCTCCGTGAGGCGCGCGATCGAGGTCGGGCCGTCGCGGCACAGGCGCGCCACCACCGCGAGCCGGGTCGGGTCCCCGAGCGCCGCGAAGATGCGCGCGGGCGCTCCTGCCCCGCGCAGCTCCGGCGCCGGCTTAGGGCCTGCCGGCGACATGGGCCGCGACGTTCTGCATCTGCCCCGCCCAGCCCTGGTCGTTCATGCGGAACGCCTCGGCGCGGCGGTGGAGCGGGATGCGGTCGAAGCCGGACTCGGTCACGGTGAGCTGCGTTCCCTCCGGGACGTCGCGAAGCTCGAAGACGACGAGCGTCATCGGCTCGGTGGAGTAGTCCTGCTTCGGATCGACGGCGTAGGGATGCCAGCGATACGAGAGCAGCCGCTCGGGCTCCATGCGATCGATCACGATCTCCATCGTGAGGTGCTCGAAGCCGGAGACCGTGAGCTTGCCCCGCACGGTGGCTCCCGGTGCGAAGGAGGCTCCCGTGAAGTCGACGCCGAACCAGGAGCCGAACTCCCCGGCGTCGGAAATTGCGCGCCAGACCCTTTTCCGAGGCGCGCGCAGGACGATCCGCTTCTCGATGCGGTCGGTGCTGCCGGCGGTGGTGGTCATATGCAACCTCCCGGTTGCATTATGGGGCTCCACGAGGAGAAATGCAACCCGCAGGTTGCGTGTCATTAGAGGTGGCCTCGGGAGGAGAGAGCCATGGGCGCCGAGGCGACCCGGACCGGCCTGACGCCCACCAGAGGCAGCCCCGGCGGTGCGCTTCGATGATCACCGTCGCGCCACACCGGGACCGATGCCGCGGAGGG
>JBLMXF010000105.1:0-29393 GCA_050257595.1 Acidobacteriota bacterium | reverse complement strand
TCGAACCTGTACAAGAAGATCGAGGCGTACGGCTTGCGCCGGGAGGAATGATGGGAGGCATCACCCTCGAGGACATGGCGGCCGCCGGAGCGTATCTGCAGGGCCACTTCAAGCTGACGTCGGGGCTGCACTCGGACCGCTACCTGCAGTGCGCCCGTTATCTCCAGGCACCATCCCGCGCCGAGGCGGCGGGACGCCAGCTGGCGGCCCGACTCAAGGGCGCCGGCGCCCACCTCGTGGCCGCTCCGGCGCTCGGCGGCGTCATCATCGGGCATGAGGTGGCGCGGGCGCTCGACGTACCCTTCCTGTTCACCGAGCGGAGCGACGGCGTGATGGCGCTGCGCCGCGGTTTCGTGGTCGAGCCAGGGTCGCGCGTCCTGGTCGTGGAGGACGTCGTCACGACCGGTGGTTCCACCCGCGAGGTCATGGAAGTCATGACGGCGCTGGGCGGGGTCGTGGTCGGCGCGGGGTCCATCGTCAACCGATCCGGCCAGGAGAACCCTTTCGCCCCGCTCCCGTATTCGGCGCTGTTGACCCTCGAGGTCCCGACGTACCGGCCGGAGAGCTGCCCGCTGTGCGCGGCCGGCGTGCCGCTCGTCAAGCCCGGCTCCCGCACCGAGAGACCGACCTGACGGCTCGCAGCCGACCACTGCGAGTCAGTGGTCTTCCCGCCCCCCGCCTGCCTTGAGGTGCAAGACCCAGGATCTGGGGAGCGGTAGAGTGCCCTGCGGGTCCGCTCGAACCCGGCAGGACGATGGCCGAGCTCCGTTGCCCGCAAGCTTCGCCCCAAGCCGGGGGGATGTTGTGGGTGGGGCTGGTGGACGCTATGGGCTGCCGGCTGTGGGCTTCAGGCGAGGATCACCCACGCCCAGTTGGCGGCCAGCGCAGCCACGAGGGCAAGGCGTACCCAGCGCGGAAGGGGCCTCGGGAGCTCGGGAACCCGGCCACCGAGCGACACCCACAGCGGGGCGAGCAGCCCTCCGGCGAGGAACCCCACCCCGGCAACCGCGGCGAGCGGGTTGTCCGCCAGGGACAGCAGAGCGTGCCCGCCGAGGAGCGCGACGGCCGCCCGGGTGGTGCCGCAACTCGGACACGGAACGCCGGTCAGGGCTCGAAAGGGACAGCCGGGGAGGAGGGGGGCGAGGGCCAGCCAGAAGGGGCGGAGCAGCAGGGCACAGACCACCAGGACGGCCCATAGCCAGGCGATCTGTCGTTCTTCGCGGTCGGGCGCGCGCCACCTCACCGGGTGCGTGTCACTCCGCAGCCGCCGGCCCGTTGACAGCTGGCGTCCGACACATCGATCACCTGAGCTTGCCGAGCGCGGCCAAGATGGCCGCACCGAAGGCCACCGCGAGGATGGCGAGGCACACGCAGCACAGCACCATCGGGAGCAGGACGGCGGCGGCCGCCTTGCCCTGCGTCGTCCGGTGAGCCGCGGCGATGCCGATGATCTCCAGCACGACTCCCCAGGCCGCCCCGATCAGGCCGCCGCACAGGGGCACGATCTGGAAGATCTGGATCGTGGTCGCATAGCACACCACCCTGGTGGTCGTGACGAAGCCGTTGTTGTTGCCGCCCACCAGCATGAGGAAGAGATGGAGAATGGCCGATCCGATGAAGACGCCGAGCAGGATGAGGATCGGGGCGACGACCATGATCGCGATGTTGAACCCGAGGCCGAAGGCGAGGTCCTCGCCGTGACTGAACGGAGCCAGCATGTTCCTCATCGTGCCGCGCAGCGCGATGTTGTAGGCCTGCCCCGCGATGATCCCGACCCATCCGAGGATCACGGCATAGCCGAGCGGCCTCCCGAGATCCCCGCTGATCGACATCCGCTGGAACGCCTCGGTGGGCTTGGTGAGGAACAGCTTGGCCGTCTCGTACAACCCCTCGAGCGCCGGGTAGCCGGGCTGCTCCCAGGGCAGCGGGGCAAGGGGCATCGGTGGGCTCGGAGGCGCAGGTGGCTGGTACGGGGGGAGCGGCGGCCCTGCTGGTGGCGGCGGCGGTGCCGACGGTGGGTAGGTGGCGGCCATCGGGGTCTCCTCCTTCGAGGACGTCACGCCAGTCTAGCTCAGCCCCCGAGTCCGGACTCCCACGCTCCGCGCCTTGCCCCGCTCACCCCAGACCCATGCAGGTCCGATGGACGAGCTCGAGCCCGGTCGCGGCATCTTCGGTGGTGATGTCGAGGAACGGCCGGAAGCGGATCGAGCGCTCCCCGCAGGGGAGCACGAGCAGGCCGTGCTGGCGTGCCCCATGGACGAATCGGCTGCGGGTGTCGGGATCAGGCAGGTCGAACGCGATCATCAGCCCGCGACCGCGCACCTGGGAGACGAGGCCGGGCATCTCGTGGGACAGCTCCTCGAGCCCGGCCATGAGGAACGCCCCGACGCGGCGGGCGTTGCCGACCAGGTCCTGCTCCGCGATGATCTCGAGGAGGCGGGTCGACCGCACCATGTCGGTCAGGTTTCCTCCCCAGGTGGAGTTGATGCGGGAGGAGACTCTGAAGACGTTGTCATGAACCTCATCGACGCGGCGGTTGGCGGCGAAGCCGCCGAGCTGGACCTTCTTGCCGAAGGCGAACAGGTCGGGTTCGACCCCCAGGCCCTGCCAGGCCCACATCGATCCGGTCAGGCCGAGGCCGGTCTGAACCTCGTCGAAGATGAGCAGGAAGTCGTGTTCGTCGGCGAGTCGCCGGAGGGTGCGCAGGAACTGCGGCCGAAAGTGGTTGTCCCCGCCTTCGGCCTGGATCGGCTCGACGATCAGGCAGGCGATGTCCCGGCCGTGACGCTCCACTGCGGCCTCGATCTCCGCCGTCGCCTGGGCCTCGATGGCCTCGACCTCCGCGAGATGGTCGGCGAGCGGGAAAGTGATCTTGGGATTGACGATGCGCGGCCAGTCGAACTTGGGGAACAGCGCGGTCTTGCGGGGGTCGAACGTGTTGGTCAGCGACATCGTGTACCCGGAGCGGCCATGGAACGCCTGGCGGAAGTGCAGCACCTGCGTCCCGACCTCGCCCTCGACGCCGGCCTCCCGGTTCTTGCGGATCTTCCAGTCGAACGCCGTCTTGAGGGTGTTCTCGACCGCCAGCGAACCGCCCTCCACGAAGAAGAGATGTCCGGCGTGACTGTCGGGGACTGCCAGCGTCGCGAAGGTGCCGACGAAGTCCGCGAAGAAACGCGTGTAGACGTCGGAGTTGGCGGGCTTGTGGAGCGCCGCCAGGAGCAGACGCTCGCGGAACTCGGGGTCGGCGAGGCCGGGATGGTTCCAGCCCACGGCCTGCGAGGCGAAGTTCGAGAAGAGGTCGAGGTAGCTGCGCCCGTCACGCTCGTCGACCAGGTAGCCGCCGTGCGAGCGGGCGAGATCCGGGACGATGTGGAAGCCATCCACCAGCATGTGTTGGGCCAGCAGGTCGTGAATCTGAGTCGGACGGACGCGGACCGAGCCGAGAGTGCTCGCCATGCGTCGCTCCTTTCTTGGCAGTGGTTCAGGTTTGAGCCGCTTTGCGGCTGGGCGCCAGCACGATCGTGAGGTCTCTGGCACCCTCCAGCATCCCTGCCTCGCGCTCGATCCGGATCATGTCGGCGAGTTCGCGCCTGATCCGGTCGAGCACCTCGTAGCCGTTCTCGGGCCGGCGCATCTCCCGGCGACGGAACATGATTGTGACTTTCACGTGCTTCCCCTGGTCGAGGAAGCGCTTGACCATACCGAGCTTCGTGTGGAAATCGTGATCGGCCACGCCGGGCCGGAACTTTACCTCCTTGACTTCGATCTGGTGCTCCTTGCGGCGTGCCTGGCGGACCTTCTTCTCCTGTTCGTAACGGTACTTGCCCCAGTCCATGATCTTGCACACGATGGGGCGGGCCGTGGGAGCGACTTCCACGAGGTCGAGGCCGCGCTGCCGGGCGAGTGCCAGCGCCTCCTCGACCGGAACGATACCTACCTGGCTGCCGTCAGCGTCGACGAGGCGAACGGGCGAGAGGCGGATCATGTCGTTGATCCTCGTACGCTCGCGGTCGTCGGCTATCTTGCCCTCCTCATGCCGGAATCCTCCGGCATGGCGTACCCCCGAAACAGCCGTGGGCCGCGGCGAGTATAGCAAGACGGGCGCGACACGAGCGCTCGAAGTGTGCCCATCGACGTCGGTGCCGAGGGGGGCTGGGAACCGTCCCCTGGCCCCCGGCACACGGACGGGGCAAGAGGCCTAGCGGCCGGCCGCCGCGAGACGGGCGTGCTCGACCTTGATACAGCGGTCCATCACCACCTGGAGGCCGGCTGCCCTGGCCCGGTCCGCGGCGCCGTTGTGCGCGAGGCCGAGCTGCATCCAGACCACCCTGGCGCCGCGGGCGATGGCCGCCTCGACGATCTCCGGAATGAACTCGGGGCGGCGGAAGATGTCCACCACGTCGATCTCGACGCCGGCGGGGACGGAGGCGAGGTCGGGGTAGCTGGTCTCGCCCAGCACCTCGCGAACCGCGGGGTTGATCGGGATGATGTGGAAGCCGTGCGCCTGCAGGTAGCGGGCGACGATGAACGATTCGCGGTCCGGCTTGTCGGACAAGCCGACCACGGCGACGGTGCGCGTCGAGGCGAGGATCGTCCCGATCTCCTCCGGGGTCGCATTGCTGAGCGCGAACTCACAGCTCGAACCGTCCATGGCGCCACCTCCGCTCGGCAAGTATGTGACGCCGCGCCGGCCGGTTCAACGTCGGACGCGCAGGCGCTGGTCGGGGGAGTCGTCCGATTCGGCCGAGAGGCGCAGGCGAGCCGCGGGGTGGGGACAGGCGTTCCAGGGTCGTCACGATGAGTCTCATCTGTGGCCGAGGCTTGACAAACGAGAAATATAGCGATATGGTCCATTAGTGATAAAGCCGGGCGCCGGGCTCGGCTCCTTTTCAGGGCGCGCAAGTGAAGAAATGCACAAGGAGGCATAAAGTGAATACCCAGAAGCTGTTAGTCGCAGTTTGGGCAGCGGCGCTGGCGGCCGCCGGACTGGCCTGGGCGGGCGAGCCCGACGGGCGGGTGCTCTTCAAGGAGTACTGCAAGCCGTGTCATGCCGCCAACTCACCGCACGGCGAGGTCACGCCGATGACGCTGATCCAGGACCAGTGGGTGCGCTTCTTCAAGGAGCAGCTGGTGCCCAGCCACCAAGAGCTGGTCGACGCCAACCACGGCGGCAAGAAGGTGCTCGACGTGATCACGCCCGAGATGCTCGAGAAGATCAAGAAGTTCGCCATCGATCATGCGGCGGACTCCGAGCATCCGATGACCTGTGGCTAGGCCCGGGGACACGAGGAGGAGGACCTGCCATGAGACGGATCTTCGTTGTTGTGGCTGCTCTCGTGTTTGTGCCAGTTTTCGCGTTCGCGCAGGCGGAGGGCAAGGATGAAGACGCTGCCAAACTGCGCAAGGACATCAAGGAGCTCGAGAAAAGGCTGGAGAAGGTCGAGCGCAAGAGCGCCCTGGACCGGATCAACTTCACCGGTGACTACCGCTTCGAGGCGCACTCGATCCAGAGTTCGATTCCCGACCACTACGACGGCATGAGGCTGCAAAGCGGCCTGGTCAACACGATCTTCTACTACGGCGCCACCGGTCAGCTCCCGGCCAGCCTGGAACAGGTCAACCAGTTCGTCGCCGGCCACTACGGGGACTACCTGTACTTCACCAACAACCTGACCTTCCAGCAGCTCAAGCAGTACATGGGGATGTTCCCTGCCCAGATGCAGCAGGGTCTCATGCAGATGCTGATGCCCGCGGCGTATACCAACGGCTACGACGTCAACAACGCGCTGCTCTACACCAACCGGCTCCGCCTCGACATGGACGCCAACGTGGCGGACAACGTCAAGTTCGCGGGTCGCCTGTCGATGTACAAGACCTGGGGCGACTCGACCGGCGTGCAGGTCTTCAACGGTCAGGCCAACACCTTCGACATCGACGGCAACACCTCGACGGTGCCCAACTCCGACATCCTGCGGGTGGAGCGGGCCTACTTCGACTGGTCGAACATTGGCGGCACGCCGCTGTACCTATCGATCGGGCGCCGTCCCTCGACCGGCGGCCCGCCGATGAACCTGCGTGAAGGCGAGATGCGCGGCGGCACCCCGATGGGCTCGCTGATCGACTTCCAGTTCGACGGCATCACGGTCGGCTACCACCTCAGCGACACCTCCACGGTGCGCCTGTGCTACGGCCGCGGCTTCGAGAGCGGCTTCGGCAACGGCGAGGTGCTCCAGCAGCCGGCCGACCGTCTCAAGGATGCCGACTTCCTCGGCCTCAACTGGGACATCGTCAACACCGACGAGATGCTGCTCCAGACGACGGTGGCGCGGGCGTACAACCTGACCGACGGGTTCAACGGACTGATCGTGCTGCCCAACAACCCGCTCACCGGCCAACCCGTGGGTGGCCCGGTGGTGATGCGCTTCTCGCCGTCCGCCAACCTCGGGGACATGGACATCGCGGGGATCGTCATGCAGCGCCGCGACGGGCCGGTGGACTGGTTCGTCAACGTCAACTACGACAAGAGCCACCCGAACACCACCACGACGCCGTTCGGCGGCCTGTTCTCGGACCCGTTCGACGTGCCGAAGGAGCACAGCGGGACCATGTACTACCTCGGGGCCCGCTACGCCTTCAACGACGACAACACGATGATCGGCGCGGAGTACAACCACGGCTCCGAGTACTGGTTCAACTTCACGCCGGCGCAGGACGACATCATCGCGCCCAAGACCGGGACCCGTGGCCACGTCATCGAGGGCTACGTCATCCACAAGATCAACCGGCGCTTCGTCGTCCGGCTCGGGTACATCGACTACACCTACGACTACTCAGGCTCGGGCTGGCATATCGGGGCGCCCAAGAAGCTCGATGCCACACCTGTGCTGGGTTTCCCGACCTACGACAAGGCGAAGATGTACACCCTGACCATGACCGCCAAGTTCTGAGGTGAGGTCCGGCCCGGGAGTCAAGGCTGGGGTCGACACGGGCAGCCGCTGCGACTATGTTGTCGGTATCGACGACACAGTTGCGACCGGTCGACCCCGGCACCTGGCTCCCGGCTCGTCGGCGCGTGCGGGAGGGCTCATGAAGAGGATCTTCGCAGTGATGGCGTCACTCGGCCTCGTCGCGGCGGCGGCCCAGGCCAAGGAGTACACCCACCAGAAGTACTTCGAGCACTACGAGGGCACGAAGACCTGCCTGAAATGCCACGAGAAGGAAGCCACGACCTTCTTCCACTCGCAGCACTATCAGTGGCGCGGCCAGGCGCCGCAGATCGTCAACTCGCGTGGCGAGAAGCTTGGCAAGCTGAACACGATCAACGATTTCTGCACGAACCCTCAAGCCAACTGGATCGGTCTCGTGCACAACTCGCGCGGCGAGATCCTGACCAAGGGGTGCTCGCAGTGTCACGCCGGCCTCGGCAGGCTCCCGGAGGAGAAGATCTCCGCGGCTCAGCTCGACAACATCGATTGCCTGATCTGTCACGCGTCCGGCTACCAGCGCGACCTCTACCAGAACGCCGACGGCTCGTGGTCGTGGAAGCCGGTGCTGTGGAAGAACCAGGAGGGGATGGACTCCGTGTCGAAGCGGATCGGCCTGCCGACCAGGACCAACTGCCTGCGCTGCCACGCCGGCTCGGGCGGCGGTCCCAACTTCAAGCGCGGCGACCTGGAGTACGCGCTGGCCGACACCACGAAGGCCTTCGACGTCCACATGGGCAGCGACGGCGCCAACCTGCAGTGCACCGACTGTCACGCCAGCGAGGACCACCGCGTCCGCGGTCGCGGTGCGGATCTGTCCGGGACCGACGACCCGGCCAAGCCGCTGTCCTGCGACGACGCCGACTGTCACGGCCCCGCCCCGCACAAGGCCGAGATCCTGAACATCCACGCCAAGCGGGTCTACTGCGCCACCTGCCACGTGCCGGTCTTCGCCAAGCAGGACGCCACCGACATGGTGCGCGACTGGTCCCAGCCGTCGTACAACGCCGAGCTCGACAAGTGGAGCGCCACGATCACGATGGGCAAGGACGTCGCACCCGTGTATGTCTGGTACAACGGCACCACCTGGGAGCAGCTCCCGGGCCAGCCGGTCAAGCGCCTCGCCAACGGCGCCGTGGGGATGATGGTGCCGCAGGGCGACCGCAACGACCCCAAGGCGCGGATCTACCCGTTCAAGCTCCACCGCGCCAAGATGCCGGTGCTCGACGGCCAGCAGTACATCATCCCGATCGTCGTCGAGGAGTTCTTTGCCAACGGCAACATCGACGAGGCCGTCAAACATGCGGCGCTCGACATGTACGGCGTCAAGGATGCCAAGTACAGCTGGACCGACACCGAGCGCTACATGGGCATCTTCCACGAGGTGGAGCCGGCGAAGCAGGCGCTCGCCTGTCTGGACTGCCACGCGCCCGAGGGCCGGTTCGACTGGAAGGCGCTCGGGTACGAGGGCGACCCGATGCTGGCCCTTCTGAAGGCTCACCCCAGCAAGTAGCCGGTCTAGTCGATCTCTTCCGCGGCGGGCGCAGCAGCGCCCGCCGCTTCCCTTCTGTGCCGGCCGAGCCAGACCGCCGCGCCCACCAGGGCCGCGAGCGCGAGCAACGACGCGCCCAACGGCGGAGCGCCGACACCCAGCGTCCCGAGCGCCATCTCTCCCGAGAACGGCCCGACCACGCGGGCGAGCGAGCTGACGCCCTGAAATCCGCCCAGGACCTCACCCTGCTCGCCCTCTCCGGCGGCGTGGGAGACCAGTGCGGACAGCGAGGGCGTGGTGATCCCCTGGCCGAGCGCGAGGAGAGGCATCACCGCGACGACCGCCCCCAGCCGGCTCCCCGCCGCGAGGAGGGCGAGGCCGAGCGACGAGAACGCGAGCCCCGCGACCACCATCGGCCGCTCCCCGAAGCGGTGCGCGAGCCTCCCGACCAGTCCGCCCTGCACGAAGGCCGCGAGCACGCCGACGTAGACGAACATGAAGGCGACGTGGGCGTGCGAGAGGTCGAAGCGGTCGTGGAGGAGTTGGGCGAAGGTCACCTCGAACATGGCCATTCCGGTCACCGTGAGAAAGCCGATCGCGAACAGCGGCGCGAGTTCACGGCGCCGCCACGCGAGGGTGAGACGGGCGGCACCCCAGCGGCTTCCCGGTGCGGTCCGGCGGCGTTCCGGGGGCAGCGACTCCGGCAGCAGGACGAGCGTCATCACCAGAGCGAGCAACGAGAAGGCCGCCGCTCCCAGGCCGGGGGCCGCCTCACCGAAGCCGACGAGCCCTCCGGCGAGCGCAGGACCGGCGATGAAGCCGAGGCCGAAGGCGGCGCCGATCAGCCCCATCCCGCGGGCGCGCTCCTTGGCGGTCGTGATGTCGGCAATCACCGCCTGAGCGGTCGCGATGTTGGCGCCGGCGATGCCGGCGATGATCCGTGACGCGAACAGCGCGGCGAGCGAGTGGGCGGCGGCGAAAAGCAGGTAGCCGCAGACCGAACCGATCAGGGAGACGACGAGGACCGGCCGGCGGCCGACCCGATCCGAGAGGCGTCCGAGCAGGGGGGCGAAGAGGAACTGCATCGCCGAATAGGCAGCCATCAGCAGCCCGAAGGCCCATGGTGTGGGCCGATAGTGCTCGGCGTAGAGCGGGAGCAGCGGGATCACGATCCCGAATCCGATGAGATCGGTGAAGACGATGACGAACAGTGTGGACAGGGCGCGACGGGGTGACGGCACGAAACCTCCAGCGGCGCGAACGGCTCCGCACGTCCAGCCTATTCCGTGCCGGTCGAGGCCGGCGCGAAGGACCCCCGCGGGCCGCCGGTGCGGGCGCCACAGAGTGTACACTCCTGAGTGTGAGACTTGTCTTCTTTGGCACGCCCGAGTTCGCGGTGCCGACCCTGGAGGCGGTGGCCAGGGCCGGCCACGACATCCCGCTCGTGGTCTCGCGGCCCGATCAGCCGGCCGGCAGGGGGATGCGCGTCACCGTGCCGGCGGTGGTGGAGGCGGCTCGCCGCCTCGGTCTCTCGACCACCCAGCCCGAGAAGCTCGGCACCGACGAGTTCATCAACCGGCTGCGGGTGATCGCTCCGGAGGTCGCGGTGGTGGTCGCCTTCGGTCGGCTGATTTCGCCGCGCGTGCTGCGGGTCCCCGCACGCGGCTTCCTCAACCTTCACCCCTCGCTGCTTCCCCGCCACCGCGGTCCTTCGCCGATCGCCTGGGCGCTCGCGAGCGGTGATGCCGAGACCGGCGCCACGATCATGCAGCTCGACGAGGGCATGGACACCGGACCGGTCCTCCTCCAGCGGCGGGTCCCGATCGGGGCGAAGGACCGGACCCCCGACCTCGAGGCCAGGCTCGCCGTCATCGGTGCGGAGCTCATGGTCGAGGCGCTCGATCGACTCCTCACCGGAGGTCTCACCCCGGTTCCCCAGGACAACGCCAAGGCCTCGGTCACGCCCAAGCTCGAGCGCAAGACCGGGAAGGTGGACTGGAGCTGCCCGGCGCGCCGCCTCGCCGATCTGTGCCGCGCCCTCGACCCCTGGCCCGGGATGTACGCCAACTTCCGGGGCATCAGGGTCAAGGTCCACGGCATCGAGGCCGCCGCGCCCCGCGCCGGGCAGGAGGTGCCCGGAACCGTGCTCGCGGTCTCCGGGGCCGGCATCGAGGTGCGCTGCGGCGAAGGGAGTGTCGCGCTGCTGACCGAGCTCCAGCGGGAAGGGAAGCGACGCCTGCCGGCGGACGCCTTCATCATCGGGGAGCGGGTTGCACCCGGCGAGCATTTCACCTGACCCCCGGCGACAGGCCGCGGTCATCCTCGCCCGGGTCGAGGGGCGCGGCGCCCATGCGGCGCGGCTCCTCGCCGAGGCGCCGCCATTCGTGCGCGAACTCGTGCTGGGGACGCTGCGCTGGCAGGGAACGGTGGACACCCTGCTCGCCCCCCACCTGCATACCTCGATCGAGTGCCTCGACGCCGAGGTGCGCAGTGTCCTCCGTCTCGGGGTCTACGAGGCGAAGCGGCTCGACACGCCGGTCCCGGTCGCGGTGGCCGAGGCGGTGCGCGTCGCCAAGCTGCTCCTTCCGCGCGCCGCCGGCCTGGTCAACGCCGTCCTGCGCAGAGCCGCCGGCGAGAGCTGGCCCGACCCCGGCGACCCCTCGGTGCCCGCGGAGCGGCGTCTCTCCCATCCGGCGTGGCTGGTCGCCCGCTGGCGGAAGCTGTTCGGCGAGGCGCGCCTCGAAGCGACCCTGCTCGCCGACCAGCAACCGGCGCCGATGACGGTGCTGGCTGCGGCGAGCAACCGGGAGGAGCTGGAGCGGTCGGGATGCGTGCTGGTCGCTCATCCCGTGGTTCCCGGTGTGCTCGTCGTCGCCGAGGGGTCCGAGCGGGTGGTCCGCGCGTTGCGCGAGGGACGCGCCTACGCAATGGACCCCACCGCGGTCCTCGTCGCACGCCTGCTGCCCGTGGGGCGGGGAGTGGTCGCGGACCTCGCGGCGGCACCCGGCGGCAAGAGCCTGGTCCTGGCCTGGGAGGGCGGTGGAGCACGGCGCCTCGCGGCGGACCGCAACATCGGCCGGGTGGCGATGATGCGGCGCACCCTCGGACGGACCCCGGAGCCTCCGTGGGTGGCCGCCGCCGACGCGGCCCGCCCCCCGCTGCGCCCCGGAAGCTGTTCCGGCGTCCTGCTCGACGCGCCCTGCTCGGGGACGGGGACGCTGCGGCGCCACCCCGAGATCCGCTGGCGCCTGCGCGCCGCCGACCTCGCCGGCCTGGCCGAGCTGCAGCGCCGGTTGGCGGCGAGCGCGGCCGACCTGCTCGCTCCCGGAGGTCACCTCCTCTATGCCACCTGCTCGCTCGAGCCGGAGGAGAACGGCGAGGTGATCGCGTCACTCGGACTCGAGTCGGTGCCCCTGGCGGGGGCGCTCCCCGCAGGAACCCCGGCCGTCGAGCTCCCCAGCGGCGGTGTCGCCATCCTCCCTGGCGCGACCTCCGATGGCTTCACCGTCCACCTCCTCCGCCGCCCGGTCGACGACCGGTCCGCGCGGCGGCTTCCAGCCGGCATGGACCGCCCGAAGTAGCGCGTACGGTTGCCGGTGATCCGACCCGCGGTGTACCCTCGAGACGGAGGAATCATGGCAGGGAAGTCCGAGCTGGTGGAACGCATTGCCTTCGAGACCGGGATGCCAAAGGCCCATGCGGCCCGCGCCATCGAGGTGATGGTCGACGCGCTCGTCGACTGGCTCCAGTCCGGCGAACGGGTCGCGATCCCCGGCCTCGGCAGTTTCTACACCTCGGAGCGCCCCGCTCGCGAGGTCCGCAATCCCCGCACCGGCGAGATCGTGCGGGTGGCTCCGTCGCGCACGGTCCGTTTCCGGCCCGGCAAGGAGCTGAAAGCGATCGTCAACCCGAGGCGTTAGCCGAAGAGATGAGCGTCGAGGCCCTGATCGTCGTCGATGTCCAGAACGATTTCTGTCCCGGGGGTGCCCTCGCGGTGGCGGGCGGCGACCTCGTGGTCCCCGCGATCAACGAGCTGATGCCGCGCTTCGAGCTCGTCATCGCGACCCAGGACTGGCACCCCGCCGGGCACGCGTCTTTCGCCTCCTCGCACCCCGGTGCGCACCCCCTTGACGTCATCGACCTCGACGGCATCCCGCAGGTCCTGTGGCCGGATCACTGCGTCCAGGGGAGTCCGGGCGCGGACTTCCATCCCCGGCTCGACCGCTCGGCGTTTCGGGCCATCGTCCGCAAGGGAACCGACCCGGCCGTGGATTCCTACTCGGCGTTCCGCGACAACCGCCACGACCGCCTCACCGGTCTCTGCGGCATGCTGCGCGAGCTGGGAGTTCGTCGGGTGGTGATCGTCGGCCTGACCACCGACTACTGCGCGGCCACCTCGGCGCGCGACGCCGTCGAGATGGGGTTCGGGGCCGAGATCGTGCTGCCCGCCACGCGTCCGGTCAACAGCCCACCCGGTCACCTCGAGCGGACCCTCGCCGAGCTGCGTGCGCTGGGCGTGGTGCTCACCGGAGCGTGAGACGCGGGGCTTGAAGCCTGGGGCTTGAGGAGTGGCGAGGGACGAGGCCCTGGAGCGCTCCGGTTCCCAGCGCTGCCGTTCGGATGCGGCTGTCCCCCAGGTGACAAGCCTCAGTACTCGAAGGCGCTCCCGCCGACAAACTCGCGCAGGATCGACGTGGAGGGTACGTCATCGAGGAAGACGGGCACGAACCAGGCGAGGAACTTGAGCAGGCGGTACGCCTCGGTGTAGGCCGGATGCTCGCGCGGCACCTCGAGCAGGAAGCGCTCGGCGAACACCTTGAGCACACATGGCTCGTAGACCAGAGCCGAGTTGAACAGGACGTCCGCCTCCTCCTGGAAGGGGAAGATGCCGCGTGCCTCGCCCCGGCGCACCGAGGTCCACATCTCCAGGGTCCGCGTGGCCGGATGGCCGCGGAACACGCGGTCGCGGACGATGCGCCGCAGCAGACGGGCGTCGGAGGTGAAGATCCGGTTGTGGTCGTCGAGGGTCAACTGGGTGAGCGCCGAGATGAAGACCCGGAACTTGGCGGCCTCGTCGACCGCCTCGGTCAACCGGTGGTTGAGCGCATGGATCCCCTCCACGAGCAGAATCTGGCGGGGGTCGAGACGGAGCCGCGTCCAGCGGTCGGCGGCGACCCGGCGGCCGAGGACGAAGTCGTAGCGGGGAATGGCGATCTCCTCCCCCCGCAGGAGCGCCGCGAGGTGCTCGTTGAAGAGCGCGAGGTCGAGCGCCTCGAGGGCCTCGTAGTCCGGCTTGCCATCCTGACCGATCGGCGTCTTCTCACGGTCGACGAAGTAGTTGTCGAGCGAGAGGCCGACCGGATGGAGGCCGTCCACCCGGAGCTGGATGCCGAGACGGCGGATGAACGTCGTCTTGCCCGAGGACGAGGGGCCGGCCACCAGCACGAGGCGGACCCGCTCGCGTCGCGACGTGACGAGGTCGGCGATCTGGGCGATCTTCTTCTCGTGGAAGCCCTCGGCGATCCTGATCACCTCGCCGATCTCGCCGGTCAGGCAGAGCCGGTTGAGCGAGCCCACGTGGGCCACGCCGAGCACCTCGTTCCACTCCCGGGTCTCGCGGTAGGCGGCGAAGAGCTTGGGCTGCGGGCGCAGCGGAGGGAGGCTGGCGGCGTCACCGTTGCGCGGGAAGCGGAGCAGGACTCCGTCCGCGTAGCGCACCACCGAAAAGCCCCGAATCCGCCCGGCCGTGGGAGCCACGGGTCCGTGGACGATGTCCACGAAACCACCGCACGACACCACGGGGACGGTGGACGAACGATGCGTCGCGAGGAGCTGGAGCTTGGACTCCTCGCCGGTGGAGCGAAAGATCGCCTCGGCCTGCTCGAGGGTGACGACCTCTCTCACCAGGGGGCGGTCCTCGGTGCAGATCTCCTCCATCCGGCGCTCCAGTGACGCGGCCGCCTGGTCGGTCACCGGGGTCGGCGCCAGCCAGCGGTAGAAGTAGCCGCCGCCGAGCGACTGCCCGACCACGAGGCGGGCCTCGGGGTAGAGCTCGCGGGCCGCCTCCAGCATGATCAGCGAGGCGCTCCGGCGCGCCACGGCCTCGCCCTCGCGGGTGGCGATACGGACCGCCTGGAGCTCGACGTGCAGCCCGCGGAGCGGGAAGTCGAGCATCACCATGCGGCGGTTGACGAGCGCGGCGAGCACATCGCGCGGCACCTCGCCGAGGGCCGACGCGAGGAACTGCGCCACCGTCGTTCCGCTGGCCACCTGGCGCCGCGCGCCCTCGAAGCCGACCACCACCGTGCGGTCTCCCACGACTCCTCCGTCACGTGATTGTACGGGAAACAGACGGCCCCGGCCCGGCGTTACCATGCGAGTCTGTCGCGCACCCGCGCGGCCAACGACAGGGGACCACGATGGCCACGAACCGTTTCAAGGCAAGGCTGCTGCACGCGATCGAGGCAATCACGCAACGGGTCGAGGCGCGCGGCGAGCCGCTGTTCCACGGCAGCGAGCACCCGCTGCCCTCCAAGCGCGAGGTTATCGCCATCGTCCGGGCGCTTCAGGAGATCATCTACCCGGGCTACTTCGGCGAGCAGACCCTCTACCGCGAGTACCTCCACGCCCACCTCGCCGACCAGCTCTACGCCACGGCGAAGCGGCTCGAAGGCGAGGTGCACAACGCTCTCGGCTCCCAGCTCCACCGCCCGGGAGGGATCGACGTGCCGTGCTGTCAGGCCGACGCCCAGGAAGTCGTGACCTCCTTCTTCGAGCGGCTGCCCGACGTGATGGGGCTGATCGCGGCGGACGTCGAGGCGGCGTACACGGGCGACCCGGCGGCCTCGTGCCTGGAGGAGATCATCCTGGCGTACCCCGGCGTCAAGGCGGTCTTCACCTACCGGATCGCTCATCTCCTCCAGCAGCTCGGGGTGCCGCTGATCCCGCGGATCATGACCGAGTTCGCCCACAACGAGACCGGTGTCGACATCCACCCCGGTGCCACCATCGGCCGGGAGTTCTTCATCGACCACGGCACGGGCGTCGTCGTCGGGGAGACGACGGTGATCGGGGACCGCGTGAAGCTCTACCAGGGGGTGACGCTCGGGGCGCTCTCCTTCCCGCGGGAGACCAGCGGCGAGCTCGTCCGCGGGACCAAGCGACACCCGACGTTGGAGGACGACGTGGTGGTCTACGCCGGGGCGACTATCCTCGGCGGCGAGACCGTGGTCGGGCGTGGATCGGTGATCGGTGGCAACGTGTGGCTGACCTCGTCGGTACCGCCCGGCTCCCGGGTCGCCGGATCGCGCGACCGGCTGGCGAACGAGGTCACCTCTCGCGCGACGGTCTCGACTGGTTGACCCTCCGCACGGCCATCTGGTAGCGTGCGGTCATGAGAAGCCGCACCATTGGGGTGTGCTTTTTTCTTCTCTGCACGCCACTCTTCGCCCAAGGCCCCCTGCCCGACACGCTGCACGGCGCCGACAAGCTGGTCGCTCTCCTCAAGGGCGTCAGCCAGATGCAGCGGGAGACCACGACGCTGGCGGCGACCTTCGAGCAGCGCCGGGTCAGCCACCTGCTCGCGGCCCCGAGCGTCTCGCGCGGGAAGTTCTACTTCAAGGCGCCGGACGAGGTGCGCTGGGAGTACGAGGCGCCGCGCGAGATGGTGGTCGTGCTCGCGGGCGGTACCGCGATCACCTACCGGCCGCTGGAGAAGCGCGCGGAACGGGTCCAGGTCGGGCGCGCGCAGCGGCGGGTGTTCCGCTTTCTCGGTGCGGCGGAGCCCCTCGAGGAGCTCCAGCGCTACTTCTCGTTCACCTTCCGGGACCGCGGGCCCGGCTACCCTTACGAGCTGAGCCTGCAACCCACCGCCCGCATGCTCAAGAAGCGGATCAAGGACGTGGTTCTCCAGATCGACCGCACCACGCTGATGCCGATCGCCGTCTCCTACGCCGAGCCTGACGGCGACACGACCTCCTATGCGTTCAGCGACGTCGTCCGCAACGGTGCGCTTCCCGCCGGTCTGTTCCACCTCGAGCTTCCCCCGGACGTGCGGGTGGTCGAGATCAACCTGAAGAGCCGCGAAGAGTAAGTGTCAGCCGCCTTTCGTGTCGTGGCGCAGGAGGCGGGCAGCCACGCCCGAGCCGCCGAGCTGGTCACCGCACACGGGGTGGTCCGAACGCCGGCGTTCATGCCGGTGGGCACGGCGGGCAGCGTCAAGGGACTCGCGCCCTGGGAGCTCGAGCGGCTCGCGCCCGAGATGGTGCTGGCCAACACCTACCACCTCCTGCTGCGGCCGGGCGTCGACACCGTCGAGGAGGTGGGCGGCCTCCATCGCTTCATGGCGTGGGATGGCCCCATCCTGACGGACTCGGGTGGCTTCCAGGTCTTCTCCCTGGCCGCCCGAACGAAGGTCGAAGAGGAGGGGGTCGTGTTCCGCTCCCACCTCGACGGCGCAGAGGTGCGACTCACGCCGGAGTCGTGCGTCGACGCGCAACGGCGCCTGGGTGTCGACGTCGCCATGGCGCTCGACGTCTGCCCGGCACTTCCCGCCGAGCGCGCCGAGCTGGAACGGGCGGTCGCCCTCACCTCCCGCTGGGCGGTGCGCTGTCGCCGTGCCCTCGCCGGGGGGGGCGGCACGCTTCTGTTCGGCATCGTCCAGGGCGGCCTGGAGGTCGACTTGCGGCGGCGCTCGATCGCCGAGACCGTGCCCCTCGGTTTCGACGGCCACGCTCTCGGCGGGTTCTCGGTCGGCGAGCCGCCGCCCGCGATGTGGGAGGCGGTGGACGAGGTGGCGCCCCTGCTTCCGGAGGACCGTCCCCGCTACCTGATGGGCGTCGGCACTCCCGTCGACCTCGTCCACGCCGTGGCGGCGGGCGTCGATCTCTTCGACTGTGTGATCCCGACGCGCAACGCCCGCAACGGGCTGCTGCACACGTCGCGCGGGCCGGTCGTGCTCAAGCACGCGCGCTGGCGGAGCGCCGACGAGCCCCCCGACCCCGCGTGCGGTTGCCCCACCTGTCGATGCTGCTCCCTCGCCTACCTTCGTCACCTCTTCCTGGTGCGCGAGGCGGCGGTCGTCGTCCTCGCCACGGTGCACAACCTCCATTTCTTCATCTCCTTGATGCGCAGGCTTCGGTGGGCTATCATGTCCGGCCGCTTCGCGCAGCTTCGCCGGTCGCTCCTGGCCGGCAACGGCGCGGAGCGAACCTGAGGGAGACGCGATGCAAACGCAACAGGGCAACCCGTTGATGGCGTTCCTGCCACTGATCCTGATCTTCGTCATCTTCTACCTGGTGATGTTCCTGCCCATGCGCAAGCGCCAGAAGAAGCACCAGGAGATGCTGTCGAAGCTGGCCAAGGGCGACCGCGTGGTGACGACCGGCGGGATGTTCGGCACCGTCGTGAGCGTCGACGCGGACGTCGTCACGCTGCGGGTGGCGGAGAACGTGAAGCTCCAGGTCGCCCGTTCGGCGATCGCCGGCCTGGCCGGGGATGCGTCGAACGTCAATCTCACCCCGAACGAGTGAGGAGGGCGCATGAAGAACAAGCTCGCATGGCGCTGGGCTCTGATCGGGGTGGTCACCGCGGTCGCCGTCTTCCTCATGTGGCCGCCGGACAAGAAGGTCCACCTCGGTCTCGACCTCAAGGGCGGCATTCACCTCGTGCTCCAGGTCAACACCGGCGACGCCGTTCGCGCCGAGGTGGACGACGCGATGGAGCGGGTGCGCGGAGACCTGACGGAGAAGGGCTTTGTCCCGGCCGACATGATGCGGCTGCCGGACAGCACCGGCTTCAAGTTCAAGCCGCTCCCCTCGACCGACCCCAAGGTGCTCCAGAAGGTCATCGACGACCGTCTCCCCGACTTCGACGTCTCGCGCGGTGTCGATATCACCGCCACGCTCAAGCCCGGAATCGTCCGCAACATCAAGGACATGGCCGTCCGCCAAGGGCTCGAGACGATCCGCAACCGGATCGACCAGTTCGGCGTCTCCGAACCCCTGATCCAACGCGAGGGGCTCGAGGGCGACCGCATCGTCGTGCAGCTCCCCGGCGTGGACGATCCGGCGCGTGTCAAGGAGCTGATCCGCGCCACGGCGTTCCTCGAGATCAAGCCGGTGGTCGCGGTCTACCCCACCGAGGAGGCCCTGCAGGCCGCCAACGGCGGCAAGGTCCCCGAGGACGACGAGGTCGTTCCCGGCGACGTCGAGGACCTCGAGGGGCGGGTCACCGGGCGCGAGTACTACCTGGTCAAGCGCGCCTCGGTCGTGACCGGCCGCGACCTCCGCAACGCGCGGCGCTCGCAGGACCAGTACGCCCAGCCGGCGGTGAGCTTCTCCCTCAACCCCGAGGGCGCGAAGAAGTTCGAGTCGTACACCTCAAGCCACATCGGCGACCGGATGGCCATCGTGCTGGACAACAAGGTGCGCTCCGCGCCGGTCATCCGTGGCGCCATCTCCGACTCCGGGATCATCGAGGGCAGCTTCACGGTCCAGGGCGCCGAGGACCTCGCGCTCGTCCTGCGCGCCGGCGCCCTGCCGGCCTCCATCACCTATCTCGAGGAGCGGACCGTCGGACCCAGCCTGGGCCGTGACTCCGTGGTGCGCGGACTGCGCGCCGGCATCGCCGGTCTGATCTTGGTCGTGGTCTTCATGCTGATCTACTACAAGGGTTCCGGCGTCAACGCAGACGTCGCCCTGGTGCTCAACGCGGTCCTCCTGATCGGGGCGCTCGCCGCCTTCAAGGCCACGCTGACCCTGCCGGGCATCGCGGGCATCATCCTGACCATCGGCATGGCCGTCGACGCCAACGTGCTGATCTTCGAGCGCATCCGCGAGGAGCTGGAGCTCGGCAAGACGGTGCGCAACGCCATCGACCTGGGCTTCTCGCGGGCCCTCTCTGCGATCATCGACTCCAACCTGACCACCATCATCTCCGCACTCTTCCTCTTCCAGTTCGGCACAGGGCCCATCAAGGGGTTCGCCGTGACACTGACGCTCGGCCTGACGATCTCGATGTTCACCGCCGTGTTCGTGTCACGCGCGATCTTCGACCTGATGCTGTCGCGACGGCAGAAGATCACGTCGCTCTCGATCTAGGGAGTCAGCATGCGATTCTTCCACGACACCCACGTCCGCTTCATGAAGTACCGGTGGCACTGGATCGCCATCTCGACCGCCCTGAACCTGCTCGCGATCGGGCTGATCGCCTTCGGCCCCGGGTTCAAGTACGGCGTCGACTTCGCGGGCGGGACCCAGCTCACCCTCAAGTTCAAGAGCGAACCGGACCTGGGTCGCATCCGCAAGGCCCTCGAGGCGATGCACCTGGGCGCCGTCAGCATCCAGCGTTTCGACGAGCCCGCGCTCCACGAATTCCTCATCCGCGTGCAGAACCCGGGGCAGGAGGGCGACTTCTCGGCCCAGATGCTCGCCGCCCTCGACAAGGAGTTCAACAAGGGCCCGGCGACCATCAGGCTCAACGTGCAGGGCGTCGACACGATCCGCGACGCCCTCGTCCAGGCCGACCCGGACAAGGTCGGCGGCACGGTGGAGGCGCTGCGCGCCCACTACGAGCCGATGGCGGCGGCAATTCTCAAGCTCCGCAAGGACCTCGGCATCTTCGCGACGCCCCAGGTCCTGGACCAGGTCAAGGAGCTCTCGCCGGCCGTCCACCGCTACCTGTCGGACAACGCGCGCTTCGGCGAGTTCTCGATGCTGGCCGCGGACAACGTCGGACCGGCCGTGGGCAAGGACCTGCGCAAGAAGGCCGCCTACGCGGTCGGCTTCTCGATCCTCGGGATGCTGGTGTACATCTGGTTCCGTTTCCAGTTCCAGTACGGCGTCGGCGCCGTCGCCTCGCTCGTGCACGACACCCTGATCGCCCTCGGCGCCCTCTCACTGTCGGGGCGGGAGATGGACATCCCGACCATTGCGGCGCTGCTCACCCTGGTCGGCTACTCGGTCAACGACACGGTGATCATCTTCGACCGCATCCGCGAGCGCATCAAGCTGGATCGCGGCAAACCTCTGGTCGACGTGATGGACCTGGCGATCAACCAGACGTTGTCGCGGACCGTCATCACCTCGGGTCTGACCTGGTTGGTGGTGGCTGCTCTCTTCGTGTTCGGCGGCGACGTGATCAACACCTTCGCGTTCGTGCTCCTGATCGGCATCGTCGTCGGGACCTACTCGTCGATCTACATCGCCTCGCCGGTCGCCCTCGCGATCAGCAACTGGCGCGACAAGCGCAAGCGGGTGCGGCGTCGCCGGTAGCGACAGGGGTGCGCGGCCCCGAGGCCCGGGATCCGCAGAGACATCGAGAGCTGCAGTGCGCAGTCGCGCCTGTGTCTGCCGGAGGTCTCGTCGACTAGATGGGGTCCGGAATACGCCGAGTCCCTGCTGACTCTCTCCCCGGACCCCGGACCCCGGACCCCGGACCCCATGTTCAAAGCCCCGGGCGTCGAGCCTCTTTGCCCCTCGGTTACAATACTTTACATGAGTGAGGCGCTGCCCCGTTTCGAGGACATCCTCGAAATCGTCCAGGGCTACAAGCCGTCCTGCGACGAGGAACTGCTCCGGCGGGCCTACGTCTACTCGGCCATGGCGCACCGCGGCCAGGTGCGGCTCTCCGGCGAGCCCTACCTGGTCCATCCGCTCGAGGTGTCGAGGATCTTGGCGGAGATGAGACTGGACGAGGTCGCGATCGCCACCGGGCTCCTGCACGACCTCCTCGAGGACACCATGGTCACCGAGGCCGAGCTTCAGGAGCAGTTCGGCGACCATATCACCTCGCTGGTCCGGGCGCTGACCAAGATCAGCGCGATGGAGCAGTCGTTCGCGGCCCGCCAGGCCGCACAGGCCGAGACGTTCCGCCGCATGCTGCTGGCGTCGATCGAGGACGTCCGGGTGATCCTGGTCAAGCTCGCCGACCGACTCCACAACATGCGCACGCTCGGTTTCATGAAGGACGAGGGCCGACGGCGGCGGATCGCCGCGGAGACGCTGGAGATCTACGCCCCGATCGCACACCGCCTCGGCATGGGGCGGATCAAGGCCGAGCTCGAGGACCTCACCCTCGCGCAGCTCCATCCCGAGGAGTACCAGGCGCTCGTCACCCAGCTCGCCCAGCGCGAGGAGACCGCGCACGACCTCATCGAGGAGATCCGGGAGTCGATCACCCAGGTCCTCCAGGACCACAGCATCGTGGGCGAGGTCCGTGGGCGGGTCAAGCACCTCCACTCGATCTGGACCAAACTGAAGAAGCAGGGGATCAGCGTCGACCGGGTGTACGACTTCCTCGCCTTCCGGATCGTCGTCGAGACGGTCCCCCAGTGCTACGCCGCCCTCGGCCTCATCCACCAGCTCTGGCGCCCGGTGCCCGGCCGGATCAAGGACTACATCGCCATGCCCAAGCCGAACGCCTACCAGTCGCTGCACACGTCGGTGATCGGCCCGAGGGGACAGCCGTTCGAGGTCCAGATCAGGACCTGGGACATGGAGCAGATCGCCGAGCGGGGGATCGCGGCGCACTGGATCTACAAGGAAGGCGGCAGCCCGTCACAGGACGGCGAGCGGGTGGCGTGGCTGCGGGGCCTGGTCGAAGGGCATCAGGAGAACCCGCGCGACTTCCTCGATTCGCTCAAGCTCAACCTCTACCCCGAGGATGTCTACACGTTCACGCCCAAGGGCGAGGTGTTCGCCTTCCCGCGCGGTGCCACGCCGATCGACTTCGCCTTTCATGTGCACACCGAGGTGGGCAACCACTGTGTCGGCGCCCGCATCAACGGACGGCTGGTCCCGCTGCGGACCGTGCTGTCCAACGGCGACATCGTCGAGATCCTGACCTCGCCCAGCCAGGTCCCGAGCCGGGACTGGCTCGAACTCGCGGTCACGGCGCGGGCCAAGAACAAGATCCGCGGATGGCTCAACCGTGGCGAGAAGGAACAGGCCGTCGAGGCGGGCCGCCGCCTGCTCGAGCGGGAGTGCCGCAAGCTCGGCATCTCGCTCAAGGAGGTCCAGAAGGATCACGGGATGGCCAAGCTCGCCTCCGATCACGGCTTCGGCAAGGAGGACGACCTGCTCGCCGCGATCGGCTTCGGCAAGAGCTCGCCGCGGGACATCCTGGCGCCGTTCGCGCGCTCGGAGGTCGCCCAGCAGCCGCTGCCCGCGCGCCCGCGCGGGGTGGCTCCGGGCGACGCGGTGATCGTCGTCAAGGGACAGCGTGACCTGCTGACCTACCGTGCCCAGTGCTGCAACCCGCTTCCCGGCGACGACATCGTCGGCTATGTCACGCGGGGAAAGGGCGTCGCGGTGCACGCCGCCAACTGCCCCAACGTCCGGCGCCTCCTGTTTACTTCGGAGCGCGAGGTGGAGGTCGAGTGGGGAGGTGACCTGGGTCACTATCCGGCCCCCCTCCACGTCACTTTCGAGGACCGGCCCGGCATGCTCGCGTCGATCTCGCAGGCGGTCGCCGCCGAGGAGGCCAACATCCGGTCGTGCCATCTCGCCACGCACGACGACCGGCTGGGGACGGCCGACCTGGTGGTGGACGTGCGCGGGCGGGACCACCTCGAGCGCGTGCTGGCGGCGGTGCGCCGCCTGGCTGGCGTGACCACGGCGGAGGGCACCACCGTCCTGCAGGCCCGCCGGATTCAGCTCTTGTGACAAGAAGACGACCCGCCGAGGTGGCGGGTCAGAGTGCGCGAATCCGATCTGTGACGCTTCAGTGGGCGGCTTTGACGATCTTCCCGGAGCGCAGACAACGCGTGCACACCGTCATCCGCACGGTCCGGCCTGCCACGGCGGCTCGCACGGAGCGCAGGTTGGGCTGCCAGAGGCGCTTGCTGACGTTGTGAGCGTGGCTCACGCGGTTACCCGCCATCGCTGTCTTACCGCAGATATCGCATACTTTGGCCATCGCTCCTCCGCTCCCTCCTGCGAGGGCGGGCTAGTCTAGCACCCGAGGTTGCGTTTGCCAAGTCCCCGCCGTGCTCCGCGGGGGGGTGTGTTCTTGACAAGCGCTTTTACGCTTGCTAAGTTGCTGTCAAAAGTTATGAGAGCTACGTACTCTCCATTGCGAGCGGGACGTGACCTAAAGAGGGGACGGTGAAACGTGCTGCTGCGTAGGAAGAAGGGTGTCGTCGGTCTCGACATCGGTTCCTCCGCCGTCAAACTCGTCGAGCTGAAGGCGGGCAAGGGTGGGCGTTTCGGCCTGGTCCACGCCGCCCACGCGCCTCTCTCACCGGAGGCGATCGTGGAAGGGACCGTGATGGACTCCTCGCTCGTGGTCGAGGTCGCGCAGCGGCTCATCCACGAGCAGTCCGTCAAGAACCCAAACCTGGGCATCTCGCTCTCCGGCATCTCGGTGGCGATCCGGAAGATCCAGGTGCCCTCGATGTCGGAGGCGGAGCTGGCCGAGTCGATCCACTGGGAGGCCGAACAGTACCTCCCCTTCGACGTCAACGAGGTCAACCTGGACTACGTGGTGCTGGGCAGCGACACCGACACCATGGACATCCTGCTGGTGGCCGCCAAGAAGGACAGGATCGCCGACTACACGGGCATCGTGACCCAGCTCGGGAAGACCCCGGTGCTCGTCGACGTCGACGTCTTCGCGGTGCAGAACGCCTTCGAGTACAACTACGGCGTGGCGAGCGACAAAGTGATCGCGCTGGTGAACGTGGGCGCGCACATCATGAACGTGAACATCGTCGCCCATGGCCAGTCCGTGTTCTGGCGCGACATCGTCTTCGGCGGCAACGCCTACACCGAGGCGATCCAGCGCGAGCTCAACCTCACACGCGAGCAGGCCGAGGCGGTCAAGACCGGCGAGCAGTTGGGCGACCACACGCCGCAGGCCATCCTCTCGGTGCTCAACGGGGTCAGCGAGGACCTCGCCGCCGAGCTCCAGAAGACGTTCGAGTTCTTCTACACGACCTCGAGTCACGACCATGTCGAGGAGATCGTGCTCGCCGGCGGCTCGTGCCAGGTGCTCAACCTGGACGAGGTGCTCAAGGAGCGGCTCCGTGCCCGGGTGGAGGTGATGAACCCCTTCCGTGAGGTGGAGTACTCGGAGAGCCAGTTCCCGCCGGAGTGGCTCAACAAGCATGCCCCATCGATGGCCGTCGCGGTCGGCATGGCGTTGCGGGCCGCCGGGGAGTAGAGCCCATGATCAAGATCAACCTGCTGGTCGAGGCTCGCGCGGAGAAGGCCGCAAGGGCGCCGATGGTCTCGCTCGGCGCCGCCAATCTGAACAACTACATCCTCCTCGGGGTGCTGATCCTCGGCCTCGGCTACGTGGGAATCACGTACTGGCGGCTCTCCTCCCGGCTCAGCGACGTCACCAGGGAGGTCGCTGACAACCAGCGGGAGTACGAGCGGCTCAAGCCGATCATCGCGGAGGTCGAGGCCTTCAAGAAGAAGAACGCCGAGCTCCGGCACAAGATCGAGGTCATCGAGCAGCTCAAGGCCAACCAGCAGGGACCCGTGCGCCTGATGGACGAGGTCAGCAAGGCGCTGCCGGACCTGACCTGGCTGACGAACATGGAGGTCGCCGGGAACGTGGTCAAGATCAAGGGTCAGGCGCTCAACGAGAACGCGGTCGCCAACTTCATCGCGAACCTGGCGTCGAGCCCGTTCTTCTCCGAGCCTTCGCTCGGGATCATGAAGCAGTCCGACCAGGGCGTGTTCGACTTCGATCTCTCCTGTACCTTCACCCACACGCCGAAAGAGGCGGCCGCGGCACCGGCGCCGCGGAGCTGAGAGGGGCGAAGACCATGGCAGGCCTCAACCTTGAGAACCGACCCTGGTACATCGCGCTGATCATCGGCGTCGTGCTCGCGGGCCTTCTGGTCTGGGCGAGTCACAACTACTGGTTCAAGGGGATCCAGCAGGAGATCGACGCCAAGCAGGCCGAGCTGCAGGTCCTCCAGCAGAAGGTCAGGGAGGGCAAGGCGGCGGAGGCTCGGCTCCCCCAGTTCCGCGAGGAAGCGGCCCGGCTGGAGACCGAGCTCAACCGGCTGCTCCGCATCCTGCCGACGGCGAGACAGACCGACGAGCTGATCAAGAAGATCAAGGCGCTGACCGAACGCGGCAACTTCCGGTTCGTCACCTTCCAGCCGCAGGGCTTCGTCAAGAAGGACTTCTACACCGAGTGGCCGATCAACGTGCAGCTCGAAGGCGGCTACCACGAGCTGGCGCTGTTCTTCGACCGGCTGTCGCGCTTCTCCCGGATCATCAACGTGGACACGCTCAACATCGCCGCCGACACCCGCCGCAGCGGGGAGTACACGATCACGTCGAGCTTCACGATGAAGACGTTCATCTACGGTGATGTGCAGCAGGCACAGGGAGGCAATCGATGAGATCCCTGCTGGTCGGCTTGGGGTCGGCTCTCGTCGCCGCCGTCGTCGCTGCCCAGACTCCGGCACCGACGCCGACACCGACCGAGACGCCGATCGACACCTCCACGGTCGAGCGCATTCTCCGCGGAGAGGAGGCGGTCGAATCCGGGCAGGGCTTCACCTACGACCCGGCCGGGCGCCGGGATCCGTTCCGCTCGTTGCTCCGGGGCCTTCCCAAGGAAGAGCTCGCCCAGCGTCCTCCGGGGCTGCGCGGCATGGGCATCGAGGAGATCAAGCTCACCGGGATCATGCGTCTCCCGGAGGGCTATGTGGCGATGGTCCAGGGCACCGACAACCTCTCGTACCTGATCAGGCCGGGGACGATCCTGTATGACGGCACCGTCGAGAAGATCGAGCCCGGCCAGGTGGTGTTCAAGTTGCAGGTCGCGGACCCGAAGAGCCTCAAGCCCTATCGCGAGGTGGTGCGGACGCTGCAGTGATCCTTTTGGGGGTTGCGATGAGTGTGAAACGGAATCGCTCGTTGATCGCGTTGGTGGCCGTGGCGGCCGTGTGCCTGCTGATGCCCCCCGGGGCCACGGCAGGGGAGGGCACCGTCTCGATCCTCGGGATGGCGTGGACCTCGACGCCGGCGCCGGCCCTCGTCCTCAGCGCCTCCGGTCCCCTGCAGTTCAAGGTTTCGCACACCGAGGCCGGCGTGATGGTCGTGGACCTGCCCCAGGCGGTCCCGGCCGAGCCGCTGGCGCCCGTCAGCGAACCGCAGGCCGGACTGAAGGGAGCCACGCTCTCCGTCGTCGAGGAGGGCGGGGCGCGGTTCGCCCGCCTGAGGGTCGAGTACGACCCGACGGCCCGCGCCTCGGCGAACGCGCTGCCCGCCGGGCTCGAGGTGCGCCTCGCGGCCGCCTCGACGCCGGCGGCCACCACCGGAGCGCGGGACCTCTCCGACCTCCTGGCGGTCGCTGACGCCTCGGGCGTGTCGGTGCTGATGGCCGGGGACGGTGCGCTTGCCGGCAAGGCGTTCACGCTCGACAACCCGCCGCGGGTGGTCGTCGACCTGCCGGGTGTGGTCAACCATGTGGCCCGCCGGGTCCACCCGGTCGGCGCGGCCGGCGTACAGCGCGTCCGCGTCGCGCAGTTCGCCACCGCGCCGCAGCCGATCGTGCGGGTGGTGGTCGACCTCGACGAGAAGATGCCGTACAAGCTCGAGACCACGGCACAGGGTGCGTTGCTGCGCGTCGGCGCCGAACCGGCGACGAGCGCGGCCGCGGTCGAGCCGGCCTCCGCCACCAAGGTCGCCGAAGCGCCGGCGCAGCCCCCGGCCCCGCCGGTGCCGGCCGAGCCGGTCGCCGAGGCCGCCAGCACGACGACCGCGGCGGCACCGCCGCCCGCGCCACCGGTCGAGCCGGCCGTCGCCAAGCCGGAGCCCGTGAAGATCGTCGACGAGCCCGTCGAGGCTGCCGAGGCGGCCCCGCCGGTCACACCGCCGCCCGCGCAGCCGGCCGCCGCGCCGGGCATGCTCACCCCGCCCGACACGCCGCCCGCGCCGCAGCCGTCCGCGC
The DNA here is from genome assembly GCA_050257595.1 of Acidobacteriota bacterium. Lineage (GTDB taxonomy): Bacteria > Acidobacteriota > Thermoanaerobaculia > Thermoanaerobaculales > Thermoanaerobaculaceae > JBLMXF01. The sequence goes on along the minus strand of JBLMXF010000105.1, from coordinate 1,997 downwards.
AGCCTCCTGCGGCCGCCGACTCGCCGTGGACCACGAGCTCGGCCGCGATGGTCGAGCAGGCGAATCCGGCCGTCTCGATCGCCGGCACCACCCGCGAGGTGGAGAGCCAGGAGAAGCACTTCACCGGCGAGCCGATCTCCCTCGAGCTCAAGGACGCCGACATCAAGGACGTCCTGCGCAGCTTCGCCAAGATCACCGGCCTCAACATCGTGGTCGACCCCGACGTCTCGGGCTCGGTCACCGTCCAGCTCGACAACGTGCCGTGGGACCAGGCGCTCGACATCATCCTGCGCATCAACCGGCTCGACTACGTGGTGGAGAACAACGTCCTGCGCGTCGCCCGGATCGAGCGGCTGACCCAGGAGAAGCAGCAGATCGCCGAGTACAAGCGGCAGGAGGAGGCGGCCCGGCCGATGCGGACGGTGACCAAGGCGCTCTCCTACGCCCGCGCCGATGCCGTCCGCGGCGTGCTCACCACCGGCAACTTCATCCTCTCCGAGCGGGGCTCGGTGGTGGTCGACCCGCGCACCAACCAGCTCATCATCCGCGACTCGGCCGACCGCATCCCCGGGATCCTCGCGCTGATCGACAGCCTCGACCAGCCCAACCCGCAGGTCATCATCGAGGCGCGGATCGTCGAGACGACGCGCACCTTCTCGAAGGCGCTGGGTGTCAACTGGGGGTTCACCGGGCTCGGTGACGCGGCCCACGGCACGACCACCGGCCTGAAGTTCCCCAACAGCTACGCGATCTCCGGCCAGTCCAACCTGGCCGTTCCCTACAACGGCATCGTGTCGATGACCTTCGCCGACATCCTCGACGCCTTCAACCTCGACTTCGCACTCACGGCCGCCGAACAGGATGGCCTGGTCAAGATCGTCTCCTCGCCCAAGGTCACGGCCCAGAACAACGAGAAGGCGCACATCCAGAGCGGCATCCAGATCCCGATCCAGACGGTGGCGAACAACACCGTCACCGTGCAGTACGTCGACGCCACCCTGGCGCTCGACGTCACGCCGCAGATCACGGCCGAGGGCACGGTGCTGCTCGACATCGACCTCAAGAAGCGCGAGCCGCTGCAGGGCATCAACATCGCCCAGGCGCAGAACGTCCCGATCTCGACCCGCGACGCCAAGACGCGCGTGATGGTGCGCGACGGCGGCACCACGGTGATCGGCGGGATCTACCAGTTCACCGACAACGACCAGAGGAACGGCGTGCCCGGCCTCAACAAGCTGCCGCTCATCGGCTGGATGTTCAAGAATACGCAGGTCAACACGAAGCACGACGAGCTGCTGATCTTCATCACGCCTCGGATCGTGAAGTACTAGGGGGAAGCCATGAAAACGAGCCGCCTCGTCGTCATCGTGACGCTCGCCCTCGCGGCGGGACTGGTGCTGGGCTGCACCCAGGGCAACCACTCGGCGGACAGCGAAGCAAACGTGGTCCTCAGCGCCGACATCCGCCAGGGCCCGGCCGACATCGACATCAGCGTGCCCACCGACGTCGCGATCGGCCAGCTCAACATCACCTCCAAGGCCAAGGCGCCCAACGCCGTGCTCTCGGCGCAGCAGGACGTCAAGCTGACGGAGTGGGTGGTGACCTGCACGCGGACCGACGGTGGGTCGACCGCGTCGCCGCAGTGGCACAACTTCTACACCGTCTTCGTGCCCGCCGGCGGCACCGCCAACCTGCAGAACTTCCGGATCTTCCCCTCCGACTTCTACAAGGAGATGCCGCTCTCCCAGCTGTTCCCGGAGAACGGCGGGCTCGACAAGGAGACCGGCAAGCGCACGATCCGCCAGCACCTGCAGATCGACGTCTACGGCAAGACCGTGTCGGGGGACAGCGTGGTGCTGTCGTTCTCGGTGAACCTTAACTTCTTCTACGTGACCCCTTGAGGTTGCCATGACCAAGACGACCCCTGTCCAGAAGCTCATCCTCTCCGGTCTCGTGCTGGGTCTCGCGGTGGCGCTCGTGGCCTGCTCCAGCAACAG
>JBLMXF010000104.1:0-28742 GCA_050257595.1 Acidobacteriota bacterium | reverse complement strand
CCTCGGCGATGGCCAACGCCCTGCGGCGCGAGCTGCCCGCCGGCGCGGCTGCCTGGACCGACCCCGAAGGCGGGTTCTTCTTCTGGCTCGACCTCCAGGGCCGCGACAGTCGGCGCGTGTTCGCGGCGGCAGTCGCGGCCGGGGTCGCTTTCCTTCCCGGTCCCGCGTTCTTCCCGGAGGCCGGCGAGACGGTCGGCGAGCCGCTCGACGGCGCCCAGTTCGCCCGCTTGTGCTTCACCTTCGCGCGGCCCGACCAGATCGACGACGGCTGCCGCCGCCTCGCTGTCGCACTGAAGCAGGCTTGAGGCCCTTGAGGAGGAGCGAGAGCAGACGAGCGTAAGGCTCTGCCCGACGCGGTCGGACAGGGAGAGGTCCTCGCTTCGCGCTCAAACCTCCAGCCCCAGGCCCAGACCGGGCGGGCAGGTCGGCCAGGCACTGGCGAGAGGACTCTCTTGGGTGCCGCCCGTGAGCTGTCAGTTGTCCCTCACACTGTGCTTTGCGGGTCGACGTCGATCACCCGGCGCACACCAGAGGGGACGTCGAGTGCCGCGATCCGCTCGAGCGCCTCGCGTAACATCGGCCGGGTCGGCGCCAGGAGCAGGATCTGCACCCGCCAGCGGCCGCGCAACCGCGCCAGCGGGGCGGCGGTGGGCCCGAGCACGCGCACGCCGGTCGGCGGCGGCTCGAGAGACTGACCAGCGCCGTGTGCCGCACGGTGGGTGGCGCTCTCGCTTTCACCCTCGAAGCGCACGAGGGCAAGCCGCGACGCGGGCGGGTAGCGGAACGCCCGCCGGTAGCGCATCTCCTCCTCGGCGAAACCCCGGACGTCGTGGAAAAGGGCGGCGCGCACCGCATGGTGGTCGGGGTGGTAGGTCTGGACCACGACGGTACCCGGCCGCTCGCCGCGGCCTGCCCGGCCGGCGACCTGGGTGAGCAGGTGGAAGGTCCTCTCCGCACCGCGGAAGTCCGGAAACCCGAGAAGGTTGTCGGCGTTGATCACAGCGGTCAAGGTGACCCCGGGGAAGTGATGGCCCTTGGAGACCATCTGAGTCCCGACCAGGATCTGGGTCTCGCGCGCCGCGAAGCGCTCCAGAGTGGCCACCAGCTCGGCTGGCGACCGCGCGGTGTCGCGATCGAGGATCGCGACCCGCGCGGCGGGATAGAGCTCGCGTAGGCGGGCCGCGATCTTCTCGGTGCCGGCACCGATGTGGTCCAGGACCTCGCCCCCGCAGCGCGGGCAGGAGGCGGGGATCTCGCTGCGAAAACCGCAGTAGTGGCAGAGCAGCGCCCCCTTGCGCCGGTGGACCGTGAGCGGGATCGAGCAGTCGCCGCAGGCAGCCTGGTGGCCGCACTCCCGGCACAACAGCACGGGAGCCCATCCGCGGCGGTTGACCAGCACGATGGCCTGCTCGTCGCGGCTCAGCGCCTCCGTGACGAGCTCCCGCAGCCGCCTGGAGAAGAAGCGCTGGCCGTGCTCGCCGGGCTCCGGCTCCTCACTCCTGAGGTCCACGATCTCGACCTGCGGGAGCGAGCCTCCCGAGACCCTCTCCGGGAGCTCGAGGACGCGGAGGCGCCCCTGCTCGGCCAACGCGAGAGCCTCGAGCGAGGGGGTGGCCGAGCAGAGCACGACGGGGATGCCCAGTCGCTGTCCGAGCACGAGACCGAGATCACGGGCGTGGTAGCGGGGCTCCTCGTCCTGCTTGTAGGAGCCGTCCTGCTCCTCGTCGATGACCAGGAGCCCGGGCCGCGGCAGCGGCGCCCACAGTGCCGAGCGGGGTCCGGCGACAACGTCGACATCACCACGACGCGCCCGTTCCCAGGCGGCGAACCGGTCGCCCTCTCCCATCGACGAGTGGAGCACGGCGACCCGGTCGCCAAAACGCGCCGAGAGCTGCCCTGCCAGCGCGGGCGTGAGGCCGATCTCGGGCACCAGAACGACCGTCTGGAGGCCACCTCCACGGGCGGCCGCAGCCAGCTGGAGGTAGACCTCGGTCTTGCCGGAGCCGGTCACGCCGAGGAGCAGGAACGGGCGGAACGCTCCGCCGCCGATGGCGCCGGTGACCTCAGCGACCGCTCGCTCCTGGTGGTCCGTGAGCGTCGCCGGAGGCGGCGGTGCCTGCAACTCCCACCGTCGCGGTGCCGAACGGCGGGCCTGCGGGAAGCGACGCACGACACCCTTGCGGGCCAGGCCCGCGATGACGCCGGCCGTGCACGCGCACGCGGTGAGCAGCTCGGCCTCGAGCACGGGGCGCCCGACGGCCTCCAACCAGCGGATCACCCGCCCCTGCGCAGGGGCGGCGCCGACCCGCCGGTCGCGCTCGCCGGCGGGCAGGTCGGCGAGCACGACCGCGTTGACGCTGCCACCCGCGAACCGGCCCGGCCGCCTCTCCACCACCCTCACGCCGTACCGGGCGACGAGGGCATCGAGCCGCTGGCGCAGGTCGTGGCGGGACCAGCCTTCCTGCAGCAGACGGGTGAGAGTGATCCGGCCTGCCTCGACGACTCGCTCCAGGAGAACCCGTTCGGGCCCCTCGACCGCGTCGAGGAGCTCCCGGGCGCGCGCGCCGGTCTCCACGAGCGGCGTCGGCAGGCGGAGCAGCTGCGCCGGGACGGCGGCTCGGACGACCATCCCGACGCGAGCGGCGTAGTAGTCGGCCGTGAACCGGATCATCTCCATCACATGGACAGGGACGAGAGGTTCGGGGTCGAGCACCTCATCGATGGCCAGGATCCGATCCAGGGCGCAGCCGGGGTCGTCGGTGACCTCGACGATCAGCCCGATCTTCGGCGCCCCGCGGAGCGGGACCCTGACCCTGACGCCGGGAAGCGCGAGCGGTACGAGGTCTTCGGGGACGAGATACGAGAGCGCTTCGGGCAGCGCGAAGGGCAGGGCGACACGGGCGAACACAGGCCGCGATGATACACTCCACGCATGGTTTCAGCCGACGATCGGCGGCGCTGGACCGAGCTTCTCGGGCGCCTGCGACTGGGTCCGGCCCCGCGTGGAGAGCCCTTCGACCTGTGCCGGCGGGTGCTCGCCTCGGCCCCCGCCGCGCCCGAGGCGGCGGAGGCCGCGCGTCTCCTCCTCGAAGGCGCCATGGGGGACGCGACGACCGAAATCCGTGATGCCCAGGAGACCATGCGCCTCCTCCAGGCGGCAGGCCGCGGCGAGGTCCGGCTCGCCGAGCTGATTCCCACCTGATGGTCGGTCTCGTGATCGCCGTCGCGGGGCCCGTGCTGCTCTGGTGGCTGGGCGGCCGGCTGGCGAACGAGGGCAGGCCGACCCCCGGCCTCAGGGTGGCGCCCGTCGCCGGTCTTGTCGCCCTGCCTGGCGTCGTCCGATGGTTTGGCCGGCCGCTCGCCGAGCAGCTCCTCGCCCTCCTCGTCTCCGTCATCGCCTGGGGTGGCGTGCTGGTCGCAGGCGACTGGATGGTCCTGGTGGCCTTCAGCCTGATCGGCGCCGTCTGGGGCCTCTGGCTCGCCGCGCTGGCGGTCCCCTCCGAAGTACCTGCACCGGCGACGACTGAGTCAGCATCGGCCGACAGGATGGCGTGGCCCCCGCCGCCTCCCGAGCGACCTCCCGAGAACGGCCAGGCCGACGATCAGCTCGCCTTCCGACTCGCCATGCGCTGCCCGAGCTGCGGCGCCGAGATCCTCGTGCCCGTGTACCACCGGATGGCGCGATGCACCTACTGCGACTCGACCCATATGGTCGTCGGCTCGGGACACCGCCTCGTGACCGTCATTCCCGACTCCCTGACCGGCGAAGCTGCCGTCCGCGACGCGCTCGTCAGACACTTCCAAGGACTGCGGTACGTCCGCCGGTACGACCAGATGGTCCGCCCTCTGGTCGAACGGCACCGAACCGAGATCGCGGAGTCGGGCATGGAGGCGTTGGTCGCGCCGGCGGCCGGTGATCCCCTGGTCAACGCCGCCGAGGCGGTCGTCCAGCGCGAGGCCGAGGCGTACGGTGCGCGGATCCGGTCCCGCATCCGGATCGACCGCTGGGAGCGCTTCCTGTCACCGTACTGGCACCGCTCCGGCACGCTCTATCAGGTGGCGTTCGGGCGTGACCAGGAGGGCGAGAAGCGAATGGAGTTCGCCGTCACCACCCTCGAGGTCTCGCTCGCGGCCACGAGCACGTCCCTCCCCGAGATGGGCAAGCTCTCCTATCTGCGCGCCCTGCGGCCACTGCACGGCGCCCCGGAGGCCATGCTCCCGGCACTCTCCATCGACCTCCCCGAGACCGCCGTGGAGGAGCGCATCGAGCAGCTCAGCCAGCGTCGTGTCGGCCTCGGCATCCAGTCGATCGCGCGCCAGGCGACGCTGGTGGTCGAAGTCGACGCCATGGTCTACCGACCTTGGCACATCGTGTCCGGAGAACTCGAGGACGACGCCTTTGCGCTCCTCATCGAGGGCGGCGGCGGAGGCGTGGAGGGCGACCCACCCGCGTTCGCCGCGTTGCCTCGCCCCGCGGAACCGGCCGCCGAGGGCGCGACGACGCTGACGCCCAGCCGCTGCCCGGAGTGCGGCGCCGACCTCGGCTATGCACCTGACGCCGTGGCTCACGTCTGTCGCAACTGTTTCCGCCTGGTGGCCCTCGAAGGAACCAGGTGGCGATCCCTGCCCTACCTGCGCGAGGAGCCTCCTCGGGACACCGTGCTGCTCCCCTTCTGGCGCTTCCCGTTGCGCATTCGCACGCTGACCGGGGAGCTGATCACTGATCTCCCCCACCTCACCGACGGCGTCGATGGCACGTTCGACCAGCTCGGCGACCTGCCCGCCGAGGAACAGTCGTTCTTCGTTCCCGCGTTCCGCACGCAGGTTGGCCGCACCGGCATTCGCCTCTATCGGCGACTGTGGCCGATTGTGCAGGGGTGGCCGCGGACGCTTAGCGGGGAGAGGTTCTCACTCGCCTCGGCGCCCACGAGGATCCTCGACGTGACGCTGCCCGCAGACGAAGCCCGCGTCTTCGCCCGCGTCTACCTGGCCCTTGCCTTCACCCGTCGGGATCTGGCCCGCGCCGACGTCCGAAAGGTCCGCGCAAATCTGCTCGGTGCCGGCCTCGAAGGCTCCCCGGACCTGGCGTTTCTGGCGATCCCGGCAGCGCTGGTTGAGCCCTTCGCAGCCGCGGTCGGGCGCACCCCGGCTGCCGCCGTGGCGGCTCTCGAGGGCCGAGCGCACTGACTGTTCCCCGGGCACGGCCGCACGGGGTTCGACTCCCAGCTCTGAGCGGAGCCGAGCAGGAAGTCCAGGTCGACAGTCCCGTGACGACTTGCAGGATGAATCACAAGAGCGTATATTAGTGAATATGACTAACCCCCCAAGCCGTCCCGACGAGATCATCATGCGGGCGATCGAGCTGGCTGAGGACCGGGGCGTCACGGGTGTCACGACGGCCACCCTGGCTCGGCGGCTGGGGTTCACCGAGGCTGCCCTCTACCGCTACTTCCCCGCCAAGGGGGCGATCCTGGGTGCGGCCCTCCAACACATGGGGGAAGAGCTCTTCTCCAACATGGTGCTCGACCTCGTGCCGCGGGACACCGAGAGCATGGACGCCATGGAAAGCCACCTCGTCGCCCATGTCCGGCAGTTCGCCGGCCGGCAGGGCCTTCTCCTCGAGCTTCTCCTGTGCGCGGCGAGCGGGCGCGACAACGCCCTCCAGCAGTCGGCCAACGCCTTCCTCCAGGAGTACACGTACCGCCTGGTCGCGTACTTCGGCCAGCTCCAGGAGCTCGACCGGATCGACCGCTCGCTCCCGGCCGAGGAGCTCGCCCGGATGTGGGTCTGCCAGCTGATGGGCGGGTTTGTCCGCAGCCGGATCGCGCTCGAGCACTGGGATCCGCTGAGCCAACCGGGGTTCGAGGCGTTCCTCGCCCAGATGCGCCAGAGCGCCGGCGCAGCGGCTGACGTCGTGCTCACCTGAAGGCGATCCTGGCAGGTGCGGTCCCCCGCCTCCGGCCACCCTCACTGACCCGAGCGCTCGACCCACACCCCGAGGAGCTGAAGTGTTGCCTCGCAGGCCTTCGTCATCCACTCCAGCGACACCCACTCCTGGACGGAGTGGAAGTTCTGGCCGCCGGTCCAGATGTTGGGTGTGAGCAGACCCATGAAGGAGAGGCGGGCGCCGTCGGTGCCGCCCCGGATCGCGCGCCGGACCGGCTCGAGCCCGAGGCGCTTCACGGCCTCGAGGGCATAGTCGAGGACCTTGGGGTCCTCGGCGATCTTGTAGCCCATGTTGCGGTACGACTCCTTGATCTCCACCTTCATCCGCACGCCGGGGACGCTGCGCTCGGCCTCGGCCACGGCGCGCCGGAGAGCATCCTCCCGCTGGTTGAGCTCCTCGACCGAGAAGGCCCGGACGAGCAGCTTGACCTCGGCCCGCGCCACGTCGCCGCTGATCCCGTAGGGGTGCAGGTATGGCTCACGGCCCTCGGTCGTCTCGGGCAGGAACTCGCTGGGCAGGTGCTGGACGAGCGCCACCGCGGCGCGGACGGCATTGACCATCTTCCCCTTTGCGTAGCCGGGGTGGACGTCATACCCTTCGATGGTGATCAGCGCCGAGTCGGCGCAGAACGTCTCATCCTCGATCTCGCCGAGGTCGGAGCCGTCGAGTGTATAGGCATACTGGGCGCCAAACCCGGCGACGTCGAAGTGCTCCGTGCCACGCCCGACCTCCTCGTCGGTGGTGAAAGCGATCTTCACGGGGCCGTGGAAGAACTCCGGATGCTTCCCGAGCCACGCGACGACGGACATGATCTCCGCCACTCCCGCCTTGTCGTCGGCACCGAGCAGCGTGGTCCCGTCCGAAGTGATCAGGGTGTGGCCCACGCAGCGTCCGAGGTTCGCGTTGTCCGCGACCCTGATCACCTGCGCGGGGTCACCAGGGAGCGTCACGTCGCCGCCGCCGTACGACGCGATGACCTGCGGCTTCACGCCCCCTCCCGGGGTGGCGAAATAGGTGTCCACATGCGCGATCAGGCCGATCGCGGGCACCCGGTCGCGTGACTTGCCAGCCGGCGGAAGGTTGGCAGGCACCGAGGCCCAGACGTAGCCCCACTCGTCCATCCGGGCGTCCGGGCAACCGAGACGGCCCAGCTCGTCGGCGAGGATCCTCGCCAGGTCCTTCTGCTTTTCGGTTGACGGGCTGTTCGTCGAGCTCTCGTCCGACTGAGTGTCAACCTTCACGTAGCGGAGAAAGCGCTCCAGCAGTTCTTCGCGGTCGGCGGCATCGAAGGCGGTGACGGTCACGGACGGCCTCCCGTGGCGGTTGCCACGGCGCGAGTGTAGCGTGTCCATCCTCCTTGCCGCGACACCGCGCAGAGGCCACGTGCCGAGCCGAGCTTCGCGCGCCGATCCCGCCCGCCGAACTGGCCGGCGCACGCGCACGCTTGCTTGACGCCCCGCAGGAAATACGGCTACCATCCATGTGAATTTGGGCACGAGGGGGGAGCATGAGCGCCCAGTACATCCCTGTGCTGCTTGCGTTTGGGTTTGCAGGACTCGTTGCGCTCTCGCTTGTCGGACTCTCCGCCGTCACCGGCAGGGGCCGCATCAAGTCGGAGCGGAAGGAGGAGACCTTCGAGAGTGGCCTCCCGCTCCTCGACAGCTCACGCAAGCGGATCTCGGTGAAGTTCTTCATCGTCGCCATGGTGTTCATCGTCTTCGACGTCGAGGTGGCGTTCCTGTTCCCCTGGGCGGTCTCCGCTCGAACCCTCCTCGCCGAGGGCAATACCGGCGTCCTCCTCGACGGCGTGGCGTTCCTCGTCGTCCTCGCGATCGGGTACGTCTACCTGTGGCGCGAGGGCGCGTTCGACTGGTCGCACCGCCGGAGCGGCTCTTGAGCACGCAGCCGATTCGCGCCGCCGAGCCCGACTCCGTCCGGACCGTCACCTTCGACCCGACCATGGAGGCGAAGATCACCGAGGTGCTGAGCCGCTACCCGACGCGGCGCGCCGCCATCCTGCCCGTGCTCTGGCTCTGTCAGGACAGGTACGGATGGATTTCGCCCGGCGTCATCACGGCCGTCGCCGGGAGGCTGGGCGAGAGCGCGGCTTACGTGGAGGGCGTTGTCAGCTTCTACACCATGTTCTACACCTCACCCCCGGCTCGCTACGTGCTGCAGGTGTGCGAGACGCTCTCCTGCGCGGTGTGCGGAGGCAAGGAGCTCCTCCATCACCTCGAGGCCAAGCTCGGGGTCGGGACCGGCGAGAAGACTCCCGACGGTATCTTCCAGATCGTCGGCGTGCAGTGCTTGGGCGCGTGCGGCTCCGCCCCCGTGGTGCAGATCAACGACGACTACTACGAGGACCTCACGCTCGAGCGACTCGATGCCTTGCTCGACGAGCTGAAGGGGAGAGTCTGAGCATGGAACCGGTTCTTCTGCGGGCCCGCGGGGTACCCGAGTCGCAGGCAATCAACACCTATCTCGCGGCGGGCGGGTGGCAGGGGTTCACGAAAGCCCTAGGCATGACCCCGGACGAGGTCACCAAGCTGGTCCTCGACTCGGAGCTACGCGGCCGGGGCGGAGCCGGCTTCCCGACTGGTCGCAAGTGGAGCTTCATACCCAAGGACCATCCAGGGCCGCGCTACCTGATCTGCAACGCCGACGAGTCCGAGCCCGGCACCTTCAAGGACCGGGAGCTCATCGAGTACGACCCGCAGATGGTCATCGAGGGCGTTGCGATCGCCTCCTACGCGATCAAGGCCAACACGGCCTACGTCTACATCAGGGGAGAGTTCGTCCGTTGGGCGCGCATCCTGGAAAAGGCCGTCGAGGAGGCACGCAGCCGAGGTTTTCTTGGCAAGGACATCCAGGGCTCGGGCTACGACCTCGACATCTGGGTGCATCGGGGAGCCGGAGCCTACATCTGCGGCGAGGAGACGGCACTCATCGAATCCCTCGAAGGCAAGCGGGGCTTCCCCCGCCTCAAGCCGCCCTTCCCCGCGGTGGTCGGGGTGTTCGGCAAGCCGACGGTGGTCAACAACGTCGAGACCCTGGCCTGCGTCCCCCACATCATGACTCGCGGCGCGGCGTGGTTCGCCTCGATCGGTCGGCCCAAGAACACCGGCCCGAAGCTGTTTTGCGTCTCCGGCCACGTCAACAGACCGGGCGTCTATGAACTCCCCCTCGGTGTTACGTTCAAGGAGATCATCTACGAGCACTGCGGGGGCATCCGTGGCGGCAGAGCGCTCAAGGCCTTCTTCCCGGGCGGCTCCTCGGCACCGATCATGACCGCCGGCGAAGTGGACGTGCGGGCCGACTTCGACGCCTGTGCGGAAGCCGGGACCATGCTCGGCTCGGGCGGCATTATCGTTCTCGACGACAGGGTGGACATCGTCGAGGCGGCGGCCAACATCGCCCACTTCTACGCGCACGAGTCGTGCGGCCAATGCACTCCGTGCCGGGAGGGTTCCGACTGGTGCATGGATATCCTCGACCGCATCGCCGCGGGGCACGGCCGCACAGGCGACCCCGACACGCTGCTGCGGATCTGCCGGTTTGCGTCGCAGGGGATGACGATCTGCCCGCTCGGCGACGCGTTCGCGCTGCCCATCACGAGCCTGGTGAAGAAGTTCGGCCCCGAGTTCGAGGACCGCATCAGAAGCGCCTCCCCCACCCCCCAGAAGAAGCTGCCGGTCCTCCCCTGGGCCGGCCCTCGCCCCGGGTTCGGGAGCTAGGAGGCCTGCCGAGCATGCCGAAGCTGACCATCGACGGGCGCGCGGTCGAGGTGGCCCCGGGAACCAACCTGATCGAGGCCGCCCGCGCAGCCGCAATCGAGATCCCCTACTTCTGCTACCACCCCTACCTGCGGGTGGTCGGGCAGTGCCGCATCTGCATGGTCGAGATCGAAGGCCAGCCGCGCCTGTCCGTTGCCTGCGCCACGCCGGCCGCAGAGGGCATGGCCGTCAAGGTCCACACCTCCGCCCGGGCCCAGGAGGCGCGCGAGGCGGTCATGGAGTTCCTGCTCGCGAACCACCCGCTCGACTGTCCGGTCTGCGATCAGGCCGGCGAGTGCCTGCTCCAAGACCACTCGATGACCGAGCAGGGGGCGAAGTTCGCCACCCACATGGTGGAGTCGCGGCGCACCTTCCCGGGCTACGAGCGCCGGCTGCTCGGCCCTCATATCGTGCAGAACCAGAACCGCTGCATCTTCTGCTCGCGCTGCATCCGGGTCACGGAGGAGATCTCGGAGACCGGTGCACTGACGTACAAGTCGCGCGGCAACTATACATTCATCGACACCTTCAACGGCGAGGCGTTCACCGATCCGTTGTCGGCGTGCGCGGCCGATGTCTGCCCCGTCGGCGCCCTGACGGTGCGCGAGTTCCGCTTCCGCAAGCGGACGTGGAAACTGCTCTCCACCCCCTCGGTGTGTCCGGGTTGCTCGATCGGCTGCAACCTGTGGATCGACCATCACGAGCGCATCGCCTATCGGTTCTCTCCTCGTGAGAACCCCGCGATCAACGCGACGTGGCTGTGCGATCACGGCCGCTTCCTTGCCGAGTCGCTTAACTCACAGCATTACCTCCACCCGCAGCGCCGCAGCGCGGGCCATCCCGTCAGGGCGAGTTGGGTCGAGGCGCTGCGCGGCCTGGCCGCGGAGCTGAAGTCTGCCCGCACGCTACGGGTGGTGGCGTCGGCGAATCTCTCCAACGAGGAGCTCTTCCTCGCCAGGGAGCTCTTCGGTGGAAGCCTGAAGGGTGAGCTCGTGGTCCCCGTCTTCCCGGGTGAGCCGCGCCGGATGAAGGACGGCGGAGGCGAGTGGCTGCACTCGAGCGACGCACACCCGAACTCAGCGGGCGCACGCAAGCTCGGCATCCCCATCGCGGACGCGGAAGGCCTCACCCGCTTCCTCTACGGTGCGGCGGACCTGACCGTGGTCCTCGACCCGACGGCCCACCCGCTGCTCGGCCAAGACGAGGCTCTGCAGCTCCTCCGCGTCGGCTCCACGGTCGCCTTCGCGCGCGACGAGCACCCCATCGGGCAACTCGCGACCTGGTTGCTTCCGACTTCTTCTCAGGCGAGCAACGAGGGGACCTTTACCTCGTCGACCGGCGCCGTGCAACGGTTCTCCACGGCCTTCGCGCCGGGAGGCGAGGCCCGCCCGCTGTGGTCGCTCCTTGCGCTGCTGGCCAGGGAGCTCGGGGTGGCCCACCTCGACCTGCCCGACCCGGCGGCGGTCTTTGCCCTGATGGTCAAACGCGAAAAGACATTCGCCGGTCTCGAGTGGGACCGGCTCGCGGGCCTGACAGCCGAGTCATTCCGGGAGCGCCACCATGTTGGCTGAGGTCGCGGTCACCGCCGGCAAGCTCGTCGTCATCGCCGTGGGCATGCTCACCATGGTGCCCGTCATGGTCTGGGTCGAGCGTCGCGGCGCGGCCTTCATCCAGGACCGGCTCGGGCCCAATCGGGTCGGCCCGCTGGGGCTCTTCCAGCCCGTCATCGACGCGGTGAAGCTGCTCTTCAAGGAAGACATCACACCAGCCGCGGCCAACCGGGGCCTCTACTATCTCGCCCCGATGATCTCGATGTTCGTGGCCTTGGTGACCTTCATCGTCATTCCTTTCGGTAGCGGCCAGGACCTCACGGTATTCGGCGTCCCCCTCGAGGGTCTGATGGTCGCGCCGGATCTCAACGTCGGCGTCCTCTACCTCCTCGCGCTCTCCTCGCTCGCGGTGTACGGGATCGTGCTCGCCGGCTGGTCGTCCAACAACAAGTACTCGCTGCTCGGCGGCCTGCGTTCCTCCGCGCAGCTGATCTCCTACGAGCTCTCGATGACGCTCGCCGTGCTCGGCGTCCTCCTCGCGACAGGCTCCCTCCACCTCGGCGACGTGGTGACGTACCAGGCGATCCACGTCTGGAACGTGATCCCGCAGATCGTCGGCTTCCTGGTCTTCGCCACTGCGGTGTTCGCGGAGACCAACCGTCTGCCCTTCGATCTGGCCGAGGCGGAGACGGAGCTCGTCGCCGGCTACCACGTCGAGTACTCGTCGATGAAGTTCGCCGCCTTCTTCATGAGTGAGTACATCAACATGGTGACGGCGTCCGCTCTCATTGTGACCCTGTTCTTCGGCGGTTGGAGCCTCCCGTTCGTCCACCTCACCGGGTGGCTTGGCCTGATCGTATCGGTGGCGGTGTTCGGAGCCAAGGTGACCTTCTTCCTGTGGGTCTTCGTCTGGGTGCGCTGGTCCCTGCCCCGCTTCCGCTACGACCAGCTCATGCAGCTCGGGTGGAAGGGCCTCCTGCCACTCGCCACGCTCAACCTCGTGTGGGTGGCGGTCGCGGTAACGATGAGGTGGATCTGAGATGACAGCCTGCAGCCTGTGTCCTGTTCATCGGAGTCTCGCCGACCGCTCTGGCATGGTCTTCCGGCTGTCAGCCGTCGGCTCTCGCCCGTCAGGCTCGGGCGCGGGGAGGGCGTGATGGAAAGCGTGGTCTTCTTCGCGACGGCCGCCGTCGCGCTCGCCTCGGCACTGGTTGCGGTCTCCCATCGAAATCCCGTCGTGAACGTTCTTGCACTCGTCGTGACGTTCTTCTGCGTTGCGGTCAACTACGCTCTGCTCGGGGCCAACTTCCTCGCCGCCGCCCAGATCCTGGTCTACGCGGGCGCCATCCTCGTCCTCTTCCTGTTCGTCGTGATGCTGCTCAACGCCCCGGCCGAGCCCACGGCAGTCGAGCCGCGCCCGTTCCAACGCGTGGCGGGATTCCTGCTCGCGGCCGCCGCGGCGATCGGGGGACTGCTCCTCGTGGCCGCCACGCACTTGGCCACGAACCGCGGACCGGTGGACGGCAACGCCATCGCCCTGGGCCGCCTCCTCGTGGGACCGTACCTTTTCGCCTTCGAGCTGATCTCGGTCCTGCTGCTCGGCGCCCTCGTCGGCGCCCTGGTCCTGGTCAAGAGGAAGCACTGACATGACGATACCGACCGCCTACTTCATCACGCTGGCGAGCCTGCTATTCGGGATCGGCGCAGGCGGAGTCCTCCTCCGCCGCTCGGGGATCTCGATCCTGCTCGGAATCGAGCTCATGCTCAACGCCGTCAACCTCACGCTCGCCGCGTACTCGCGGCAGCACGGCCAGCTCGACGGACAGGTCTTCGTGTTCTTCGTGATGGCCGTCGCCGCCGCCGAGGTCGCGGTCGGCCTCGCCTTGCTCGTCGCCATCTTCCGCAAGCAGCAGTCCATCGACGTGGACCGCCTCAACGTGATGCGCTGGTAGGAGGGGCGATGCTCGACCTGCTCTGGCTCGTCCCCGCACTGCCGCTCGCCGGCGCCCTCGCGCTGCTCGCCGGCGCGCTGCGCTTCGGCAAGCGCACCACGACCGCGATCGGCATCGGCTCGGTCGGCCTCACGCTGGCGGCGGTGGCGGCCATCCTGGTGCAGTACGCCGGCATGCACGGCGAGACGGTCGCCCGCCACGTCTTCAACTGGATCTCCGCCGGGGACGTCACCGTCGACTTCGCGCTCCGCCTCGACCCGCTCTCGGCCGTGATGCTGTCGTTCGTGACACTCGTCGGCTTGGTGATCCACGTCTACTCGATCGGCTACATGCACCCGGAGGGGGACCGCGCCTACGCCCGCTTCTTCGCCTACCTGAACCTGTTCATGTTCGCCATGCTCACCCTGGTGCTCGGCGCCAACCTCGTGGTGATGTTCATCGGCTGGGAGGGTGTCGGGCTCTGCTCGTACCTCCTCATCGGCTTCTACTTCGAAAAGGAGTACTGCGCCACGGCCGGGATCAAGGCGTTCGTGGTCACCCGCATCGGCGACTTCGGCTTTCTGCTCGCGATCTTTTGGGCGTTCAAGGTGTTCGCCACAGTAGACTTCGCCGGGATGGCGGCGGCGCTGGCGGCCGACCCGGGCCGCTACGCGGCGGTGGTGACGCCGATCGCCCTGCTGCTGTTCGTGGGGGCGATCGGGAAGTCCGCCCAGCTCCCGCTCTACGTCTGGCTCCCCGACGCGATGGCCGGCCCGACTCCGGTCTCCGCCCTGATCCACGCGGCGACGATGGTCACTGCGGGCGTCTACATGGTCGTGCGCTGCAACTTCATCTACCGGCTCTCCCCGACGGCGATGCTCGTGGTCGCCGCGGTGGGCGGCGCCACGGCTCTTTTCGCCGCCACGATCGGCCTCGCCCAGAACGACATCAAGAAGGTGCTCGCGTACTCGACCGTCTCCCAGCTCGGGTACATGTTCCTAGCGGCCGGTGCCGGCGCGTTCGCCGGCGGCATCTTCCACGTCTTCACGCACGCGTTCTTCAAGGCCTGCCTCTTCCTCGGCGCCGGCTCGGTGATCCACGCCTGCTCCGGCGAGCAGGACATGCGCAAGATGGGCGGCCTCGCCAAGAAGATCCCGGTCACCTACTGGACGTTCATGGTGGCGACGCTGGCGCTTTGCGGCATCCCGCCTTTCGCCGGTTTCTTCTCCAAGGACGAGATCCTGGGACGCGTGTTCGCGGCCGGCGCCGGCAACCTCAACGGCTTGGGCGCCACCTACCTCGCGCTCTGGGTGCTCGGCCTCGCCGCGGCTTTCCTTACGGCGTTCTACATGTTTCGCGCCGTGTACATGACCTTCCACGGCGAGTTCCGCGGCACGCCGGAGCAATGGCACCACGTGCACGAGAGCCCGGGCTCGATGACCTGGCCCCTGAAGATCCTCGCGGCGGGGAGCGCGCTCGTCGGCCTGCTCGGGGTCGGCAGGGCGATCACGTTCGGGTCGGACCTCAACTGGTTCGAGGGCTTCCTCCACCGCGTCGCGCCCACGGTCGAGGTCGAGCACGCCCCGTCGCTCGGAACCGAGTGGGTGCTGATCCTCCTCTCGGTCGCGGTCGCCCTCGCCGGCATCCTGCTGGCGCGGCGCTTCTACTTCGGCGCCGAAGCGTTCGTCGCGCCGAAACGGATCGCCGAGCGCGCTCCGGCCCTGTTCGCCGCGGTCGCGAACAAGTACTACGTCGACGAGGCCTACGACCGCGCCATCGTGCGGCCGCTCAGGAAGCTCGCCCACTTCTCCTGGAAGGGGATCGACACGATCGCGATCGACGGCACGCTCAACGCCTCGGCGTTCTTCACCGAGATCGCCGGCGACCTGCTGCGCTTCCTGCAGACCGGCAACGTGCGCAACTACGCCCTGTTCGTGCTCGGCGGCGCGCTCGCCGCGGCCGCCTGGCTGCTGCTCTAGGGGGTTGATGATGCCGACTGACTTCCTGCTCTCCGCGATCGTCCTCACCCCCGGGGTCGTCGGGCTCCTGCTCCTCGCGACTCCGCGCGAGGCGGCGCGGCTGCAGCGCTGGGTGAGCCTGCTCGCCTCCCTGCTGACGCTCGCCCTCGCGGCCGTGGCCTGGTCGCGCTTCGACCCGGCGAACGCCTCGTTCCAGCTCGTCGAGGCGAGGACCTGGCTCCCCAGCCTGGGCATCGGCTACCGCCTCGGAATGGACGGCATCTCCCTCGTCCTCGTGCTGCTCACGGCGCTGTTGCAGCCGGTCGTGTTCATCTCCTCGTGGCGCTCGATCCACGACAAGGTCAAAGGATACGTCGTCGCGATGTTGCTCCTCGAAACCGGGGTGCTGGGGACGTTCCTCGCCACCGACCTCTTCCTGTTCTACGTGTTCTGGGAGCTGATGCTGGTTCCGATGTACTTCATCATCGGCGTCTGGGGCGGCGAACGGCGGATCTACGCGGCGGTCAAGTTCGTCCTGTTCACGCTCGCCGGCTCGCTGTTGATGCTCGTCGCGATCATCTACCTGAGCTTCGTCTTCCACTCGCAGACCGGGACGTGGTCGTTCGCCTACGAGGACATGCTGCGGGCCTCGGTCCCGATGGGCCAGGGGTTCTGGCACTCGCCGCAAATGCTCCTGTTCGCAGCGTTCGCCCTCGCGTTCGGGATCAAGGTCCCGATCTTCCCGCTGCACACCTGGCTCCCCGACGCGCACACCGAGGCGCCGACCGGCGGCTCGATCATCCTGGCCGGCGTCCTGCTCAAGCTGGGGACGTACGGCCTGCTGCGCTTCAACCGGCCGTTGTTCCCCGAGGCGTGGCAGCGTGCGACGCCGCTGTTCCTCACCCTCGCCGTGATCGGGATCGTCTACGGCGCCCTGGTGGCGTGGGCGCAGAAGGACATGAAGAAGCTCGTCGCGTACTCCTCGGTGACACACATGGGCTTCATCGTGCTCGGGCTGTTCGCCGGCACGCTGACCTCGACCCAGGGCGCGCTGCTGCAGATGGTGAACCACGGGCTCTCCACCGGCGCCCTCTTCCTCCTCGTCGGCGTGGTCTACGACCGGCGTCATACCCGGTTGATCGAGGACTACGGGGGGCTCGCGGCGGTGATGCCGCTCTACACGGGCGCCTTCCTGCTCGCCACCCTCGCCTCGATCGGCCTGCCCGGACTCAACGGGTTCATCGGTGAGTTCCTCATCCTCACGGGCTCGTTCGGGCGTTACCCATGGGCGGTGGCCATCGGCGCCACGGGCATCGTGCTCGGTGCCGTCTACATGCTTTCGCTGGTCCAGCGGGTGTTCTGGAACCCCCTCCAGCACGAGGAGAATCGCGCGCTGCCCGACCTGAGTTGGCGCGAGGCGCTGGCCTTCACGCCGCTGGCGGTCTTCATGGTCTGGATCGGGGTCTACCCCAACACGTTCCTCGGCCTGACCGAGGCCACGGTGCGCCATCTCATCGGAGGTTGAGCGTGAGCCCGAGCGATCTCGCCACCATCCTGCCGGAGCTGATCCTGGTCGCGGTGGGCAGCGTCCTGGTCCTCGCCGACGCCTTCGCACCGGTTCTCCGCCCGCGATTCGGCCTGTTCGCCGCTGCCGGCATTGCGGCCGCCCTCGTCCTCCGCTGGACCGGCGCCCTGCCGGGAGCCGCCTGGTCGGGCGCGCTCGTCATCGACCCCCTCGCTCGCTTCGTCGGCGCCTACATCCTGCTCGCGCTGCTCCTCGTGGCGAGCATGGCCGACCCCTACCTGGCCCGTACCGGCGCTCGCTGCGGGGAGTTCTACGCCCTTCTGCTGTGGGCCGGCGTCGGCGCCATGGTCATGGCGGAGACGGACCATCTCCTGGTGGTGTTCATCGGCCTCGAGCTGCTTTCCATCTCGCTCTACGTCCTCAACGCGTTCCACCGCGACAGCGTGCTTTCCCTCGAGTCGGGCTGGAAGTACCTGGTGGTCGGGGCCTTCGCGAGCGCCGTGCTGCTCTTCGGCTTCGCTCTGCTCTACGGCGCGAGCGGGACCCTGCGGATCTCCGAGATGACCGCGCCGGTCGCCGCCGCGGCCGCGGCCGGCGACCCGCTCGTCATCCTCGCCCTCGCCCTCGTGGTGACGGGCCTCGGCTTCAAACTGGCGCTCGTCCCCTTCCACGCCTGGGCACCCGACGTCTATCAGGGCGCGCCGACGCCGGTCACCGCCTTCCTGTCAGTGGTCCCGAAGGGCGCGGCACTCGTCGTGCTTGCCAGGGTGGTCGCCTACCTCGCACCTTCAAGCCTGACGCCGCGATGGACCGCACTCCTGGCGGCCATCGCGGTGGCCTCGATGACCCTCGGGAACCTGGTCGCCATCGCCCAACGCGATCTCAAACGAATGCTCGCCTACTCGGGCATCGCGCACATGGGTTACGCTCTCGTCGGCGTCGTCGCCTACGGCTTCGACGGCGTGTCGGGCGTGCTCGTCTACCTCGCCGCCTACACTCTGATGAACATCGCGGCCTTCACCGTGATCTCGGCGTTCTCCGAGAGCGAGGACGAGCCCCACCTGGTCGTCGATCTCGCCGGCCAGGGGTGGCGCCGCCCGTTTCTCGCGCTGGTCCTCTCTCTGGCCATGCTCTCGCTTGCCGGGATCCCCCCGACGGTCGGTTTCGTCGGAAAGTTCCTGGTCTTCCGCGCCGCGGTCAACTCCCACATGGTGTGGCTGGCCGTCGTCGGCGTTCTCAACAGCCTGATCTCAGCTTTCTATTACCTGCGGGTGGTATATTACCTCTACATGAAGCCCCTGCCGAAGCGCGTGCCGAGCTTCGAGGAACCCTGGGAGGCCAGGTTGGTCGGAGGCGTGTGCGCCCTCGGGATCGTGGCGATCGGGGTCCTGCCGGGCTGGGTCATGACCGTTGCCGAGGCGGCAGCGAGAACTCTCGCGAGGTGAGACATGGCTTTCAAGCGCTACATCCCAGTGGAGAGCATCTCGGAGCTGACCATCAACCGGTTGTCGGTCTACCTGCGTTGCCTGCAGCAGCTCGAGCAGGAGAGCGTGATGACGATCTCCTCCCAGGAGCTGGCGAACCGGTTTCACCTCAACTCAGCGCAGATCCGCAAAGACCTCGCCTACTTCGGGGAGTTCGGCATCAGGGGCGTCGGCTACAACGTCGCGCAGCTCCGCGAGCACTTGGTCAACATTCTCGGCCTGCACGAGGAGCGCCGCGTGCTCGTGGTCGGTGCCGGGAATCTGGGCACCGCGCTCTCGCACTACTCGGGATTCAACACCGGCGGCTTCCGGATCGTCGCGATCCTCGACTCAGACCTCCACAAGGTCGGCAAGAAGGTACCCGGCGGCCTCTCCGTCGAACCGGCAACTTCGCTGATTCCCATTGTGAAAGAACGGAAAGTGCACATCGGCGTGATCACCGTTCCCTCCAGCGCCGCTCAGAAGGTGTACGACGACCTCGTCGAGGCGGGCGTCCAGGCCGTGCTCAACTTCGCGCCCGCCCAGCTCAAGGGGCATCCCGAGGTGAAGCTCAAGAACGTTGACCTCAAGATCAACCTGGAGCTGCTCTCCTTCTTCCTCACTCACGCGGCGCGCCTGGCGTCGATCGGCTAGCGCCGCCGCTGGCGCGGACCCGGACCGGGGCCGATCCACCCACCCGGTTCTTCTCGAGAAGCTCGGCGATCTGGCGCTGGAGGCGCTCCTGGCGTCCCTGCTGAATCGCGATCTGGGCCCGGTAGTGTTCCAGCAGCTTGAGCTGCTCGACCTCCTCGGCCGTCGGCTGGCGCTCCCGGTCGAGATCGGCAAGCTGACCGGAGAGTCTCTTGAGTTGTGCCTCGAGGAACTGTCGGCTGGCCGGATCGCGCGCCGCACGGAGCTGAGCGGTGAGGTCGTCACGGGCGTTGGATAGCTCGAGCGAGAGCGTGCGGGCGTCCTCCTGCCGCCGTTGCAGCGCCATCAGTCGGCCGACCTCTTCCCTGACAGCGGCGTAGCGTTGCCAGTCGACGCCGAGGCCCCCGGCAGTCCGACGTTCCGCGACCCCGAGTTCCTCGACGCTCGAGACCACGTCGCCACCCTTGGCCTCGACCTCGGCCACCGAGTCCTCGAGCCGCTGGAGAGCTCGGTTCCGCACGGTGAGGTACATGTCGAGATCGGCAGGCGTCAGCGCGATGCTCCCTGTCCTCGCGGTGGCAGAGGGTGAGGGCTGGACCGGAGCGGTGCGCGCCGGACGCTGGCACGAGGAGAGGAGGAACAGTGCGAGCACCCCGGCTGCCGAGACCACGCGGATCCTGGGCACGCCGAGAGCCTAGCATCTCCCCGGTCCGACGCAAGGTCGAGGGCGCCGCATGCCGCGGAATCGACCGCTCGCAGCACGGCGGTACCGGCGGATCACGCAGCCGATTCGATTGCGACGACGCCTGCCAGCGGCTAGTATGACGAGGATGACGGCGCCGCAACGGATCGGGAAGTACGAGATCGCCGAGCAGATCGGCGTGGGCGGCTTCGGCGTCGTCTACAAGGCGTGGGACCCCTACATCCAGCGCTGGGTTGCCCTCAAGACCTGCGCCACCACCGAGGACGAGGCCAATCAGCGTTTCTTCCGCGAAGCCCAGCTCGCGGGCGCGCTCCAGCACCCGAACATCACGCTGATCTTCGACTTCGGCGTCGACGACGGGGTACCCTACTTCGTCCAGGAGTTCCTCACCGGGACCGACCTCGACGAGCTCGTGGCGAAGAAGAAGCTGAGCCTGGAGGGCGTGCTCGCCGTGCTGATCCAGGTCAGCGCCGGGCTCGAGTTCGCGCACTCCCGCGGCATCGTGCACCGCGACATCAAGCCGGCAAACGTCCGCGTCCTCGAAGATGGCACGGTCAAGATCATGGACTTCGGGATCGCCAAGTCCCTGCAGGCGGAATCGCGGCTGACCCAGACCGGTGTCGCCCTCGGAACCGCGGGCTACCTGGCACCCGAGCAGCTTTCGGGGAGGCCTCTCGACGCGCGGACCGACATCTTCTCGCTCGGCGTCATGGCCTACGAGCTCGTCACCTCCGTGCGGCCCTTCGCCGGGCCGAACATCTCGAACGTCATCTACCAGATCCTCCACCAGAACCCGGTTCCGCCGCGGCAGCGCAACCCACGCTGCCCGGAGCGCGTGGAGCGGATCATCCTCAAGGCGCTGGCAAAGAACCCTGACGATCGCTACGCCTCGGTGCACGAGTTCGGCCAGGATCTCAAGGAGGCGCTGGCCGCCCTCTCGACACGGACCCAGGCACGCCGTGCCGAGACCACCACGGCGCTCGTCCGCGGCGAGCTGGCGCGGCTCGCCGCCGGGCCGGGAGAGACCGTGACCGCGGCGGCAGAGCTGGCGGCCCAGCCGCTCGACCACCTCCCTGTGAGCGGTCCTGCGCCGGTGCGGAAGCGGGGCCGACGCTGGCTGTTGTGGGCAGCGCCGGCGGCGCTTGTCGCGGTCGCCGTCCCGGTCCTCGTCGTCCTCTGGCCCTCGTTGACAGGATCCGTCCGAGGCCCGGTCGCCTCCGCGACGGTGGCAACTCCCCTTCCGGTGCAAGCGACGCCGGCACCGACACCCACGCCGGCTCCGGTCAAGGTCCAGGTGGAGCTGTTCGCCGACCCGGTCTCCGACGTGAGCGTCGACGGGCGTGAGCTGGGGCGGATCCAGACGACAACCGTCGAGCTCACCGCCGGGCGCCACGTTATCAGACAGAGGATCGCGGGCTACCTCGAGAAGGAGAGTGACGTCGAGGTGACACCTGAGACCAGGCGCGTCGCGCTCCAGCTCCCGCCATTCGGCCTGCTTTCGGTGGTCAACGACTTCGGAGTCCCCATCCAGGGCGCCGAGGTGTCCGTCGACGGCCGCCGGGTCGGCACGCTGCCCATCCGCGAGCGCAAGGTCGAGGCCGGCAGCCATGAGGTCAAGGTCAGCTGGCCGGACGGCCGGTCGTTCACGCGCCGGGTCGTGGTGCCGGCGGCCGGGACGGTGCCCGTCGTGGTTCGCCCTGAGTAGCGACGGTCCAGACGGCCCTGCGCTACACTTGGTCCATGCGTCGGAAAACTGTTCTCCTGCTCGCCATGCTCCTCGCGGCCGCGGGCGCCTTCGCGCAGGACCTCCTGTCCCAGGCTCGCGACGCCTTCCGCAACGGCGACTTCCGGAGCGCCGCCCGGCTCTTCTCCCAGGCTGCCGACCAGGAGAGCGACAGCGGCAAGCGGGCCGACATCCGGGTTCAGCTTGCGGTCACGTACGTCAACATGAACAACCGAGCCAAGGCGGAGGAAGCTTTCACGCAGGCGCTCCGGGACAACCCTCACCTTGACCTGGTGCCGGACTTCTACGCGCCCGAGGTGCTCTCGATCTTCTCGCGCGTGAAGGCCAGGCAGGGTGAGGCGCCACCGAAGCCGGCGGGTGCCGGGTCGCCGGCCGGACGCCAGGCGGCACCGGCGGGGGACCTCCCCGGTCTCCGGCAACGCCTGGCGCAGGCGATGGACAACACCGACGTCGAAGCGATCCTCGGCGAGATCCAGCAGCTCGAGCTCAACACTCCCGCCAGCGGCCTCCCGGAGGTGCTCGAGCTCAAGGCTGCAGCGCTCGACCGGCTGGGCCGCCCGGGCGCGGCGATCGAGCAGCGGGGACGGGCGGCGGCGCTGCGTGCCGCGGCGCAGGCCCCCCCCGGCACGTCGGTGGTGCCGCTCGAGGCGCTCCTGGAAGGCCGCCGCCTGCTCGCCGCAGGCCAGCCTGCCGACGCGGAGGCGATGATGCGAGGGGTGCTCGCCGCGCTTCCGTCGTGCGCCCCCGCCCTCGAGGTGATGGGCGAGGCGCTCCTCGACGAGGGCAAGCTCGATGAGGCGTTTTCAGCCGTCCGGACAGCGATGCTCGGGAACGACACGCCCGAGCTGTGGCGGCTCCTCGGCGAGGTTGAGCTTCGCCGCGGCCGACTGGCCAGTGCCCGGGACGCGTTCCGGCGTTCCGTCGACGGCGATCCAGGGAGCGACCGCGGGTGGGCCGCACTCGGGCTGATCGCGGCGCGCATGGAGGACTACAAGTCCGCCAGGGAAGGCCTCGACAAGGCACTCGAGCTCAACGGTACCCTCTTCCAGGCCCGGGTCGTGCGGGCGGAGATCGCCCTCGCGGACCATCAGCCGGCGGTGGCACTGCAGCAGCTCCAGCGCGCCCTCCAGATCAGGCCCGATGACACCTGGGCCACTGGTTGGCTCGGGGTCGCCTACCTGGAGAGCGGCAACGTCGAGGCCGCCGCCGGCCGGCTCCGCACCGGCGCCCAGGCGACCGGGGGCGAGATCTTCCTCCTTCCTCTGGCTGAGGCGCTGCGCCGGCAGGGCAAGGTCGACGAGGCGCTCCAGACGGTCGCGGCAGACAAGAGCGCCGGGAGCGAGCACGCCGTCCTCATGGCTCGCTGCCTGATCGACGCCCGCCAGCCGGCGCAGGCGGTCCCCCTGCTCAACGAGGCGCTCTCGCAGAGACCGGACGACGGCCGCGCGCGCTACCTGCTGGGCGTTGCACTCCACGCTTCCGGCCAGTGGGATCAGGCGGCGGCGACGCTCGCCGCGGCCGTCGGCCAGAGCGGCGCTCCGGATTTCGCCGCCGACAGCGCGAAGGCCGCCGAGGCGACCCGCAAGGCCGAGGCACTCATGAATAGCGCCGTGGCGCCTCCCCCTCCTCCCGCGAAGCGCTGAGTCGGTCGAGCAGATCACCGACGATCGCCGCCGTCGGGCCCGCGACCCGGTGGTTGCGGTAGTGGTAGACGGGGAAGAGGAGCCGCCGCCGCCCCGCCCGCACGACCTGCTCCTCGACGAGCTCCGGACTGGCCAGGTAGGCAAAGGGGAACATCACCACAGACTCGACCCCGTCGCCGCGCGGCGACCCCTCGAAGTCGGCCGGCAAAGCGGCCACCACCGGTGCCACGATCGAGTGCGAGGGCGTGATGACCTCGCTCAGCCTTCCGAGGACGATGGCATGCCTTGGGTCGAGGCCGATCTCTGCGGCCGCCCGCGCAATCACGGTCACGGCCGGCTCCGGGCCTCCTGCCTCGCGTCCCAGGCCGGGAAAGCCCAAGAGTCCCCCGCCGGGGTCGACCGGAATCGGCCGGCGCACCATCACGACCCAGAGGTGCCCATGGCGGGCGAGCAGCGGGACCAGCACGGCCACCCGCATCATTCCGGAGCTCGCCACGACCTGTTCCGTGGGACGGGCCGCGAGCATACGGCGAACCTCAGCGAGCCACATCGGCCGTGATCTCGGTGATGGCGTGCAGCAGGCGCTCGGCCGCCGCGGCCGGCGCATGTCCGCCCTCCTCCCATGCCCGGAGAGCGGCTCGGCGGGCCAGCGCGCGACGTTCCGGGTTTCCGGCGAGGTCCGCCACGACGCGGACCAGCTCGGCGATCCCCCCCCGTCCCGGCGTCACGCGCGGCGTCGCCGCCTCGGGCAGCTCGAGGAACTGACGGTATCCGGCCACCACGGCGGGCGTCCCCGCGGCGAGGAAACGGAGGGCCGCCGCCGAGCTCTCCCCGGCTGTCGGGTAGCGGGGCACCAGCCCGAGGTCGGCGGCGCTCACGATCGACCCCAGGGTCTCCCTCGTCGCCCAACCGGTCAGGGTCACGCGATCGGCAAGACCGAGCGCCTCGACGAGCCCGGCTGCGCGGGCGTGGTCGCTGCCCTCGCCGACCACGACCAGACGGCAACGGATGCCGAGGTCGCGCAGCGCACACAACGCCTCGAGGATCGTGCCCATCCCTTTCGCCGGAGTAAGGAAGCCGAGGTGGACGAGCAAGAGCTCGTCGTCGTGCACTCCGAGCCGGGCCCGGGCCACCGTCCGGTCCCAGGCAGGGAGCGCCGCGACGGCCAGGGGAACCTGGCGCACCGGGACACCGGGACAGCTCGATGCCACATCCCGGGCGGCCCGGCGGTTGTGGACGATGACGCCCCGGGCGAGCCTGAGATACGCCGTCCGCGCAGGAAAGAGGAAAGCATCGGCGGGACCATGGAACCCCCACCGGCGTGCCTGAGCGAGTGCGGCGCCGGCATCGCCGTGCGCTACCCGCAGCTCCGCCTGGAACGCTGGCCAGTCGCCGTCAAGCGCCGCCTCCTCGACCCGGAGGTGGTGGAGGACGGTGTCGTGGAGCACGACGATCCCGCCGCTCGTCCGGAGCATGCCTACGACCCACAGGTGGTATGGGTTGTTGCCCAGGTGAAGAACAGGAACTGCGTCGCCGGGGAGGCGCGCGCCGGGTGCAATCCTGGGCAGTCCGGCCAGCCACGAGCTGCCCGCCTCGGGATGCCAATCCGGCGGTTCGGCCAGGGTCACCGCGGTCCGTGTGACCAGCTCGGGAAGAAGCTCCGCCGCGTAGTCCGCGACACCGGACCGTGTCGGTGGCAACGGCGAGGCCCACAGGATCGCCGGCTCGTTCATCCTGCTCCGCCCCATCCCCGCGGGCCTTCGCGCCGGGCGATCGAGCGATGCGAGCGCACCCTCTTCACCCCTGCTGGGTCGCCAGGACCTGTTGCCTGAGGTATGCCTCGATGAAGCCGTCGAGGTCGCCGTTGAGGACACGGTCGGCGTCGCCGACTTCGTGATCGGTGCGCAGGTCCTTGACGAGCCGGTAAGGCTGCAGCACGTAGGAGCGGATCTGGTTGCCCCACGAGATGTCTTTCTTGGGCCCCTTGATCTTCTCCAGCTCGGCGTCCTTCTTCGCGCGCTCGAGCTCGAACAATCGCGCCCGCAACACCTTCATCGCCACCGCCAGGTTCTTGATCTGGGAGCGCTCGTTCTGGCAGCTCACCACGATGTTGGTGGGCAGGTGGGTGATCCGGACCGCCGAGTAGGTGGTATTGACTCCTTGGCCGCCCGGCCCGGAGGAGCAGAACCGGTCGATCCTGAGGTCCTTCTCGTCGATCTCGACCTCGACCGCCTCGTCCACCTCGGGATAGATGTGGACGGAGGCGAACGAGGTGTGGCGACGCCCCTGGGCATCGAACGGGGAGATCCGGACCAACCGATGGATCCCGTTCTCGCCCTTCAGATAGCCGTAGGCATACTCGCCGCGCACCAACACCGTGGCCGACTTGATGCCCGCCTCCTCGGCGTCCTGGGTGTCGAGGACCTCGGCCTCCAGACCACGTCTCTCGCACCATTTCAAGTACATGCGCAGGAGCATCGAGGCCCAGTCCGCCGATTCTGTACCGCCGGCTCCCGGGCGGATCTCCAGATACGCGTTGGCGGCATCGTACTCCCCGGTCATCTTGGTCTCGAGCGCGATCTTCTCGAGGCGAGGCTCGATGCGCGCGAGTGCCTTGCTGATCTCCGCCTCGGCTCCCTCGTCCTCGTCCGCCAGCTCGGCGAGTACCTCCAACTCCTCGATGCTCTCGACCAGGAAGCGGTCGGTGGCCAGCCTGGCCTCCACGGCGCGCTGGCTCCTCATCGTCTCCCTGGCCTTCTCCTGGTCCGACCAGAAGTCGCCGCGCTGGGTCTCCTCGCTCAGCCGGTCGAGTTCGGCCTGCAGGCGGGGTCCGTCAAAGATACCCCCGCAGGCTGGCCATCGTCTCGCACGCGTCTCTCGCCCTGGTGAGGACATCGTCAAGCATTCTTCCCCCTGTGCGAAGCGGCGACGTCGCCTGATGTCGACTCCCTCGCAGACCGTCGCCAAACAGCCAGAAGTATAGCACCTACAGCGAATACGACGATCGACGCGCGGACCGCACCACCCCACGCGGCCGCCGGCGTCACGCCTGATCCGGGCTCGACCGCCGCCGCGATCACTCCCCGCTCCCCCACCCCGAGACGCGAGACGACGCGGCCATTGGGGTCGATGATCGCCGAGATCCCGGTGTTGGCGGCGCGGACCAGCCAGCGCCGGTTCTCGACCGCGCGCAGGATCGCGAGAGCGAGGTGCTGACGCGGCGCCGCCGAGTCGCCGTACCAGCCGTCGTTGGTGATGGTCGCCAGGATCTCGGCGCCGCGCCTCACCTCGGCGGCGTACAGCGACGGGAACGCGACCTCGTAGCAGACCGCGACCCCGACCGGACCGGCCGGCGACGGTAACGGGGAACGATTGTGGCCGGGCGTGAACGAGCCGACCTCACGGACCAGGGCGTGGGGAAGGAGCCAGCGCACCGGGCCCGGCAGGTACTCGCCGAAGGGGACGAGGTGGATCTTGTCGTAGCGCCACGGGAGCAGCCCTCCCGGGGAGGCCACGAATACCGAGTTGGCGTACTCACCCTCGCCCGGGCCGATCCCGATCGACCCGAGCAGCAACCAGACGCCGTACTCGCGGGTGAACCGCTCGATCTCGACCCGGTATGCTCCGTCGCTCTCCACGATCCGGGGCACCGCGCTCTCCGGCCACACCACGAGTCGCGCCCCCTGCTTGGCCGCCGCGGCCGAGAGGCGCCAGACCCGCGCCTCGATGGCGCCCAGGTTGTCACGATCCCAGCGCATCTCGAGGGGCACGTCGGGCTGGACCGCGGCGGTCATGACCGGCGGGCCGACGGGCCGGAAAGGCGGCGCGAGCAGGCTCGCCGCGACGAATGCGGCGACGCTGACAAGGAGCCAGGCGAGCCCCGCGGACCGGTGGTGGCGGTCCACGACCGCGTCGAGGGCCGAACCGGTCAGGTAGAGCAGCAAGGAAAGGCCTGCGGCGCCGAGCACCGGGGCGGGCCGCATCAGCGCGGGAACCGAGGTGACCACCGCCGCGGCCGGATTCCACGGAAAGATCCACGGCGGGAGGTGCTGGATCTGCTCGAAGGCCACCAGTCCCAACGGCAGGAGCCACACCCTCCACCCCGGTGGCACCAGGCTCGTTGCCCAGCCGACCAGGGCCCAGCCCAACCCCATGATCACCGCCATCAGCACCAAGCCGAGGAGCGAGAGCAGCAGAGGCACGTGCCCGTACCGGTGGAGGACAATCACCACCCAGGCGACGGCGATCAGCCACTGCACGAAGCCGGCCACCCACCCCACGCGGAAGGCCCGCCATCCCCGCACGCCCTCGAGCGACCGCCGGAGCAAACCGGGCACCGCGAGAACGAGGGGAACGAGGCCCGGCCCCGGCAGCGCGAGCGCCATCGCGGCACCCGCCCCGACCGCCAGAACACAGTCCCGGAGTCGCTCGCGCGTCACGGCTGGAACCCTACCATGGCCGACGCTGACGCAGAGTCGTCGCTGACCTCCGGGGAGCGCGGGCTCGCGCGGGCTTCGCGGTGGTCATCCCCGGACGGGCGACGGCCCAGTCACGCCCCGGTCCGGACACGCAGAAACGCCTCCTCGGCGTGGTACGAGGAGCGCACGAACGGGCCGGCGATCGTCTCCAGCCCGAGGCCGCGCCCGTAGGCCTCGACGGCGGCAAACTCGTCGGGGGTCCAGTAGCGGGTCACCTGGACCTCGCGCCCGGTCGGTCGCAGGTACTGGCCCACCGTGACGACCCGACAGCCGGCATCCTTGAGGTCGCGCAGAGTCGCCTCGATTTCGTCCCGCCTCTCCCCGAGGCCGACCATGATCCCCGACTTGGCAACCATCGCGGGCGCGCGGGCGGCAACCTGCCTGAGCACGGCGAGGGCCCAGTCGTACCGCCCCTGCCGGCGCACGGCCGGGTAGAGTCGGCGCACCGTCTCGACGTTGTGGTTGTAGACGTCCGGACCGGCCGCGAGGACCACGTCCACCGCCGCCATGTCGGCGCGGAAGTCGGGGGTCAGGACCTCCACCCTGGGTCGCAGGTCGAGCGCGTGGAGGGCGTGAATGACCGCGGCGAACTGGGCGGCCCCACCGTCGGGCAGGTCATCCCGGTCGACTGACGTGACCACCACATGCTTGAGCCCCATCTCACCGACCGCGCGAGCGAGGTTGGCGGGCTCCTCCGGGTCGAGGGCACGCGGCCTGCCGTGCGCGATCGCGCAGTACCGGCAGGACCTCGTGCATACGTCGCCCATGATCAGGAACGTCGCAGTACCGCGCGAGAAGCACTCGCCGCGGTTCGGGCAACGCGCCTCGTCGCACACGGTGTGGAGGCGACCCCGAGCCATGACGTTGCGAACCTCGTGGAGCTCGCCGAGCCTGAGCTTGCGTTCGCGGATCCACGTCGGCAGGGAAGGACCACTTCCGGCCCGATCTTGGCGCTGGCAGCTCCCGCCGTCGAATTCGACGGCCGTTGCGCCGTCGCCCCGTGCCGGTGTTGTAGTCAAAGGACCGCCCCCCTCACTCGCCGGGCTTGACCACGAAGGCATCCGGAAAGCCCTCGGCCTTGAGGCGGGCCTCGACCCGGCGGGCGCTCTCCTGATCGGGGAAGGGGCCGAGCCGCACGCGGTATTTCCCGCCCTCGGCCTGAATCACGACCTGGCCGGGAGTGAAGCCCAGGGCCACGACCCGGTGCCGGACGCCGGCGGCGAGGTCGTTCCGGCTCAGAGCGGCGACCTGCACCCACCGCCCGGCCCGTGTGCCGGCGACAGCCGAGGTCGCCGGCGCGGCCGTCGGCGGCGGCGGTTCCGGGGCCACGGTGGGCGGCGGGGCGCTCGGCGCGGCCATGACAGCCGCCGCCGTCA
>JBLMXF010000103.1:0-2521 GCA_050257595.1 Acidobacteriota bacterium | reverse complement strand
TCTTGCCGATGACGTTCCCCGCGTCGTCGGTCAGGTGCCCGGCCTCGATGAACTTCTTGGCGTTGTCCCACGCGCCGCCGCCGTTGTTCAGCACGGTAGCCAGCAGGACGCCGGCGATCGTCCCGACCATGAGCAGGCCCGCAACCGCCTGGTAGCCGAGCAGGAGGCCCACGACGATCGGCGTCCCGACGGCCACCACGCCGGGGGCAATCATCTGCCGAAGCGCCGAGCGGGTCGTGATGTCGACCACCCGGGCGTAGTCCGGGCGCTCCGAGTAATCCATGATCCCGGGGTGCTCGCGGAACTGCCGGCGGACCTCGACGATGATCGCGCTGGCAGCGGTGCCGACGGCGCGGATGGCGAGCGAGCTGAAGAAGTAGACGAGCATTGCCGCGAGGAGAGCGGCGACGAAGACACCGACGTCCGCCAGGTTGACCGACGTCATGAGCGGGTCGCCGCGGTTCGTGAGGATCAGGTTGACCTTGTCGATGTAGGCGCTGAACAGCAGGAAGGCCGCAAGCGAGGCCGACGCGATGGCGTAGCCCTTGGTGAGGGCCTTGGTGGTGTTGCCGACCGCGTCGAGGTGGTCGGTGATCTCACGGGCGCCCGCCTCCGCGTGGCTGAACTCGGCAATGCCACCGGCGTTGTCGGTGATCGGTCCGAACGTGTCCATCGCGAGGATGAACGCGCAGGTCATGAGCATGCCCATCGTGGCGACCGCGGTGCCGAAGATCCCGCCGACGTTCACGCCCGCCGCGTTGAGCAGGTTCGCCTGCGAGCCGAGCCAGTGGCTGGCGAGCAGCGCGATGCCGATGGTCACCGCGGTGAGGAGGGTGGTCTCGAAGCCGACCGCCACGCCGGAGATGATGTTCGTGGCCGGACCGGTCTTGCTCGCCTCCGCGATCTCGCGGACGGGGCGCCACGAGCCAGCGGTGTAGTACTGGGTGATGTAGACGAAGGCGACGCTCGTGGCGAGGCCAACAAGACCCGCACCGAAGAAGTAGACCCAGACCGGGATACCGTTGGCTCCCGTCTGCTGGGCGGTCCCCATCATCACCCAGGTGGTCAGCGCGAGACCGCCGACCGAGAGGATGGTGGTGACCCAGTAGCCGCGATTCAGGATGTTCATCGGGTCCTCGTCCTCGCGGCCGCCGATGAAGAACATGCTCACGATGGTCGCGAGCAGGCCGAAGGCGCGGACGACGAGAGGGAAGAAGATCCAGGACTCGGGGTGATCCCACCCGGCAGCCTTGGCGATGCCGTACACCGCCACGCCGAGGATCATCGCGCCGATGTTCTCCGCGGCCGTCGACTCGAACAGGTCCGCACCACGACCCGCGCAGTCGCCGACGTTGTCGCCGACCAGGTCGGCCACGACCGCGGCGTTCCGGGGATCATCCTCCGGAATGCCCGCCTCGACCTTTCCGACAAGGTCGGCTCCGACGTCGGCTGCCTTCGTGTAGATGCCGCCGCCGAGCTGCGCGAAGAGGGCCACGAAGGAGGCGCCGAAGCCGAAGCCGACGATGAGGAATGGGGCTTGCTCCGGGGTGGTGAAGCCGCCGTAGACGGTGAAGATCGTGTAGACGCCCAGCAGCGACAGGGCCACGACGAGGAAGCCCGAGACGGCACCACCCCGCAGCGCGGTCTGGACCGCGCCGACCAGGCTGTGCCGCGCCGCGGCCGCCGTCCGCAGGTTCGACTTCACGCTGATGTACATGCCGATGATGCCGGAGGCCATCGAGCAGGCTGCACCGACCAGGAAGGCCACGGCGGTCCGGATGCCCAGGTCGAACCCGTAGACGCTCGTGTCGGCGACGCCCTTCGTCTCGACGAGGCCGATGACGAGGCCGATGACGACCGCACCGCCAAGGGCCAGCAGGCCGATCGTCTGGTACTGGCGCCGGATGAACGCCACGGCCCCCTCGAAGATCGTCCCCGCGATCTCCTCCATTGCGGGTGTGCCGGTGTCTCGACGCAGGACATCCCACGCGAGGTAGAGAGCGAACGCGACCGCCAGCAGGCCCGCGCCCGGAATCACCCAGGTAATTGGCTGGAGCTCCATGAATCCTCCGATGGCGGTAGCCGATGCGGCGCCATGGGCGGGCTGGGCGGGCCGGCCCCACGGTCAACCGGTCTGACACACGGAAACGCCGGCGGCTGCGCCCGGTCCGGCGCCCGCCAGCGAGGCGCGCGGATTCTCGCACGCGGGCAGGCGCCGGGTCAACTTTTCGCGGGTCAGCCCACGCGGTCGCCCGGGGTCACGGAAGCCAGCGCGGCAGCCACCCATCGGAGCTCAGCTGGCGAGCCGCTCCCTCGAGCGGCAGGAGCCAGATGCCCCGGACCGAGGCCTCCGTGACCCCCGCCGGGACGCGCGCGACGACGAGGGAAGCGTCATCCGGAGCGAAGGCGAGCGACGTGGCCAGGAACCCGCCGCCAGGGACGAGCTCGCGCGCGTCGAGCCGGTCGGGCGCGGTGACCCAGGGCTCCCCGCCGGTTGGCTCGGCAGAGGTGTAGGTCACGT
>JBLMXF010000102.1:0-6301 GCA_050257595.1 Acidobacteriota bacterium | reverse complement strand
GGCCTGGTTCCCGACGAACGAGGAGCTCCAGGCCCAGCTGAACAGCGAGTACCTGCGGGAGATCGCGCGCGACTGGTAGCACGCGCTGGGGCCTCCCGAGGCCGGGCCCGGGCCGTCACCTCGACGGCCCGGGCTTCGTCATGCCCGGCCGGATTCCACGGGCGGCCGCGACAGGAACCGATGCACGTCCCGCGCCTCGTCGGCGAGCGCTGCGGCAACGGCCGGGTCGAGATCCGAGAACGGCTCGAGCCGAACCTTGCCCCCCTGAAGGCGCCACGTGGCGACGGCACGCCCATCCACCAGGGCGAAGGACCGGAAGAGGCCGTTGACGGTGACGAGCTGCAGGTGGTCGCCCACGATGGGGCCGCGATCGCGCCACCCGAGAAGCAGGGGATCGTACGGTCCGAGCAGGCGTGGTGGGGGCAAGGCGCCATCGACCGGAGGCCGTCCGCGGAGGACGAGCAGCCCGTCGGCCCGGTGCGTGACCTCCCGACCGATGGCCCGCAGCCCCCTCCGCGCGTCGCGGAGCGGGAGCCCGGCCCACTTCGCCAGGTCGCGGTCGTCCGCGGGACCATGCCCTGCCAGGTAGCGGCGCGCGAGCTCGGCGAGGGCCGGGTCGCGATCGACCGGCACCGTGCGAGCCGGCAGCCAGTCCCGCACCAGGGCAAACGCCTGCTGCGCCCCGACCATCGGCCCGCGGACGAGGACCCCGCGGAGGGAGGCGAGACCCAGCACGTGCACCAGCGCCTGGCCAGCCGTCCGCACGCCGGCGGCGTCCAACCGATCCCGGAGCTGATCCCGGGTGAGCGGTCCCTCGCTCGCCAGGGCGCGCTCGATGGTTGCCACGCCGAGCTCGGCGGCATCGGCGCTGACCCCCTCCTGCCAGAGGCGCCTGGCATTGGACGTCAGGAGCGCGGGTGTCGTCAGCGCCTGGAGCCACGGGTAGTCCTCGGCCCTGACGAGGTGGAGCGTGCCGCGGTTCAGCCAGGTGATGACGAGCGAGCGGTCGTCCGACAGCGCACGGTCGAGGTCCGCGACCGAGAGCCAGCGACTCCGCGCGCGGATGGCGAGCTGCGCGCCGCGCAGGTCCTGGCCCTGGACCGCCAGCAGCCGGTCGACAACCGCAACGGGGCTTGCTGCAGGCGACCCGGCGAGGAGCTGGGCGGCGAGGCGTTCCCGCACGGTGCTGTCGACGGTCGGGGGGCTCGGCACCATCGCAGGGTACCGGAGGGTCGACCGATCTGGCGGGTTGCCCCGGGCCGTGACCGACCTGGTCAGCCGGCTCCGGTTGCGGCCGTTCCCCGGTGAGCCTCGTAGTGAAGCACGAGCTCACCGTAGGGCATGTGCGTCGCCGAGAGGAGCTTCAGGTTCGTCTGCGTGGTCATCGGGAACCAGTAGCGCGGCCCTCGTCCGAACACGACGGGCATGACGAGGAACCAGTAGTCGTCGGCCAGGTTGCGACGGATCACCTCGTGGATGAGCCGAGGTCCGCCTTCGAGGATGATGTTCCCACCCTCCTCTCGCTTCAGCGTTGCCACGATCTCCGCAAGGTCGCCGCTCATCAGCCGGGAGTTCGCCCAGTCGAGGTGCTTCAACCGGTGGGAGAGGCAGACCTTCTCGACCCGTTCGAGGAAGCGCGAGTAGTCCATGAGGAACTTCGGGGCGTCGGGCTTGCGCGCCTTGAGCGAATGCACCCGTCGGTGGCCGGTGAACGAGCGGCGGCCCATGACGACGGTCGTGACGTCCGAGTACCGATCGGTCCACATCCGCTGGAAGAACTCGTCCGGGTCGTCTCGATTCCCCGTGGGAAGGTCGTACCCCGGGTATTCCGGGAACTCGCCGCGCCCATCGATGGTCATGTACAGGTTGGCCGTGACTCTCCTCGTCATCCGTGCATCCTTCCTCACCGCGGCTGTCGATGGTCGGGCCACTACCAGCTGGCGGGCACGGCAACATCGTGCTGCGCTTTCTCTACTTACTCACTTTGCCCGGTTGAGGCTCGAATTGGCCCCTTGGTATACTCCCGGCCGTCCCAACCCCGCGGGACTCCGTGCCGCATTCGTCTAGAGGCCTAGGACACCGCCCTCTCAAGGCGGAGATCATCGGTTCGAATCCGATATGCGGTACCACTCATCACCCGGCAGTCTCCGCCCGATCTGAGCTCGGGCTTGGCTTGCACCCCTCGGTGGAGCCTCATCGCCTCCGGACGTCGGCGGCTGGCAGGCGTCCGGGTCAGGGCCAGCCCGGCTGAGGGGTCAGTGGCACGGGTCCCGTCCACGGGTCACCGACGATGGCGGCCGACACCAACCACAGGCTGACGCCCGCGAGCACCAGCACGACGACAGTGCCAAGCGCAACAGCGATCTGACGCGCCCGGCGATATCGGGGATCGACACGAGTTGTCGCAGCTGCGCCCGATGGACGCCCGTTGCGAGGACTTAGGAGCAAGTCGCCCCGGTCGGCCACACCCGGGAGCGCCGAATCCAGATGACCTGTCATGTCCCATCTCCTTTCCGCGCTGTGTCGCTGGCAAGAAGGTAGGCGGCGGAGACAGCTGTCACGAGCGGGCTGGCCCGGGACACTCCCGCGCGGGATTCGGGGGTTTCCCCTGTCCGAATCCGCAGCTCGAACTGCGGCCAGTCGTGGTCATTGCCTCCCGGTGCGCTTGGGGGACCACCTGTCTCCGCGCTCGCCGGTCACGGAGGCGGCGATCGCCGTTGACAGTGGCTCAGGCCCCCGGGCAAACCCGGGGTCGCACCGCGCGAATCTCACGGGTCTGTCCGGCTGCCCTTGCTGGACCGCAGTGGGACGATTTCGGCCATGCAGAGATCGTGGGCCAGCCTCCTGGGAGTGGCCGTCGTCGGTAGCGTCGCGATCGGCGCCGGGCTCCTGCTGCCCTTGAACGCACCCTTCCCGGTTGAGGGGGACAGCCCGACGACGCTCGCCATCTTCACGATTGCCGGTTTTGCCTGGTTGGCCGCAGCCGTGGTCACGGTGGCGCGTCAACCGGCGAACCGGCTGTGGATGCTCATCCTCGGCTACCTGGCCGTCAACAGGTTCGTGTGGTCGCTGCAGTACGTCTCGAACCCGGTCGTCCAGGGCTTGGCGCGGACCTTCCTCTACGTATCGATCGCGGTGTTCGTCCACGTCGTGGTCGCGTATCCGTCAGGGCACCTGCGCACACGGTTCGATCGTGCCCTCGTCCTCTTCGTGTACGCCTTCGTCGTTGGGATCTGCCTGCTGCACGCAGCGCTGTGGGAGCCGGGATCCGGCTGCCCGGACGCGTGGTGTCCCCAGAACGTCCTCCTCGTCTGGCCGAACAACGAGCTTGCCGGGACCGTGGCCAGGGTGGGGAACCTCGCGGCGCCGTTCATCGGCGCACTCGTCGTGTATGCCATCTGGCGACACCGGCAGACCGCGGCTCCGGCTGCCCGTCGAGCGCTGCTCCCCGTGGTCGTCGCGGTGCCGATCGCGTATGTCTTCGACTCCCTGGGCTATCTCACCGACGCCGGCGTGATCGGCGGGGTGCAGATGCCGGGGGACATGTGGCACATCATCCAGCTCGTTGCCGACGCCATCGTTCCGGTTGGGCTGCTGCTGGGCGTCCTCCGGCTTCGACTCGACCGCGGTCGAGTCGCGGGGCTCGTGGTCGAGCTCGGCCGCGGGATCCCTGCCGGCGGGCTGCGCGACGTGTTGGCACGTGCTCTTGGGGATCCGACGCTTCAGCTCGCATTCACCGTACCGGGCGGCAGCGGATACATCGATGGTGCCGGCCAGCCGGTTGTATTGACCAGCGGGAACCCTGACCGCGCCATTGCCCCGATCGAGCGGGACGGTGAGGCGCTGGCAGTGCTCGTCCACGACCGGACGATCGACGACGAGAACCCCGGGCTGGTCGATGCCGTGAGCAGCGCCGCCCGCCTCGCCATCGAGAACGAGCAGCTGACTGCCCAGGTGCGAGCACAGCTGGAGGAGGTCCGCGCCTCGCGTGCCCGCATCGTGGAGGCCGGGGACGAGGAGCGCCGCAAGGTCGAGCGCGACCTGCACGACGGAGCGCAGCAACGCCTGGTCGCACTGGCCATGCGACTCGAGCAGGCTCGTGCCACGGCCGCCGGCTCGAGCAGGTTGATCGACGAGGTCACCGCCGAGCTGCGAGAGGCGATCGCAGAAGTGCGCGGCCTGGCGCGCGGCCTCTATCCGCCGATCCTGACCGAGACGGGACTGGCCGCCGCGGTCGAGTCTCTTGCTGAGCGGGCATCGATCCCGGTGGACGTTCGGATCCCGGCCACGCGGTTCCCGACCGCCATTGAGGTGACGGGCTACTTCGTGGTGGCCGAGGCATTGACCAACCTGACCCGCCACGCTGGAGCCACGACGGCGCGAGTCTCCGCCGAGGTGGTTGATGACGTTCTCATCGTCACGATCACCGACGACGGGCGCGGTGGTGTGGACCCGGGCCGCGGAACCGGCCTCAGGGGTCTGTCGGACCGGGTAGCCGCCGTCGGCGGGAGGCTCGAGGTCGTCTCGCCGCCCGGCCAGGGGACGACGGTGCGGGTGGAGCTGCCACTGCCTGGAGGTGCTCGATGACGAGCCGTCCGGGAGCGATCAGGACGTTTCTCATCGCCGACATTCGGGGCTTCACGCGCTTCACCGCCGACCACGGAGATGAGGCCGCGGCCCGTCTCGCGACGAAGTTCGCCGACATCGTGGCCAGGGTGGTGGAGGCCAGGAACGGGACCCTCGTCGAGCTGCGGGGCGATGAAGCGCTCGTGGTCTTCGACTCGGCGCGGCAGGCACTCCAGGCTGCTCTCGAGCTCCAGGCAGCCTTTGAGGTGGAGACGCGGACGGATCCATCCCTTCCGCTCGTGGTCGGCATCGGCCTGGACGCCGGCGAGGCGGTGGCGATCGGCGACGGGTATCGCGGCGCGGCCTTGAACATTGCCGCTCGCCTGTGTGGCGTGGCTGCCGGCGGAGAGACCGTCGCCAGTCAGGGTCTTGCGCACCTGGCAGGTGCGGTGCCCGGCGTGGCGTTCGTCGAGCTCGGGCCGACCGAGCTGAAGGGATTGAAGCAGGCAGTGAGCGCCGTGCGCGTGGAGGCGACAGGGACAAGTGTCCGCGCGGAGCGCTCAGCCGCCCGGATCCGCGTGGTGCTCGCCGATGACGCCGTGCTGCTGCGAGAAGCACTTGCCGCGGGCCTCAAGGCCAGCGGCTTCGACGTGGTCGGCCAGGCCAGCGATGTCGCCGGGCTCCTCAGTCTCGTTGAAGCGCGGTCGCCAGACGTTGCGGTCGTCGACGTCCGGATGCCACCAACCCACACGACCGAAGGCCTGGAAGGGGCCAGGGAGATCCGTCGCCAGCACCCCGGGATCGCGATCCTCGTTCTCTCGCAATACGTCGAGACCCGGTATGCGATCGACCTCATCCGCGACGGGCCCTCGGGCGTGGGGTATCTGCTCAAGGACCGGGTGACTCGCCTGGAGGACTTGTCGGACGCCGTCCGACGGGTCGCCGCAGGTGGTTCGGTCATCGACCCCGAGGTTGTCGGTCGATTGCTCGGGCGCCCACGTCGCCATTCACCGCTCGATGAGCTCACCCCTCGGGAGCGGGAGATCCTCGGCCTCATGGCTGAAGGTCGGTCCAACCAGGGTATCGCTGACCAGCTCGTTCTCGAGCTCAAGACGGTTGAGGGTCATGTCGGCCAGATCTTCAGCAAGTTGGGGCTTGAACCCTCGACCGGCGAGCACCGCCGGGTTCTGGCGGTGCTCCTGATGCTCCGCGACGAATGAGGGCCCGGTAACCAGGGCCGAAGCCCCGGTGGCGCGTAACATCGGTCCCGCACGATAGATTGTCATGGGGCGTACAATCCGGGCCTGGCCTGATGGCGACGTAGCCAGACGCATGACGGCCCGCCCATGCGATCGCCGGGGCCGCGGTCGAGGACGTTTGTCCGTGCTGGACGGTGCGCGCGCGTTTCACTCCCTGCCGAATTGCACCTCTCGCGCTACCGGGCTGCACTCTGCCCAGGCACCTTTCCCATCGGCCGAACGTCCGTCAGCTCCGTCCCACCCATCCCGTGAGGAGGTCGAGCAGTGGCGACACAGGCAGAGATAGCCGAAGCCCAGGTATCGGAGGCGCAGATCGCCGTCCATTGGCGCGAGGAGGAGTACATCTATCCGCCGCCTGGCTTCACCGGACAGGCCAACGCCTCGGACCCGGCCATCCGCGAGCGCTTCAGCGAGGACAACTTCCCGGAGAACTTCAAGGAGTACGCGGATCTCCTCGAGTGGGACCAGTACTGGCA
>JBLMXF010000101.1:0-3688 GCA_050257595.1 Acidobacteriota bacterium | reverse complement strand
GCGCCGACTCGAGGCCCGGGTACACCCGCTCGACGAACAGCGGCAGGTTGGACGCGTTGCTGATCCAGACGTACTCCTGGTCGGCCCGGCTGGCGTCGCCGATCGGGACGTTGAGCCCGGTCGGACCACCGCCGGTCGGCAGCGGCGTCGCCTCGCCTCCGCTCGCGGGGGGATTGCTCTCCCCCGGTCCCGGCGACTGGCTGGCCGTTGACTGGCATGCGGCTGCGACGAACAGCGCGGCCAGCGCCAGGGCCAGGATCCGTTTGCTACCCACAGACTCCACCATCCACCTCCAGGACTCCTCCTCGCGTCGGGCGGCGGTCCGAGATCGAATCGCCCGCCTCCCCGACGTTGTCGGTTTCAGCGATGCGGGGTGATGCGTGTGCTCCTCCGTGCGGCGGGATTGCGCCCCGGTCGCGGATTGACTCCGGGGAGGCCATGTCGGTGATCCTGTTCCGGACGTGATCCCCCTGTGCTTGGCCGCCTCGCGGCTGCCTGCCCGCCTCCGGCTGGAGGAAGGCCACCGTCAAGTGAGCGTCCTCGCGCGCGCGAACTGGTCAAGGCCAACGGAGACGAGCAGCACGATGCCGATGACGATCTGCTGCCAGAAGGGGTTGATGCCGGCGATGATCATCGCGTTCTGGGTGAGTGCCATGAACAGCACGCCCAGGATCGCTCCCTCGATCCGCCCGACACCGCCGGAGAGGCTGGCGCCCCCCAGCACGACGGCCGTGATCACCTTGAGCTCGACGCCGTTGCCGGCCAGCACGACCGCGGTGTTCAGCCGCGAGGCGAGCAGCGCGCCGGCCAGGCCGCTGAGCAGGCCCATGATCACGAAGCCGAAGAAGATCGTGCGGTTGACGTCGACGCCAAAGCGCCGGGCCGCTCGGGCGTTGCCGCCGATGTAGTAGTACTGCGCGAAGTACCGGGTACGGCCAACGAGGATCGCGAACACCACCACGATCACGGCCATGAACCAGAACGGCGAGTAGATACCGAGGATCAGCGACTGGCCGAAGACCGTGTAGCCGTGGCCGATATTGATCACGCCCGCACCCGAGACCAGCTGCAGCGCGCCACGGAAGATCGATGCGGTCCCGAGGGTGGCGATGAGGGCATTGATCTGGAACCGCGTGACGAGCGTCCCGTTGAGGACGCCCAGCAGGGCTCCCCACCCGCAGCCGATGAGGAAGGCCACGAGTGGCGGCAGTCCGGCGTCCTTGGCGGCCATACCGGCGATGATCCCCGAGAACGCGAGGATGCCGCCGATCGACAGGTCGAACACGCCGAGGATCATGAGAGCCATCATCCCGACCGCGAGGATGCCGGTCTGGGCCGCGTCGAGAAGCACCACGTGCGCGTTGCCCGTCGTCGGAAACGTGTCCGGTCGCAGGACGGTCATGATCGCGATGACGACGGCGATGAGCCCGATCAGCAGGACGGGCCGGTCCAGGGCGATCCACAGGAGCGCCTGCTCGAGGCGACCGAATCGTCCGGTGGGGTGGATCCCCTCGGGCACCAGCACCGAGCCGGTCGACACCGCCGGACGCGGTGTGTCATCGCTCATGCCGCACCTCGTTCGGTCGACCCGGGATTGCGCCGCGGCCCCTTCGGAGCGCGGGAGCTCGCGGGCATCATCGGACTCGCCGAGCGCCGACTGTTGGCCACACGGAACGACGGGCCATCTGGACCTCTCTCCCGTTCGCAGGATTCCCTGGCTCTTCCGAGCGCATCGCGCGCCGTGGAAATCGGGTTCCCACCCTCCTGGAACCTGTCAACGACCGGGATCGATGAGCGTGAGTTCGGCCATCGTGCGCCCTCTCGTTCGCAATGGATGCCGGTGCCGGTTGCGGGACGGGACGCCAGAGACTAGGCGAGCGTATTATCCTCAGCGAGGCAGGTCCAGTCAAGGAATTGCACATCCACCGCATGATCATGACGCGCCTTGTGAAGCGGAGTAACGTTCATGCGGAAACCTCCGGCAACATCCGGGAATCCTCGATCGAGGGGCTGCATCCGATGACGCAGGACGCTGGTCTGGGAGTGAGGGACGGGGCGCGCACCGAGGCCGGCGACGGCGTGCTGCTGCGAGCGCGCTCCATCGTGAAGGTCTTCGGTGCCGTTGTCGCGCTCAACGGCGTGGACCTCGACGTCAACGAGAATGAGATCGTCGGGCTGGTCGGCGACAACGGTGCCGGCAAGACCACGCTGATCCAGATCCTCTCGGGGAACTTTCCACCCGATGAGGGGGAGATCGAGTTCGACGGCCAACCCGTCCACTTCGCAAGTCCGGCGGAGGCCCGGCACGTGGGGATCGAGACGGTCTACCAGGACCTGTCGCTCTGCCCGAACCTCGACTCCACCGCCAACCTGTTCATCGGACGCGAGCGGTGCCGGAGCGTCCTCGGCCTCAGCTTCCTGCAGCGAGGGGAGATGGAGAAGGAGGCGGCGAAGCTGATCCGCGACCTCGACATCGACCTGCCGTCGGTACGCACCCGGGTGGACCGCCTGTCGGGCGGGCAACGCCAGGCCGTGTCGCTGGCCCGCTTCGTCGCATGGGGCCGGAAGCTCGTGCTCCTCGACGAACCCACCGCCGCGCTCGGCGTGCGGGAGACGGCCAAGGCGCTCGACCTCGTCGAGAAGCTCCATCGCGACACCCACGTGTCGATGATCCTGATCAGCCACAACCTCCAGCACGTGTTCCGGATCGCCGATCGCATCGTCGTCCTGCGCCACGGCGAGGTGGCCGGCTCGAGGGTGACTGCCCAGACTACCCCTGACGAGATCGTCTCCCTCATCACGGGCGCCGACCTGATGACGGTGGCCTAGGCTCCGGTGCGGCCGGTGCACGTACGCCGCCCCATCCGCGCTTGCGCCGAGGTCAGGATGAGCCGGCCCCGGACCGCGGAGCCAGGAGCGATCGCTCCCGACTGGTGATCTTCTCCACCTTGCGGGCTGAGGCGCCTCCGCCGAACTCCGCGTGGAGCCAGGTGTCGACCAGCGAGAGGGCCAGCTCAGCGCCGATCACCCGTGCCCCCAGGGTGAGGATCTGGGCGTCGTTCGACTTTCGGGCGCGCTCCGCCGAGTACGGGTCGTGGGCCTGCGCCGCGCGCACGCCCGGCACCTTGTTGGCGGCGATCGCCATCCCGATGCCGGTCCCGCAGATGAGGATCCCCCGAGTGAACTCGCCGCGCGCAACCGCGCTCGCCAGGTCGAACG
The DNA here is from genome assembly GCA_050257595.1 of Acidobacteriota bacterium. Classification (GTDB taxonomy): domain Bacteria; phylum Acidobacteriota; class Thermoanaerobaculia; order Thermoanaerobaculales; family Thermoanaerobaculaceae; genus JBLMXF01. The sequence continues at coordinate 469 of JBLMXF010000101.1, read as the reverse complement.
CAACGTCGGGATAGTCGACGGGCTCCGGCGAGTAGCACCCGAAGTCGGTGACCGGGTAGCCGGTCTCGCGCAGCCGTGCCGCGACCCGCTCCTTGAGCGCGTAGCCGGCGTCGTCGCTGCCGACCGCCACCGGCGGCAGCGCCGCTGTGCTGTCGCGATCCGGGGATGCCGCTCCGTCCGATCCCACCGAATACCCCTCCGATCCCGACGAGTGCCCGAGACGTTACCACCCGAGGGCGTACGGTCGATGGGTGCCGGGCGGCACCCGCCGCCGGGCCCTAGCGGGCAAGGCACGCCTCAAGGTCGGCGAGCGTGATGTACTCGCCCGGCCTCGCGGCGCTGCGGTTCGCGATCACCCGGGTCCGCTCGCCGCCCGGATCGCCCAACGAGGTCACGACCAGGGCGGCAGCAGTGTTGTCCTCCTGCTCCGTGTATTCGTTGACGGTCATCAGGCTCCGCAGGCCGGCCT
>JBLMXF010000100.1:0-3728 GCA_050257595.1 Acidobacteriota bacterium | reverse complement strand
CCCGACTATCTGAACCACCCCATGGCGCAATTCCCACGGCCGGCCGAGTCCGGACAGGGCAGCGCCGAGCACGGTGCCCGGTGAGGAGCCAACCATGAGGGCCGATCTTTTCGCCTTCCTGCCGGAGCTGGTGCTCACCACCCTCGCCATGGTGGTGCTGATCATCGGTCTGGCCGGCGGTAAGGGCCGCCACCGGCTCGTGGCTGTCGTTTCGCTGACCTCTCTGCTCGCCACTGCCGCCGCTCTCTGGCTCGCGGCCGTAGGCACCGACCCGGTGGCGCGTTTCTTCTTCGGGATGTTCGCCCTCGACCATTTCGCCGTCTTCTTCAAGGCGCTCTTCCTGCTCTCGTCGGGTCTGACCCTGTTACTCTCCCTGGATTATCTCGAGCGCTACGACGTCCGGCCCGGGGAATACCACTCCTTGGTCCTGCTCGCCACGGTCGGCATGATGGTCATGGCGTCGGGTGTGAACCTGGCGGTGATCTACGTCGGCCTCGAGCTGATGGCGCTGTCGACCTATGTGCTCGCCGGCTATTTCCGGCGTGAGGTGAAGTCTCACGAGGCCGCCGCCAAGTACTTCGTCCTCGGCGCGCTGTCGTCCGGAGTCTTGCTCTATGGCCTCTCGCTCATCTATGGCGCGACGCGGACACTCGATCTGGCCCGTCTGGCCGATACCGTGCGCGGTGGAACGCATTCGACCCCGCTGCTGGTAGGCGTCGCACTGCTGGCCTGCGGGTTCCTTTTCAAAGTTGCCGCGGTGCCGTTCCATGTCTGGACTCCCGACGTCTACGAGGGCGCTCCGACGCCAATCACCGCGTTCATGTCAGTGGGGCCGAAAGCCGCGGCCTTCGCGATCTTTCTGCGGGTATTCGTGGGCGGACTGGAGCCGCTCACCCCTCAGTGGCGCATGCTCGTCGCGGCGGCCGCCGCCCTGACGATGGTGTGGGGCAACGTGGCCGCGCTTACTCAGGACAACGTGAAGCGGATGCTGGCGTACTCGTCCATCGCCCACGCGGGCTACGCGCTGCTCGGACTGGTGTCGGGCACGCAGGCCGGGGTGTCGAGCGTGATGTTCTACATGCTCGTGTACACAGTCACCAACCTGGGAGCGTTCGGCTTCGTCATCCTCCTGGAGTCGAGGGGCTTTGCCGGTGAGACGGTAGCCGACTACGCCGGCCTCGCCCGTGTCCACCCGGTGGCCGCGTTCGGCATGTTGCTCTTCCTGCTCTCGCTGGGGGGGATTCCGCCGACGGCCGGGTTCATGGGCAAGCTCTACCTGTTCGCGGCGGCCGTCCAGGCCGGCTACGTGTGGCTGGTGGTGCTCGCCGTGGTGATGTCGGCGGTCTCGCTCTACTACTACCTGCGGATCGTCCTGCAGATGTACCTGCGGGAGGGCGAGGGCGCCGAAGGCGCGCCACTGCTCACCGCACCCTGGACCGAGCGGGTCATCGTGGCCTGTGCCGTCGCGGTGCTCGTGATCGGGGTCTATCCCGGTCCCTTCGGGACGGCGGCGAGGACCACGGTCGGGATGCTGCTGGGCCGGTGAGCGACGAGCGGCACAAGACCGCGCGGTCGGCCCGCCGAATCGGCGACGCGTACCTCATCGCCACCATCCTTCCCCTGTCCATCCTGATCGGCTACGGCATCGGCTGGGGTCTCGACCGCCTGTTCGGGACGAATCCCTGGTGCACCGCGATCTTCACCGGCCTCGGTGTGATCGCGGGCTTCATGGAGGCGATCCGCATTGCGCTCCGGGTAGGGGGGGAAGAGGACAGCGCGGCACGCACGCGCCGGGGCGGGGATGATGATCGCTAAACGGGCCGGATGGCTCGGCCTCGTGCTCGCCGCCTGCGCGGGAATCGTGCTGGTCCTGCTTGACCGCCCAATGTCCGCATTCGTCTTGACCTTCACGGCGGCGGTCGGTATTATCAACTCGCTTTGGCTGGAGAATGCGCTCACAAGGATTCTGCAGCCGGGGCGTCCCAGAGTGTCGAGGGGAGCAGCGCTGATCTTGCTTGCCCGTCTGGCCCTGTGGGCGGTGCTGTTCGCGGTGTTGTTCGTACTCCGGGACCGTGTTGAACTGTGGGCAGTAGCGGCGGGAATCGCGTGTTTCCTGGTCTCGCTGGGGTTGGCCGGGTTGAAGGCGGAAGAGGGACGACCCGGGGAGGAGTGAGGGGCCCGTGCACCACGAGTTCTCGATCCTTTTCCATCCGGTCAACGCGCTTCTCGTCGCCATCTTCGGCCCACCGTCCCGCGCGTGGCAGCATGGGATGGGTCTCGACGAACTCCCCGGGGCCTGGCTCCCTGACCACGTGATCAACGCCGTGCTGGTCGTGCTGCTGGTAGCTCTGCTGCTGGTGTTGGCGCGCCGGAAGTACTCGGTGGAGCGACCGACCGGCTTCCAGCAGATCCTCGAGCTCTTGCTCTCCTCGCTGCGCACCATGAGCGAGGACGTGATCGGTCATGGTCATGGCCGGGATTTTGTACCGATCATCGCCGGTCTGGCCTTCTTCATCTTTCTGTCGAACATCTTCGGTCTGGTCTTCTTCCTCCAGCCGCCGACGGCCAACCCAAGCACCACCTTCGCGCTGTCGATCACGGCATTCCTGTTCTATAACCTCGTGGGAATCTTCCGGCTCGGTCCGATCAAGTACGCCAAGCACTTTGTCGGACCGGTGTGGTGGTTGTTTCCGCTCATGATCCCGCTCGAGATCATCTCCCATCTCGCGCGCGTCCTGTCGCTCGCCCTCCGTCTTTTCGGCAACATCTTCGGCGAGCACACCGCGACCGGGATCTTCGTCGGACTCGCGCCGTTCCTGGTGCCATGGCCGATGTTCGGCCTGGGCGTGCTCGGTGCGTTGATCCAGACCTTCATCTTCATCATGCTCACCTCGGTCTACATCTCCGGGGCCGTGGCCGAGGAGCACTGAAGTGAGGAAACCCTGCGAGGAGGTAGCGTTCATGAAGAAACGGGTGTTGCTCGTCCTGGTGGCTCTAGTCCTGATCTCCGTGGCTGTCCCGGCGATGGCGGCTGACGAAGGCACAGCCGCTGCCACCGCCTACCAGCGCGACGTCGGCAAGTTCCTGGCTGCTGCCTTCGCCATCGGACTGGCGGCGTTCGCCGGTGCTCTCGGGCAGGCCAAGGCCATTGCGGCAGCCTGCACGAGCATGGGCCGGAACCCGGGTGCCGCGGGGCCGGTCCGTATCACGATGATCATCGGCGTCGCGTTCATCGAGTCGTTGGTCATTTACGCCCTGCTCATCGCGTTCGTCATCCTGGGTAAGTAAGACCCATCTGCGGAGTCACGTTCGACCCGACCCACCGTGTTCCCGGCGGGCCGGGTCGTCGTGTGTTTGTGGCCGCGACTTCGCCGCGGGGGTGACGGCGCTCACCCGGAGGGCGGTGAGCTTTTTTCAAAGATATTGACATCAGGTCTCTAGATCATTTATCCTCCTCGACGAGGAGGCAGGCATGAGTCAAGAAGGCTTCTGGAACTTCGAAGCAGGCGAGCTTCCTTACCGCGACCAGCTCTACAAGACGGGCCTCCGCCTCACGCGGAGCGCCGAGGATGCCGAGGATCTGCTCCAGGAGACGTACCTCAAGGCATACCGCCACTACGCGAGCTTCCAGCCGGGCACCAACCTGAAGGCATGGTTGTTCAAGATCCTGAAGAACACCTTCATCAACGACTACCGACGCCGCAAGCAGGTACCGCCGCAGGTCGATT
>JBLMXF010000099.1:0-35003 GCA_050257595.1 Acidobacteriota bacterium | reverse complement strand
AGGACCGCAGCCCCTGCGGAGCGCGCGTGCCCGGAGCAGGCAGTGGCGGTTCGCACGGCCGACAGACTGGCGACGAGAGCGAGCGCCACGGCTGTTCGTAGGAGCGCGGGAGATAGTCTTGTGCGCGATCCGGTACCAGGCACGGGATGACAGTACCATGACTCGCTCTCCTGTGCATGTTCGGGGATCCAGCGGTGGGTCGCGGCCCGGCGCCGCGGGTGGGACGCGGCACCGGGCTGCAGGTGGCGGAATCAGAACGTCGCGAGCCAGGAGAGGCGCACCGCGCGCGCCGGCAGGCGGTAGTACTGGGCGTCACCGAGCTCGCTCTCAGAGATCGGCGGCCGGGTGTCGTTGAGGTTGCTGCCGTCGATGCGGATCTTCGAGCGGCCGAAGCGGTATCCCAGCGCGGCGGACCACGTCGTGTACGCCGGAGCCGTGGCGGTGTTGCGCATGGTGAGGAAGCGCTCGCCGACGTAGTTCACCGTCACGTTGGCGGTCACGCCCCGGGACGGGCTGTAGACGATCCCGGTCGCCGCCATGTCCTGGGCGGACATCTCGAGGCGGTTGCCGTCGAGGCGCGTCGGTACGCCGTCGAAGTCCCGCACATAGTCGACGAAGCGGGGATCGTGGTAGCTGTAGGCGAGCTGCCAGAGAAGGTCGCGGCGCAAGTGGAGCCCCAGCTCGAGCTCGACGCCCTTGAACCTCTCCTTACCGGCGTTGGCGAGCCCCGGCAGCCCGTCTGCGGTCGTGACCGGAACCACGAGGTTGTCGAGGTCCATCTGGAACGCCGAGATCTGCCACTGGACGCGACCGTTGGCGTACCGGCCCTTGAGCCCCGCCTCGACGCTCTTCGACGTCTCCGGGGCAAGGATCTCGGCATCGGCGTCGGGGCCGAAGTCCAGCGCCGCCGGCTTGAAGGTACTGCGCGCGTCGGCAAACGCCCAGACGCCGCCGTCACGTCCCTCCCAGGCGAGCCAGTTCACGCCTGCGGTGCCGCTGCTGCGAGTCACCGTCTTGCTGTCTCTCCCGGAGTCGCCGGCGCCCGTGTCGAGCTCGAGCGTTGCGACATCGAGACTCTCGCGCGTGTGGTTGAGCCGCCCGCCGGCCTGGACCGTCCAGCGGGGCGACGGTGTCCACTGGACCTGCGCATAGAGGCCGGCGAAGTTTCTCGTGTTGCCGAGTGCCAATCGGCCGCCCGGGGAGAGCGCCGCGAGCGCTGGTACAGACCGACCATCGAGGGAAGCGAAGTAGTCGAAGTCCTCCGAGTGTTGGTCGGCGTCGCCGTAGAGGTAATCGAGGCCGGCGACGAGCTGGAGCTGGGGCGCGAGTTGGAGCGCCAGGTGGGTGTCGAAGTAGACGTCGATCAACGTGAGCTTCTGCCGATACCCGTTGGCGTTGGGGTCGGTTTCGGAGACGGCGGCGAGGAATCCCCTGCCGGTCGAGCGATGGGTGTGCGCGAACGACAGTGTGGTCGACCATGCGCCGCTGGCGACCGGCTGGTCGTAGCCGGCGACCAGAGAGAAGCGGTCCTCGTCGATCTTCGAGCCGCGCGGGTTCTGGTTGGAGTCGATCGGGACGAGGGGGTCGAGGACCTTGCCGGTGCGCGGGCTCGGACTGGCCGGCTTCTGGCGCACGCCCGCGACGTTGAGGTCGATGCGGAAGGTGCCGGCGCCGGCAGCGCCAGCTCCCCGGTAGAGCAGCAGGCCGCGGCTGAACTCGGTGCGGTCGTCCTTGAATCCCTGCTTCTCACCGGTGATCGAGAGCGACTGGCGATAGCCGCCGCTCGGCGGGAGCGGGACCGAGAGCGCAGCCGAGCCGCTGCCGTAGCTCCCCGCGGACAGCTGCGCGGATCCTCCCGGCGCGCCCGCCGGACGGTGGATGACGTGGATCACGCCGACGAACGATGTGGCGCCGTACATCACCGGCGCCGCGCCGCGCAGGATCTCGATGCGGTCGACGTCAGTGAGGTCGACGGTGGCGAGGTCGGGGTTGTACGCACCCCCCCACGGCACGCCGTCGACCACGAGCAGGAAGGCGTCGAACTCCCGCAGCCCCCACAGCTCGGGAACCGAGGCGGCGGGTCCCCCGTCGCCTCCCGGGGCGATGGCCACGCCGGCCACTGTCGCGAGGGCGGTCCCGAGATCGGTGGCACCGCGCTCGCGTAGCTCGGTCCCGGTGATGATCGTGATCGACGCGGGAACGACCTCGACGTCCTCCGCGACCCGTGTCGCCGTTACCTCGATGCTGCCGGAGGCCAACGGCGCGGTTGGAGAAGGTGGCGTCTGTGCACCCGCGATCGCGGACAACAGGCTGAGGCCGGCCGCCAGGCCGGCGGTGAGGCAGATCGAAGCTCGTGACGAGCAGCGCATACAGGTTCCCCCCTTCGTTCTTCAAGTCGTGGTGCCGCACCGCAGTCGCCCGCGGCGAGGCGGGGCTGCCCGCGGTGGCCAGAGCGCGACGCGACGGTCCTGCCCGACGGGACGGATGCGATTCGAGTCGGAGGCGCCGACGCGACGGCACCCCGCGGGTCGCTCCGCCTGCGGCGGTCGTGAAGGAAAGCCGCTATTCGCGCTGCGGAAGGGAGTGGGGGTTGAGCCGGAACGCGACGACGGGGTGGGAGGCGGTCGCCCGGTCGAGGTGTGCCACAGGCGGCGACGTGGTCGCGGCTGGCGGCGGCAGAGGTTCGCTCGTGGACGTGACGGCAGGAAACGGGTCGAGCGCGGCGATGACGGACCGCTGCACTGTGGCCGTCCGCTGCGTGACCTCGACCGGTCCGAGCGAGGCGGCGACCGAGGTCCACCACTCGCCTCCCGCGTACCACAGCGGGGTAGGCGGGAGGCCGGAACGCGGCAGGAGCCTGAATTCGCGGCTGGGTTCCCCGTCGACCTCCCGTCCTGCGACCCCCACGCGGAGGCGGAGGCGAGCCGCCGGCGTGGGCAGGTTCGGCACCTTCCAGGTCAGGACCGTCGTGCCGGGGTCGAGCTGGGGCGTCAAGCGGACCGGATAGCTGTGCCCGCCGTCGAGGGAAAGCAGGAGTTCGAACTCGTCGACGTCGGTGGACAGCAAGGGCCAATCCACGGTGACGATCGCGCCCGCGGTCACGGAGGAGTCGACGGACGGCCTCGGGACGGGCCGCGAGACGGAGAGCAGGACGGAGGTCGGAGCCCCGGCCGCCGACGTGGAGGCGAGCCACACGGCCACCGCCGCGGCCACGAGCAACCCGGCGAACCGGACCCGGCCGCCGCTGCTTCCGATCTCCCCCCGGAGCATCTGCGCGGAGCCTACCATGGCGCGGGGCGGGATGGACGGTAAACTGAGCGGGGAGGGAGCATGCGGGTCGCACTCGGAAGGTACAGCCTGGAGGTCGAGGACCACGGCGCGGGGATGCCCCTCGTGCTGCTCCATGGCTTTCCCCTGGCGGGCGAGATCTTCGCCCCGATGCGGCCCGCCCTCGAGCAGGTCGCACGGGTGATCACGCCGGACCTGCGCGGCTTCGGACGCTCCGACAAGCCGGCCGGCGACTATTCGATCGCCTCGCTCGCCGACGACGTTGTCGCCGTCGCGGACCGGCTGGGTTTCGACCGCTTCGTGCTCGGAGGCCACTCCATGGGGGGCTACATCACGCTGCACGTCGCCGCGACCCACAGTGAGCGCCTTGCCGGAATGCTGCTGCTCAACTCTCGTGCCGAGGCGGATACCGCAGAGGCGGCCGGGCGGCGCCGGAATGCGATCGCGGGCATTCACCAGGGCGGCGGCGCCGTGTTTCTCAATAGCTTCGTGCCCAACCTCGTCGGACCCACGACCCGCGACCGTGCGCCTCGCTTCCTGGCCGAACTCCGGGCCATCGCGGCGGACGTCCCCGATCATGTGTTGATCGCGTGCCAGGAGGGAATGCTGGCCCGCGAGGACCGCACGGCGCTGCTCGGGACTCTCGACGTTCCCACGCTGATCGTGGCCGGCGAGGAGGACGGCCTCATCCCGGTGGAGAGCGCCCAGGCGATGGCGGCGGCGCTTCCGCACGGCCGGCTGGTCACGATTGCCGGAGCCGGACACACCGCCGTCATCGAACGACCGATTGCCGTGTCCGACGCCGTGGTTAGCTTCCTGCGCTCGCTTTGAGCCTCGTTGGGGGCCCTGCTATCATCGGCCCGGTGCACAGGATGTCCAGCGGTGCTGAGAAACACAACTCACCACGGCCGCGTCTCGTCCCGCGGTCTGCGTCGGCGCCCCGTCTCTTGGCCGCGGTAGCGGCGATGTTCGCGATGGCCGGAACCGCAGCGGCCGGTGAGGTCATCGCGCCTGCCGCGGGCACGATCGTCAGCCCGTCGGCCGGCGAGACGGTGCAGGCCGGTCAGCTGGTGGACGTGCGCTGGACTCCGCTCGACGCGCGAGTCGACGAGTTCGAGCTGCTGCTCTCCCTCGACGACGGCGACAGCTTCCCGATCAGGCTCACGGAGAGGCTGGAACCGGGACTGATCGATCACCGCTGGTCGGTGCCCAACCTTCCCTCGTCCTCGGCCCGTCTCCGGGTGCGCTTCGGATGGGGCGGTGAGGAGCACGAAGCCCCGATCGGCGGAGCGTTCTGCATCGCGGCGGCGGCAGGCGATCCCGCGGCGCGGCTGAGCTTCCACGAGGGCGAGTGGTGGACCTCGCGCGTGGCGCCGGTGTCACCGCCGGAGGTCGAGGTTCCCGAGCGACGGGCCGAGAGCCAGCCGCGGTCGGAGTGGACAGCCTCGCTGGTCTCGCTCGGCCCCCGCGTCGAACCGATCGTTGCAGGGCGGTGGGCGGAAACGTCTGCGCCGGTTGCGGTGGCCGACCGCTCACGCGCATCGCTGGGCTCCGCCACGACAGCGCGCCCGCTCGCAACACCGCAGCGAGAGTAGAGCACCCTCGGCACCATCGGTCGCGAGAGCTGTCGCCACCGAGGGCGACGCTCTCGCGGCGCCCACGACGACAAGGGGAGAGTCGGCGCGCGTCGCATGGCCGTGGCGCGAGCCCGGTCCAGGCGCGGCGTCGCTCCGGATGTCCTGGCACGGACCCGGGTGCGGCCTGTCTCCGCGCGCTCTCCCGACGAATCGAAGGGAGGGTTTCGATGGTGGAGAAGAGTGGAGATCGGGAGGGAGTTGTTCTCCGTCCCGCGATGCGTCCGCTGGCCTGGCTGGTTGCGCTGGCTGCAACAGTGCTGCTGGCCGGTCCGGTCCTGGCTCAGAGTGCCCAGCCGACGCCGACCCCTGCTGCGCAGGAGATCCCGCGGGTCGCAGGCAGCGAGGTCGTGGTCACCGCGCCGCGGATCGAGGTGCCGCTCAAGGAGAACCCGGCGGCGACGACCGTCGTGTCGGGCGAACAGCTCGCCAATCAACCGAAGACGATCAATGCGAAAGAGGTCCTGCTCCTCGTGCCCGGGGTCAAGGTCGACGACCAGGCCAATGGGGAGCGGGTCCACATGTCGATTCGGGGTCAGGGGATCCTCACCGAGCGAGGCATCCGCGGGATCAAGGTGCTGCTCGACGGCCTTCCCCTCAACGACCCCACCGGCTTCGCGCCCGACCTCTTCGACGTCGACTGGGCGACCGTGAAGCGCGTCGAGGTGTTCCGCGGCCCCGCCTCTGCGCTGTGGGGCGGCGGCGCCTCGGGCGGCATTCTCAACATCGAGACGCGCGACGGTGGCCCGGGAGCGGCGTCCGGCGAGGTCTTGGCGAGCGCCGGTTCCCACGGCTTCTGGAAGGTGCTCACCGAGGTTGGTGGGACCGACGGCAACCTCAACTACCGGGTCTCCGGCTCGCGCATGATGCTCGACGGGTACCGCGTCCACACCGCGGCCCATGCAACCAATCTCTACGGGAAGTTCAGGTTCGACCTCGGTGGCGGCGACCACATCACGGCCATCATCGCGGGGACAAGCTACTTCAACGAGAACGCGGAGGGCTTGAACATCGCTCAGGTCCGCCAGGACCCGCGCCAGCCCAACCCCGATGCGCTGACGTTCAACGAGTTCCAGCGCACGCGGCGCGCCACGCTCGGCGTCACCGGGAACCTTGCTGTCAGCGCGGTCTCCGGTCTGGAATTCGCGCTCTACGCTCGCCACACCGAGTGGCAGGAGGCGGTGCCCTCCTCGGTCGACCATCGCGCTTACGATTCTCCGGGTGGGTTCCTCCAGTACAGCTTCAACACCCCGCTGGGCCCGTTCAAGAACCACCTGAGCCTGGGGGCCGATCTCGACCTGCAGACGTTCAACGACTACCAGCGGCCGAACCTGGGGCGCGCGCGGGAAGGGGCGGTGATCCTGGCCGACCAGGACGTCCACCAGCGCGGCACGGGCGTCTACCTTCTCGACCAGCTCGAGCTGTCGCCGCAGTGGAGCGTGATGGCCGGGGTGCGCTCCGACTCGATCGACAACACCCTGACGGACCTCCTCCGCACGGAGGGCGTCGACCACTCCGGCAGCAGGTCGTTCTCCAAGAGCACGGGACGTATCGGCGTGGCCTGGAACCCGGTCGCCGAGTTCGGCGCCTACGCCTCCTGGGCGCAGGGCTTCCTGCCCCCCGCGACGGAAGAGCTGGCGCACAACCCCGATGCTTTTGGCGGGTTCAACGAGCACCTGGTTCCCGCAACCTCGCGCGGCGTGGAGGCGGGGGTGCGCGGTGCGCTCGGCGGCATGTTCACCTACGACGTGGCAGTCTTCCGACTGCTCACGGACAACGACTTCGGGCGCTACCGCGTGGCCTCGCGCCCCCTCGAGACGTTCTACAACAACGCCGGGTCGAGCCGTCGCTTCGGCGTCGAGACGCTGGTCGGCTTCTACCCCAGCGCGCAGTGGTCGATGGAGCTAGCCTACACGTACTCACACTTCCGGTACGACCACGCGCTGTTCAGCGGCGTGACCTACTACGACACTCCGCTTCCGAACTCGCCTGATCACATGGCCACCCTCGACACCGAGTACCGGATCACGCCCGACCTCGCGGTCGGGCTCGAGGCCGAGATCCAGTCGCGTGCCTACGTCGATCCCACCAGCACGATCTGGGTCGGCGGCTACACGCTCCTCGATGCCCGGCTCTCGTACCGGGTCAGGATCGCCGGGGCCGAGACCGTCCTCCTGCTCTACGGCCGCAACCTGACGGGCAAGAAATACATCGCGTTCACCGAGCCGGATCCCGACGGCAACTCGTACCAGCCGGGTCCGGAGCGGGAGGTGTTCGGCGGGGTGCAGGTTCACTTCTGACCCTGAGATGGCGAGGAGGGGCGGGTTCCGGCCCGCCCCTCGCATCGCTTGCGTCGCGCGACCCCGTGCCACAGCGGCGGCGGTTAAGATGAAGCCATGTGCGGACGCTTCACTCAGGCCTCCCCGGGAGAGACGATCGCGGAGCTCTTCGCTCTCGACGACGTGCCGCGGCTGGCGCGCCGCTTCAACATCGCGCCCACGCAGTCCGTGAGCGTGGTGCGGGCGCGTGCCGGCGGCGGCCGCGAGCTCGTGGAGATGCGCTGGGGCCTGATTCCGGCCTGGGCCAAGGAGGTGAGCATCGGGTCCCGCCTGATCAACGCCAGGGCGGAGACGGTGGCCGACAAGCCGGCTTTCCGCGCGGCTCTCCGGCACCGGCGCTGTCTGGTCGTCGCCGACGGCTTCTACGAGTGGAGGAGGCTCGAGAATCGCAAGCAGCCGTACCACATCCGGATGGCCGATGGGCGGCCCTTCGCGTTCGCGGGCCTGTGGGAGCGCTGGACGCCGATGAACGGCGAGCCGGTGGAGTCGTGCGCCATCGTGACCACCGAACCCAACGAGCTGCTCCGCCCGATCCACGACCGCATGCCGGTGATCCTGGAGCCTGGCGAGTTTGGCAGGTGGATCGATGCCTCGGTGGAGAATGTCGGCGCGGTGGTGTCCCTCCTGCGTCCGTACCAGGACCTGGCCATGATCGCGTACCCAGTCAGCCCACGAGTCAACAACCCGGCGAACGACGACCCTGACTGCATCACGCGCATCCCGTGATCGCCGCCGTGCGGTTCATGGTCCGCCGACGAGGGCGCGCCGGGCGTCCGCCAGCTCGGCGCGGAAGCGGTCGCGGTCGGCGCTCTCGACCATCTCCACGAGCCGGTCGAGGGCCGCGCGCGTGGCGCCGTAGACCTCGTTGCGATGCGGGTTGAGACGTTGAATGTCGAGGTAGAGGTCGGGATCTTCGGACAGGACCGAACGCGCAGTCGCGGCTTGCCGGGCGAACGTCGTCGACGCGCAGGAGCGGAGCTCCTCGGCGGTAAGCCCCGAGCGCGTCAGTGCGGAGCCGAACAGCATGCCGGAGAGGTGAGCGAGGCCGAGCAGCCACCCCATCAGGCGATCGTGGTGGGCGAACGGCATGGTGATCAGTTCTGTGTAGGGATGGCGCAGGAACGGTTCGAGGCGGCGGCGCTCCGTCTCGGGGTCGTCCTGGCAGGCAAGGACGAACGTGAGTGGCTCGTAGATCGACTTGCCGGGTCCGAACATCGGGTGCAGGGCCGAGACGTGGACACCGGCACTCCGTGCCCGCGCTAGAACCGGTGCCACGTGGGACTTGATGGACGCGATCTCGACGACGAGGGCCTGCGGGCCGCGATCCACGAGTTCTTCGAGGACCGCGGGCGTCAGCGCGAGGGGTACCGACACGAAGACAGCGTCGAACGGAGCGAGATCTCCGACGTCCCCCAGGGCTGCGTGACCGCTGGGTTCGCCGGGATGCGACTCGGAGGCCGGATCGACGATCTCGACCCGATGGCCGAGCGTCTCGAAGAAGCGCCGCAGCCAGGACCCCATTGCCCCGGCACCGCCGACGATCAGCACGTGTCCTCCGCGCCGGCTGCGTTGTGCAACGCCCACGCGGTACTGGCGTTCGACGGAGCCGCGCACGATCGCCTGGAAGATCGCCTCCATGACCTCCTCGGAGACGCCACAGCTCTCGGCGTGCTCCCGGGCCCGAGTGAGGACCCGGTCCTCGACATCCCGGACCACGACCGGGAGCCCCCTCTCGGCCTTGATCCGGCCGACGCGCGCCGCCAGGTCCATCCGGCGCCGCAGGAGCTGAAGGAGCGCACGGTCGAGCTCCGTGATCGATTCACGCAGAGCGGTGAGGTTCTCAACCTCGGTCATGTCGGCTCCCGACGCCGTGGCCGGCGCTCTGGCGAGGGTATCAGAGGACACCAGGGCGCAACCGAGAGAGCGGAGCCGCTACCATGGAGCAATGGTCGGTGGCGCGGGGCGCCCGGCCCGGGCCGGCGAGCCGAGGGGAGGTGGAGGTGGGCGAGTTCATCAGAGTTGCGAGGGTGGGCGACATCCCCGACGGCGAGGGCAGGGTCTTCGAAGTCGACGGCACCGAGGTCGCGGTCTTCAACTGCCGGGGCGAGTACCTTGCGGTCGCAGCGCTGTGTACCCACGCGGAGGCCTACCTGCATGAAGGGAGCCTCGACCGGGTTCGCTGCACCGTCGAGTGCCCTCTTCACGGCGCCGAGTTCGACATCCGGACTGGGCGTGTGCTGACCCCTCCCGCCGAGGAGCCGTTGGAGGTGTTCACGGTCCGCCTCGACGGGGACGCCATCGAGGTGGCCCGGCGCGGCTCGCCGTGAGTCCCGGGCGGACGGTGGAAGAGCCGGCGGCCGGACGTCGCCGCCGAGCGATCACGGCGCCGCAGCGGCGCGAGGCGGCTCGGCCGGTCTGAGCAGCTGCAGCTCGTAGAGCGTGCGGTACAGTCCGCCCCGGGCGAGCAGCTCGTCGTGGGTTCCGGCCTCGATCAATCGCCCGTTGTGGAGCACGAGCACGCGGTCACAGCCGATCACTGTGGCCAGACGGTGGGCGATGATGAGCGCGCTGCGCCCCTCGAGGAGCCGTTCAAGGGCCCGCTGGATGGTCGCCTCGGTCCCGGGATCGATCGACGACGTCGCCTCGTCGAGGACCAGGAACTCGGGATCACCGACCAGCGCGCGGGCAAACGCGACGAGCTGACGCTCCCCGACCGACAGACCCGAACCCCGCTCGCCGATGGCGGTCGCGAGACCGAGCGGGAGCCGTTCGAGAAGACCCCCTGCGCCCACCTGTTCCAGGGCCCAGCGGGTCCGGCGGTCGTCGATCTCGGCGCGGCCGAGGCGGACGTTCTCTCCGATGGTGCCGGCGAAGCAATCGATCTCCTGCAGGACCACGGCGAAGCGACGGCGAAGCTCGCGTGGGTCCCAGTGGCGGAGATCGAGGCCGTCGAGGGAGATCCGGCCCCGCTGCGGGTCGTGGAAGCGGAGCAACAGGTTGACCAGCGTGCTCTTGCCGGCACCGGTGTGGCCGACGACCGCTACCCGCTCGCCCGGCCGCACCGTGAAGTCCATGTCCGCGACGACCCAGTTCTCCTCGTCGTACGCGAACCACACCTTCTCGAACGAAAGGGCGCCGGAGCGGGGCGGCGGGGGCGCGGGAGAGGCAGGGGGGAGGAGCAGCGGCTGCGTGGCGAGGAGGCCCTGGAGCCTCTCCGCGGCGGCCAGCGAGGCCTGCAGGACGTTGTAGTTCTCGGCCAGGTCCGAGATCGGGCGGTAGAAGCGCTGGATGTACTGGACGAAGGCGATGAGGACGCCGAGCGAGACGGTGCCCTGGTAGGTCCAGATCCCTCCGGAGACGAGCAGGAGCGCAAGACCGCCCGAGGTGAGCAGGTCGACCGCCGGATAGAAGATCGCGTAGTAGAAGATACCCCTGACGTTGATGTCGCGATGAGCGGCGTCGACGGCAACGAACCGCTGGTGGACCATCGTCTCCGCGCGGGCGAGCTGAACCACCGACATCCCGGCGAGGTGCTCCTGGAGGTGGGTGTTGATCGCCGCCAGGCGGGTCCGGACCTCGCGGTAGACGGCACGGGCCCGGCTCCGGAACCACATGGAGAGGAGGAGCAGGAAGGGGAGGACCGAAAACGCCACCAGGGCGAGGCGCCAGTCGAGACTGAAGAGGACCGCGACGATGCCGCCCAGCAAGACGACGTCGGCGAGGATCTCGACCAGACCGGAGGTGAACAGCTCGTTGACCGCCTCGACGTCGTTGGTCAGGCGCGTGATGACGCGACCAGCCGGGGTGCGGTTGAACCAGCTCAGATCGAGCTTCTGCAGATGGGCGAAGAGGGCGTCGCGCATGTCGCGCATGACGAGCTGGCCGGTCATCAGCATGGTGCGAGCCTGCAGTGAGAGCAGGGTCGCGCCGGCGAGCAGGCTGATCAGGTAGAGCAGGGCCAGCGACGCGAGGCCGGCGCCGCCCTGGGTGGGCAGGTGAAGGAGCCGGAGGGCGGCGAGGACGCGGCTGGCCGCCGGGCCGGCCTGGGGCCGGAGGTAGAGGTCGACCGCAGCGGCGGTCAGCAGCGGGCCGACGACCTGGAGGACCGATCCGAACAGCACCAGCACGATCGCGCCGGCGACTCGGTGCCAGTAGGGCCGCGCCCACTGCACCAGCCAGGCGGCGAGACGACGGTCCCCCGTGGCGTTGGGATCGACCCGATCAGGCGTGACGCCGCTCACCGGGACGACCCAGCAGGTGTCGCGGTCAGCGGAGGGACCAGGGTGCGCCCCATGCGGCTGCCCTGCTCCTGGAGCCAGGCGAGGCCCAGGAGGGCACGAAACCTGCTCGTGCGCCGCCATCTCCCCGGTCGCATGACGTCCGCCGCGAGCAACGAGACGATGGCCTCGGGGATGTGGAAGGCGGGACCGGGAGCGAAGAAGAAGGCCAGGAAGTGGGGGTTGTAGTAGGCACGGATGAAGGTGAAGAAGAGCCGGTGAAGGGACCGGGTCAGGGCGATCGTGGGGCCGAAGTCGTGCGCCTCCACGCGGCCGTGTCTTCGAAAGGCGTCGGCGATGTCCTGGGCGGCCGACGACGCCGTGGTGGTGGCCAGGAAGACGCCGGTGGAGAAGATCGGATCGAGGAACCCCGCCGCGTCCCCGAGCAGGCAGAATCCGTCGCCGGCGATGCGCATAACCCGGAACGAGAAGTTCTGGATGGCCGTGAAGGGGATGAGTCGGCGGGCGTTCGCCAGGCGTCTACCGACCTCCGGAGTGGCGGCTGTCGCAGCGTTGAAGAGCGTCTCCGGATCGGGCCCCAGAGCGCGCCAGCGGCCGACGTCCATGACAGCGCCCACGGAGACGGTGTCGTCAGCGAAGGGGATCAGCCAGAACCAGCCACCCTCGGCCAGCACGATGGTGATGTTGCCGCGCTCGCGTCCGTCCGGAAGCCAGGCATCGGCGAAATGGGCGACGGACGCGACCTTGCGGTGTCGCGGGTAGGGGAACCGCCAGCCCATCCGGCTGGCCAGGAAAGCGGATTGCCCGCTGGCGTCGAGGAAAGCGCGGCAACGCAGCGTGGCGTCCTCGCCGTCTTGGTCCTTGGCCTTCACGCCGACGAGTCGGTTGCGTTCCCACACCGGCGCTTGCGCCTGCCATCCCTCCAGCACCTCGACGCCCAGCGAGCGAGCGTGGTCGAGGAGAACCTTGTCGAACTCATCGCGGCGCACCTGGTAGGCGTGCGGGATGGCCGGGGCAAACGCGGTGTCGAACCAGTACACCACCTGCCGCGAGCCGTCGTGGGTGACGAAGGTGGCGCCGTCCTTGCGCCGGGTGTGCGGGAGCGCACGCACGGTGTCGTGGACACCCAGTTCGTCGAGGAGAGGCAGGGAGTGGGGGAGGAGTGATTCGCCGACGTGGAAGCGGGGGAACGCCTCCCGTTCGAGGACCACCGCCCCGATGCCCGCGCGGGCGAGGATCGACGCGGCCGTGCTGCCGGCCGGACCGCCGCCCAGGATCACCACATCGACAGAACGCTCTCGCCTCATCCTCGCAGTCTAACAACGCGGGAACCGTCTAAAGCTTCCCGAGGATCTGCCGGAGGGCCTCGAGCTCGCCCGTGGTGGCGTAGAAGTGGGGTGAGAAACGGACCCACCGCTGTCGGGCGGAGACCTCGATGTGGCGCTGCGCCAGCCGCCTCACCACCTCGTCCGCCGGCAGGAAGGGGTGGCGTGCCGCGACGATCCCGGCGATCTCGTGGGCGGAGCCCGGCGAGCCGACCACCCAGGAGGCCTCAAGGAGCGCCTGAGTGACAATTCGCGCGTGAGCGACGACGCGCTCGTGGACCTCGTCGAGCCCGATCTGCAGAAGCAGGTCGAGAGCGGCCTCGAGCCCCGCCACCAGGATCGAGGGAGCCGAGCCGGGCTCGAACCTTCGGCCGTCGGCGTACAGCGAGAGCTCGTGGAGGAAGAGACTCCGATCGGCCCGGTGGACGTTCCGCCAGCCGGCCAGAACGGGCCGCAGCCGGTGGCGCAGCGCTTCGGTCGTGATCAGCACGCCGAGGCCTTCGGGGCCGAGGAGCCACTTGTGGCCGTCCGCGACCAGGGCGTCTACCCCGAGCGCCGGAAAGGGATCGGGGAGGGCGCCCAGCCCCTGGATCGCGTCGAGGACGACGGTGACTCCGGCGGCGTGGGCGGCGGCGGCGAGTTCGCCGACCGGTGCGACCCAGCCGGTGTGGAACGCCACCCAGGAGAGGGCGAGGACCTTCACGGGTGGTGCCAGGCGGGGAAGGACGGCATCGAGCGAGACCCGGCCGCCGGGGGTCGGGTAGCGCAGCACCTTGACCCCCTGGCTGGTCAGGGCGAGCCAGGGAGCGACGTTGGCGGCGAACTCCTCCTCGCCGACCAGAACCGCGTCGCCCTTGCGCCACGGGAAGCCCTGGGCGACGAGGGACAGGCCCTCCGACGTGCTGCGGACCATCGCGATGTCCTGTGCCCGGGCGCCGGTCAGCTGAGCCGTCAGTGCGCGGACCGCCATCTCGCTCTCGCGCCAGCGCTCCCACTCCCGCGAGCCGTGGGTTTCCTGCTCCGCGATGCGGCGGCGCATGGCCTCGGCGACCGGGCGGGGGAGCGGAGCGACGGCCGCGTGGTTCATGTACAGGCAGTGCTCGCGCACCGGAAACTCCGGCAGCCAGCGGGCGAGGTCGAGCGGCACGGCGGAAGTATAGAGGGAGCTTGTCGGCCCGTCCCGAAACCGATAGAGTCGGTGAGAGTGGCAACGCGAGGAGGCCGCCGGTGTGTGGCATCGCCGGGATCGTAGGAGGCATGGGAAAGCCCGCCGTGTGGCGCGTCGAGGGGATGTTGGAGACCCTGCGCCATCGCGGGCCGGACTCCGGCGGGGTCCAGTCGGGAGGGGGATGGGCGATCGGGGCTCGCCGACTGGCGGTGATCGATCTCGTCTCCGGCGACCAGCCGGTCGGCAACGAGGCCGGCGACGTCTGGGCGGTCCTCAACGGCGAGGTCTACAACTACGGCGAGCTTCGCGAGCAGCTGAAGGAGGCAGGGCACCGCCTGCGCTCGAATGGCGACTCCGAGGTGCTTGTCCACCTGTGGGAGGACTTTGGCCCCTCCATGGTGGCGCGGTTACACGGCATGTTCGCGTTGGCGGTGGTGGACGACAGGAGGAGGACTCTCCTGCTGGCCCGCGATCGCGCGGGCAAGAAGCCCCTGTACTGGACCCGGCAGGGAGGCCAGCTGATCTTCGGGTCGGAGCTCAAGGCTCTGCGGTCAGTGATGGCCTCCAAGCCGGAGGTCGATCGCGAGGCGCTGGCGGCCTTCCTCGGTTTCGGTTTCGTGCCCGAGGGACAGTGCATCCTCCGGGGCGTGGAGAAGCTGCCGCCCGCCACCTGGCTGACCCTCGACCTGCTCACCGGGGAGGTCAACCAGCGTCGGTACTGGCAGCTCGACGTCGCACCGGATGAGGCGATCGGGCCCGAGGCCGCTGCTCGCGAGCTTCTCGAGTCGCTCGACCAGGCGGTCACCAGACGACTGCGCGCCGATGTGCCGCTGGCGGTTTTCCTCTCCGGCGGACTCGACTCCGGGCTGGTGTCATCACTGGCCGCTCGCCAGGTCCAGGGATTGCGGGCGCTGACCGTGAGTTTCGCCGGCGGGGCCAGCGAGGCGCCACTGGCCCGCGCAACGGCGGAGCGGGCCGGGTTGGAGCTCGTCGAGATGGAGGTCGATGCGGCGGCGGGTCGTGACCTGCTGCCGAGGCTGGCCGAGGTGTACGACGAGCCGCTCGCGGACTCTTCGGTGATCCCGACACTCCTCGTCGCGGAGCGGGCGCGCCAGCACGCCACGGTAGTGTTGAACGGCGACGGCAGTGACGAGGTCCTGTGCGGCTATCGCCGCTTCCTGGCCGCGCGGCTGCTGGGCCTGCCGGGCGTGCGGGTCTGGGGCGAGCTCGCCGGTTGGCTGGCAGGGGTGGCGGGGAGAGGGCGGCGCGCCTCCGGTGATCGGCTGGCACGCGGCCTGCGCGCCGGTCACCGGGCCTACCTGTCGTGGGGACCGGTGAAGTTCTCGGCCGAGGAGGTCGGGAGCCTGCTGCCGGGGCTGGCCCCGGTGCCGCCGGAGCTTGAAGCGCTCCTTGAGCGGACGCGTGCTTTGGACGCGGTGAGCCAGCTGCGGCTCCTCGAGTTCGAGTTCTTTCTCCCTGGGGACCTGCTCGTGAAGATGGACCGTGCCACGATGGCGGCGTCCCTGGAAGCCCGCTCACCGTTCCTCGATCACCGGCTGCTCGAGCGGGTGGCCGCGTTCCCTCCCAGCGTGCTCGTGCGGCTGTTCCAGACCAAGTCAGTGGTCAGGGATGCCGCCCGCGATTTCCTTCCGGCCCGCGTCCGTCTGGCGGCCAAGCGGGGGTTCGAGGTTCCGTTGACGGCATGGTTGGAGGGCGACTGGGCCAGCGAGGTCCGGGACGTCCTGGAGGACCCATTCGCGCTTGTCCGCCGTTACATCCCGGGGTCCAAACTCGTCCCCTGGCTGGGCTGGCGACGCCGACCCGACCGTCGCCGCGCCGCACGAGCGGTCTTCACTCTGGTTACGCTCGAGCACTGGCTGCGGCGCTGGAGCTAGCCCGACGTCTCTCGCGGCCGGGCGCCAGTCGCGGCGGCGTTGACGGCCGGCGGACCCGCTACCGGCGGCGCGGAGCGGCGGTCGCGCGGCCTCGCGAGGGAGCGGAAATCCGCACGGGTGGCGAGACGCGCATCGCGCTGACCCGCGGGGCGGGGGAGTACGCCCGGGGCGCGACCGGCCGCACCTCTGTCCTCACTGGGACCTCGTACCGCGGGACGCGAGAAGCCGCAGGTTCGCGCGTGTAGGACCTCGGCTGTGCGACCGAGCGCGCCCCCGATACAACCCCTCGGCTCATGCCGTAGGCGCCGGACCTGGATGTTCCTGGCCGGCCGGTGGCCGGGGGCGGTGGGCTCGCCGGGCGGGCAGGCGTGCTGTTCGGTCGCTCGACCCTGGTGCGCGGCGCGGGGCTCTGCCGCTGGGTGGTGGGCGCCGGCGCAAGCCTCGCCGGCGGCGCCTCACGACTGACGGGGGAGCCGGGATTCTGGGTGGTGCGACGTTCCACCGTGCCCGTCGCGGGCGAGCGGCCGGTGGCAGGAGGATTCGTCCACCGTTCGCGCGCGTCGACCCGCTCCCGAAGGACTTGGCCCGAGCCGGGTCGACCCGGGCTCGTCACTCCTGGGGCGGTTGCTCCTCGCTCGTCGACCGCTCGGGGCGACGGCTGCTCCGTTCCGGTGCGTCCCAGCCGGCGCTCCACCGTTCTTCCGGCCACCGGACCGGGCTGTGCGTTGTCCGGCCTGGCGATCGGTCGACTGTCACGGACGAGATCCCGGGTGAGGGTCGGCCGGAGCGGCTGGCTGCGACTATCCGAGAGCGACCCCGTCTCGCGCCTCATGATCGGGCCGAGGTCCGGGACGTTCTGCCGGCCGGGCTGGCTGAGCACCGGGTCGATCACCCGTGCCGGGTCGCGTCCCGGGGGTTGTGTGAGGAGCGGACCCGAGCGCACGGTCGCCAGGCGATCCGTGTTGCCGTCGCGGAAGAACCGCGAGGGGTCGACGCGGACCCGCCCCAGCCTGGAGTTGGTGAACTGGTCGGCCGGGACCATGGTCCAAGGCCTCTGGTCCACCTGGCCGAGCCTGACTCGTCCCGAGAAGTCGAGGGTGACGTCCGACCAGCGTCCGGGCCGCCGGAAACCGGGCCAGTCTCCGGATCCGTGGTTGTTGTGCCAGTACCAGTAGTCGTAGTAACCACGGGGACACCAGCCCACATATCCGGGCGTGTACAGCCAGTGCACCCAGGCGGGTCCCCACACGGCGTCGTACGACCACACCCAGCCAAAGGAGGCGTCCAGGTACCAGGACCCGTAGTGGAAGGGGTACCAGCCCCAAGGCTCGTAGGCCACCCATGTCCAACCGACGGGTGTCCAGACCCAGCGCCCGTCCGAGTAGGGCAGCCAACCCGCCGCCACGCGGGGCCGCCACATGTACGACGAGAACGTGGGAACGTACACCCAGTCGCCGTAGCTGTCGAGCGTGTAGGCGCGAGCCGCAGCCTCGCCCTCGACGTACCTCGCCGTCACGCCACCCGCAGCCGGATGGCGGCGCTCTTGCACCCATGCCCAGAAGTCGTCGGTCGAGGCGGCGAGGACGTTGCGCTGGAGATCACCGTCGCGGTTGAGCCAGGCCTCCTGACCGCCACGCACCAGCGCCGACCCGATGCCGGAAGGGAGTTCTGCGAGTCCTGAATACGCCTCGACATGCAGCTGGCCGGAGCGCAGCTCGACGCGGTAGAGTCCCGGCCGGTTCAGGTAGAGGGTGCCGGCGGGCGTGTCGAGACGCATGGCTGCGTCTACGGGAGAGCTCTCCGGAATCTCGACGGCGATCGCACCCTCGTCACTCAGGTAGAGCGTGGTGCGGGGATCGGAGGCGTCACGGGAGTACGCGATGGCATCGAAATCGATATCGGTGAACTCGTCGATCCAGAGCGTACTGCCGTCGCTGAGCTGGACCTCGACCCGGGCGCCCCGAGCGGTGTCGAGCCGATCGCCGACCAGCACCGGCATGTTGACCACAGCCTCGAGCGTGTCGCCACCCTGGCCGGGTCTGAGCGTCGCATATCGTTCCAGGTACGAGATGTAGCTCAGCGAGGTCAGATCGTCCGCGGCGGAGGCCAGTGCTGCTGACCCGACCAGGGCCGCGATCGCTGCAAGTACCAGGCTCCGCGCTTTCATGGTCGACCTCCCTTGCACCCTCCGCTTACGGGTGAAGCAAGTCGCATGCCATCAGGGGTGCACGGTGGCCTTCATGATCACCTGCTGCTGGACCTGGCGCAGCTTGATCAGCGTGCCCGCCGGGTAGTACCCGGAGCGGAGCGCGACGTTGGGGTAGGTAACAGAGCCGGGGCCGACCAGGCAACCGGGGTTGAGGACGGTGTTGCAGCCGGTCCGGCAGCCGTCCCCGAGGATGGCCCCGAGCTTGCGCAGGCCGGTGTGCACGACCTTGTCCTCGTACCTGAACGAGACCTCGGTGCCGACGTTCTTGACGTTGGAAAGGATCGTCCCGGCCCCCAAGTTGACCTTTGAGCCGAGGACGCTGTCCCCCACGTAGTTCTGGTGCGGGGCGTGCGCGCCATCGAGCAGGATCGACCGCTTGACCTCGCTGTGGGCACCGACAACGCAGCCCCGCCCGAGCACGACACCACCGCGAAGGTAGGCTCCGGTGCGGAGCTGGCAGCCCTCGCCGATCAGCACGGGCCCGCGGAGGACGACGCCCGGCTCGACGACGCAGCGAGGCGCGATGAAGATCGGTCCGCCCAGGACGTGAACGCCGTCCGGCAGGTCGGAAAGGACCTCCCACCGGGCCCACGAGGCGAAGAATGCGTCGAGCCGGGCGCCCAGGGCGGCCCACACCGGTTCGCTCGGCTCGAACAACGCAGTGTGCGCGAACTCCTTGAGATCAAAGAAATTGGCGGGCAGGAACGGTTCCATGGCGGGCAGTATACGCCGCCTCGCTCCGGTGCAGACGGCCAGGACGAGGGGGCCCGTGATCAGGCCGAGGCCGCGCTCGGGAGAGCCGGTCGGCGCACGACCACGAGCGTCTGGTCGTCCTCGGGCGTTGAGGTTCCGGCGAACGATGAGACGGCGGCAAACGCGGCCTGGACGATCTCCGCGGCGGGCCGGGCGGCGAGACGCTTGACCAGGCGCTGCAGACGTGCCACGCCGAACTCCTCGGCGCTGCGGTGGTGCCGGCATTCCGTGATGCCGTCGGTGTACAGGGCGAGCAGCTCGCCGGGCGCGATCCGCGCGAAGCCGCGCTGGTACGAGGCGTCGGGCGAGGGTCCGAGCACCATGCCTCCTTCGCGGAGGAACTCGAAGCTCCCGTCGACGTGGAGGATGAACGGCTGGACATGGCCGGCGTTGACGTAGATCGTGTTGCCGTTCGTCTCGAGCTCGGCGATGAACAAAGAGACGAATTTGGAGGCCATTTTCGACCGGTTGATGATCGCGTTGAGACGCTCGACGGTGCGGGAGACCTTGTAGTCGCGCGTCAGGCCCATGCGCAGGCCCATGTACACGTCGCGGACCTGCAGCGCGGCAGGCATGCCGTGTCCCGACGCGTCGGCGATCGCGAGGTCGAAGATCTCGGGAGTGACAGGGATGAAGTCGTAGAAGTCGCCCCCCACGACCTCGGCCGGGCGAGAGTCCCCGGCGATGTCGAACTCGCCGTACTTGGGCGTTCGCTTCGGCAGGATCGAACTCTGGATGCGGCGGGCGTCCTCGAGGATCTCCTTGAAGCGGTCCTGGCGGAGCTTCTGGTTGATGGCGAGACGGATGATGTTGAGCGAGGCCCGCAGGTCCTCGAGGGAGCCCCGGTCGGGCGTGACGTCGAAGGAGATCAGGTACTCCCCGTCAGCGATGGCGATCGCGGCGAAGCGCTCGCGCGTGCCGAGCTGTGCCTCGATGCGCGGGTCGAGGCCCGGTGCGTCGCGATCCATCACGACGATACCGGAATCGAGCACGGCCTCGATGGCAGCGTAGTGCCTGGAGACCTCGACACCCACCGGCGCGCCCTGGGCGGAGCCGAAACCGCTGACCAGCTCATAGCTGTCGTCGCCGAGCCGGTAGATGCGCCCGCCCAGGATGCCGAGATCGTCACGGAAGTTGCGGGTCATGAACTCGGCGACGTTCCCGATTGTGCCGGGGGTGTCCTCCCCGTGCTCGATGGTGTCCAGCGTGCGTTCGACCCGTTTGAAGAGGGATTTGCTGGCGCTGCCCCGGTTGGCCAGGGCGCCCCTGTCATTTGCCTTCCTGCGACCCATGGGGGAGACCTCACAGTCGGCCGCGAGCCCGGCTGCTGCGGCGTGCGAAGCTTACCACCTCGCCGGAGCCGGGCGGAGTCAGGGCCTCCGCGGTCCCCTGACGGCGCTGTCGATCAGCGATCCGCCTCGGCCTGGTGGAGCTGGTCGAGCGCGTCCCTCGCCGCCCGGTCGCCGGGGCTGATCGAGATGGCGCGGCTGAGGCTGCGGCGGGCGGAGCTCAGGCGGCCGAGGGCGATCTCGGCCTTCGCCTTGGCGACCCAAGCGTCGGGGAGGCGTGGGGCGGCGTGGCGGGCGCGGTTGTAAAGCTCAAGGGCCTCCTTGGCGTGCCCCTGCGCCAGCTGCAGGTCCCCGCGGATTATCAGCACGTGGGGCGAGGCCTTGTCGAGGTTGCCCGCGGCCAGCGCGAGGGCGGCTTCCCGCTCCTTCCCGAGCGAGCGGTACAGGGCCGCGACGTTGGTAAGCACGGTTGGGTTGTCGTGCTCGATGGCGAGCGCCCGTTCGTAGGCCTCGAAGGCGCCGCGGTTGTCGCCGGCTCGCCTCCGTGCCACGCCCAGGTTCCCCCAGGCCGCCGCGAATCCGGGGGCGAGCTTGACCGCGTTGTCGAACTGCCGGAGTGCTTCCCTGGTCTGGCCCGCCCGCAGCGCATCGGCACCCTTGTTGTTGAGGTAGAGAGCCGTGATCCAGAGGTCGTCGAGGGGCCGGACCGAGACCGGCCTGCCCTCCCGGAAAAAGTCAAAGTCATAGGTCGCCGTCCGCCCCCCGTAGTCGAGATAGGCGACGACATGGGTGTTGACCACAATCAGGTCGCCATCCCGCTCCGAACCGCGAATGCGGAGGACCAGGCCGGTGGTCAGCGACGCTCCGACGGAGCGGCCGAGCGCGACGAAGAGGTTGGTGAAGGAGAGGCAGTTGCCCTCGTGCCGGTAGAACGCCTCGGCCGCAGTCAGGGTGGCGCGACTGAGGTAGCGGAAGGGGGTGTCGGTCGTGACGAACAACCCCTGCCGGAGGCGGTCGAGCTGCTCGGTGACCGTCCCGGTCCCGGCCAGCCGGCGGGCTACCTCGCGCATATGGGCGGTGACTGCCAGGGGGTTCGGAACCTCGCCGGGATCCACCCCGTGAAGGCGCACCTGCGTCTCCCACTCGGCCGGCGTCAGGTAGATCAGCTTGGGCGAGCTCGTCGCGCAGCCGGACATCACGAGCACGACGGCAAGCCAGGGTTTCACGACCAGAGTATACGTGGCGAGCCGGCCAAGGTTGAGGCAGAGAGGCGTCTTGCGTCTGAGGGGTCTCGACTCTACGCGCGAGATCCCGATGAGGGCGGCAGGGTGCGGAGAGCGTCCAGGATCGGACCGAGGTCGGTGATCCCCTTGTCGGCAGCGAGCTCGCGCAGCGTTCCCCAGACCGGCTCGCCACACTGAAGGCAGACGATCCCGAAGCGTCGGAGGAGCGCCGGGGCGCGGGGCTCCAGCCTGATCAACTCCTCGACGCTGACCTCGGGATCGATGTCCATCGGCTCACCTCGCGGTCCAGAACGCAGCGTGGACCCGGAGGATCGTGCTGTCAAGGCGGGTGTGCGGCGGCGGCGGTCAGGCCGGCAGCCGGATTCCGGAGCGGATTGACACGGGGCGGGACAGGCCCGACAGTTCGGAGTGCCGCGATCGTGCGCGGGTCGGATCGAGCATTCCGGCACCCGACCGGGCAGTGCGACGGCGGCGCGCAGGGAGGAACCCATGGGCTGCGAGACGCTGCTGGTGGACGATCGTCAGGGGGTCCGGTGGATCACCGTCAACCGGCCCGAGAAACTCAACGCCCTCAACCGCACGGTCCTGACTGAGCTCGCCGAGGTGTTCTCGGCCGCCGAATCCGATGCCGCAGTCCGGGCCGTGGTGGTGACCGGCGCGGGAGAGAAGGCGTTCGTGGCCGGCGCCGACATCGCCGAGTTCTCGGGGCTGGATCGGGCCGGCGCCGCTGCGCTTTCCAGGCGGGGCCAGCATGTCTTCACGACCATCGAGGCCGCGAGGAAGCCGGTTATCGCCGCCGTCAACGGTTTCGCCCTCGGCGGCGGATGCGAGCTCGCGCTCGCCTGCCACCTGCGCATCGCGTCCACCAACGCCCGCTTCGGCCAGCCCGAGGTGAAGCTTGGCCTGATCCCGGGCTACGGCGGGACGCAGCGCCTGCCGCGCCTGGTCGGGCGCGGGCGCGCCCTCGAGCTGCTCCTCGGCGGTGGGATGGTCGATGCCGCCACCGCCCACGCGTGGGGCCTGGTCAACCGCGTGGTCGAGCCCGCCGAGCTGGCGTCCGCCGCCCAGAGGCTGGCTGGGGAAATCCTGGCCGTGTCCTCGCAGGCCGTCACCCGGTGTCTGGAGGCGGTGCGCGCAGGCCTCGATCTCACCCTTCCGGCGGCGCTCGCGCTCGAAGCCGAGCTGTTCGGAAGTTGTGCCGACACCGAGGACATGCGCGAAGGCGTGAGTGCGTTTCTCGAGAAGCGGGCGCCCAGCTTTCCGGGCCGCTAGCCAGCGTAGCCGTTCTGCTCTACGCTGCGCAGCCGGAGGCGGCCCGGACATGTCGCAGCGTGAGAGCGGCCTGGTGTACGACTGGAATCTGGGAGGGCGCAGGCCGCACCCCCGGCGGTCGGTGGAGTTCGACGACGAGACCCTTCGCGATGGTCTCCAGAGCCCATCGGTCCGCTCGCCGCGTCTCGCTGACAAGCTCGCCCTGCTGCACGCCATTGCCGCGATCGGCATCACCTCCGCCGATGTCGGCATGCCGGGCGCCGGCGAGCGGGTCGCGGGCGAGGTGGAAGCGCTGTGCCGCGAGATCGTGCGGGCGCGGCTCCCGATTCGGCCCAACTGTGCGGCGCGCACGCTCGAGTCCGACATCGCGCCAGTCCTGGCGATTCAACAGCGGGCCGGAATCCCGGTCGAGGTCGCCCTCTTCGCAGGGTCTTCGCCGATTCGGCTCTCGGTTGAAGGCTGGACGCTCGCCGACGTCCTGCGTCGGGCCGAGAGGGCGATAACGCTGGCCAGGGACCATGGGGCACCGGTTCTGTTCGTCACCGAGGACACCACCCGCTCGCGCCCCGAGGACCTCGGCGCCCTGTTCCTCGTTGCCGCCCGCAGCGGTGCCAGCCGCGTGTGCATCGCGGACACCGCCGGGCACGCGACACCCCTCACCGTGGTGCGGCTGGTCCGATTCGTGCGCCGCACCCTCGCCGAAGCCGGCTTTGCGGAAGTCGGCATCGACTGGCACGGACACAACGACCGCGGGCTCGCGGTGGCCAATGCGCTGACTGCGGCGTGGGCGGGCGCCGGGCGGCTGCACGCCACCGCCCTCGGCGTCGGCGAGCGCGTCGGCAACCCTCCGATGGAGCAACTGCTGGTCAACGCCGCCCTGGAAGGGTTTGCGAGCCCACGCCTCGAGGCGGTGGGCGCCTATGTGGAGCAGGCTGCGAGGATGCTCGGGATGTCGATCCCGCCGCTCGCACCGGTGGTGGGACGCGACGCCTTCCGAACCGCGACCGGCGTGCACGCCGCCGCGATCCTCAAGGCCAGGGCAAGGGGCGACGACGAGACCGTGGATCTGGTTTACTCAGCTGTGCCGGCCTCGCGGCTGGGCAGAGCGCAGGAAATCGAGGTCGGCCCGATGTCGGGTGGCGCCAACGTCCGCTGGTGGCTCGCCGCCCATGGCTATCCGCTGGACGCCCAGCTGGTCAGCAGGATCCTGGTCGCCGCCAAGCGCATGGATCGGATCCTCACCGACGACGAGCTCAACGCCCTGGTGTCAGGGGGTGCGGTGGACTGACGGAGGATCCGGAGCCTCCCCGTCGCGGGCGGGCATACGCGGGTGGTGCGAGGTGTTTCCCGTTGGGGTGCCCTGCGTCGAAGAGGCTCTTCCACGAGCACGGCCCGCAGGGACACGCCGACTGGGAGGGCGGGTCATGGAGCAGGGTCAAAACGGTGCCAACCTCGGCATCATCGGCTGGGATTCGTATGACTTCATCGTCGCCGACCTCGAGCGGAGCCGGCGGTTCTATACCGAGCAGATGCGGGTGCCCGAGGTGGCGCGCCTCGATCCCAAGACCTCTGCCGAGCGGGGCGAGCAGGGCGTCCTGTTCGCGGCGGGCAAGGCCAGGGTGGTGTGCACCAGCCCGACGGTCAAGGGCTCCCGGGCCGATCGTTGGCTCCGGCGCCACCCGGACGGCGTCTCGGTTCTGTCCTTTCGGGTCCGCGACCTCGAGCACACGCGGCAGACCCTCGCACGGAGGGGAGCCACGGCGGCGACGACGGTGGTCAGCGAGGAGGACGTCGCTGGGCGGCCTCTGAGCTGGTTCGAGATCGCCACGCCGCTCGGCGAGGTGCGTTTCCGCTTCGTCGAGCGCCCGATCGATGCACTCCCGGCCGGATTCCGGCTCCTGGAGCCGGAGGGAGCTTACAACCCTTACGACCTCCAGGTGATCGACCACGTCACGTCGAACTTCCTCACGCTCGAGCCGTACGTCAGTTGGCTGCGCGACGTGATGGGCTTCGAGGAGTACTGGCGGGTCCACTTCCACACCTCGGACGTCCGCGGGGGGACGGGTGGCTCCGGTCTGGCGTCGACGGTGATGTGGGAGCCGGAGTCGGGGATCAAATTCGCGAACAACGAGCCGGCGGCGCCCAACTACGAGGCGAGCCAGATCTACACGTTCGTTGAGACGAACAACGGGCCCGGCGTCCAGCACGTCGCCTTTCACGTGCCCAGGATCGTGCCCGCCGTCGAGGGGCTGCGACGCTCCGGTATCGAGTTCCTCGATACTCCGGTCACCTACTACGACATGCTGCCCGAACGCCTGGCACGCAGGAAGGTGACGACCTTCAGCGAGGACATCGAGCTGCTCAAGCGGCTCAAGATCCTGGTCGACGGGGAGGACGACCGCTACCTGTTGCAGATCTTCATGGTCGAGGGCGGTGTGATGTACGACGACGCAAAGGCCGGACCCTTCTTCTATGAGTTGATTCAGCGGCGCGGCGCGCGGGGCTTCGGAGAGGGCAACTTCCGGGCACTCTTCGAGGCGATCGAGCACGACCAGGAGAAGCGCAGCCTGGTCGCCAAGCAGCTCGAGGCCGGAGCGGGCTCGTGATCCCGCGGGCCCCGGAGCGCACTGAGGGGGAGAGGAAGGAGCGGCACCGCGCACCGCTCCTGAGCTGCAACCCGCGGGAGGACGAGTCATGATCCACCGTCTCCAGCGCGGCACCGTGCCGGCCAAGCACCACACCGCCCTCAGGATCGACGGGCAGCTCGCGTTCGAGCACTGCATCACGCGGCGGGGGTTCGAGTCGCTCTACACCATCGCCTACCACCGGCGTCCTCCGCACTGGGTCGAGAGCCAGGAGGACCTCGGCGCGCATCCGGGGCAGGCCGTGGCCTCGTGGGACGGCGCTCTTCGCCGCCGCCACTTCCTGCCGGCCCGGCTGGTGCCCGGCGGCACGCCGTTCCTGGGCCGACGGTTGTTCCTGGCCAACCAGGAGGTCGGGATCTGGTTCGCGCGCCCCGAGCGCGACGACGAGACGCTGGTGGCCAACGCCGACGCCGACGAGCTGACGTTCGTGCATGAGGGCTCGGGCCGGGTGGAGACACCGCTGGGCGTGGTGCCGTTCACGGTCGGTGACTACGTGTTCGTGCCGCGTGCCCTGCCGCACCGGTGGCGGCTCGCCGGTCCGGCATTCCTGCTCGTGATCGAGGGTCGGTCGGGGATCGACCTGCCGAAGCAGTTCCGCAATCCGGGCGGGCAGCTGACCATGGATGCCCCGTACTGTCACCGCGACTTCCGTGAGCCGGTGTGGCCGGAAGGCGGCCCGGCGTCTCTCGGCGCCCCGCGCGTGCAGCTCGTCCTGCGCCACGGCAACGTGACCCGGCAGGTGATGGCCAACGACCCCTTCGACGTCGTCGGCTGGGACGGACAGCTGTGGCCGTTTGCCTTCCCGATCCGCGCCTACCAGCCCAAGACCGGGTTGGTCCACCTCCCGCCCACCACGCACATCACCTTCGCCGGGGGAGGCTTCGTGGTCTGCTCGTTCGTCCCTCGGTTGGTCGACTACCACCCCGAGGCGATCCCGTGCCCGTACCCGCACTCGTCGGTCGATTGCGACGAGTTCCTCTTCTACGTGGACGGGAGCTTCACGAGCCGGAGGGGCATCGGACGGGCCTCGGTCAGCCTCCACCCGGTCGGTCTCGCCCACGGGCCGCATCCGGGGCGCTACGAGGCCTCGATGGGGAGCGCTCGAACGGACGAGCTCGCGGTCATGATCGACACCTTCAGCCCGCTCATGCCCACCGAGCACGCCAGGGAGAACGAAGATCCCGACTACAACCTGAGCTGGGTCCGGTTCCGCGGGGGTGAGGGTGGTGGCGCCGACCCGGTGGCCTGGTGACGGAGGGTCGGCAGCCGCCTCTCTTCGCCGCCGTCCTGGGCTTCCGCGTCGCTGTGGGAGTCCCTGGGAAGAGCCGGTGAGACGATGAGAAGAAGGGTGATCTGGACGCCCCGTGCCGACGATCTGGCGAACTCCCACGTCGCCCGGCTGATGCGCCGGCATGGCCTGCGCGATGCGGGGGAGCTGCGGGAACGCGCCGCCCGCGATCCGGGTTGGTTCTACCCCGCGATCATCGAGGATCTCGGCATCGAGTGGTACCGCTCCTACGAGCGGCTCTACGACGATGCTCAGGGGTTGCCGTGGACGGAGTGGTTCCTGGGGGGCAGGCTCAACCTCGTCCACAACGTGCTCGACCGGCACGCCGGCGGGGCCCGTGCCGGCCAGCCGGCAGTGATCTCGGAAGGCGAAGACGAGCGGCCGCAGACACTCAGCTACGGCGACCTCAACCAGCGGGTCGGGCGACTGGCCAGCGGCCTCGCCGCGCTGGGCGTCGGCGTCGGGGATGCGGTCGGCCTCTACCTCCCGATGAGCGTCGACGTGGTCGTCGCCCTGCTGGCGTGCCTGAAGATCGGCGCCGTCGCGGTCCCGGTCTTTGCCGGATTCGGGCCGGAGGCGCTCGCGAGCCGGCTCCAGGACGCCGGTGCCCGGGTGCTGCTGACCGCCGACGGGACGACGCGTCGGGGCCGACCGCTCCGGCTCAAGGAGACGGCAGACCGAGCGAGCCACCTGGCGCCATGCGTTCGGCACGTCGTTGTCGTGCGCCGGCTGGGCGACCCCATACCGTGGTCGGCGGCTCGCGATCTGTGGTGGCACGAGGCGGAGGCCGCGGGTGCGGCCGATCACCCCACCGCGATCCTGGATGCCTCGGCCCGCTCCCTCGTCCTGTACACCTCGGGGACCACCGGAAGGGCGAAGGGCGCCGTGCACACCCATGGCGGCGTCCAGGTGGTGACGGCCAAGGAGGTCGGGTATCACCTCGATGTGCGGCCGGGCGACGTGATGTTCTGGCTCACCGACATCGGGTGGATGATGGGGCCGTGGGAGATCCTCGGCGTGCTCTTCCACGGCGGCACGGTCGTGCTCCTCGACGGTGCGCCCGACTACCCCGACCCGGCGAGGATCTGGCGTCTTCTTGCGCGCCATCGCGTCACGCACCTCGGCCTCGCGCCGACCGCGGCCCGTGCCCTGGCGGTCCATGGGGAGGAGCTCGTGTCGAGGCACGACCTGACCAGCCTGCGCGTGCTCGGATCCACCGGTGAGCCTTGGGACGATGCCTCGTACGCGTGGCTCTTCGAGGTCGTCGGCGGCGCTCGTCTGCCGGTCATCAACATCTCCGGCGGAACCGAGCTGATGGGCTGTCTGCTCGCGCCGCTGCCCGTCGCTCCGCTCAAGGCGGCCACCCTGCAGGGCCCGGCCCTCGGTATGGACGTCGACGTGCTCGACGAAGGCGGTGCGAGCGTGCGCGGCGAGGTCGGTTACCTGGTGTGCCGCAACCCGGCGCCCAACATGACGCGCGGCTTCCTCAACGACCCGCAACGCTACCTCGACACCTACTTCGACCGCTTCGGCCGGCAGGTATGGTGTCACGGCGATTGGGCGCTGGTCGACGAGGACGGGTTCTGGTTCCTCACCGGCCGCTCCGACGACACCTTGAAGATCGCCGGAAAGCGGGTGGGTCCTGGCGAGGTCGAGACCGCCGCCGTGGCGCACCCCGCCGTCTACGAGGCGGCCGCGGTGGGCCTCCCAGACGAGATCAAGGGCACCCGGCTGGTGGTGGTCGCGGTGCCGAGACCGGGGTGCGAGCCGAGCGCGCAACGGGCCGCGGAGGTCGTCGCCCACATCGCCGAACGGCTCGGCGCGGTCATGCGCCCGGCGGCCGTCGTGTGGGTCGACGCGCTCCCGGTCACCCGCTCCGGAAAGATCCTGCGCGGCATCATCCGGCGCGTGCTCGCCGGGGAGGACCCCGGCAACCTGGCCTCGGTTGCCAACCCCGAAGCCGTCGAGGGGATCAAGCGGGTGGTGGCGCGGGCCGACTGATCCGGGAAGTGCGCACCGTCGCCGTGGCTCTCCTACGGGGAGTACCCGGATCGGAGCATGACGCGTCACGACCAGGCGCTCGAGGTGGGCCGTACTCGGGTGCCTCGAACGTCGAGCTCTGGCTGCTCCTCGACGTGTACCGGTCGAGCCCGGAGGTGGTCGGCCGCATCCCCGCGGTCGCCAAGCGGTGCGAGCGCGGCCTCACCGACGCCGAGCTGCGCGAGTCGGCTGTCGCCGGCGGCCGCGCCACCGCCGGCGAGTGAGTGGGCCCGAGACCGGTCCGGGAGCACAGGCCGGCGCGAGGTCAGGGCGTGGTGATGACGCGCCGGCGGCGGCTCGGGAACGCTCCTCCGCGCGTGGCGGCGGCGTCCGACGGGGGCCTGGGTAGAGAGAGGCGGAAGGTCGCCGCGAGCTCGCGGGGCGGCCGTTGCGCCGTCACGTGAATCCGTGCACAATGACAACCCGCCGGCACCAGCCGGCGCATCTCTTGGAGGTCTCCATGAAGGTCCACGAATATCAGGCGAAGGAGATCCTGGCCGGCTACGGCGTGGCCATCCCACGCGGGAAGGTCGTGACCACCGCGCTGGAGGCGAAGGCCGTCGCCCAGGAGCTGGGCGGCACCGTGGTGGTCAAGGCGCAGGTCCATGCCGGAGGCCGTGGCAAGGCAGGCGGCGTCAAGCTCGCCAAGTCGCCGGACGAGGCGGTGAAGGTCGCCGGCCAGATCCTGGGCATGAAGCTGGTGTCGAAGCAGACGGGTCCGGAGGGCAAGATCGTTCACAAGGTGCTGGTCGAGGAGGGGCTCGCGATCGCCCGTGAGCTCTACCTGGGAATCGTCCTGGACCGGGCGGCCGGTCTCCCCGTCATGATGGCGTCGAAGTTCGGCGGCATGGAGATCGAGGAGGTCGCGGCAGAGCACCCGGAGGCGATCCTCAAGGAACACTTCGACCCGGTCGCCGGCCTGCAGGCCTTCCAGGCCCGCAAGCTCGCCTTCGCCCTCGGTCTCGAGGGCGACACCTTCAAAAAGTTCGTGAAGTTCGTCGTTGCCCTGGCGCGCGCGTACAACGAGACGGACGCCTCGCTGGCGGAGATCAACCCGCTCCTGATCACCGGCTCGGGTGACGTCCTCGCGCTCGACGCCAAGATGAACTTCGACGACAACGCCACGGCCCGGCACCCCGAGATCGCTACCATGCGCGACCTCGACGAGGAAGATCCTTACGAGGTCGAGGCCTCCAGGTTCGACCTCAACTACATCAAGCTGGACGGCACCATCGGCTGCATGGTCAACGGCGCCGGCCTGGCCATGGCGACCATGGACATCATCAAGCATCACGGCGGTGCGCCGGCCAACTTCCTCGACGTCGGTGGGGGCGCGAGCCAGGAAAGGGTCGAGAACGCGTTCCGCATCCTGCTCTCCGACCCTGCCGTCAAGGCGGTCCTGATCAACATCTTCGGCGGCATCGTCCGGTGCGACATGATCGCGTCGGGCGTGGTGGCGGCCGCTCGCAACCTCAACGTGCAGGTGCCCATCGTGGTCCGACTCCAGGGCACCAACGTCGAGGAGGGGCGGCGGATCCTGGCCGAGTCCGGCCTCAAGCTGGAGCCGGCCGACACCATGGCGGATGCGGCGGCCAAGGTCGTCGCGGCGGCGAAGTAGGGAGGCGGCGATGGCGATCTGGGTAGACAAGGACACGCGCGTGCTGGTCCAGGGATTGACCGGCAAGGAGGGGCAGTTCCACGCCGCGAAGTGCAGGGAGTACGGGACCAAGGTCGTGGCCGGAATGACCCCCGGCAAGGGCGGGGCCAGCGTCGACGGCGTCCCCGTGTTCAACACCGTCGCCGATGCCCGCGCCGCCACCGGGTGCAACGCGTCGCTGATCTTCGTCCCGCCGATGATGGCGGCGGATGCCATCATGGAGGCTGCCGACGCGGGGGTGGAGCTGATCATCTGCATCACGGAGGGCATCCCGGCCCGCGACGAAGTACTGGTCGAGCAGCGCCTCCACGGTAGCGGGTCGAGGCTGATCGGCCCGAACTGCCCCGGAATCATCTCGCCGGGCAAGGCCAAGCTGGGGATCATGCCGGCCCACATCCACAGGGAGGGCAGCATCGGCGTGGTCTCCCGGTCCGGAACGCTTACCTACGAGGCCGTGGACCAGGTCACAAAGCTCGGCCTCGGGCAGTCGACGTGCATCGGCATCGGCGGAGACCCGGTCCCGGGTACGAACTTCGTCGACGTGTTGACGGCGTTCAACCAGGACTCCGAGACCGAGGGGATCGTGATGATCGGCGAGATCGGCGGCACCGCGGAGGAGGAGGCGGCAGCTTTCGTCAAGACCCACGTCAAGAAGCCAGTGGTCGCCTTCATCGCCGGACAGACCGCGCCTCCCGGGCGTCGCATGGGCCACGCCGGCGCGATCATCTCCGGCGGCAGGGGGACGGCCAAGGAGAAGATGGAGGCGCTCGCCGCCGCCGGGATTCATGTCGTCAAGACGCCGGCCGAGATCGGGATCACGATGGCCAGAGCGCTCGGAAGAGCCTAGATCATGAGATCGGGCGGACAGGGTCACGAGGGGCACGGTCTCGCCCGTGGGCGTGACCGGAGTTCGGCGTAGAGAAGATGAGGCGCGCGCCGAGGCCTCGTCCACCCCGTTGGAACACGACGCCCTCAGCCGGCGAGAAGAGGAGCACCGCCATGAAGCAGCAGACGTTCACGATTCTCAAACCCGACACCATTGCCCGCCGCAACGCGGGAGCGATAATTGCCCGGCTCGAGCAGGAAGGCTTCGAGATCCTCGGCGCCCGACGGCTGCGTCTCACCCGTGAGCAGGCTGAAGCGTTCTACGCCGTCCATCGGGAGCGACCGTTCTACGCGTCCCTGGTTGAGTTCATGACCTCGGGGCCGGTGTGGGTGATGGCCATGGAGCGCGACAACGCGGTCGAGCACCTGCGCAAGGTGATGGGCGCGACCGACTCGCAGAAGGCTGAGAAGGGCACGATCCGCGCACAGTTCGGCACCAACATCGAGCGCAACGCCATCCATGGATCGGACTCGCCCGAGAACGCGAGGACCGAGGTGGCCTTCTTCTTCCCAGCGGTCGAGCTCCTCTGACCGGCCCGGCCCGAAGCTGAACGACGCCCAAGACGTAACAGGCCGGAGGCGCTCGGCGAGACTCCGCTGGCCGGCTCGGGGCAGCGGCACCTCACCGTCGGTCCGGCCGTGTCCATGTGACTTGGGCCACACCGGGAGGTCCTACCCTTTCCGTCGCTTCCGTATACTCGTACGAGCAGCCTGTGGCCCGGTGCACGACGGAGGAGCTGCAGCGTCGACGACACCCGTGCGAGGGCAGGGGAGGGCAAGTTCGATGACCGGTTCATACCTGAGGAGGCTTGGTGCCGTTGCGCTCGTGGTCTCCGGAACGATCAGCGTCGCCGGAGCCGACACTCTCGTCATCACCCCCGACAACGACCCCGTGCCCGCCGGGGCGGTCGTGACGCTGAGGATCTCACCCAAGGTTAGCGCCGCCGGGGATTCCGTCACCTTCGTGTTCGGCGACGGGGACGACGCCACGCTCGCCTACGACGTGTCGTGCCAGATTTTTGGAGGCTGCGACACGGTCCAGCACACCTACGCCGGGCCCGGCGTCTTCGCCATCGTCGCGACCGGGACGATCGGAGGGCACGACGTCACGGGGTCGCTGAGCCTGACTGTGACGGCGAGCTCCGATGAGTCGGAGCTCTTCGTCGCCACCGGCGCCCACGGGACCGGCTTCAACCAGACCGTCTGGCGGACCGACCTCGAAGTCCACAACTACGGCACGACGCAGGCACAGTACGCGGTCATCATGCTGCCGCGTGGCCAGGACAACACGAATGCGCCACGGATCGACTACACGCTCAATTCGGGTCGTGCCGTCGCGTACGGTGACATCCTCCACGATCAGTTCGGATTCGATGGGCAGGCGGCGCTGCGGATCATCCCCATCGTCGGCTCGATCATGGTCACGAGCCGGACCTACAACCTGTCGACAGCCGGGACCTACGGGCAATACGTGCCCGCAACCCAACGGTCGCAGGCGCTGAGCTACGGAGAAGAAGGCAGGATCATCGGCCTCTGGCACGAGCCGTCGCTGCAGACCGGTTTCCGCACCAACCTGGGGCTGCTCAACGTGAGTCCGGGCCCGATCACGATCGAGGTGCGGTTCTATCAGGCCAACGGCGTGCTGCTCGGGACCAAGGAGTTTGATCTCGCGGCGTTCGAGTACGCCCAGAGCGACAAGGCGTTCGAGCTGGTCACGCAGGATCCGGTCGACGGCGGCTACATCGCCGTACGGACGACGACGCCGGGCGCGAAGTTCCTCGCCTTCGGCTCGCTGGTCGACAACGTCACCGGCGACCCGATGTTCATCCCTGCGTTGGCCGCCGACTGACGTTGCGGCCCCGATCCAGCGCGAGCCTGGAGCAGTTGTCGTGCCCAGGGCCCTCTTCGGGTCGGCGCCGCGCAGTCTGGCGCCGCCACGCGCGGCTCGCCATGCGTCGTCCGGGCTAGAATCCCAGAGTGCCGCGGGAGCTGCCCACCACCTCGTTCTTCACCACGTTGCTGCCCGACTATCTCGCGGTGCTGCTCGTCGAGCGGGGGCTGGCCGTAAACACAGTGTCTGCGTACCGGCGTGACCTCGAGGCTTTCGGCCACTGGCT
This sequence comes from Acidobacteriota bacterium, assembly GCA_050257595.1. Lineage (GTDB taxonomy): Bacteria > Acidobacteriota > Thermoanaerobaculia > Thermoanaerobaculales > Thermoanaerobaculaceae > JBLMXF01. The sequence continues at coordinate 1,717 of JBLMXF010000099.1, read as the reverse complement.
CGACGGGCAGGACCTGAAGGCCGAAAGCTGCGAGCGCAGCCACCTCCGCCGCTACCTGTCTGCGATGCGGAGCAGGGGGCTGTCGGCGCGGTCGGCGGCGCGCGCACTCGCAACGGTACGCGGCTTCTTTCGGCATCTGCTGGAGGTCGGCGTGGTGGCGAGCGATCCGACCGTCGAGCTCGAGAGCCCGAGACTGCTGCGCTCGCTGCCGCACTTTCTGACCGCGGAGGAGGTGGAACAGCTGCTCGCCGCACCGGACACCGCCACGGCTCTCGGGGCGCGTGACCGAGCCATGCTCGAGACGCTGTACGCGACCGGCGTCCGCGTCTCCGAGCTGGTCTCCCTCACGCTGCTCCAGCTGCGGCTCGATCCGGGCTACCTGCGGGTCCTCGGCAAGGGCAGCAAGGAGCGCATCGTGCCGGTGGGATCGGAGGCGCGACAGTGGCTCGTTCGCTATCTGCAGGACGCCCGGCCGGCTCTCGACCGTCGGCGCGACGACCATCTCTTCCTCACTGTCCGCGGCGAGGGAATGGTACGCCAGCGTTTCTGGCAGCTGGTCAAGGCGTATGGGAAGCGGGCCGGGATCACGACCCATCTGTCGCCCCACGTGGTCAGGCACTCCTTTGCCACCCACCTTCTTGAGCACGGCGCCGACCTGCGCGCCGTCCAGGCGATGCTCGGCCATGCGGACATCTCGACCACCGAGATCTACACCCATGTGACTCGGGAGAGGCTGCGTCAGCTGTACGATCGCAGTCATCCCCGTGCCTGAACGGCCGGGACGGGTGCGGGGCGAGCGAACCGTGGCGCTGGCGCACGATCGACGCACGAGGGCGCGGGTAGTCCCCTGCCGGGAGCGGCCGGCCCGCGGTACGCCGGCTCTACCTCGCAGGGAGCCGCGCTGGCTGCTTCCCGCACTGGCCATCGCCCTGGTCTTGGCGGGCTCCCGGGTGGAGGGTGGGTATCTGGCGGTTTTCGTCGACGGGCGCACGCTTCACGTCGAGAAGGTCACACTTGAGGGCGAGGGACGGGCGCAGCTGTGGTTGCCCGCCGGCGGCTCGATCGACATCCCGCTCTCCCGCCTCGACCGGGTGATCGAGGACGAGGTCGAGCCCAACCCGCAGCCTGTGGCCGAGCCGGCGTGCAAGGCGGATTTTGCCGATCAGCCGCTGCCCGCGGGGACCCCCTTCGCTTCCGAGATCCTCGCCGCAAGCCGCAAGGCCGATCTCCACCCCTGGCTCGTCGCGGCGGTGGTCCAGGCGGAGTCGCGATTCGATCCGGCGGCGGTCTCGCGAGTCGGCGCGCGGGGTCTCATGCAGCTGATGCCGTCGGTGTGGATGGACGCGGGAGTTCGAGATCCCCACGACCCCAGGGCCAACCTGAGGGCGGGCTGCCGCCACCTCCGTCGCCTCCTCGACCGCTTCGGCGACCTCCGACTCGCGCTGGCTGCGTATAACTCGGGTGCCGCGACGGTGGAGCAGGCCCACGGGGTCCCCCCGTACCGGGAGACGCGGACCTTCGTGCGTCACGTGCTTGCCACGTTCTGCCCTCCGAGCGCGTCCGAGGAGCGGCCGGCCCGATAGCGGGGCGCGGCGTTGTGAATGTCCCTATAATGCGCATGCAACCTCCGACCGGGAAGATCCGGCGGAGAGGGTGGAGTTGTCCAGTAGGGGTGAGGAGATCGGAATGAGCGACGCTCATGAGACGAAACCGCGAC
>JBLMXF010000098.1:0-60043 GCA_050257595.1 Acidobacteriota bacterium | reverse complement strand
AGGCCTTGCGGGCGTAGTGCGCCCGGATGCGGCCCAGGTGGGCGTCGAGATGGCCGCGGCGGCAGTACTCGGCGGTCAGCGCCTGGGTCACGACCGGAGTACACAGGTCGATGCCCTGTTTGGCGATGACCATGCGGCGGACGAGCCCCGCCGCGCCCACCGCCCACGCGACCCGGACGCCGGGGGCGAGGATCTTGGAGAACGACGAGGCAAACAGCACACCCTCGCCGCCCGCCAGCCGATAGAGCGTGGGCGCAGCCTCGCCTCGGTAGCGCAATTCGCGGTACGGGTCGTCCTCGAAGACCGGGATCGCACGCTCCTGGGAGATGCGGACCAGCGTGGACCTCCGTGCCGCCGAGAGGCTCGCCCCCGAGGGGTTGGAGAAGTTGACGATCGAGTAGATCAGCTTGGGATCTCGCCCGCTGTCGCGGCGGCAGCGCGCGATCACGGCGGGGAGGAGGTCGACCCTCATCCCCTCGGAATCGCACGGTACCACGGCGAAGCGTGCACCCGCCGAGCGGAAGGTGTGGAGAGCGCCGGGGTACGTGGGGGCCTCGACCACTACTGTGTCGCCCGGGTCGAGCAGCGTGCGGGCGACGAGGTCCAGGACCTGCTGGGATCCGGTGGCGATGATGAGCTGCTCGGAGGTGGGCTCCTCGCCGAGGGGCAGCGTCATCCGCTCGCGGAGGAGCTCGACCAGGGGCCGGTAGCCCTCCGTGGCGCCGTACTGGAGAATCGTCCGGCCCTCCCGGGCGAGGATGTCGGCGCAGGAGGCGAACTCCTCGACCGGGAAGATTGCGGGGTCGGGAAGCCCGCCGGCAAAGGAGATCATGCCCGGCTTCTGGGTCATGGCGAACAGCTCCCGGATTGGGGAGGGCCGCATGGCCTCGGCGAGCCTGGAGTAGACGTAGGGAAAGGCCACGTGGCACCTCTCGCCGCACCCGCGGCAGAGAGATTCTAGTCCGGCACGCGGCCGTGTCCTGCGGCGGCGACAGGTCGTCCCCACGAAAGGCCAAGCGGTTTGAGATCCGTCGCAGGAAGGGGGCGCGCCGGACCTCGACCGTGGCACGCCGGTTGCTAGAGAATCCGGGCATGGAGGAAAGAGCAATGCTCCGCATCCCGTACCTGATCGCCCTCGGTGTCGCCGTCGGGGGGAACGCCATCGCGCAACAGCCCGCACCCCTCCCGGAGTTCGTCAGCGAGGTGAAGGTCAACAACATCACCGTCGACGTTCAGGTCCGCGACGCCCAGGGGATCCCCATCGAGGGGCTTGGGCGCGGGGACTTCCGCATCCTGGAGGACGGAGCGGACCAGCGTGTGACCAATTTCCTGGCGGTGAGCGGCGGGAAGATCGACGCCTCCCGGGATCCCACTCTGATCGGTCAAGCCGCCCCCCGGGAGGTCGTCCTGTTCTTCGACAACTACCTCATGACCGAGTCGGACAAACGGCAGGTGGTCAAGGGCTTTGAGCAGGCGTTCGGGTACGGCGTGCCGCCCGCGATGACGGTCGCCGTGGCGAGCTTCGACGGCACCCTGCGCGTACACACGCAGCCGACCTCGAGCCGCGAGAGGGTCCTTGCCGCTCTCCGCGAGGTCGACCGCGTCCCGGCCACCGGCCTGCAGCGCCAGATCCGCCTTGGCTCTTTCGACACCAGGGACGCGCCACGCCGCGAGAGCTTAGCCGGCTACGACATGCGCCGGATGCAGAACGAGGAGTACTGGAACGAGATGCGGCGCATGGTCGACCGCGTGCAGAACGCTTTTGCCGCGACCACGCAGCGCTTCTCCGCCACCGATGCGCGCAAGATCATCGTACTGGTGTCGCCGGGGTTCCCGCGCGCACAGAACGTCCCCCTGTACCGCGACTACGACTTCTATCTGGACACGCCGCCGGACTACCGCAACGTCGGCCTTCTGGGACGGGCCGCTCACCTGGCCGCCGACCTCGAGTACACCCTTTACACGCTCGATCCGTCGGGCAATCAGATCCTCAACGCCGACGCCAGCAACGGCTCCACGCCGGCGTTCAACGATGTGGCCGATGTGAACTTCTGGCGCGAGGCCGACCGCAAGGACACGCTGATCCAGGCTGCCCGGCTGACCGGCGGGCGGGCCCTGTTCACGTCGGATGCCGGCGCGGCGGTGGCCGATGTCGAACGCCTGACCTCGAGCTTCTACTCCCTCGCCTATCAACCCGACCACTACGGCGACGGCAAGGCCCACACGATCAAGGTCGAGGTCGTCGGTCACCCCGACTACCAGCTCGTGTACCGGACGACCTACACGGACCGGCCGTTCGACGAGCGCGAGGCCGAGCGCTCACGGGCGGCGCTCCTCACCGGCGATACCGAGAACCCGCTCGGGATCGAGCTGGTGCTCGAGAAGCCCAGAGGGCACTTCCGGTTCGGTGCCGAGGGCATGCGGGTGTTCAAGATCCCGGCCGAGCTGCGGATCCCCTACGCGAAGCTGGCCATGGTCCCGCGGGGTGCGGTTTCCTGGGGCCAGGTCCAGGTCGTGGTGCTCGCGGTGGACCCGAAGGGGAACCAGTCGGAGCTGGCTCACCAGACCGTCCCCATCCAGCTCTCCTCGGAGAAGCTCGAGGAGGCGCGTAAGAAGGGCTATTTCGCGTTCACCTTCACGCTCGAGGTCGAGGGCGGCCAGCGCTCCATCCGGGTCGCCGTCAACGATGTCCTGGCCCACACGACGTCGACGGTCATCGCCGACCTCAAGCTGTGAGGAGAGCGCCGTGCGGGAAGCTTGCACTGCGGATCTCCACGCCGCGCGCGATCGGGCCGCCCCGGTCGCGCCGCGCTTGGCAGCATGCTCCGCTCCGGCTTGCTAGACTGTCTCTGCCTGACGAGGGAGGCGCCCGTGCGGAAGGTAACAGGACTGGCTCTGTCATTCGGTGTCGTCGTGTCGGCGGTGCTCCTCGCGCAGACCGCGGACAAGCCGCCGGCGGAGAAACCGCCGCAGGGCCAGATCGGCGGCTTGAGGTTCAGGGACGTCGCCGAGGTCACGGTCGTCAACGTGGATGTCTCGGTGTCCGACAGGAAGGGGCCGATCCGGGGTCTCCAGCCGTCCGACTTCGAGGTCTACCAGGACGGCCGCCTGCAGGACATCTCCAACTTCGCGTTCTACCAGCGCGAGGGCCCGGCCGAGGCTCCTGCCGTGCCGCCGACCGCCGTTCCCACCGCGGCTCCCTCGCCGACACCTGCGGCCGAGCCTGCCGCGCCGAGGCGGGAGCCCCGCTTCATGGCGCTCTACGTCGACAACCAGAACCTCGCGCCGTTCGATCGCAACCGCGTGGTCAACAAGGTCAGCGAGTGGATCCGCAACAACCTGGCCGCACCCGACCAGGCGATGGTGGTGTCCTACCAGCGCAGCCTGAAGATCATGCAGCCGTTCACCTCCGACCCCGAGGACATCGCCGACGCCCTGCGGACGACGAAGACCTACACCGGGGGCCGCACCGAGGTAAACTCCTCGCGCCGCGACATCGAGAACGCCATCAACCAGAGCGGCAACCAGGGCTCCGACCCGAACAGGTCCGACAGCGCCCTGGGCCGGGTCCGCGCCTTTGCGCGGGAGCAGCGCAACGACCTCATGTTCACCATCCGGGCGCTCCAGGATCTCGTCACGATGATGAGCGGGCTACCGGGAAAGAAGTCGGTCATCTACGTTTCCGACGGACTCCCGATGACGCCCGGCCTCGAGCTCTTCTACGAGATCCAGGACAAGCTCCAGGACACCAGCGCGGTCTCGCAGTCGCACGACTTCGAGGCGAGCTCACTGTACCGCGGTCTGGTGACCTCGGCTGCTGCGGCCGGCGTCACCTTCTACACGATCGACGCGCGGGGTCTTGAGTCCGAACTCGGGAACGAGGCGGAGAACCAACAGGCCCGCTCCACGCTGGCCGCCTCGATCGGCCGTACCAACTACCAGGACTCGCTGGTGTACATCGCCGAGCAGACCGGTGGCCTCGCGATCGTCAACACCAACGACGTCATGCCGGGTCTCAACAGGATTGCCGACGATCTCGAGACGTACTACTCGCTGGGTTACCGGCTCGTACCCTCCGGGCAGGACCGTATCCACCGGATCGAGGTCAAGATCAAGGGCCACCCGGAGTACCGGCTCAACTACCGGCACACCTTCATCGAGAAGTCGCTCCCAACCCGCATCGCCGATCGGGTCATGACCGGGCTCGCGTTCGACCTCAGCGACAATCCGATGGGCATCACGCTGTCTGCTGGCGATCCGACACCGGCCTCGTCGGGCCGCTGGGCGCTCCCGGTGGAGATCAAGGTCCCGATCGCCAAGATCGCCCTGGTTCCGGACGGCGACGAGCTGACCGGCTACGTGATGGCGTACTACGCCGCCAGGGACGACGAGGGCAAGCAGTCCGACCTGCAGAACGTCGAGCACGTCGTGCGGGTGCCGAAGGCCGACTACGAGAAGGCCAAGCACGAGGAGTTCACCTTCACGGCGTCGCTGCTCCTCGAGCCGGGGAGGTATCGAATCTCCGTCGGCGTTCGTGACGAGCTGACCAACCAGGCGGGCTATGCCGGCCTCCGCAAGCTGGTCCATCCGGGGCAGACGTGAGGCGCGGCGGGAAAGGGGGCCGGTCGCTTCGGATCGCCGGCGCGGCACTCGGGCTGGTCGGCGGCCTGATGCTCGCCGCCGTTGCGCGGGGCGCCGAGCCCACGCCGACGCCGGGCCCCGCCGCCCGCGCCGGCGAGGCGATCGACCACACCCTGGGCGCCGTCCGCGACGACGTCGCCCAAGCCCTCCTGGTCGCGCGCGTACGGGTCGCGCTCCTCGAACATTTCCGCGGCGACGGGTTGCACGTCCATATCAAGGCTCACGGCGACGAGGTCGAACTCTCGGGGAAGGTCGAGCGGCGCTACACACAGGAGCTCGCCACGAAGGTGGCGAGATCGGTCACCGGGGTTGGGTCCGTGCGCAATCGGCTCACGGTGACCGACGCGCCCGGGTCCACCGGCAAGGTGAGCACGTTCGTCGGTCGAGCCGAGGGCGAGGTCGTGGACGCCCTCACCGAGGCGCGAGTCAAGGCACGCCTGATCGAGCAGCTCGGGAGGGCAGCCTTCGCGGTCGAGGTGGAGGCGTCCGAGGGCGTGGTTAGCCTCTCGGGCAAGGTACCCGACACCACCCGCCGCACCCTTGCCGTGGAGGTGGCGACCAGGACCTCGGGGGTGGCGCGGGTGATCGACCTGCTCAAGGTCTCGCCGTAGGCGTCAAACGGCGGTCGTCGGGGAGGCGAGGAGGGGATCCTGTCGCGGTCCGGCCGGGGACCGCCGCTGGCGAAGGTGGGCCGCATCCTGGCGTACAATCGATGACGAGCCGGAGGAAGCCCATGGACGTCAACCTCGAGCCGGATTTCCTGCGCGTCACCGAGAAGGCCGCCATCGCCGCCGCTCGCACCATGGGCTTCGGCGATCGCAAGCTCTCCGACCGGGTCGCGGTCGAGGCGATGCGCGCCGAGATGGACACCCTCGACATCAACGGCACGATCGTGATCGGCGAGGGGGAGCGCGACAAGGCGCCCATGCTGTACGTCGGCGAGAAGGTCGGCAAGGACAAGGACGGCACCCTCTCGATGCCCGAGATCGACATCGCCGTCGATCCTCTCGAAGGCACCAACCTGTGCGCCCTGGGCACCAACAACGCTGTTGCCGTGCTGGCGGCGGCCAGCAAGGGCGGCCTGCTCCACGCTCCCGACGTCTACATGCAGAAGATCGTGGTGGGGCCCACGGCCCGCGGCTTCATCGACCTGGACGCCCCGGTGAAGAACAACCTGCGGCGGATCGCCAAGGCGTTCGACCGCAGGATCGAGGAGCTCACCGTCGTGGTACTCGACCGCCCGCGCCACGAGAAGCTCATCGCCGACATCCGTGAAGCGGGTGCACGGATCCGTCTGATCGGGGACGGCGACCTCTCGGCCGGGCTCGCGGCGGCGATCCGCGGAACCCACATCCACGCCGTGATGGGGATCGGCGGCGCGCCGGAAGGCGTCCTGACGGCCGCCGCACTGCGCTGCCTGAACGGCGAGATGCAGGGCCGGCTCGTGGTCCTCGAGGACTGGCACAAGCGGCGTCTGGAGGAGATCGGCATCGGTGACCCCAGCCACATCTACTCCACCGAGGAGCTCGCTTCGGGTGAGGATGTCATCTTCCTCGCCTCCGGGGTCACCTCCGGCGACCTGCTCCAGGGCGTCCGCTACTTCAAGAACGGCATCCGGGTCTCGTCGGTGGTGATGTCGCTCGCCTCGCACAACGTCCGCTTCATCGACTCCGTGTACATGGGCGAGGAGGGCGAACTCGAGGTCATGCGCTGACGGCCGGGCCGTGGGGCGCCGAGATTCCCGCAGCAGGTCGGCGCCGGGACCCTCGCTCTCCGGTCCAGTTAGACGCGATCTCGCTCTCTGAAGTAGAATCTTCCGTCGCCCGGGCACACCCGGCGATCCGGAAAATGGGAGGTGTCATCGTGTCAAGCCCTCTGGACAGTCTGGAACCTCGTTTGATCTGGCAACACTTCGATGCGATCCGACAGATTCCGCGGCCCTCCAAGCACGAGGAGCGGATCGCCGAGCACGTCGTGGGCTGGGCGAAACAGCGCGGCTTCGAGACCCGGCGCGATGCGGTCGGCAACATCGTGGTGAAGGTGCCGGCGTCGGCCGGGCACGAGAAGGCACCGGTGGTCGTGCTCCAGGGTCACCTCGACATGGTGCCCGAGAAGAACTCGGACGTCGCGTTCGACTTCTTGAAGGACGCCATCAAGGTACGGGTCGTCGGCGACTACGTCTACGCCACCGGCACCACGTTGGGATCCGACAACGGCATCGGGGTGGCATCGGCGATGGCCGTGGCCGACGACCGGACTGCCGTGCACGGGCCGCTCGAGCTGCTCTTCACCATCGACGAGGAGACCGGTCTGACGGGTGCCATGGGGATCGAGCCCGCCATGCTCGCCGGCCGTACCCTCATCAACCTCGACACCGAGGAGGATGCCGCGCTCTACATCGGCTGTGCCGGCGGGGCGGACATCAGCTCGCGCTTCACGCTCAAGCCGCGGCCCGCACCGGCGGGCGCGGTGGGCCTCCAGGTCTCGGTTCGCGGACTCCGCGGAGGGCACTCGGGGGTGGACATCCACGAGAACCGCGGCAATGCGCTCAAGTTTCTCGCTCGGGCGCTCAACGCCGCCCGCGAGGGGGGCGTCAACTTCGCCCTCGCGGCCGTCAACGGGGGTAGCAAGCACAACGCCATCCCGCGCGAGGCCGACGCCGTGGTCGCGGTCGCCAAGACCCGCGCCGGCTCGTTCCGTAACAAGGTGAAGCTCGCCGCCAAGGCGCTCAAGGAGGAGTTCGGCGAGATCGACCCCAACGGCCGGGTCGAGGTCAGCGAGGTTGCGCTCCCGGCGCAGGTGTGGAGCCGAGCGGACCGCGACCGTGTGCTGGGGGCGATGCTGGCCTGCCCGCACGGCGTGCTCGCCATGAGCCGGGCGGTGGCGGGCCTGGTCGAGACCTCCAACAACCTGGCCGTGATGGTCACCGAAGGGAACGAGCTGCGGGTGACGACCTCGAGCCGTTCGTCGGTGATGCCCTCCTTGCGGGCCACCATCGAGCAGGTCGCGGCGGTCTTCCGCATGGCCGGTGCGGACGTTACGACCCACGACGGCTATCCGGGCTGGAAGCCCAACCCCGACTCGAAGGTGCTCAAGACCGCGCTCGCGGTGTTCGAGCGGGAGTTCGGCGGCAAGCCGGCGGTCAAGGCGATCCACGCAGGCCTGGAGTGCGGCCTCATCGGCGAGAAGTTCCCCGGCATGGACATGGTCTCGATGGGGCCGCAGATCGAGTCGCCCCACTCCCCCGACGAGCGGGTCCAGATCTCGACGGTGGGCCGATTCTACCGGCTGCTCAAGGCCACGCTCACCGAGCTGGCCTGACCCCCTGGCGTGGGGGCTCCCACGGGATGACGAGACAGACCAGGCGTGCGGTCGGCCTTCGGGCCGCCCGCCCTGTGTCCGCCACACTCGACGTCGCCGAGCCGGATGGGGCCGAAATGACCACGCAGGGGATGACGTTGCAGGAGACATGCGCAAGTACACGTATCTGATCGTGGGCGGAGGGATGAGCGCGGACGCCGCGGCTCGCGGCATCCGCGAGGTCGATGCCTCGGGCAGCATCGGACTGATCGGCGCGGAGCCCGACCCCCCGTACAGCCGACCGCCTCTCTCGAAGGCGCTGTGGAAGGGCGAGCCGTTCGAGTCGATCTGGAAGGGGACGGAGGAGCTCGGCGTCGAGCTGCACCTCGGTGAACGGGCGGTGGCTCTCGACGTGGCGGGACGCTCAGTCCGAACCGCGTCGGGTCGCGAGTACGGTTACCAGAAACTGCTGCTTGCCACCGGGGGGGAGCCGCGCCGGATCGCGTCGTGGGGGGACGAGGTGATCTACTTCCGCACCGCACGGGACTACCGGCGCCTGCGCTCGCAAGCGGACGGCGCGCGCCACTTCGTGGTCATCGGCGGCGGGTTCATCGGCTCGGAGATCGCGGCCGGACTGGCCATGGCCGGGCAGCGTGTCACGCTGGTCTTCCCCGAGCACGGCATCGGGGCGCGCGTTTTCCCGGCCGAGCTCTGCAGGCACCTCGGCGAGGTCTACCGCGACCACGGCATCGACGTGCTCGCAGGAGAGAAGATCGACCACGTCGAGCGGACCGTCAGAGGGTCGCTCGTGCGAACCGCCAGTGGACGCACGCTCGCGGCGGACGCGGTCGTGGCGGGGCTCGGGATCGAACCGGGTGTGGAGTTGGCGGTCGCGGCCGGGCTCGAGGTCGACAACGGGATCGTCGTGGACGAGCTGCTGCGCACGCGCGTGCCGACGATCTATGCCGCCGGCGACGTGGCGTCTTGGTTAAGCCCCGCACTCGGCGGCCGCGTGCGCGTCGAGCACGAGGACAATGCGCTCACCCAGGGTCGGGCCGCCGGGGTGTCGATGGCCGGGAGCGGCGAGCCATACCGCCACCTGCCGTTCTTCTATTCCGACCTCTTCGACGCCGGGTACGAGGCGGTCGGGGAGCTCGACGCAAGCCTGGAGGTGGTCGCCGACTGGAAGGAGCCGCTCCGCGAGGGTGTCGTGTACTACCTGCGCGAGGGTCGGGTCCGCGGCGTCCTGCTGTGGAACACGTGGGGCCAGGTGGACGCGGCACGTGCCCTGATCGCCTCGCCCGGGCCGTACCGCGCCGGAGACCTCGCGGGCCGGATCACCACCGACTGACCGCCGCCACCAACCGGGACAGGTCGCGCCGGTCGAGGGGCGGCCATGCTCGCCTGTCCCGGCGGCGAGGAACACGGTCTTCCGCGGGGATTAACCGCGGCCGTGGGTGTGTTCCAGAGGATAAGGAGGAATCAACAATGAAGCATGCCGTTAGGGCCGTGGGCTTCGTGTCGGTGGTCTGCGTGCTGGCTGTCCTGGCCGGGCCGGCGCACGCGCAGGAGTGGTCAGCCGTCCAGAAGGAGGTCTGGCAGAACGTCGAGAACTACTGGGCGCTCGATGCCAAGGGGGATGTCGAGGGGTTCATGGCGTACTTCGCCCCGGACTACGTCGGCTGGTCGAACGACACCGTCATGCCGGGCGACAAGGCGACCGTGAAGAAGTTCATCACCCAGGAGTATCAGCTCTCCAAGACGCTCATCTACGACATCAAGCCGGTGGCGATCCAGGTTCACGGCAACATTGCCTTCGTGGACTACTACTACCAGCAGATGATGAAGACCTCCGAGGGCAAGGTCGAGAACGTCAAGGGCCGCTGGACCGACATCCTCATGAAGCAGGGCGATCGCTGGGTCCTGATCGGCGACCACGGCGGTCGCACCAAGAACTGACGGAGCAGGGCTCGTGGGTGCCCGGCACGGCATCTTCCGCTGGCCGTGCCGGGCTCACGTCGTTTCGCGCCGCCCGCGGACGGGGCTTCAGTCCGCCGGCAGCTCGAAGGGAATCCGGACCTTGCTCTCCTCGAGGTCGATGCCGAGCACGTAGGGGCCCGGCTGGATTCCCCCTGGCACCGCGAAGAACAGGCGACCGGTGCACACCTCGCGGTCGTTCACCCAGGTCGAGAGCCGCGAGATGGTCGATCCGGGCTCGACGAGAAAGGCCATCGCGCAGTCGCGCCGGCCGGCCCAGTATCCGAGCGGATCAGCGGCGATATCGGCGCGGGCGACCTTGGCGCGCAGCGACGTATAGGCGCGGCCGAAGGTCTCCTGACTGGGCAGGGCGAGGGTGTCGCCCGCCGGCGTCCGCAACCAAACCTTGTCGCGCCGGATCTCGACCGCGGCGTTGGTCCGCCCGGTCACGGCGAGGTCGAGGATCAGCCATTCGTCTCCCAGGCTGCCAGCGGCGGCGCGGTAGGAGAGCGCAGCGTCGAGCTCCGGACCCGTGTAGCGAAGGACCCGGCTTCCGACCTGCTCCACCCCGGGAGTCGCGGTGGGAAGCGCCGTGCTGCAGGCCGACAGGACCAGGGCTGTGAGTGACAGGGCAATGCCTCGCATCGGGTCCTCTGATCGCCTGCGTCAGCATGACCGCCTCGCGGCCGGGAGGCAAGCCGCTCCGTCGCAGGCCACGTCGCAGCCCGGTAGTGGAAGATCTCGCTGCTCTTCTATGTTATAAAATCCCACGCGGTCGCCTCGCTGGCCTTCGCGAGGGGCGGCGAGTCCCGCATCCACCCGGAGGAGAAGCCGTTGAACAACCTCGTCTTCACTACCCTCGTCGGGGTCAGCGCGCTCGGAGCCGGTTTCCTGGGGTCGCTGACCGGGCTCGGCGGCGGAGTGGTCATCGTCCCGCTCCTCGCGCTCGCCTTCGGGGTCGACATCCGCTATGCCATCGGGGCATCCCTGGTCTCCGTCATCGCCACCTCGTCGGGGGCCGCCGCCGCCTACGTCAAGGAGGGATTCTCCAACATCCGGATCGGCATGTTCCTGGAGATCGCCACCACCATTGGGGCGCTGGTCGGGGCCTCGCTGGCGGCGCGGCTGTCGACCTCGGTGATTGCCGTGGTTTTCGGCGTGGTTCTCCTGTACTCGGCGTTCATCTCGAGCCGCCAGCGGCACGAGGAGCTCCTGGAGGGTGGGCCTGACCCGCTCGCCACACGGCTGCGTCTCGACGGGAGCTTCCCCGGACCGGATGGCCCGCAGCCATACCACGTGCAGGGCGTTCCGACCGGTTTCGGGCTCATGTTCGTGGCCGGGTCGCTCTCCGGCCTGCTGGGGATCGGCTCGGGGGCGGTCAAGGTTCTCGCCATGGACCAGGCGATGCGCCTGCCCTTCAAGGTCTCGACCACCACCAGCAACTTCATGATCGGCGTCACCGCCGCGGCCAGCGCCGGCGTCTATCTCAACCGCGGCTACATCGACCCCGGTCTGGCGATGCCGGTGATGCTCGGGGTGCTGGCCGGCTCGACGCTGGGAGCGAGGGTGCTGGCCACCGCTCACACCCGGGTCCTGCGCTGGGTCTTCGCCGCCGTCATCTTCGCGCTCGCCGTCGAGATGATCTACAACGGCATGACCGGGAGGCTGTGATGGCGCACGGCTGGAACGACAACAGGATCGAGCTGATCGTCGGCAACCTCCTGCGCGCCGGGGTCGTGCTCGCCGCGCTGGTGGTGGCGATGGGAGCGGCGCTCTTCCTGATCCGGCACGGCGGCGAGGCGCCCCACTACCGGATCTTCCAGGGCGAGCCGTCGGACCTGAGCCACGTGCGGGGGATCGTCGGGGACACGCTCGACGGCGGGGCGCGGGGGCTGATCCAGCTCGGCCTGCTCCTGCTCATCGCCACACCGGTGGCCCGAGTGGTGTTCTCGGTGGCGGGGTTCGCCTTCGAGGGCGATCGGGCGTACGTCGGGATCACGCTGGTCGTCCTCGCGATCCTCGTCTTCTCGCTGGCGGGGGGGCACCTGTAGCACCCCCCCAGGCCGTTTCTCGGGAGGGTGAAAGACGCGAGCGCTCCGGCAAGTCCGTGACCGCGGTCGCTCCACCGGAGACGCGCGGGCGGTAGAATCGGGTCGTGGCGGTACGGCCGAGGCCTTTGCCCGAGCCGGTCCCGGCGGGGGCCAAGGTCGGGGTGTTCTCCCTCTCCGGACCGGTGGCGGCGGAGCGGCTCGCCGCCGGGGTGCGCCGTCTCGAGGAGGCCGGCTTCCGCGTCCTCCAGGCGCCCAACCTGCGCATGCGGGACGCCTATCTCGCGGGAGGCGACGCCGAACGCGTAGCCGGGCTCGAGTGGTTGCTCGACCGCGGCGTCGAGGTCCTGCTGGCGGCCCGTGGTGGGTATGGCGCGATGCGCGTGCTGCCGGCGCTGCCGTGGGCCCGGCTCGCGTCGTGGAGCGGCTGGATCGTCGGCTTCTCGGACATCACCGCGATCCACGCCGCCGCGGGCAGCCGGTTCCCGCGGGCTACGCTGCTCGGGCCGATGGCGGCCACGCTGCCGCGCCATCCCGGCAGTACCGGTCTGCTCTTCGACTGGTTGCACGGGCGGGCGCCCGAGCGCCTCTTCGACCTCGCTGACGGGAACGTCGTACGTCCGGGCTCGGCCTCCGGGCTCGCCATCGGGGGCACGCTCTCCATTCTGGCGTCGCTGATCGGCACGGGCTACGAGCCGGAGTACAGCGGTGCCGTGCTGTTCCTCGAAGATGTCGGCGAGCCGACGTTCCGCCTCGATCGCTTGTTGACCCAGCTCCGGCTGTCCTCTAGACTCGCCCGAGTCGAAGCGATCGTGGCAGGGCGGCTCTCCAGGTGCGGTCGGGGTGAGGCGGGGTGGCGCGAGCGCTGGCGTGCCCTGCTCGCCGAGGCGGCGCCGCGCGCGGTGATCGTGGAGGGCGTGCCTTTCGGGCACGGGTCGCGTCACGTGACCGTGCCGCTCGGCGTGGAGGTGGCGCTGGACACTCGGTCCGGAACGATCACCTGGGGAGGGTCGCCGTGGCGAAGATGAAGGTCGGTGGCAGCACCAAGGCGAGCCTCGACGAGTTCTCCCGCCGGGTTCCCAAGGGCACGGAGATCTTCCACGAGGGCGACCCCGCCGCCGACATGTTCATCATCCAGTCCGGTTCGGTGCGCATCACCCGCACCGTGGGGCGAGAGGTGCGCGAGCTGGCAGTCCTCGAGAAGGCCGACTTCTTCGGCGAGATGGCGATCCTCGAGGACTACCCGGAGCGCTCCGCCACGGCCACCGCCGTGACCGACGTGGAGCTGCTCCAACTCCGCGCCACCGACCTGGAGGAGATGCTCCAGCGGCGGCCATGGATTGCGATGCGCATGATGGCCAAGCTGTCCGAGCGGGTGCGCGAGGCGAACCGGCGCCTCGAGGAGGCGGCCGAGAGGGAGGCGGAAGCCAGCGAGCTGCCTCCCGCGCCGCTCAGCCAGGGGATCCGGGCGCGCGCCATCCTCTACCAAGAGACGGCAGGCCACGTCTTCGGGATCAAGCCGGAGGGGGACACCACGCTCGGCCGCCACGACCCGGTTACCGGCGTGACGCCCGACATCGACCTCAGCGCGTTGGACCCTGACCGCACGGTGTCCCGGCGGCACGCATCGATCCGCTCGCAGGGCGGCGCCCTCAGTCTGACCGAGACCAACGCCGGAACCAACGGGAGCTTCCTGAACGGCGAGAAGCTGGAGCCGTTCAAGCCCTACCCGCTCGCCGACGGAGACCTCATCCAGCTCGCGCTCGTGACCATGCGGGTGCGCATCCTCGCCGCGGCGGAATGAGCCCGGGCATCGACCTGGGCAGTCCGCTCGGAGCGATCAGGGGCGTGGGAGCAGCGCTCGGTCGCGCCTTCGCGGCCCAGGGTCTCGCCACGGTGGGCGACCTTCTCTGGACGCTGCCGCATCGCTACGAGGACCGTTCGAGCCCGCTGCCGATCCGTGCCCTGGGCGGGCCGGACCGGACCGTCACCGTCGGTGGCCGCGTGGTCACCGTCGTCGATCGCCGCGCGCGCAACCGCCGGCTGCGCATCACCGAGGCGCTGGTCGACGACGGCACCGGAGCGCTCCCCGTGGTTTGGTTCAACCAGCCGTACCTGGCAAAGACGATCAGGCCCGGCGTGCGCGTGTGGCTGTACGGCCCGCTGCGACCCGGCCGCGCGGGCGCCGGCCTCCAGCTCGTGGCGCCGGAGTGGGAGGTGGAGGACGAGGACCGCGATCCGGTGCACCTCGGAAGGATCGTGCCAATGTACAGGAGGGTCGGCACCTTCTCCGGGCGACGCCTGCGCTCCCTGATTGCGCGAGCGCTGGACGCCGTCGGCGAGATGCCCGACCCCCTCGCTGCTGCTCTCCCGGCCGACCTCGCCATGGCGCCGCTCGGGACGGCACTGCGAGGCGTTCACTTTCCGGTCCAGCCCGGCCCGGAGCGCGATCTCGACGGGTTCCTTGACCGTCTTGCAGCTCGCGACACGCCGGCTCATCGCCGCCTCGCCTTCGAGGAGCTGCTGGGGCTGGCGGTGGTGCTCGAGGAGGAGCGCGCGCGGCGGGAGCGACGCAGCGCGGAGCCGTGCAGGATCACCGAGGCGGTCAGGGAGAAGGCCCGCGCGGTGCTCCCGTTCAGACTCACCGGCGCGCAGCGGCGAGTGCTGGGAGAGATCGTCGGTGACCTCCAGCGCGCGTTTCCCATGGCGCGCCTGCTCCAGGGGGACGTCGGCTCGGGCAAGACCATCGTCGCCCTGCTGGCGGCGCTGGTGACGCTGGAGTCGGGCTCGCAGGTCGCCCTGCTGGCGCCGACCGAGATCCTCGCACAGCAGCACCTCGCCACCCTCGGTAGACTCCTGGCTCACGCTCGCCACCACCCGGAGCTGCTCATCGGCTCGCTGCCGGCCGCCGAGAAGCGCCGGGTGCGAGCGCGCCTGGCGGGCGGCGAGCCGGTGCTGGTGGTCGGGACCCACGCGCTGATCCAGGACGACGTGGTGTTCGGGCGCCTCGGCCTCGCGATCGTCGACGAGCAGCACCGCTTCGGGGTGTCGCAGCGTCAGGCGCTGGTCGCCAAGGGGAGGGCGCCTCACCTCCTCGTGATGACGGCGACCCCGATCCCGCGCTCGCTCGCGCTCTCGCTCTACGGCGACCTCGACGTCTCGGTGCTCGACGAGCTGCCGCCGGGCCGGACGCCGGTACGGACCGTCGTGCGGGACGACGCCGCGCGGCCCCGACTGGCGGCGTTCCTGCGCAAGGAGGTGGCGGAGGGCGGACGGATCTACTGGGTGTTCCCTCTGATCGAGGACTCCGAGGCAGTCTCCGCGCGGGCCGTGGAGAGCCACGTGCGGGCCGTCAAGGCGTCGCTTCCCGGCGTGGCGGTGGGTGTCGTTCACGGGCGCCAGGCGGCCGCCGATCGGGAGGCGATGATGGCGGCGTTCGCATCGGGTGCGCTGCGGGTCCTGTGTGCGACCTCGGTGATCGAGGTCGGCGTCGATGTCCCCGAGGCCACCGTGATGGTGATCGAGAACGCGGAGCGCTTCGGTCTCGCCCAGCTGCACCAGCTGCGCGGGCGCGTCGGCCGGGGGGCCCGGCGCTCGTTCTGCATCCTGCTCGCGGGGGAGAGGATCCAGCCGGAGGCGCAGCAGCGACTCGAGGCGGTCGCCGCGACCACCGACGGCTTCCGCATCGCCGAGGAGGACTTTCGTCAACGGGGCCCGGGGGAGTTCACCGGACTTCGGCAGTGGGGCCGCCCGGAGTTCCGTGTCGCCGTCCTGTGGCGGCACCGCGCCGAGCTCGAGGCGGCGCGCGCGGTGGCTGCCGCTGCGCGCGCCGGCGGCGAGCTCGCGGCGCTCGCGCGGCTCCTCGCGCCCAGTCACACATTGGGCACGAGCGTCCCCAGCGCGTAGGGCGGACGACTCATGAGGAAACCCCCGAACCCCGCGACCTGCCCGCCATGGCGGGCTCCCTCCAGCGTTGGCGGGCGCCGCCGATGGGCCGAGACGCGCCTCGCGCCCTCGTGTCGGCGTGTGCTCACGAGGCCCTCCGCCCGCCGCTCCCGGCGGGCGATCCGGGCTAGAATCTGACGATGGCGAATCCGGACCACGTGAGGATGCTCCTCAGCCAGGAGTGGGCCCAGTGGCGCCAGGCCAACCCCCGCCTGCTGCCGGACTTCGTGGATGCCGACCTGCGTGCCGCCGACCTTCACGGTCTCGACCTCTCTCGCGCGGTGATGACCCGGGTGGACCTCGAGGGCGCGAATCTCTCGGGAGCGTCGCTGGCGCTCGCCCAGTTCGACGGGGCGCACCTCGACGGAGCCGTGTTCGACAACGCCGACTGCACGGGAGTGCGCCTCGACCTGCTCGAGCTACGCACCTGCTCTTTCAAGAGCACCACCTTCACCGGCGCGACCTTCCGGGGCTCCGACCTGACCGGTTGCGACCTGTCGGGCGCCAACCTCTCGCAGGTCAACCTCGAAGGGGCGATCCTCGACGGTGCCAACCTATCCGGGGCAAACCTGTCGGGAGCCGGCTTGCGTGGGTGTCGCATCGAGAGGGCCGACCTCACCAAGGCGAAGCTCGTCGGCACCATGCTCGAAGGGGTGTCACTGGCCGGCAACAAGCTGGCCGGAGCCGATCTCGAGAACGCCTACGCGAGCCGGGCCCAGTTTCCCGGCGCCGACCTGTCGGGCGCGCGCCTGGTCAGGGCCAACCTGCGGGAGGCGAACCTGCTGCGCGCCAACCTGGCCGGAGCGGACTGCGAGTGGGCCGACTTCACCCACGCGACGCTCCGGGCGTCCAACCTCGAGGAGGCCCGCTTCGTCAACGCCGACCTCTCACAGGCCGACCTCCGCGAGGCGATCCTGCTCAAGGCGGTCTTCGACGACACCCAGCTCACCGGTGCCAACCTGTCCGGCCTCGACCTGCGCTCCCCGCGGCTGGGCCGAGTGCTGCTGGTACGGGCGAACATGTCGGGCACCATCCTGACCCGGGTCAACCTGCGGGCCGCGCGCCTTGAGCAGGCCCGTCTGGAAGGCGCCGATCTCCGCGGCGCCAACCTCGAGGCCGCTAACCTCGACGGCGCCTATCTGGCGGGCGCGGAGTTGCGCGAGACCCGTCTGCGCAAGGCGACCCTGGCGGGCGCGGTGCTCGCCGACGCCGACATCTCCGGGTGCGATCTGATCATGGCCAACCTGACCGGGGTCGACGCGACGCGGACGGACCTGCGGTTCACCAGACTGATCGGCGCGGACTGCTCGAAGGCGCAGTTCCGCTGGGCCGACCTCCGCCACACCGACTTCACGCGCGCGGTTCTCGGCGGCGCCAGTCTGTGGGGTGCGCGGATCGCCCGCGCCAAGCTGCCCGCCTCGGCTTTCCACTGGCGCCTCATCCTCGGGTTCTCGACGCTCTTCGTGGGGGTGCGGCGGCGCCGCGAGGAGAAGCTCAAGCGCGACCAGGCCAAGCGCATCCGCGATACCGTGCGCCTGGTCCAGGAACTCGAGGAAAAGGATCCCAGGCTCCGGCGGCTGGCGGGCAGCGGCGACCCCCGCCGTCCCTCGGTCTAACAGGGTCGGCCGGGCCGACCCCACGCCAGGGCGAATGATCGCCTCTCGGCTGGTCAGAGGTGGTCGAGTGTCTCGGCCTCGATGTAGATCTCCTCGGGCTCGACGAACTCGAGGCCGCGTGCGCGGCGGTGCATCTCGACGACGCCCGGGAAGGGTCCCTGGCAGGAGGCCGACAGCCGGTAAACGAATGCGTGCTCCGGCGAGTAGAGCTCCTGCCCGCGGGCTTGCGCGTCGACCTGTTCGTGCTCGTCCACGTCCACCAGCGCGACTCCCTCGGGCAGACCGGCGAACATCTCGGTCCGGATCCGGGCGACCACGTCCCGGCTGAACACCTCGGCGCGGAACGCGAACCGGGCGCGGGTGAGGCGGCGCGTGGCACTGACTTCGAGCCCCGCCTCGGCGCCGCGCTCGCGGAGAGCACGGGCGAGGTCCGTCACCGCGAGTTCGGGCCCGAACAACATGGTGTGCCTCACACTCGCGAACAGACCGGCCAAGCGCTCCTGGAACGACCCGGGCGCGAGCGGAAGGTCCCGCCCGAACACGAGGGTCTGGCGCTCTCCGCGACCGGACTCGAACCCGGCGATGAAGCCACGCACCGCATCCTGCGGCCCCTCCACGATGATCTCGTACCAGACGCCCATGGCAACTCCAGCCTACTCGAAGAACAGCACGGTGGCCAGCAGAAAGACCGGAATCAGGAAGGGAATGGTGTAGCGGAGGATATAGCCGAAGAACGAGGGCATGCGGACCCCCGCCTCTTCGGCCATCGACTTGACCATGAAGTTGGGTGCGTTGCCGATGTAGGTGTTCGCGCCCATGAACACCGCCCCGGTGGCAATCGCCTGGAGGTAGTGGGGGTTCTCCGCGATCAGCTGCAGGATCGCCTGGCGCTCCGGGAGGCCGGGGTGGAGGCGGCCGAGCGCCGTCGACAGGAACGTCAGGTAGGTGGGGGCGTTGTCGAGGAACGACGACAGACCTCCGGTGGCCCAGAAGAAGTGTGCGGGATCCTGCACGGCCCTCACCACGAAGGCGAGAGCTCCGTGCTCGCCGGCCTTGAGCATGGCGAGGGGAGGGATGATGGTGATGAAGATGCCGGCGAACAGGATCGCCACCTCCCTGATCGGCCCCCAGGAGTACTCGTTCTCCTCCCGGATCCGCTTCGGCGTAGTCAGCCACGACCCCGTCGCCATGAGGACGAGGAGGACGTCACGGACCAGGTTCTGGACCTGCTGGTGGACCCCGAGGATCGTCACATCCCCTGCATGCCAGACGCCCGACAGGACGACCGCCGCGAGGACTCCGCCGAGGAAGAGGACGTTGTGCCAGCCTTCAATGCGTAGCGGCTCCCCGGGCGCCTCCGACGGCCGGCGGAGCATCGGGTCCTCGCGCCGCCAGTGGTAGAGATCGAGGAGCACATAGGCGGCGAGGACGAGGCCGGCCACCTGGAGCATCTCGTCCCACATCGTGAAGGTCCAGAAGAACGGCACGCCGTGGAGAAAGCCCAGGAAGAGGGGGGGGTCGCCCAGCGGCGTGAGCGCGCCGCCGATGTTGGCCACCAGGAAGATGAAGAACACCACCGTGTGCGCCTTGTGCCGGCGGTCGCGGTTGGCGCGCAGCAGCGGCCGGATGAGCAGCATCGATGCACCCGTTGTCCCGATCCACGAGGCGAGCAGCGTGCCGATCACCATGATCGTCGCGTTCACCCACGGCGAGCCGCGCAGGCTGCCGCGGATGAAGATCCCGCCGCCGATGGTGAAGAGCGCGCCGAGCAGGATGATGAACGGGACGTAGTCGATGATCGCCATGTGGGCGATCTCGAACAGCGCCGGACGGCCGAACACCGCGACGAACGGGATCGCGAGCACGAGCGCCCAGACAGCCGCGACGGCCGGGTAACGGTGGTGCCAGAAACGCGGCGCGAGCAGCGGGAAGAGCGCGATCGAGAGCAGGATCCCGGCGAAGGGGAGCGCGCTCCACGCCGGCAGCTGTGTACCCAGTTGGGCGCCGTTGCCGGGCTCGCTGGCCAGCACCTGCGCTGGAAGCGCGAGCGACGCCATCGCCCCGGTGATTCGCAGCAGCACCGAAGCGCCGCGGGTCATCCCACCTCCCATCGCCGGTGGTCCGGCGAGCCCGGGAAGGCTAGCACAGGAGGTCGGGCTGCCCGCCCGCCCGACCGACCAGGGTTGCCCTCCCTTCCGACCAACCAGGGGTGCACACCCGCACGCCCACCGAGGGGTGGAGGAAAGACGAGAGCGGGCACAACCTCCGTCCTGAGGTTGCCGCGGGCGACCGCGAGGAGCGCGGATCGGCATGGGTGGCGGTGATCAGTGTCGTTGCGCTTCTCTGGGTGGGGGGTTCGGAAGGGCATGCCTGGAAGGGTGGCAGGGGTGGGCACCGCCTGATGGGTGGTGGGGAAGGGCACCCCTGGGTTGTCGGGGGTAGGATGGAATCCGGAGGTGGCCATGATCCCGGTGCTCGACAACGCCGCCATGCGCGAGGCCGACCGGATCACCATCCGGGAGCTCGGGATGCCGAGCATGGTGCTGATGGAGCGCGCCGCCGAGGCGGTCAGCGAGACCGTGGTCGACCGCTTCCCCGAGGTCGGGGCCGTGCTGATCGCGTGCGGACCGGGCAACAACGGCGGGGACGGACTCGCCGCGGCGCGGCAGCTGCGCTGCCGGGGCGTCGCCGTCGAGGTCGCGTTGCTCGTCGAGCCGGGCACCCTGAAGGGAGATGCCGCCCGGCAACTCGCGCTCGCGCGGGCGTACGGTGTCCCGGTCAGCGAGTGCGCAGGGATCGGGCTCGAGACCTTCTCCGCCATGGTGACCAGCTGCGACGTCGTTGTCGATGCGCTCTTCGGCACCGGCCTCGACCGGCCCCTCGACGGGCGCTGGCAGACGATCGTCGAGGTCATCAACGCCGCTGGCCGGCCGGTGGTGGCGGTGGACGTTCCCTCGGGGCTGTCCGGCTCTTCGGCCGCCATTCCCGGCCCGGCCATCGAAGCCTCGGTGACCGTCACCTTCGCCGCCGCCAAGCTCGCGCATGCTTTGCCGCCGGCGTGCTGGTCGTGCGGCGAGGTCGCGGTCGGTGAGATCGGTATCCCGCCCTGGGTCATCGAGGACCAGGCCACGCTCGGGATGATCGAGGCCGCCGACGTGGCGGGGTGGCTGCCCCGACGGGCGCCGGACGCCCACAAGGGAGACTTCGGCCATCTTCTGCTGGTTGCCGGCCGGCTCGGTCGCGCCGGCGCCGCCGCGTTGGGTGCCAAGGCGGCAGTACGCAGCGGCGCCGGCCTGGTCACGGTCGCGACCGCTGCCGGAGCGGTGGCGCCGATCCAGTCGCAGGTTCCCGAGGCGATGGTCGATCCGCTGCCGGCCGACGCCGGTGGCATGGTGGGTGGGGAAGGGATCGAGGCGCTGCTCGACAAGGCCACGGCGCTCGCCGTCGGACCCGGCCTCGGTGTCGGCGACGGCCCGCGCCAACTGCTCGACCGCATCCTGGCGAGCTGGCACGGTCCGCTCCTCCTCGATGCCGATGCCCTCACCCTGATGTCGGGGCAGCTCGAACGACTCAGGGGGCGCGGCGCCCCGACCGTCCTCACGCCGCACCCCGGCGAGCTGGCGCGACTGCTGGGGACGACGACCCCCGAGGTGGTCGCGAACCGGCTCGCGGCGGCTCGCGAGGCGGCGTCCCGCAGCGGGGCGACCGTTCTGGCCAAGGGGGCGAGGACGGTGATCGTCGAGGCCGAGGGTCGTGTCTTCGTCAACCCGACCGGGGGTCCGGGCCTGGCGGTCGGCGGGTCAGGTGACGTGCTCACCGGTCTGGTGGGCGGACTCCTCGCCCAGGGGCTGGCGGGGCGCGCCGCCGCGGGTGCCGGTTCCTGGCTGCACGGGCGGGCGGGCGAGCTCGCTGCCGAGCGTTTTCCGGGCGCCATCCCGGCCAGCGTCGTCGTCGACCACCTCGCCGCCGCCGAAGCGGAGGCGCGGGAGGCCCTGTGAACCTGGGAGCCGGGGCGGCGCGGCGCCGCGACCTCGCCGACGAAGGGTCCACCGAGGCGCTCGGTGTCGAGCTTGCAGGACTCCTGCTGCCCGGCGACCTGGTCCTCCTGGAAGGCCCGCTTGGCGCCGGTAAGACGACGCTCGTGCGCGGTCTGGTCGGGGCGTTGGGCGGAGATCCGGCCGAGGTGTGCTCGCCGACGTTCGTCCTCCTCGAGAGCTACGCCGTCGCCGGCGGGCCCATCCGTCGGGTCCACCACGCGGATCTCTACCGCCTGCGCGGCCGGCCCGGTGCGCCGCTCGACGAGGTCGGCCTCGGCGACGCCCTCGACGACCCGGATGCAGTCACCGCCGTCGAATGGCCGGAGAGCTGGCCGTGGTCCGGCGGCCTCGGCTCGCGCGTCGTGCGGGTCAGACTCGACTACGCGGGAGATGGACGGGTCGCGTCGGTGGAGGGGCCTGAGGCCTGAGGCTGGTGGCTTCGGGGCTTGAGGTCCGAGTGGTGGCGCTCGCCGAAGAGCCGGCCGACTGGTGCCGGACACTCTGCGCGCCGGTTTGCCGGCATCCGAGCCGTGGCAGGGAATTCAGCGCCACGTCGAAGATCGGGTCGGCCCCGCCCCGCGACCGGGTCGGCGATCCCATCGCTCTCGTCCTCAACCGGATGAAGCCGGACGACTCCGACGCCGCGGATGGTAGCAGCCCCATCTTCACCTGTGGGATGTCGGCCACGGGAGTGCTGCTCCTCGCGGTCGGTCTCATCACCGCCTGCCTCGCGCTCAGCGGGCAGGTGAGGTGGGAGTAACCGGTCGGCGGCGACGCGCCGAGGCTCCTCACCAGCGCGTTGCCCGCCGGTGATGGCCTGATCGGTTCCCCTCCCGGCAGCGACGCATCGGCTGTTTCTCCAGCCGCGGGCCGCTAGCCCCCAAGCCCGATCGAGAGTGCGCGGCCTACCGCTTGAAGAAGCCGGTGGCGGGCTTCTCTGCCGCCGGAGCCTTCCCGGAGCCGGCGAGCTGCTGGTTGAGCTCGCGGATGCGGTCGTTGAGCTTGTCGATCCGCGCGTTCGCTTCCGTAACCATGCGTTCGCGCTCGGCGCGCAAGGCCTCGAGCTGGTTGCGCATCTCGGCCATGGTGGTGGTGGCCGTCGCCGACTCCTGCTTCAGGGTGCCGAGCTGGCCCTCGAGCTGGGCGATGATCTCGTCCTTCTCCGAGAAGCGCTGCTTCCAGCGCTCCTCCTGCTCCTCGTAGAGCCGCTTGATCTCCATCAGTTCGACGATCTGCGCAAAGTCCGCGGGTGATGGCGCCATCCTGCCCTCCCGCTGCGCCTCCTCGATGCTCGGGAACATCTTGCGCAGCTTGAGCGAAAGGTCCTCGGGATCGAGGGACTTCTCCATCGCCACCTCGTAGGTGATCACGGCGTTGGCGAGCATGGCGATGAGGCTCTGGTTCATGGTCTGCATGCGGTAGTAGCTGACGGACTTCTCGATCTCCTCGTGGATGTCCTTGATCTCGCCCTTCTCGATGTGCTTGGAGACCTTCGGCGAGTTGACCAGCACCTCGATGGCCGGGAGCTGACCCTGGCCGTCCTTCCTGGGCACGAGCTGCATGGAGACGACCGCCCGGAGGACCTGGGAGAGCTGCGAGCGCACCTGGCCCTGCTGCTCGGAGGGGAAGCCGTCGATGATCCGGTCGATGGTCTGGCTCGCGCTGTTGGTGTGCAGGGTGGAGAACACGAGGTGGCCGGTCTCGGCCGCGGTGATCACGGCGCTGATGCTCTCGCGGTCGCGCATCTCACCGACCATGATGACGTCCGGGTCCTGGCGCATGGCGTTCTTGAGCGCTTCCGCGAAGCCCGGCGTGTCGGTGCCCACCTCGCGTTGCGAGACCGTCGCCAGGTGGTCGGTGAAGAGGAACTCAATGGGGTCCTCGATGGTGACGATGTGGCAGGGCCGGGTTCGGGAGATGTCCTGCACCAGCGCGGCCAGGGTGGTGGACTTCCCCGACCCGGTCGGCCCGGTGACCAGGACGAGCCCCGCCGGGAGGTTGGCGAAGGTGGCCACCACGTCAGGCAGGTTGAGCTCCTCGTAGTTCTTGATGTCGAACGGGATGTTGCGGAACGCCGCAGCGATCGAGCCGCGCTGTTGGAAGATGTTGCAGCGAAAGCGTGCCACCCCGGCGACGCCATAGCCGAGATCGACCGACT
Organism: Acidobacteriota bacterium; assembly: GCA_050257595.1. Classification (GTDB taxonomy): domain Bacteria; phylum Acidobacteriota; class Thermoanaerobaculia; order Thermoanaerobaculales; family Thermoanaerobaculaceae; genus JBLMXF01. The sequence continues at coordinate 36,321 of JBLMXF010000098.1, read as the reverse complement.
GGCGCTCTTCCCATTTCCGGTGCTGAACCGGCTTGAGCAGCGGGAAGACCATGTCCTCGACGTCTTTCGGCTTGAGCGGCACCGACTTGATCGGGATCAGCTTCCCGCCGATCCGGACGAGCGGCGGACGGCCGGGCTTGAGGTGCAGGTCCGACGCACCCTTCTTGGTCATGAAACGCAGGAGGTCGTCCAGGCCCAACGGCGCGTCCATGGGCACAATCTACCACAGGGAGAGGGTTTCACCCCCCGCTCAGGAGCCAGCGGCGGGCCTGCTCGCGGGTCCGCACCTCGCCGCGCGCCCGGGCGAGCCGGAGGGCGCGGACGGCCTCCGACCGTGCGGGACCCTCGGGTAACCGGCACAACTCGGCGATCTCGTCGCCGGAGAGCAGCGGCGGGGCCTCGTCGAAGCGTCGCCACCAACGCAGCAAGGCACGCGCCGGGTCGGGATCATGCTCCTGGCGGCGCGCGAGGGACCAGGCGAGGGCTGCCGGCAAAAGCGTGCCGGCCTCGGCGGCGATGGCGCGGGAGGCGAATCGGTCGTCGTCGACGCACCTCGCCAACCGCTCGCCGAGCCCCGCCGCGGCGACCGCACGCTGACGCTGCCGCAGGGGCCAGCCGACGGCGGCGAGGGCGTCGGCGGCAGCCGCGGGGTCCCAACGTGAGGGGAAGCCCGCTGCCGGAGCGCCGAGCACCGCCGGAGCGATCTCGGTGGCCCCACGTGCCAACGCACCCCGGCCTGCGGCACCCCTGGCGAGCCTGGCGGCGACGGAGGCAGCCTCCCGGCTGGCATCGGCTGACTGCCACCCCGGGAGCAATGCGGTCAGCACCTGACACCGCGCGGCACCGAGCAAGGCCCGCTCGACGCCGGGCGCCGCGAGCAGCAGGCGGAGCTCCTCGACGACACGCTCGCTCGCGACAGAACTCAGGCCGCGGGCGGCCGCCGAGAGCTGGGCCTCGCCCTCGGCGGTGAGGCGCAGCTGCGGGCGGCTCGCCGCCAGGCGGAAGGCGCGCAGCACACGGAGGGGATCGCTCCGCAGGTTGGCCTCGCGGACGACGCGGATGCGGCCGGCCGCGAGGTCGTCCAGGCCTCCCACGAGGTCGAGAAGGGGACCGCGAGGCAGGCGCCAGAACAGGGCGTTGATGGTGAAGTCGCGGCGCATGATGTCGGTCTCGACGTTGGTGTCGATCGCGACGACGTCGAGCTGGAGGCCGTCGGCGACGATTCGCCAGGTCACCGCCGGGGCACGGCCGAGCGGGAAGCTCCTGCCGCCGAAGACCGCGGCAAGGGCGCGCGCGGCGGACGCCGGGTCGCCCTCGGCGACGATGTCGAGATCGTGAGTTGGGAGCCCCAGCAGGCGGTCGCGCAGCGACCCGCCGGTAAGGTACAAGCGTCCGCCCTCCCACGCGGAGGAGAGGCGGCGGAGGAGGGGCGAGGCGAGCAGCCGGCGTGCCGCCTCGGTCGCGGTCATCGCTCGCCGGTCCACAGCGGCAGCTCGACGAAGAAGCGGCTGCCGCGTCCGGTGTCGCTATCGACCCACACCCGCCCACCCATGGCCATTACCGACCGGCGCACGATCGCGAGCCCGAGTCCCACGCCGTCCGAGGCGGTGTTTCCGGGTGCCCGGACGAACTCCTCGAAGATGCTCGGCAGCGCGTCGGAGGGGATACCGATGCCGTTGTCGCGGACCGTGAACAGGGCACGGTCGGCGAGGCGCTCGAACAGCACCGTGACCTCGCCTCCCGCCCGGCCGTACTTGATGCCGTTCTCGACCAGGTTGCGGAGCACCTGGGCGAGGCGCTCACGATCGGCGCGGATGGTCGCGTTGGGGTCGCCGTCCCGCCGCAGGGTGACGCCATGACGCTCGGCGAGCGGCTCCAAGTCGGCGATCACCTGGTCCGCGAGGGCCTCGCTCGACACCGGCTCCAGCGTGAGGGGCAGGTTTCCGCTCTCCAGCGCCGCGAGGTCGAGGAGCTCCTCGACCAGCCTGTGCAGTCGCTCGGCACCGTGCAGCGCCGCGGCGAGGAACTCGCGCTGCTCCTGGCTCAACCCTTCCGAGAGATCGCCGCTCAGGGTCTCCAGGTACGAGCGCTGGATCGCGAGAGGAGTCTTGAGCTCGTGGGCGACGTCCGAGACGAAGCGCGCGCGCTTGCGGGCGTGCTCCTCGAGCAGGGTGTTGGCCGCCTCGAGCTCGTGGAGTTTCTGCGCGAGCGCGCTGCGGATCCGGCTGTCCTGGGAGTGGCGCCGCTCCTCGGGGTGCTGGTCGAGCAGCACGAGGGTGCGATTCTCCCCGACGCGGTTCGACCAGCCGAGCAGGCGGGGATGGCTCCCGCTCACCAGCGTCGCCTCCCAACGGGGATCCTGGCCGAGCCAGATCCGCTCGGGCTCGAGTCGGAGGATGACGCTCCCCGAACTCGTGCGTCCCTCGCGGCCGCGCAGCATCCAGGCGGCGCGGGGGTTGGCGTGAATCACCCGGCCGTCGTCGTCGACGACCAGCGCGGGGACGGGGACCAGGCGGAGGAGCGCCGCCGGGTTGGGGCCGCCGGCCGGTGCGCTCGACAGGCCGAGCTGGTGCGCGGCCTCCTGGGTGGGCAGGAGCGCGAGTCGGTGGACCAGCAGGTGCGCGACGAGGGTGGCGAAAGCTTCGTCCTGGGGGTCGAGCTCGCGAGCCAGCGAGACCTTGAGCACCACGGGTTCGCCGCTCGGTGCTGCGAGGAAGATCGGGAAGACGGCGACGGCGCGGACGCCGGCTGCCGCGAGCATCTGGCGGGAGAGCACGAGGTTGGGCGTCGAGTCGACGGAGCGGGCGATGAACGGGACTCCGGTGCGCCGGACCTCGAGGAGCTCGGGGTAACGGTCGGAGTCGATCATCAGGTCGTGGGTCTGGTCGAGGTCCGAGCTGGCGAATACCCGCCACTTCCCACCCGCCTCGGGGACCAGGACCGCCACGCGGCCGGACCCGAGACCGCGGGCGAGGCGGCTCAGCGCGGCGCCGAGCAATGCCGGGACACGGCCGAGTGCCATGAGGTCGAGTGCGACCTCACCCGCGAGCGCCGCCGTCGTTGGCGCCAGGACTGACCTGGTCTCCCGGCACAGGGAGCACTCGGTGAGCTCCGGCTGCGGGAACCAGGCGTTGACCGCGATCCGTTCCGGCATCGATCTGTCGTCAGGCAGGAAAAGTCTAGCACGGCGCCGCCTGACCGGGCGGCCGCCGAGCCTGGCGCGGTGAGCGCTCTGCTACCATCCAACGGCGTGTGCCGGCACCGAAAGGGCAGATGCGCGTGAGCCGCGGCGATCGTCCCGGCGAAGAGGTCTCCGGTCGCGGGTGGCGTGCGCTGGCGGTCGTCGTGGCGCTCCCGCTCGTGGTTGGAGCCGCGAGCGTGCCCGGCGTGCTCACCGCGCGCACCCCAGCGGGCGACCGCGTCGAATGGCGCCGCGGGACTCGGCCCGTGCTCCTCACGCTGCCGAAGGCCGGTGAAGGGTGGAAGGACCTGGCCCGTCGCCTGAGCGGGGACGTGGCGTCGTGGCGCGATCTCGCGGCCGCCAACCCTGAGCTCTCGACGCCGCTGCGCGACGTCCGGGTAGGTGTGCCGTGGGCACTGCTGCGCGGCGAGCTGCGCGTGGCGGCGTTCCGGGCGATCTTTCCCGCCGACCGGCGGACCGCCGCGGGCTGGGAGCACGTCTTCGTCGGCCCCTTCGAGGGCGAGAGCGAGTCGTGGTGGGAGCTCGCCGACCTCCTATGCGGGGAGGGATCCGTCTATCCCGCGCTCCGCGAGGCCAACCCGCAGCTCACCCTCTACCCCGCGCGGGGCGACCGGGCGATGGTCCCGGCCACTCTCCTGGGGGCGGAGTTCCGCGCGGTCGCGCCCGAGGGGGGCAAGCCCGCCCGGACCACCGCCCCAGCCGGCGAGATACGGACGCCAGGCGCGGCCGCGCCCGCCGAGCGCTCGGCGGTGCTGGAGCCCGGCCCCCCGGACTTCGAGCCGGGACCCACACCGACCGCCACGCGGTCGAGTCCAGCGCTCGCCACGCGGCCCGGGCCGCGGGCCACGCCGGAGATCGCGCCGATCGCCGAGGCTCCCGGCGGCGTGCTCGAGTACCGCGACGGAGAGGCGATCTACCGGCTGCGCGCGGGTGAGGCGCTGTACTCCTCCGTGGTGGTGCGCTTCACCGGCCAGCTCCACGCCTCTGACGTGAACGCCACCGCGCTCGAGCTGGCCAGGCGCTCGGGGATCAGCGACGTCACCTCGATTCCGGTGGGCTACGAAGTGCGGATTCCCTTCGACCTGCTGCTGCCCGAGTTCCTCCCTCCCGGCAACCCGCGCCGCCTCGAGTGGGAGAAGGAGCGGCAGGCGCTGGCCGCCATCCGGCGCGCGATCCGGGCCGCGAACCTCGATGGCATTCACGTCATCCTCGACGCCGGCCACGGGGGCAACGACAGCGGCGCCACCGTCGGCACGGTGTGGGAGAGCACCTACACGTACGACGTCATGGCCCGGGTGAGGCGCGTACTCGAGAAGGAGACCCGCGCAACCGTGTGGACCACGGTGCAGGACACCAGCAGCGGCGGCGCGCCGCAGGACCGCGACGAGCTGCCGCCGAGCCGCAGCCAGCGCCTGCTCGTCGACCCCCCGTTCGACCTCTCCGACGCCCCTACCGGGGTACACCTGCGCTGGATCCTCGCCAACGCGATTCTGGCCCGGCTCGAGAAGCAGAAGGTCAACCCCGAGCGGGTCGTTTTCGTGTCGATCCACGCCGACTCCTTGCATCCCTCGGTGCGCGGCATGATGGTCTATGTCCCGTCGCGCAGCCTGCGCTCGTCGCGTGGCCCGAACCCGGCGAGCGTGTACGCCTGCCGGCAGACTCGGGGGATGGCGGCGCCGCGCTTCTCCCTCGCCTTCCGGTCCCGCTCGGAGGCGCTCTCGGCGCAGCTCGGCGAGGCGATCGTCCGTTCGGCGGAGCGCTACGGCATTCCGGTGCATCCCTTCCAGCCCGTGCGCTCCTCGGTGCTGCGTGGCCGCTCCCGCTGGGTTCCTGCGGTGTTGCGCTACACCGAGGTGCCGACCGCGGTCCTGGTCGAGATCTGCAACCTCAACAACGAGGACGATCGGACGGAACTGCTGACCTGGCGCTTTCGCGAGAAGCTGGCGCACGCCATCGCCGCCGGCCTGGCGGAGGGCTTCTCGCATTGAGGGGGCGACCACTCCTCGGTCTTGGCGTCGCCATCATCGCGGTGTCCTGGGGGGCGCCGCTGGCGCGTCTCACGCAGGCGGCGCCATTGGCTGTGGCGATGTGGCGGATGGTCCTCGCCTCGCTCCTGCTATTGCCGATCGCCGCGGCCCGCGGCGGCGTGCGCGTGGAGGGCCGGCACCGCCGCGCGGCGCTCCTCGCGGGAGTTCTCCTCGGGCTCCACTTCGGCCTGTGGATCCCGTCGCTGTGGCTGACCAGCGTGAGCGCCTCGGTCGTGCTCGTGGCAACCACGCCCCTGTGGGTGCTGCTGGCCTCGCCGCGGCTGCTCGGCGTGGGCATCCGAGCCCGCAACCTGACCAGCTTCGGTCTCGCTTTCCTGGGGGTCGCGGTGATCGCCTGGGGCGACGTGCAGCTGTCCTGGCGTGCCCTCCTCGGGGACGCCCTCGCGCTCGGTGGCGCGGTGGCGGGAGCCGGCTACCTGATCATCGGCAAGCGGGTGCGCACCGAGGTCCCGCTCGACCGCTACCTCCTGCTGGTCAACGGCACCGCCGCGGTCGCGCTGGTCGCCGCCGTGGCGCTCTCCGGCGTTCCGCCGCGGCCGTACACGACGGTCTCCTGGCTGCCCCTGATCGCGATGGCAGTCGGTCCGACGCTGGTCGGCCACACCCTGCTCAACTGGGCGCTTGCCCACCTCGAGGCGTACCGCGTCAACCTCGCACTGCTCCTCGAGCCGGTGCTCGCCTCGGTGTGGACCTGGTTACTCCTCGGCGAGATACCGCCGGCCTACGTCCCGCCCGGCGCCGCCCTGGTGATCGGCGCGCTTGCGCTGGAGTACTGGCCCGGTCGGAGCGAGCCGCGCGAGGCGTGAGGCCAGGCGCTCGAAGCCGAGGACGATCAGCGGTGGAGAAGGTGGCGGCGGACGGCGCGCCCACCGACCGTGCTGGTCGCGGCGGCGGCGTTGTTGCCCGGCTGCGGGTCGCAGCCCGACCCCCCCACCGTCGCCTGGTTGGTCCAGGTCCCCGGAGCGCTCGCCGTCACCGTGAGGGTGACCGTGGCCGACGTCGACGGCGCCAGGTTGCCGAGCGCGCAAGTCACCTGCCCGGCCGCGACGGTGCATCCGCCCTTGCTCGCGCTCGCCGCCACCAGGGTGACGCCCGGGGCGAGCGTGTCGACCAGTCGGGTGGACACGGCGGTGCTGGGCCCGCTGTTGCGGACGGTGAGCACCAGGTCGGTAGGATGGTCCACCGGCAAGAGCGGCGGCTGGGCAAGCGCGACCGAGAGGTCGGCCGAGCCCTCACTGTCGAGCGTGACGATCTCGGCGCGGGCGCCGTCGCCGTTGGTGTGGTGCAGGACGAGGACCTTGACCGGGGGCGTCGCCGAAGTGTCGATCCGCAGGGTGATCGGCTCGCCGGCCAGGAACAGCGGCGTGCCGTCGAGGCCTGTTGCGGTGTCGACGGTGGGATGAGTCGGGTCGAAGGTGACGCGCGGCGACGTGTCGACCGTCTCGCCCCCCGCGTAGGTGTAGGTGCGCACGTAGTAGGTGAAGCTCGGCTGGGCCGAGGTCAGGCCGAGCGAGGCGACCTTGACCGGCAAGATCAGCACGCTGTCGTTGAACGGCCGGGTGTCGGCGACCGTGGGCGGCACGATGTTGACCAGCGAGTCGATCGTCTGGGTGTTGGCGGTGCTCGCCGCGACGCCGGTGACGAAGGTGTCGGTCGCGCTGCCCGAGTCGGTCGGATCACCGGAGGCGAGCGTGCCGTAATTCTGCGCGGTCACCACGTCATCGTCGGCTCCGTCGCCGTTGGTGTCGATGTGGACTTCAATTGTGTTCAGGAATGGCTGCGGCGTCGTCCACTCGCCGGCCGTGGCGATCCCGAAGTACACCGTCGCGTCGGAGAAGCTCGCATGGCTGGCGGCGTCCGACGCGGCGCCCACCGCGATCAGGTCGGCGGCGTGGGTCGCCGGGTCCGTCGCGACCAGCGACGAACTTTCGGCACCCAGTTGGAACGCCGACACCACCTCCGGCGGCGTGCCCGTGATCCCGCCGACCGGGAGCACGGCCGGGACTGTCCCGGGCCCCGCGGGTATGCACAGGTGCTCGGCGGCCACGGCCGTCCGTGAGATCGGCGACAGCACGGCGTAATACGGAACGTGGAGGGTCGGGCCGCCCGCCCCGCCGGTGAAGAGCAGCGCGCCAGTGGCCTCCGGGAGGACGAAGCGGGCCTGGCCGGACTGGGTGTCCGGGGTGGTCGGGTCGGCCGCCGGCACGAAGTGCTGCGGATCGAAGCTCAGGGTGACAGACACTGTTGCGGTGCCCGGATGGCCCGCCGAGACGCGCGCGGGCACGGTCACGCTGGTCGCACCGGGGACGAGGCCGACGCCGGCCGGCGCGAGGGTCGGCGCCACCGAAACCGAGAGGGTGACCGGCGCGCTGCCGTAGTTGGCCAGCCGGATCTTTCCCGTCCTCGTCGTGGGCGACGCCGATTCGACGACACCGAACGAGAGGCTGACCGCCCAGGGGTCGCCGTCGTTCACCGCCGTGACCGTCGCGTTCGCCGCCGCGGCGAGGTCGACGCGCCCGGCGCCGACCCGCGACTCGGGGTAGGGCGCGCCCGCGACACTGGTGGGCCTGGCCGTGTTCATCAGCACGGCCTTGACGTCGTTGGCGCTGAAGTCCGGGTGCACCTGGCGCATGAGCGCCGCGGCGCCCGAGACGTGCGGCGTCGCCATCGACGTGCCACTCATCTCCACACCTGCGGTTCCCTTGCTCATGGCGGCGGAGACGATCCGGTAGCCGGGGGCGGCGAGGTCGGGCTTGAGCCCCGAGTCCCAGGACCGCGGACCGCGCGAGGAGAAGTCGGCGATCTGATCGGCGAGGTCCGGGCGGGACACCGTGAGGCTCGCGTCGAGGCGCACCGCCACGCCTTGGCTGAGTTTCGCCTTGATCGTCGTGCCCGACGTGAGGCCGATCATCACGCCGGGAATGGTGATGCCGCTGGAGTCACCGCCCATGACGATCGGATCACCGGCCACGTTGTTGACCAGCACGACCGCGATGGCCCCACCGGACTGGGCGTTGGTGATCTTCGCGGAGAACAGGCAGGTGCCGCGGTCGATGAGCGCGATCTTGCCGCGGACGGCGGAGCCGTTGGTCAGGGCGGCACAGGCGTCGGCCGGCTGGACCTGGACCACTGTCCCGGTGACCGGGCCGGACTGGGAGAGCGGCCTCGTGATCGCCCCCTCGGCGGCCAGGTAGAGGCCCGCGATCGCGGGGGGTTGCGTGACCTGGAGCGCCGGGCTGGTCAGACCGTTGTCGATCGACGCCGCGACCGCGATCGCGTGCTCCGAGGCGGCGGGGTCGCTGACGTCGTAAAAGGTGTTGCCGGCGTTGCCGCCCGCCGCCACCACCACGGTCCCGAGCGCCGTCAGGTTCTCGAGGGCGGTGAGCTCGGTCGGCGAGTCACACCAGAAGTCGCAGCCGAGCGAGAGGTTGACCACGTCCATGTGGTGGGCGGGGTCGGCGGCCCACTCGAGCGCGGGGCCGACCAGGTTGGTCGACCCGCTGCACCCGAAGATCTTGAGGGCGTACAGGTCGGCCATCGGTGCCACGCCGGGACCGACCGTGAACTGGGAGAAGTTGGTCGTGGTGTCGTAGGGGCCGGTGTAGGTCTGCCCGTTGGCAAGGACGCCGTAGCCGGCGGCGGTCCCGGCCACGTGGGTGCCATGTCCGAAGCAGTCGAGAGGGTCCGGGTCGGGTGCGGGCGTGCTGGTCGCCTGCTCGCTCGCATCGTAGGCGTCGCCGGCGAAGTCCCACCCCCCGACGACCTTGGCGGTGGGGAACGGATGGTCGGTGACGATCGTGCGGTCGTCGGCCGCGTAGTCGGCTGGGTTGCCGCTGCCGCCGAAGTCGGCATGGAGGTAGTCGATGCCGGTGTCGATGATGCCGATCCTGATACCCTTGCCGTCGCCGGCCCCGGTGCCGCGCTGCCACACCTCCGGTGCCCCAATGAACGGCACGCTCGTGCTGTTGAGCAGGTGGTAGCGGCCTACCGGATCGAGGCGCACGACGCCGGGGAGCGCGACGATCGCCGGCAGCCGGCGGGCCGGGACCAGGATCTCGATGGCGTTGGCGAGGCGCTGGAAGCGGTAGACGACGCGGGCGTCGAGCGCGGTGAGCGAGGGTTCCATGGCCGACTGCTCGGCCTCGAGCGCGTGGACCCGTGCCTCGACGCGGTCTGGCGAGGCGGCCGCGGCGCCACCCTGCGGCGGAGCGGCGAGAGCGGCGGCCGGGTCGCCCGCGAGGACGACATACACGGGGACGAGCTGGTCAGCGGCGAGTCCCTGCAGGGAGGCGGGGATGCGAGCCAGCCCCTGCGCGCTCGCGGCCGGAGTGGCGAGGGCAAGTCCGGAGGCGACCAGGAGGGTCGGGATCAGGAGCCAGCTGGGATGCCGCATCTTCACCTCAACGAGCCGCAAACTGCGGTCATTTCCGGGCCGCCGCGACGAGGCGCTCGGTCGGCCCGCTGGCAGGATACGCTGTCCACCCGTGGACGGGCGGGCATCCCACGGCGCGACGGCCGCCGGCTGGTGAACCGAAGCTCTCGCGTCGTCCCGACCGGCGAGGAGGGGCGGGGAGCGGCGAGATGATCCATACGAGGAGTGTTCTCGAGGCCAACGTCAGGGCAGCTGCGGGTCGTGGTCTGTGCTAGCATCGCCTCCCGATGCGAGGCGCGCGGAGGTCCCATGGCAAGAGTGCAAGTGCTTGACATACGTGGAATTGCACGCGCCCTGGAGCGGATGGCCGCGGAGCTGGTCGAGCAGGCCGGTGACGAGCGCCTCCTCTACCTGGTCGGCGTGCAAACGCGCGGCGTGCCGCTGGCCCGGCGCCTCGCCCAGCTCATCGCTGCGTCGACCGGCCACCGCCCCCCGGTGGGTGCGCTCGACATCACCCTCTACCGCGACGACATCGGCCCATGGCGGCCGGCGCACCAGCAGCCCGTCCTGCGCGACACCGAGCTCCCGGTCAAGGTCGACGGCATGGTCGTGTGCCTGGTCGACGACGTCCTCTACACGGGGAGAACGGTCCGCGCGGCGCTCGACACCCTGATGGACTACGGCCGTCCCAAGGCGATTCGCCTGGCCGTCCTCGTTGACCGGGGGCACCGCGAGCTTCCGATCGCCGCCGACTTCGTCGGCCGGGCGGTCCCCACGGCGGTGGCCGAGGACGTCCAGGTGCGGCTCACCGAGTCCGACGGGGAGGAGGGCGTCTGGCTGGCCCGAGAGGAGGTGGCGGGATGAGCGTCGAGCCCGCGGCCCGATTGCGCGGCAAGGATCTGGTCGGGATCGACCGGCTGGAGCCCGGGGAGATCCAGCTCATTCTCGACACCGCCGAGCAGATGCGCGAGGTGGCCGAGCGACCGATCAAGAAGGTCCCGGCGTTGCGCGGCAAGACGGTGGTCAACCTGTTCATGGAGCCGTCGACGCGCACGCGCTTCTCGTTTGAGGTGGCGGAGAAGAGACTGTCGGCCGACTCCCTCAACTTCTCCTCCAGCGGCACCTCGGTCGAGAAGGGCGAGACCCTGATCGACACCGCCCGCAACCTGGAAGCGATGCAGCCTGACTTCATCGTCATCAGGCACCGCTACGCGGGCGCCCCTCACCAGCTCGCCAGGATCCTGCGGTCGGCGGTGATCAACGCCGGCGACGGCGCCCACGAGCACCCCACCCAGGCGCTGCTCGACGCCCTCACGATCCGGCAGCGGCGCGGCACGCTCGAGAGGCAGGTGGTCGCCATCGTCGGCGACCTGGCCTTCTCGCGGGTGGTGCGCTCCAACGTCCTGCTGCTCTCGCGCATGGGCGCGACCGTACGGGTGGCGGGACCGCCGAGCCTCGTCCCCCCCGGGATGGACGCGCTCGGGTGCGAGGTCCACCATCGCATCGAGGACGCCATCGCCGGGGCGGACGTCGTGATGATGCTGCGCATCCAGCTCGAGCGCCAGAGCAGGATGAACTTCCCCACCGTCCGCGAGTACTACGACTTCTTCGCCCTCACGCCCGAGCGGCTCAAGATCGCGAAGCGGGACTGCCTGGTCATGCATCCGGGGCCGATGAACCGCGGCGTCGAGATCGACTCGCGGGTCGCCGATGGCCCGCAGTCGGTGATCCTCGAGCAGGTCACGAACGGGGTCGCGGTCAGGATGGCGGTGCTCTATCTCCTGGCGGGAGGACACGGTGAGCCGGTTACTGATTAAGCACGCGCGGGTCGTCGACCCCTCGCAGCGGGTCGACGAGGGAATGGACATCCTGGTCGCCGACGGCAAGATCGCGCGGCTGGCCGAGCGCATCGAGGACCGCAGCGCCGAGGTCATCGACGGCGCGGGGCTGGTCGCCGCCCCCGGGTTCATCGACGCCCACGTCCATCTGCGGGAGCCCGGCTACGAGTACAAGGAGACCATCGCGAGCGGAGCCGCCGCTGCCGTCGCCGGCGGTTTCACCGCGGTGTGCTGCATGCCGAACACCTCGCCGGTCAACGACAATGCCGCGGTGACCGAGTTCATCCGCGCCCGGGCGGCGGAAGCAGGGCTCGCCCGTGTCTACCCCGTGGGTGCGGTGTCGAAATGCCTCGACGGGTCCGAGCTCGCCGAGCTGGGCGAGATGGTCCGGGCGGGAGCCGTGGGATTCTCCGACGACGGCAGGCCGGTGCGCAATGCCTACCTGATGCGCAAGGCGCTGGAGTACGCGCTGCTGTTCGACGTCCCGGTGGTCGACCACTGCGAGGATCCCGACCTCGTCGCCGGGGGCGTGATGCACGAGGGCGCGGTATCGACCCGCCTGGGCCTGCGCGGCATTCCCGCCGCGGCCGAGGACGTCGTCGTGGCCCGCGATCTCATCCTCGCCGAGCTGACCGGCGGGCGCGTGCATCTCGCCCACACCACCACGAAGGGGGCGCTGCACAAGGTGCGGGCGGCGAAGTCGCGCGGCGTCAAGGTGACCTGCGAAGCGACGCCCCACCACCTCGCCCTGACCGACGAGGCGGTCGCCACCTCCGAGTACGACACCAACACCAAGATGAACCCGCCCCTGCGCGGGCAGGAGCACGCCGCCGCGCTCGCCGAGGCGGTCCTCGACGGCACCGTGGACTGCCTCGCAACGGATCACGCGCCGCACCACGCCGACGAGAAGGCCCTCGAGTTCGACCTCGCCCCCTTCGGCGTCATCGGGCTCGAGACCGCGATTCCGGTTACCTACGACCTTCTCGTCCGCCACCGTAAGATGGCGCTGACGCGCTTCATCCAGCTGTGGTCGACGGGTCCGGCGCGGATCTTCCGTCTGCCGGGTGGGACGCTCAAGGTCGGCAGTCCGGCCGACATCACCCTCCTCGACCCCGAGGCGCGCGCGACGGTGAACCCGGAGAGGTTCCGCTCGCTCGCCCGCAACTCCCCGTTCGCCGGCCAGCGGCTACGCGGATGGCCGGCGGCCACCGTGGTCGGTGGCCGGGTGGTGTACCGGCGTGAGCGACGCTAGCCCGCGACGCGTCGTCATCATCGATGACTCCCGTCTCCAGTGCACCGCCTGGCGGCAGCTGCTGGAGAAGCGGTACGGCGGCCGGGTCGCCGTGGAGACCTACGACGACCCCCGCCAGGGAGTGGAGGCGTTGCGCCCCGACGTCCACCTCATGCTGCTCGACTGGGAAATGCCGGGACTGGATGGCCAGGCGGTGCTCGAGGCGGCGCGTGGGCGGGGCGTCAACCTCAAGCGCGTGATCATCACGTCGGGGCACCCCGCTGACCGCCTCCACCAGGCCTTCGACCGCACCGGCTGCCTGGCGGTGATCGAGAAGGCCGAGCCCGAGCAGCAGGCGGCGTTCTTGATGATCCTCGACTCGATCATGCGCCGGTAGGGAGACCGGGGACAGGGGACAGCGTCACTCCTGCGGGGGCATGAACGCCGGGATCCCGGTGAGGTGCTCGCCGAGGATCAGCGTGTGCATGTCGTGGGTGCCCTCGTAGGTGTAGATAGACTCGACGTTCATCAGGTGGCGCATCACCGGGTACTCGTTGACCACTCCGTTGGCGCCGTGGATCTCACGCGCGAGGCGGGCGCACTCCCGCGCCACCCAACACGAGTTCCGCTTCGCCTGGGAGACCTGGACGAAGGTGGCGCGCCCCTGGTCCTTGAGGCGGCCGAGGCGCCACACCATGAGCTGCCCCTTGGTGATCTCGTTGGCCATCCAGACCAGCTTCTCCTGAACGATCTGATGGCTGGCGATCGGCCGGTCGCCGAACTGCTTGCGGGTCGCCGCGTAGTCGAGGGCGGCGTGACAGGTGGCCAGGGCGGAGCCGAGGGCGCCCCAGGCGATGCCGTAGCGTGCCTGGGTGAGACAGGAAAGCGGGCACCGGAGACCTGCAGCGTCGGGGAGGCGGTTGCCCTCGGGGACGCGGACGTCGGAGAAGGCGAGCTGTGAGGTGACCGAGGCGCGCAGCGAGTACTTGCCCTTGTGCTCGAGCGTCTCGAACCCGGGCATGCCGCGCTCCACGAGGAAGCCGCGCACCACTCCGCCATCGTCCTTGGCCCACACCACCGCCACGTCGGCGATTGAGCCGTTGGTGATCCACGCCTTGGCGCCGTTGAGCACCCAGGAGTCGCCGTCGCGGCGCGCGCGAGTGAGCATGCCGGCGGGGTTGGACCCGAAGTCGGGCTCGGTGAGGCCGAAGCAGCCGATTGCCTCGCCCCGGGCCAGGCGCGGGATCCAGCGATCCTGCTGCGCCCGGCTCCCCCAGGTCATGATCGGGTACATGACCAGCGCCGACTGCACCGAGACGAAGGAGCGCAGGCCGGAATCGCCGCGTTCCAGCTCCTGCATGACCAGACCGTAGGCGACGTGCGACAGTCCGGGCAGGCCGTAGGCCGTGAAGGTCGAGCCGAACAGACCGAGCGAGGCCATCTCGGGGACGAGCTCGAGCGGGAAGCGGGCCTCCCAGGCCCAGGTCTCGATGTGGGGCAGCACGCGCTCGTCGACCCAGTCGCGGACGGTGTCCCGGATCAGCCTCTCCTCGTCCGCATAGAGCTCCTCCACCTGGTAGAGGTCGAGCAGGGTCCTGGCCATGGCTCCTCCGCGGCGTCGCGCCGCTCTCCCCGTGAAGCTACCATCCCGCGGCCTCGGCGGCCAGAGGGGCGGCCGGCAACCTCGACGGCACCGCGCCGATCGTCTACGATGAGGTGAGAAACCGTAGCCCCCTGCAACGACCGGAGGTCGGAATGAGTCCGTTCATGGGCGGTTCGGCACCAGCGATGGCCGGTCAGGTCGCTGACGGGTACAGCCTGATCACCGCGGTACAGCTCAAGCGGGTCACGGATCCGGAGATGGAGCTGCTCAGGTTCGAGCTCGAGAAGATCCTCCGCGAGCTGCGCGCGGAGCAGGTCCCGCTCGACGACATCCCGGCCATCCAGGCCCGCAACCGCAAGATCACGCGCGTGAGCGGCGCCATCCAGCAGATCCAGGCCACCATCGCCAAGCGCAGGCGGAGCGCGTGAGCGAGGCGACCTGGTGGCGCCACCTGCGCGGCGACCCCAGTCGCTTCCTCCTCGACGACGAGGAGCCCGGCGTGGTCTGGCGGACCCAGCTCGAGCTGCTCGCCCGGCCGGGTGACTCACCCGCGGTCCAGCGCGCCCGTGAGCAGGCGCGCCGGAAAGGCGCGGCCACGTACATCCTTGCCCAGCAGCACCCGATGGGCTACTGGGGCTCGCCGGGCGCCTACGGCGCGAGATGGAGCGGGACGGCCTGGCAGGTGATCGCCCTGGCGGCACTCGGGGCCGACCCGGAGGACCCCCGTGTGGACCGCGCCGCAGCGACTCTTCTCCAGCTCGTGCAGCCGACCTCGGGAGGGTTCTCACCCGCCCGTGGCAAGATCCCGGCATCGTGCTTCACCGCGGAGGTGTGCGCCGCACTCGCGCGCTTCGGCTTCGCCCACCACCCCCGGCTGCGGGAGGCGATGGCGTGGCTGGCGGAACGGGAGGGTGGCCACGGAGGCTGGACCTGCCCCGAGCTCCGGCACCTCATCGACGGGGGCTGCCCGGTGACGGCGGTGGCGGTGTTGCGGCTCGTCGCCGAGCTCGGGGAGAACGAGCGGAGCCGGCTCCGCGGCCTCGCCGAGCGTGCTGCGAGCTGGCTCCTCGACCACGGGCTCTTCCTCTCCGGGGGAGCTCCTCGAGGTTGGCTGGAGTTCTGTCACCCCGAGCTCTCCCGCACCGACCTCCTCGACGCCCTCGCGGCCATGGCCAGGGCCGGCCGGCCGATGGCGCCGCCGATCGCTGCCACGCTCCCGCTGGTGATCGCCAGGCAGGACGACCAGGCGTGCTGGCGACAGCACCACCGGGTCCCGTTCGGCGAGCCCGCGGGGGAGCCTTCGCGCTGGCTCACCCTCAAGGCGCTGGTTGCGCTGGCAGCGTACGGTGTCGCGCCGCTGCCCGCCGAGGCGCCCGTCTGACCGGCCCGACGGGCCATCGCAGCGCCGGCCGCAGTGGTACAACGATCGGGGGTCACGGAGGTGGACATGCGACGGGTGGTGGTGACGGGTGCTTCGAGCGGCATCGGCCTGGCCTGCGCGCAGGCGTTCCTGGGCAACGGTGACGAGGTCATCGCGCACTTCCGCACCGGCAAGGACGCCGTCGGCGGGCTGGCCCGCCGCCACGGACCGCGGATCCGGGCGGTGTCGGCGGACCTGGCCACCGAGCGGGGGTGCGTCAAGCTGCTCGGTGAGGCCGGGCGCTTCGACGTGCTGGTCCACTCGGCCGGGATCTGGAACGAAGGCCCGATCGCGACGCTCACCCGCGACAACCTGGAAGTCATGTTCCGCACCAACACCTTTTCGGCGTACTACCTGGCGCGCGGGGCGGCGCAGGTCATGGAGCGCGGCAGCGTCATCTTCATCGGCTCGACCGCCGGCCAGCGCGGGGAGCCCGGCCACAGTCACTACGCCGGCTCCAAGGCTGCCCTGTGGGGGCTGGTGCAGTCGCTCGCCCAGGAGCTCGCGCCCGACATCAGGGTCAACCTGGTGTCGCCGGGCTGGGTGCGCACGCCGATGGCGGAGCTCGCGTTCAGCGTGCCGGGCCGGCTGGAACGCATCGTCAGCGCGATCCCGCTCCACCGCGTGGCCGAGCCGGAGGACGTCGCGTCCACCGTGCTGTTCCTCGCCGACGAGCGCCAACGCCATCTGACCGGTGTGGACCTGCCCGTGTCCGGCGGCGCCCTCCTCCCGATGCCGCGCGGATAGCGCAGCCAACAACTGACAGCGGACAGCTGACAACTGACAGCTGACAACTGACAACTGACGGCTGACAACCTTCTCCGCCTGCCGGCCAGTTGCGAGACCCCCCGCGCACCCGAAGCCAGATCGAGCAGGCTCGCTGGAAGAGCACGGACCGGTGGTGGGCACGCTGGGTGGGTGTGGTGGTCGGGGAGAAGGAGCCGCCTGTGAGGTGGATGCGGCGCTGATGGTTGCCGTCGGCCGGGCTTGTGCGTACACTTCACAAGATCGGGAGGAAGGCGAGATGGACATCGGCATCCCGAAGGAGAAGGCCGCCCACGAGCATCGCGTGGCGTTGACGCCTTCCGGCGTGAAGGCCCTCGTGCAGGAGGGGGCGCGGGTGTGGGTGGAGCGGGGGGCCGGGTTCGAAGCGGGGTTCTCCGACGCCGACTTCCAGGACGCCGGCGCCAGCACCGTCTACAGCCGCGCAGAGGTGTTCGGACGCTCCGAGCTGGTGGTGTGCATCCAACCGCCGGGAGCCAACGCACTCCAGGTCGTCAAGCCGGGCCAGATCGTGGTCGCCAACTGGGCGCTGCCGGCGGCCCGGCCCGAGGCGTTCGCCACTCTGCAGGAGAAGGAGCTCACGGCCGTCGGCCTGGAGATCCTCGAAAACGATGCCGGCCAGGCGCCGGTCCGCGTGTGCATGTCGGAGATCGCCGGCACCCTCGCCCTCACCATCGGCTCCGGCCTGCTCCTCAACGAGTTCGGCGGGAAGGGCATTCTGCTCTCGGGAGCGCCCGGCGTCCCGCCCGCCAGCATGGTGATCATCGGCGCCGGAGTGCTCGGCCGCTCCGCGGCCCAGGCTGCGCTGGGGATCGGGACGCACGTGGTGCTGCTCGACCGCTCGGTCGACCATCTGCGCTACGCCACCAACCACCTCGGCCAGCCGGTCCCGACGATGCTGGCGACCAGGCCGAACATCGAGAAGGCGCTCTCGTTCGCGGACCTGCTGATCTGCGCGGCGGCCGTCCAGGGGGAGCGTGCGCCGCTGCTGGTCACGCGCGAGATGCTCAGGCTGATGAAGCCGCGCAGCGTGATCATGGACCTCTCCATCGACATGGGCGGGTGTTGCGAGACCTCGCGACCGACCTCCTTCCCGACACCGACCTACGAGGTGGACGGGATCATCCACTTCTGCGTGCCCAACCTGCCCTCGGTGGCTGCCCGCTCGGCCACCCTCTCGCTCACCAACGCCCTGCTCCCCATCCTCCTCGAGGTGGTCGAGAAAGGCTTCGACCGCGCCTTCGCCGAGAACCGCGGCCTGTGCCGGGGCACCTACCTGTATCAGGGCGGATGCTGCAAGGAGGCGCTCGCGCGGGTGTTTGGTGTCGAATTCCGGCAGCCGCCCTGCGCGGGCACCTGAGGGGGGCGGCGTGCACTGGCTCGAACTCTACCGACGGCGGGTCACCAGCGCGGACGAGGCGGTCAAGGCGATCCGCTCCGGCGACCATGTCTGGCTCCACGGCGGGTGCAACAACCCCGAGGAGCTGATCACCGCGCTGGTGCGGCGCGCCCCCGAACTCGAGAACGTCGAGGTGATTCACATCCTGACCTTCGGCCGGGCGGACTATGTCGACCCCGCCTATGCGAAGTCGTTCCGCCACCGCGCGCTATTCACCGGTCACAACGTCCGCCAGGCGGTCAACGACGGCCGGGCCGACTTCGTCCCCGTCCACCTGTCGATGATCCCGCGCCTGATCGAGGAGGGGCAGCTGCCGATCGACGTCGCGGTCATCCACATCTCGCCTCCGGACGAGCACGGGTTCTGCTCGTTCGGCGTCGGGATCGAGTGCACCAAGGCGGCAGCCGAACGCGCCAGGACCGTGATCGCGCTGGTCAACACGCAGATGCCGCGGGCGCTCGGCGACGCCTTCATTCACGTCTCGAAGCTCACGCATGTGGTCGAGGTGGACCGGCCGATCCTCGAGCTCCCCCAGGTCACCGAGATCGGCGAAGTGGCGAGGTCGATCGGCGCGCACGTCGCCGAGCTCATCGACGACGGTGCCACCCTGCAGATGGGGATCGGCGAGATCCCCGACGCCGTGCTGCTCTTCCTCAAGAGCAAGCGGCACCTGGGCATCCACACCGAGATGTTCTCCGACGGCGTCGTCGAGCTGTTCGAGAGCGGCGTGATCACCAACGAGTCCAAGACGCTGCACCGGGGGAAGATCGTCGCCTCGTTCGTGCTCGGCTCCCGGAGGACCTTCGACTTCCTCGACAACAACCCCTTCTGCGAGTTCCACCCCTCGGACTACGTCAACGACCCCTTCGTGATCGCGCAGAACGACAAGATGGTCGCGATCAACTCCGCGCTCGCCGTCGACATCACCGGGCAGGTGTGCGCCGACTCGATCGGGCGCAGCATCTACTCCGGCTTCGGCGGCCAGGTGGACTTCATCCGTGGCGCGGCGGGATCGAAGGGTGGCAAGCCGATCATCGCGCTGCCCGCCACCGCCAAGCAGGGCACCCTCTCGCGCATCGTCGACGCCCTCGCCGAGGGGTCGGGCGTGGTCACCACCAGGGCCGACGTCCACTACGTGGTCACCGAGTACGGGACGGCCTCGCTGTTCGGCAAGAGCCTGCGCGAGAGGGCGCGCGAGCTCATCAACGTCGCTCACCCCGGTTTCCGGGAGGAGCTGAGAGCGGCCGCGACCCGCCGCAACCTGCTCTGAAATCCTGCTACCATCCGCGGGGGAGGAGAGGACCGATGGCGAGCAACGACAAGTTTGGCGTCAACGAGCACACCCGGCCCGAGGAGGCCGTCAAGATCGCCATGGAGCGTGAGCGCCTCGCCCGCGACTTCTACCTGAAGTGCGCCTCCATCGTGCAGGACCCCGGGGTGAAGAAGATGTTCGAGTTCCTCGCCAAGGAGGAGAGCAAGCACTTCGACCTCCTCGAGAAGGAGTACGACCGCTTCGTCTCCGGGGAGAACTGACGGTGTCCGGCCGGGTGATCCTCTACGGCGATCTCAAGGACCGCTACGAGGCCGAGCGGCTGCTCGGCGAGCGCTTCGCCGAGCTGCACGTGGAGTCGTTCGCCCGCTCCTGGGACTTCGTCGAGCGGGCGTGCGAGGGCTCGTTCGACGTCGCCGTGCTGCTGCGCGGCGCGATCACCGAGCACCAGCAGCGCATCGAGACCGTGGCGTCGTTGCGGCGCAACGAGTTCCACGGAAGGATCATCTTCGCCGGTGCCTTCCTGACCGAGAAGCACGATGCCATCGCGGCCGGCGCTGACTACGTCATCGACCCCGACAAGCAGGTGCTGGAGAACGTCATCGCCGCTGCCCTGGCGCGGCCGCGCGTGGCGGCCGACCACCCCTACCTGCGCTACCTGTTCGTCGGCGAGTGGGCCACCCTGGAGTCGGTCGGCGATGTGCTCCCGGCCGACCCGCCGGACGTGCTCCTCCTCGCCCTCTCCTGCCACCCCGACGCTGCCTTCTATCCTCGGGTCGCCGCCTATCTCAAGGCGCACGAGCAGCTCCGCGCCCTCATGGTTGAGGACATCGACGATGAGGGTCTGGTCGCCGAGGCCATGGGTGCCGGTGTCCCGAACTACGTCGTCCTCGCCAAGGAGGGGCTCCCCCCGGTGATCAAGCTCGTCCGGCAGTTCCTCCGCGAAGCCTGGTTCACCCGCGTCGCCAGGGCCTGAGCGCCCGCCCGACCCTCCCGGGGCGTACGGCCGCGCCGCCCCGCAGGGGTGACCACCCGATCCGCCACCTGCGGACAAACACCAGGCCGCCCACGCAGGGGAAGGGACCACAGGTCGTGCCTGTCAAGCCCTGCAAACTGCGCCAGGGGCTTCTGTCGTCAGCCGAGGTGTGGAGTCGGCGGGGCGAGCTGCCGCTGGCATCGTGGAACGCCGGACGTGCTACGCTCACTAAACCATAAAGGGAGGGCGCCATGGGTCTTCTTGGTACGTCGTTCGAGGAGAAGGTGCGAGCCGCGCTCGACGCGGTTCGCGGACTCGGCCTGGGTGTTACCGACCTGGACGCCCGCGTCGAAGGGAAGGTCGTGACGCTTTCCGGGACGGCCTCCAGCCTCGAGGTCAAGACGAGGGTCATGCAGGAGTTCAACGCCCGTGTCGAGACCGACAACACCGTCAACCAGATCCGCCTGACGAAGCCGGAGCCGTTGGTTCTCCCGGGGCCGGCGGCCGCACCCGAGGAACGATGGCACGTCGTGGTCTCCGGCGACACCTTGAGCGCGCTCGCCAAGAGGTACTATGGCAAGGCGAGCCTCTACATGAAGATCTTCGAAGCCAACAGGGACCAGCTCTCCAACCCGGACCTCATCAAGGTCGGCCAGAGGCTGCGCATACCCACCTAGGCGGGAGCCCGCCCGGTCCCGACGCCGCGCGCTCGCGGGTGGCAGCCGCCAGGCTAGCGCGCGAGGGTTTTCGCGCCCGGAGAGACTTGGTGGCGTACGGCAGGCCGATGGGCGACCCAGGGGCACGACGGGGCGGCCGTCGCACGCCGCAGGCCCATGTGCAGGAGGGTTTCACGTCTCCCTCGTGAGGTCGCCGATGAACCGGTTCGCCTCGGCGATGGCAACCTGCATCTCCTCGATCAGGGTGTCGACGTCCTTCTGCAGCGAGATCGAGGTGCCCTCGAGTGAGCCGAGGGCACTGGCGTTGAGGTTGTGCTTGAGGAACAGCACCTGGTCGTGGAGCACGGCGAGCACCGGATCCATCCGCGACGCCGCCCTGTCCATCGCGGCGACCAGGCGGTGGTACCGGACGCGCGTCTCGTTGAGCTGGCGCTGGCTCCTGCGTCTGAGGCTGACGTCGGAGTATTGCTGCAGCTCTCCCTCCCACTCCCTGAACAGTGCCTCGGCGACGTCCTTCACCGCCCCGATGCGGTCACGGACCTCGCGCGCCCTGGCCGTGCTCGCCTCTGACGTGTCGCGCAGAGACTCGTACATCGCCTCGAGCCTTCCGCCGTCGTAGCCGACCAGCGCCTTGAACTGCTCGAGCGCGTCTCTGAACTGCGTCTGCGCCTTCTGCTGAGCGTCGCGCGCCGCCTCCACCCGGTCCACCAGGATCTCGCGCTTCTCGATCCCGACCTTCTCGAGCGCGGCGTAGTAGGCGGAGGAACACCCGACAAGGAGTAGTGCAGTGACCGCGAGACAGTACGCGGAGCCGCGGTATCGCCTCATCTCCGGCCCTCCTGGCGATCCGTGACTCATGGTAGCAGCATCAGCAGCGGGTCCTTCGATCCAGCCCTCCGAGGCGTGGCAGCGAGGCAGTGTCCCGTCGAGTGTTGGGAGTGGCGGATGTGGTTCCGTTCTCTCCAGGCCCCAGGATGCCTTGACACGGTGGGCGGGCCGACTACTGTGGCGGGGGGAGACTTTCGCATGTCCAGGGATGGGACGGTTTCGACCCGAGTTCGCACTCTTGCATGCCTCTTCGGCCTTCTCGCTGTCGCTTCGTCCGCTGCGCGGAGCCCCGCCTCGCAGATCGAGATCCCGGGGCTGAAGGACCGCTGGCTGCAGCTTCGAGTCGGCGAGATCACGCTGCTCTCCGACGCTGGGAAGCACGCTACGATCGAGCTCGCGAAGGACCTCGAGACGATGCGTGCGGCGATGGCAAAGGCGACCCATCTGGCGACCCGCACACCGCTACCGATGGTGATCGTGGTATTCGACGACGAGAGGATGTTCAGGGGCTACGCGGCGGCGATCACAGGTCACCCCGAGAAACACGTGGGCGGGGCATTCGGCGGCGGCCCGGACGGTGGCGTGATCATCCTCGACCACTCGGACTCGGCCGCCAGCGAGCGGATTCTGTATCACGAGCTGACGCACTACTTCGTCAACAACACAGCTCCGCACGTGCCGCTGTGGCTCGACGAGGGCCTCGCCGAATACTACTCGACGTTCCACCGCTCGGGCAACGAGGCCGAGGTCGGCAAGCCACTCGTGGACCACATCCAGACTCTTCGAGGGGGGCGACTCATCCCCCTCGACGCTCTCTTCGCCGTGACACATGCGTCCAAGGAGTACAACGACGCCGATCACCAGACGCTCTTCTATGCCGAGAGCTGGGTGGTCGTCCACTACCTCGTGGTCGGCAACGCGCACCGGAGGGGTGAGCTGGGCAACTTCCTGGCGCGTCTGGCGGGTGGGGAGCCGACGGACGCGGCATTTCGCCATGCCTTCCTGGTCGACTATGGGAGCTTCGAGAACGAGCTCAGGACCTACGTCGGCCGCAGCATCTTTCCGTTCCTGACCGTGAAGATCGGGGAACTGCAGCTCGCACCGCTGCCATCGCCTGAACCGGTGTCCCGTGACGAGACGCTCATCCAGCTCGCCGACGTGCTGCGCAAGACGGGGCCGCGCAACTTCGCTCCCGCCGAGCAGCTGCTCCGCGCGGCCATCGACGCTAACCCGTCTCAGGCGACCGGGTGGGCTCTCCTGGCGTGGATAAAGGACCAGGCGGGCGCCGAGGCCGCGGCGACGGCGTGCCTCGAGAAGGCCCTGAATGCAGGATCGAACGACGCGCGCGCCTACCTCCTCGGCGGTGAGGTACTGTTCTGGCGCTCGGCGCGCAACGGGATCATGACGAGTGCCGTGCCGCCGCCCGATATCCAGAGGGCGAGGGAACTGTTCACCAGGAGCCTCACCCTCAACCCGGACTCGCCCAGAGCGCTTACCGGCCTCGGCAACACTTATCTGTTCCAGTACCCCGATGTCGCCCCGGGGATCGCGGCGTTCGAGAAGTCGCTGGCGATGGCGCCTGGGCAGTTCGACGCCGCCTACGGCCTGGCACTGCTCTACGCGGAGACCGGCCAGATCGACAAGGCGTCCGGATTGGCCGATGGGGTCCTGACCAGGGCGCCCGACCCACGATTGGCGGCCGAGGTCCGCCGGGCGGTCGAGCACGCCAAGACCGTGCGCACGGGGTCCCGCACCCCGGTCGGGGGCGGGGAGATGCCGCGTGCGACGCTGCCCGCCGCCCAGTCGGTCGACGCTAACGCCACGCCCGTTCCGGACGCCGAGGTCGCGAGGATCAGGGAGGAGTTCAGGCACGAGACCGCGCTCTATGCCGCGGCGGTTACCAAGATCGAGGCCGGAGACTACCCGGCCGCGCTGAAGGCGCTCGACGAGTTCCTCGGGGTCGCCAAGACCCCGGAGCTGATCGTGGAAGCGCGCAGCCTTCGTGCCCAGGTCGCCGCCCGACTCGCCAGGAGCGCAAGGTAGCTGTCAAGTTTCCGGCCCAGTCAGCGCGTCGACCGCGACCGCGGAGGCCAGGCCCGACCCCACCGGCCCCTGGTCTCAACGCCGACGCCCGAGCCCCCTCCCTCCGAGTGTGGCTGATCGGGGCCCGGCCAGTAGCGCGTCTGGGCTGGTAAAGTATGCTTATGAGTAACAGGGGAAGGACCGCAGATCGGCAGCGCTGGCCGATCCGGCGGTTCACTCTCGGCTCGCAGCCCGGCGACGATCTGAGTGCTCAGACGACGGCGGAGGAGCGCCTGGAAATGATGTGGCCGTTGGCGCTCGAGGCATGGGCCCTCGCCGGGTTCACTCTGCCGAACTACCGGCGCGACGAGACGCCGGTGAGGGCCGTGCCGGCGAGCCGCCGTCGGCAATCCGAGGACGCGTGAACGAGGACTTCCTGGACCTCCTGCGGTGCCTGATTGCGGCAGGTGCGCGCTTCCTCGTGGTCGGCGCCCATGCGCTGGCCGTTCACGGCGTTCCCCGTGCCACCGGCGATCTCGATGTCTGGATCGAGCGCGAGCCGGGCAACGTGGCGCGCGTATGGGCCGCGCTGGAGAGCTTCGGCGCGCCGGTTGCCGCGATGGGAGTCGACCGGCACGACCTCGAAGCTCCCGGAGTGGTTGTGCAGATCGGGCTTCCGCCCCGGCGCATCGACCTGATCACCGAGATCACTGGCGTGGCGTTCGACGAGGCCTGGGTCGCGCGAGTATCCCATCGCATCACGGATGTCGACGTGCCGTTCATCGGCCGCGGGGAGCTCGTCCGCAACAAACGCGCCACCGGCCGACTGAAAGATCTCGCCGACCTCGAAGCGCTGGGCGAGACCAGCCAGCCCAGTCATTAGCCTCGGCATCCCCACCCTTCGAGCCCCGAGTCTCAGGCGCCGGGCCTCAAGCCGGGCCGATGGGACCACCCCTTCACCCCTGGTCGGGCGGGTGGTCGGGCGCTCCTGCGTGGGGGCGTGGGCGGGTAGGCTCGGGTGGGTGGGCGGCGGCGCGGTACAATCGCCGGCCGGAGGCGCGTTCATGGCGGAACCCTACGACCCACAGAAGATCGAGCCGTTCTGGCAGGAACACTGGGCCGCCGAGCGCTTCGCCGCCGTCGACACCGCGGGCGAGAAGGACACCTACATGCTGATGATGTTCCCGTACCCGTCGGGCGACCTCCACGTCGGGCACGGGCGCAACTACATCCTCGGCGACTGCCTGTTCCGCCTGTTCCTGATGCAGGGGCGCAAGGTGCTCAACCCGATGGGGTGGGACGCCTTCGGGCTGCCTGCCGAGAACGCCGCCATCAAGCGCAACATTCACCCCTACGAGTGGACGATGGCCAACATCGCCCGCATGAAGCACCAGTTCCGGGTGTGGGGGATCCTCTACGACTGGGACAAGGAGATCGCCTCCTGCGAGCCGACCTACTACCGGTGGAACCAGTGGTTCTTCAACCGCATGCTGGAGAAAGGGCTGGCCTACCGGGGCAAGGCACCGGTCAACTGGTGCCCGTCGTGCAGGACCGTGCTGGCCAACGAGCAGGTCGTCAACGGCGGCTGCGAGCGGTGCGGGACCGAGGTGGTGCAGCGCGACCTCGAGCAGTGGTTCCTGCGGATCACGGCCTACGCGGACCGTCTCCTCGACGGACTGGACCGCCTCGAGGGCTGGCCGGAGAAGGTCAAGGTGATGCAGCGCAACTGGATCGGCCGCTCGGAGGGGGCCGAGTTCGAGATGCGCGTCGCCGGGCGTGAAGGCCTCGCCTTCCAGGTGTTCACCACCAGGCCGGACACCTCGTTCGGCATGACCTTCGCCGTGCTCGCTCCGGAGCACCCGCTGGTCGGCGCGCTGACCACCCCCGACCGCGCCGCCGAGGTCGCGGCGTTCGTCGAGCGCGTGCGCCGGACCACCGAGATCGAGCGTCTGTCAACCGAGGGCACCCTCGAGAAGCGCGGTGTCTTCACCGGTTCTTACGCGGTCAACCCGTTCACCGGCGACCCCGTGCCGGTCTACCTCGCCGACTACGTGCTGATGTCGTACGGCACCGGGGCGATCATGGCGGTGCCCGGCCAGGACCAGCGCGACTGGGACTTTGCCAAGGCGTACCGCCTGCCGATCGTGCGCACGGTAAAGCCACCGGACGGTTGGGAAGGCGAGGCGTATGTCGACGACGGGCCGGCGATCAACAGCCAGTGGCTCGACGGCCTTTACAAGGCGGAGGCGATCGAGCACGCGATCGTGTGGCTCGAGGAGAAGGGGATCGGCCGCCGCAAGGTCAACTACCGGCTGCGTGACTGGCTGATCTCCCGCCAGCGCTACTGGGGGACGCCGATCCCGGTGGTCTACTGCGAGCGCGACGGCCTCGTTCCTGTGCCCGACGACCAGTTGCCGGTGCTACTGCCGACCGACATCTCGTTCGGCGGCAGCGAGGGCAATCCGCTCGAGCGCAGTCCCTCGTTCACCTCCGCGACCTGCCCGAAGTGCGGAGGAGGGGCGCGGCGCGAGACCGACACCATGGACACCTTCGTGGACTCGTCGTGGTACTTCCTGCGCTTCGTCAACCCCCATGTCCACGACCGCATGTTCGACGCCGAGCGGGTGGCCCGCTGGATGCCCGTCGACCTCTACATCGGCGGCATCGAGCATGCCATCCTGCATCTCATGTACGCGCGCTTCATCACCAAGGTGCTGCACGATTTTGGGGTCGTGCCCGTGGATGAGCCGTTCACCGAGCTTTTCAACCAGGGCATGATCACGGCGCAGAGCGTGACCTCCGGCAAGCTCGAGAAGATGTCGAAGTCAAAGGGGAACGTGGTCGCGCCCGACGCGCTGATCTCCCGCTACGGCGCCGACACCGAGCGCGTGTACACCCTGTTCATGGGCCCGCCCGAGAAGGAAGCGGAGTGGACCGACGAGGGCGTCGCCGGCGCCCACCGCTTCCTCCAGCGGGTGTGGGCGCTGCAGGACGCGGTGCCGGCCGCGGCCGGACGGCCCGGCGAGCCGGCCGCCGACGAGCGCCTCACGGTCGCCACCCACGCCGCCGTCAAGCGCGTCCACGACGACCTTATGCGCTACCATCCCAACACGGCGATCGCGGCCATGATGGAGCTGTCCAACTCGCTCGCGGAGCACCAGGCGAAGGCCTCGGAGGCGGTGGTGCGGGGAGCGTACGAGACCCTGCTGCGGCTGCTCCACCCGATCGCGCCCCACGTCACCGAGGAGCTGTGGCGACTGGTCGGCCACGACACCTCGCTGTTGCGCGCGGGCTGGCCGAGCCACGATGCCGCCCTGCTCGCCGCCCAGAAAGTGACCATCGCGGTGCAGGTCAACGGCAAGCTGCGCACGACCCTGGACGCGGACCGCGGCCTTGCCGCCGATGCCGCCTCGGCGCTGGCCCGGGAGGCGGCGGCGAGATGGCTGGAGGGGAAGGACGTCGTCAAGGTGGTCCACGTGCCGGACCGGCTGGTTTCGTTCGTGGTGCGGGGATGACGATGGGGCGGGGGCAGAGACCCCGGATTGCCGGCTTCGCGGCGGCAGCGGCGTGGCGTGTCGCCGGGGCGCTGGCGGTGCTAGCGGGAACGGCGTGCGGGTACCACTTGGTTGGCGCCTCGTCCAACCTGCCCACCCGCTTGACCAAGCTCTACGTGGCGCCGTTCGTCAACCAGACCAGCCGCGCCGAGCTCGACCAGCGGCTCACCGAGGCGGTCAGCCAGGAGTGGGTCCGACGCGGGCGCTTCCAGCTCGTCACGAGCGGGGAGCAGGCCGACGCCGTGCTCTCCGGGACCGTGATCGCCGCGCCGGTCTCCCCGGTGCAGTTCGATGCCCAGGGGCGTGCCACCCAGTACCAGCTCACGGTGATCGCGGACGTCCAGCTCGTCGACCGTACCGGCCCCAAGCCGGTGGTGCTCTGGCGCGACGGCCACTTCTCCCGCAGTGTGTCGTACCCGGTCGACGTCAGCGCCACCAACTACTTCGACCGCGAGGTCCAGGCCATCGACCAGATCGCCCAGGATTTCGCACGCGGCCTGGTGGTCACCGTTCTGGAAGGCTTCTGACCCCCACCGCTGCGGGCGTCGTCAACGCGGGCGGAGCCAGACCGGTCCCTCGAACCGCCGGACGGGCAGGCCGAACAGCTCCCGGCTCGGCCCGACATCGCAAGTCGACTCCTCGAGCAGCATGGTGAGTTGGTCGCGGGTGATCGGCGGCGATGGCAGCATGCCGGCGAGGCCGACCAGGACGCGCGAGATCCCGAGCGGCAGGTGGAGCAGAGTCCTGCGGAGACCGAGAGCGGCAGCGGTGCGGCGCACCACGTCGTCGTAGGCGAGCGGCTCCGGCCCGCCGAGGGCGATCTCGCGACCCTCGCTCGCCGCGCAGCCGAGGGCGGTGACGAAGGCGGCGGCGACCTCCTCGACGGCGACCGGCTGCATGCGCGAGCGGCCGTCGCCGAAGACCGGGAACACCGGCAGACGGCGAATCGGCGCCGCCAGCGAGGTGGTGAAGCCGTCGCCCGGCCCGAACACCACCGACGGACGGAAGACCGTCCAGCGCAGCCCCGAGGCCCGCACCGCCTCCTCGCCCGCCCACTTACTGCGCTGATAGCCGGTGACGGCGTCGGGACGGGCGCCGAGCGCGGACATGTGGACCAGACGGGTGATCCCGAACCGGTGACACGCGGCGATCACCCGCTCGGTGCTCTGGCGGTGCATGCGGTCGAAGGTGATGCCGCGGCGCGGAATCTCCCGGATAATGCCGACGAGGTGGATCGCGGCCTCGCACCCCTCGCACCAGCGCTGCCAGCCGTCGGCGAGGATGTCGGCGGAGACGCGGATGACCCCCTCGCGCGTGTCGCCGGCGGATGGTCGCCGGCCGACCGCGACGACCTGGCAGCCGCGATCGAGGAGCTCGGTGAGGATCCGCGAGCCGATGAACCCGGTCGCACCGGTGAGCAGAACGCGCCGCGGGAGAGACTCGGCGGGCGCAGTCGTCTCGGCCACAGCGCCCGAAGACGGGAAGAGCGGCGCATCCGGCGGCGTTGCGTCCGGAGCCGATGGGCGGCCACGGCCACCCCTGGCGCGCTTGCGGGGCGTGTGAGGCTCGGACACGGGCGAATGCTAGCATGACGCATGCGGCGCGCCGTGGTGGCCGATCTTCACGTCGGAGAGCATGGCGACGACCTCCCGCGCTTCCTCGGGTTGTGCCGCCAACTGGCCGAGCGGCAGGTCGACGAGGTCGTATTCCTCGGCGACCTGTTCCGCACGCTGGTAGGTTACGCCCGCTTCTGGGACGACACGGTACGGGCCGGGCTGGGCGCACTCGCGATGCTGCGCGAGGGCGGCCGCCGGATCGTCATGGTGGAGGGCAATCGCGACTTCTTCCTCGACAGCGCCGACCTCGACCCCTACCGTGATGCGTCCGGCGTGGCTCACTCCTTCGCCAGCGGCGGGCGCCGGTTCCTGCTGGAGCACGGGGATCTGGTCAATCGTGGCGATCGCCAGTACCGGATGTGGCGCTCGATCTCGAAGAGCGGGACCGCCCGGCTGTGGGCGCGGCTGCTCCCGCGACGACTCGCGAGCCGCCTCGTCCGCGGGACCGAGGAGCGCCTGGCGCAGACCAACTTCGCCTACCGTCGAGTTCTTCCGGTGGCCGACCTCGAGGCGAGAGCACGTCGTTACTTCGACGCTGGCGTCGATGTCGTCCTCTGGGGTCACTTCCACAGGCCGTGGCGCTTCGCCACCGCCGCCGGGGAGGCGTTTGCGGTCCCCGCCTGGGAGGACACCGGGACCGTGGTGTGGATCGACGGGGAAGGTGGGATGACCTTCGAACCTACGTTTCCGGCTGGACATTTCGTTGACAGTAAGGGCGTTTCGTGGTACCAAGAGGCGACGAGCACTGAGTGAGAGAGGTGATTATGGCAGGGACGGTGCTACTTGCCGACGACAGCATCACGATCCAGAAGGTGGTCGAGCTGACGTTCGCCGAGACCGATCACACGGTGGTGGCCGTCGGGAGCGGACGCGACCTTCTCGGGCGCATCGCCGACGTCAAGCCCGATGTCGTGCTGTGCGATGTCGTGATGCCCGACATGAACGGATACGATGTCTGCCAGTCGCTGAAGAGCGATCCCGCCACCCTCCACATTCCGGTCGTGCTGCTGACGGGCACCTTCGAGCCGTTCGACCGCGACCGCGCACTCGCGGCCGGATGCGATGCCATTGTGACCAAGCCGTTCGAGGCCCGCGAGCTGATCAGCACCGTTGAGGACCTGCTGCGCCGCAGCGAGGCCGTCAAGGCGATTCCCCCGGCCGAGAGCGAGTCGCTCCCGGAGCTGGGCATCCCCGAAGGCGTGCCCTCGCTCGACTTCACCACCACGGGTTTCGAGAGGATGGTGCCGGCGCCGCCGCGGCCTGAGCTGCCGCCGGACGAGGGGATCGAGCTGACCAGCTCGAGTCTCGGTCGATCGTTCACCACACCGCCGCCCCCCGCTCCCCCGGAGCTCGCCGAGCACGCCGGGGAGGAGCCCGGCGGTGCCCTCGAGTTCGGCGAAAGTCGCGGCACGGACCACGCCGCGGTCTTCACGCCAGCCGGGGAAGTGCCGCCGGCCGCCGAGGAAGCTCCCTGGGCTGAGCCGGCCGGGGTTGACGTGCGAACGGGTGCCGCCTCCGAGGATGAGACGTTCCCGTCGACACGTCCGGCAACTCCGCCGGAGGTGGCGGGTGGGGAGGCTGCCGGCGAGGTTCCGGAGCTGGACTTCGAGTCGACCTCCGAGGCGCCGGCCTTCGCGCCGGCACCGGAGCGCCCCACGCTCCTCACGGCACCGGAGGGCGGCGTGGCGTTCGGGGACGTGACCGCCGGTGCCACCAAGGACATTGGCAGCACGCAGAAGCTCGACCTCGCCGCCGTTCGCCGCGAGGCGCCGCAGGCGTTCGGTGCGTTCTCCGAGCCGCTTGAGCCCGTGGCCGTGGAGCCTGCTCCGCCCCCGGCCGCGCCGGATGTCGAGGTGCCGGCCGTCACCGAACCGGTCCCGGCCCCGTTTGAAGAGGCGTTCGCGCCAGCGGAGTCCCAGCGACCCCGTGAGCTCACCGAGGAAGAGATCGAGCGGATCGCGCAGCGCGTCGTCGGGCTCATCCCGCCGCCGGTAGCGCCAGCGGTTGTCGCGCCGACTCCGGCCTCGGCCGAAAGAGAGCTCTCGGAGGAGCAGCTCGGGGCGATCGCCACCAAGGTGCTGGAGCGCGCCCGACCGCTCCTCGAGCAGATCGCCTGGGAGACCATCCCCGACATGGCGGAGATGATCGTCCGCGCTCGGATCCGCGAGCTCGAGGCTGCCGCCGAGGCGGAGAACTAGCGACACGAGGGCTCCGGGATCGCAGTCCGCGGGGCGGGCCACGGGAAGATCCTGAGGGCGGGTTGATTCTCCTGGTGGGGTGGCCCGCAGTCCGTGACACGTCTCGAACTTGTGTCGGCGCCGAGATGCGTCTTGAGGCGCGGTCGCGTTGCGTGACCGGGGGGCGTATGATCCAGGCTCGTGACGAGCCTGGATTCCTCCCTGCATCGTACGCCGCCGGAGCCTGACGCCGTCCCCGTCCGTCACAGGCCAGGACTGGTCGTGGTCGCCGCCGCCGTGACGGCCCTCGCCGGCGCCGGCTGCGTTCACTACCAGCCCCGGCCGATCTCGGCGTCCGACACGGCCACGACGCTCGCCGCTCGTTCGTTCGCCGATCCCGGGCTCTCGGCCTTCCTGGCGGAGAACGACGAGCCGGTCCCGGCGCGGGGTTCGGCGTGGAACCTGCGGGCGCTGACGCTGGCGGCGTTCTACTTCCAGCCGGCGCTCGACGTGGCCCGAGCGGAGGTCGCCGCCGCCCAAGCCGGGACCGTCAGTGCGGGAGCAAGGCAGAACCCCGCGCTCGGCGCGTCGGCGGGCTTCAATTCGAGCACCCCCGTCCACTCGATCTCGCCGTGGATCCTCGACTTCAACCTGGATATCCCCTTCACCACCGCCGGCAAGCGGCGACACCAGATCGCAGAGGCGACAAAGCTCGCGGAGGTTGCCCGCTTCAAGCTGGCGGCGGTCGCGTGGTCGGTGCGGAGCCAGGTCCGCAGCGCGGCCCTCGAGCTCTACGCCGCCCTCGGCAGGCAGGCGCTTCTCGTCAAGCAGGTGGGCATCCTCCAGGCGAACGCCGAGCTGCTCGACGCCCGGCTTGCCGCAGGCGAGATCTCCGCCTTCGAAGCCACGCAGGGGCACCTCGCCCTCACCACGGCGAGGATGGCACGGGCGGAGGCCGGAGCCCGTGTCGAGGCGGCCCGCGGCCAGCTCGCTCAGGCACTCGGGGTGCCGGCAGTGGCCTTGACGGAGATCCGGGTCGGGTTCGACGAGTTTCAGAAACCCACCGCCGAGATCCCGAGCGCACAGGCGCGTCGGGCGGCGCTGCTCAACCGTGCGGACATCCTCGCCTCGCTCGCGGAGTACGACGCGAGCGAACAGGCGCTTGCCCTCGAAGTCGCGCGCCAGTATCCCGAGGTCCACCTCGGACCGGGCTACGAGTTCGACCAGGGCGACAGCAAGTGGCTTCTCGGCGTGGCCCTGCCGATACCCGTGATGAACCGCAACCGCGGCCCGATCGCGGAGGCCGAGGCTCGCCGCGAGGCCATCGGTGCACAGTTCGTTGCCGTGCAGGCCGCCGCCATGGCGGAGATCGACCAGGCGGTCGCGGGCTGCGAGGCCGCACAGCGCACGCTGAGCGTATCCGAGGCGATCGATGCCGACCTCGGCAGGCAGGAGCAGGCGGCAAGCGCACGCTTCGAGGCCGGCGAGATCTCACGCCTCGAGCTCGGCTCGATCCACCTCGAAGCGGTCGACGCCGAGATGTCGCGCCTCGATGCCGAGGTCAGGGCGCAGGTCGCGCTCGGTCGCCTGGAGGACGCCATGCAGACCTCATCGCAGGCAGTTGCCGCAATGGTCGGCCATGCCCCTCGAGAGAGAGACCAACGGCCCGGAGAGCCCAGGCGATGAGCGGCAAGCGCGGATGGATCGGTCTCGTCGTCCTGGCCGTCGCGGTGCTCGGGACGCTCGCGGTGTGGCGCATCGGGCGGCGCGCGGGCGGACCGGCCGAGGAAGAGGTCGTCAGCGAGGTGCCGGTTCGGGTCGGCAAGCTTGGCCGCACCACCCTGCGTCGGTTCGTCGAGACCTTCGGCACGGTGGAGGCGACGCCCGCGGAACCGGGACGGCCCGCCGGCGGGGCCCGCGTGGCAGCCGCCGTCACCGGCACCGTGGCGGCGGTGACCTGTGCGGAGGGGCAGCGGGTGGCGCGCGGAGACGAGCTTGTACGTCTCGACGCTCGCGTCGCGGACGCTCGGGTCGCGCGGGCACGCGAGGCGGTGGGTTTCGCCAGGCTCACCGTCGAGCGCCAGAAGGCGATGTCCGCGGCTGCCGCTACGTCCCGCCGCGAGGAGCAGGACGCCGAGGCCCAGCTCGCCGCGGCGCAGGCCGATCTCGCCGCCGCCGAGGCCGAGCGTGCGCTGCTCGACATCAAGGCGCCGCTGGCGGGAACGGTGGTGCGCCTCAACACCCGGCCGGGGGAGGCCGTCGACCCGAGCGTGGCCCTCGTCGAGCTCGTGGATCTCGACCGCCTCGTCGTGGCGGCCGGTGTCCGCGCCGACGAGGCGGCGCGTGTGAAGGTGGGCCAGGGCGTGGAGCTCCTGCCCGCGGGGGCCGGAGCGGCGAGCCCGGGCGACGCCACCCGGGTGGTAGGCCACGTGGTCTACGTCAGCCCCGCGGTCGACCCGTCGAGCGGCACGGTTGGCGTGCGTGTCGCTGTCCCTGCAGGCTCGCGGCTCGCGCCCGGGGAGTACGTTGACCTGCGGATCGTCGCCGAGACGCGCCGGGACTGCCTCGTGGTCCCCGTCGACGCGCTGGTCTGTGACGACCAGGGAAACAACGAGATCGCCGTCGTCGACGGCGACCACGCGGTCCTCACCCGGGTGAAGGCGGGCGTGCGGGAGGGTGGCATGGTGGAGGTCGAGGGCGACGGCCTGAGGGAGGGGATGACGATCGTCACCGAGGGCGCCTACGGGATGCCCAAGGAGAGCAAGATCCGGGTGCTGGGTTCCTGACGTGCGTTCGGTCGCTGTCGTCAGGGACGGCTCGATCCGTCACGTCGGCCGCGCATCACGGATGCGGCACGCCGCCCGCCGATGAGCACGCGGCGCACCCTCGGGGGCCTGGCGGGCCGTCACGCACCCACCATCGCCTTCGTCTGCATCGCGCTGTGCATCGCCGGCATGTGGGCCGCGCTCACGCTGCCATCCTCGGTTTTCCCCCAAACCGACTTCCCGCGCGTCATCGTCCTGGTCGACAACGGCGTGATGCCGGCCGACGAGATGATGGCCGCGGTCACGCGCCCGATCGAGGAGGCGATGAAGGACATCCCCGGGGCCCTGACCGTGCGGTCGGCCACCGGCCGTGGCTCGGCCGAGGTCAACGTCTTCTTCTCGTGGAACACCGACATGATCCAGGCCGAGCTCTACGTCCTCGGCCGGCTCGCGGAGATCCGTTCCTCCCTCCCGGCCACCGCCGTGACGTCGGTGCACCGCTTCACCTTCTCCGTCTTCCCGATCATTGGGATCAGCCTGACCAGCCCGACCCGCGACATCACCCACCTGTGGGAGACCGCGAGGTACGACCTCAAGCCGCGATTCCTGCGTGTCCCGGGCGTGGCCCGCGTCGACATTGTCGGCGGGCGCACCCCGGAGTTCCACGTCGTCGTCGATCCCGTCCGGTTGCTGGCCGCGCATCTCTCGCTGGCGGATGTCAACGATGCACTGACCCGCAACAACCTGGTCGCCTCGACCGGGATGCTCGAGGAGAACCACACCCTCTACCTCACGGTCGTGGACGGGCGGGTCCGGACGGCGGAGGAAATCGCCGCGCTCACGGTTGCGACGGTCGGTGGCCACCCGGTCCGGATCGCCGACGTGGCACGCGTGGAGCGCGGTCCCGAGCCGGTGTTCAACGTCGTCACCGCGGAGGGCCAGGAGGCGGTCCTCCTCAACATCGAGAGCCAGCCCGACGGCAGCACGCTCGACATCGCCAACGCGGTGAAGGACGAGCTGGCCGCCCTTCGGCACGAGCTTCCGCCGGACATGCGACTGGTGTTCTTCTACGACCAGTCCCTGCTCGTGCGGGACTCCGTGCACGGGGTCTGGGAGGCGATCCTCTTCGGTCTCCTGCTCTCGGTGACCATCCTCTACCTGTTCCTCAAGGACTGGGGTACGACGTGGGTTGCCACGCTGGTCATCCCGGTGACCGTGCTCGTCGCGCTGCTCGCGATGAAGGCGGCAAGTCTCTCCTTCAACCTGATGACGCTGGGCGGGATTGCCGCTGCGATCGGTCTGGTGATCGACGATGCGATCGTCGTCGTAGAGGCCATCCACAGCAAACTGTCGGCCGGCATGGAGAGGGGAGCGGCCGTGCACCGGGCGATCGAAGAGATCCTCGCGCCGCTGGCGGGCTCGACCCTGACTCCGGTGGTCGTCTTTCTCCCCCTCACCTTCCTCGACGGAGTCAGCGGCGTGTTCTTCCGCGCCCTCGCGCTCACCATGGTCGTGGCCCTGCTCACGTCGCTGGTGCTCGCAGTGACGCTGACACCCTCGCTGGCCACCTGGCTCGCGCCGCGCGACCACGGCCGCGGGGACGGCGAAGGGGAACAGGGCGGCGCGGTGCTCCGGCGCGCCCGCTGGGCGTACGAGAAGGCCGTGCGGCTCGCCCTCCGCCGGCCCTGGTGGACCCTGGCGGGGTGTGCCCTGCTGCTCCTCGTCGGTCTCGGGCTGGCGCTTGGCCTGAAGAGCGAGTTCCTCCCCCCCATGGACGAGGGCGGCTTCGTCATCGACTACATCGCCCCTCCGGGCACGTCGCTCACCGAGACCAACCGCGAGATGCTCGTCGCGGAGTCGATCATCCGCTCGATCCCCGAGGTCGAAAGCTACTCCCGACGGACGGGAGCGCAGCTGGGCCTCGCGATCACCGAGCCCAACACCGGCGACTTCCTGCTCAAGCTCAAGGCAAACCGCTCGAGAAGCACGGACGACGTCATCGCCGAGGTGCGCCACCGGCTCACCGCGGCTCTTCCCGATGTCCAGTGGGAGTTCCCCGGCATCCTCGCCGACCTCGTCGGCGACCTCCAGGGCGCCCCGCAGCCGATCGAGATCAAGCTGTTCTCCCCGGACATCGGCGTCCTCAAGCGCGTCGCGCCCGAGGTCGCCGAAAGGATCTCGCACGTGCGGGGCGTCGTCGACGTCTTCGACGGCCTCATTTACGCCGGGTCGACCCTCACGCTGCGCATGCGGGAGACGGAGGCACGGCGCTTCGGCCTCACCGCCGACGACGTCGCCGCTGCTGTGGGCACCGCGATGCTCGGCCAGGTCTCCACCAGCGTCCTGCAGGGCGATCGCGTGGTCAACGTGCGCGTGCGCGTCGACGCCCGCCGCGTCGATCGCATCTCCGCACTCGCGGACCTCCCTCTGCGCACCTTGGATGGCCGGGTCGTGCAGCTCGCCCAGGTGGCCGACATCATCGAGGTGCCCGGTCAGCTCGAGCTACACCGCGACGACCTCCGCCAGGACGTTGCCGTGAC
>JBLMXF010000097.1:0-54167 GCA_050257595.1 Acidobacteriota bacterium | reverse complement strand
CGGTGCCAGCGGGGAGATCGGTCACGGCCTCATCGAGCGCCTCGCCGAAGAGGGCAGCCGCGCGATCGTCACGCTCGACGTGAAGCCGCTCGACCCGCACATCGGACGGCTCGTGACCCAGGAGCTGGTCGGATCGATCCTCGACACGAGTCTCCTCGACCGGTTGGTGTCCGAGTACGAGGTCGACCTCGTCTTCCACCTCG
Organism: Acidobacteriota bacterium; assembly: GCA_050257595.1. Lineage (GTDB taxonomy): Bacteria > Acidobacteriota > Thermoanaerobaculia > Thermoanaerobaculales > Thermoanaerobaculaceae > JBLMXF01. The sequence continues at coordinate 53,964 of JBLMXF010000097.1, read as the reverse complement.
CGGCGCTCCTCTCCACGCGCAGCGAGTTCACCCCGGTCACCGCGCACCAGGTGAACGTCGAGGGGACGATGGCGATGCTCGAGTTCGCCCAGAAGCAGGGCGAGTCGCACGGGCGCCCGGTCGTCTTCATGTACCCGTCGTCCATCGCGGCCTACGGCATGCCGGGCCTCGACGTGAAGGCGAAGGCCGGGAAGGTGAAGGAGGACGACTTCACGAACCCGACGACGATGTACGGCTGCAACAAGCTCTACTGCGAGCAGCTCGGCCGCTACTACGCCCGCCACTACAAGCAGCTCGCCCCCGAGACGCTCTCCGGCAAGGTCGACTTCCGGTCGATCCGCTTCCCGGGCCTCATCTCGGCCTTCACGGTCCCCTCCGGCGGCACGTCGGACTTCGCGCCCGAGATGATCCACGCCGCCGCGCAGGGGAAGCCCTACGCCTGCTTCGTGAGGCCCGACGCCCGGATCCCCTTCATGGCGATGCCGGACGCCGTCGAGGCGCTCTTGAGGCTCGCGGCCGCCCCCCGGGAGAAGCTCGGCCGGGCCGTCTACAACATCGGCGCGTTCGCCCCCTCCGCCGCCGAGATCCAGGCGATCGTCGAGCGGGCGTTCCCCGGCGCCGAGATCACGACGAAGGTCGACGCGAAGCGCCAGGGGATCGTCGACTCCTGGCCCGCCGACGTCGACGACTCGGCCGCCCGGAGGGACTGGGGCCTCTCCCCGCGCTACGACCTCGACCGCGCGTTCCAGGAGTACCTGATCCCGAACATCCGGAACGCCTACCAGGGCTGAGGGGCGGAGCCCCTCCCCGTCGACCCCGTCCCGTCGCTCTTGACACGCGTCCCCGGGCGTCCCATATTCATGTTGTCCTAGTTCAATAGGACACAGAGACATGAAGAACGAGACCGTCCCCTTCCGCCTCGACGCCGCGTCCGGCGTGCCGTTCTACCGGCAGGTCATCGACCAGGTCCTCCTGGCCGTCGCCGACGGGCGGCTCGCGCCGGGGACGCAGCTCCCGACCGTCCGCCAGCTCGCCGTCGACCTCTCGGTGAACCTGAACACCGTCGCGAAGGCCTACCGCGAGATGGAGATCCGGGGGATCGTCGAGACGCAGCAGGGGACGGGGACCTTCGTCGCCGAACGGCCTTCGACCGCCGGGGCGGCGGAGCGGAGGAAGGCCCTCGAGAGGTTCGTCGACGAGCTCCTCGCGAGGGCCGGCTCGAACGGTTTCAACGCGGAAGAAGTGGCCGACGCCGTCGCGTCCCGCGCGGCCGGCCCGAGAAGGAGAGAGAAATGATCCCTGCCGGAATCGTCGCCGCGGCCAAGAAGAAGGCCGCGCAGCTGGCCGAGGAGCGGACGAGCCCGCTCGAGTCCAAGGCCGAGAGGAAGCAGTGGGACCGGGACCGGGCGGCCAACTCCCGCCGGGTCGTCTCCGAGATCGGCCTCCTCGCGTTCTTCCTCGTCCTCGCGGTCGGGGGCGTCGCCTCGGGCGTCACCGGCTCGCCGACCCCGTTCGTCATCGCCTTCCCCGTCGCGTTCTACCTCCTCTTCGCGCTCAAGGTCGCCCGCCAGTGGGAGCGGGCCGTCGTCCTCCGTGTCGGGAAGTTCCAGGGGCTGAAGGGGCCGGGCCTCTTCGCCGTCGTCCCGGTCGTCGACGTCGTCTCGCACCTCGTCGACCAGCGCGTCCGCGTCTCCGACGTCACCGCCGAGTCGGCCCTGACGCGCGACACCGTCCCGGTGAACGTCGACGCGATCGTCTTCTGGACCGTGTGGGACGCGAAGAAGTCGATCCTCGAGGTCTCCGACTACGTCGACGCGGTCCTCTACGGCGCGCAGACGGCGCTCCGCGAGTCGATCGGCAAGCACATGCTCGCCGAGATGATCACGGAGCGGGACCAGCTCGGGAAGGAGCTGCAGAAGATCCTCGACGAGAAGACGAACCCGTGGGGCATCACGGTCAACTCCGTCGAGATCCGCGACGTGAAGATCCCGGCCGACCTCGAGGACGCGATGAGCCGGCAGGCGCAGGCCGAGCGCGAGCGCCAGGCCCGCATCATCCTCGGCACGGCCGAGACCGAGATCTCCGAGCGCTTCGTGAAGGCGGGCGACGCCTACGAGGGGAGGCCGCTCGCTCTTCACCTCCGCGCGATGAACATGCTCTACGAGGCGATCAAGGAGAAGGGCAGCATGGTCATCGTCCCCTCCTCGGCGGTCGAGACCATGGGTCTGGGTGGGATGCTCGGCACCGCCGCCCTCGCCGACCGCGAGCCGGGCGCCTCGCCGGCTTCGGCCGTGGGGCGGTGACGACGAGGGGCGTCGACCTCGCGGGTCAGGAACGCGGAGTGGCGAGCGGCTCCGGATGGTGTGACGAGGCGGGATCGACCGTGGCATAGCGGTTGCTCCCGAGGTAGAGGAGCGGCGCGACCCGGTCCACGTTGAGCACCCCGTCGTGGTCGAACGCGTCGGCCGCGACGTGGAGACGCTGGACCTCGCCCACGAACAGGGTCTCGTCGCCGGTCTGATGGCGCTCGAGCAGCAGGCACTCGGCCGAGGCGTAGGCGACGGCGAGGGACGGCGTGGCGAGGACCTCTCCGGGCTCGACCTCAAGGCCGAGCGCGCGCACCTTGTCAATCTCGCGGCCCGACAGCTTGCCGAGCGACTCGGCGAGACGTCCCTCCCTTGCAGGCAGGAAATTAACCGTGAACTCCCCGGTCTTGAGCACGAGCTGATGGGTGTAGGTCTTCGGTGAGAGGCAGATGCCGTACATCGGCGGGTCCGAGGAGAGCGGTGTCGCCCAGGTCACGGGCGCGAAGTTGGTCGTGTCCTTGGCCTCGTCGCGGACGCCCACGACGCACACGAGACGGGGGTAGTAGAAGTAGCACGAGCCGGGGACCGCGGTTGTCCGGACCATGGCGCCTCCGATCTCATGATAGCCGGATTCGGCGCTCCGGAGGACCGTCGCGCTCAGGCTCGGCGCACCCGGCCTGCAGGCTTCCGCCCGGTTGCGGTTACGATCGGCCGAGGCGACCGACCGGTCGGCCGCGCCGATGTGCGCCGGGGCGATCGAGGCGTGGTTGCTTGACACTCTCGTGACGCTCCGCTAGGTTTCCGGACCCGAGGCGCCGAGGAGGAGTGGCGTGGCACGGCTCGCCGAACACCAGGGCAAGAACATCCTCGCATCGGTCGGGATCGCGGTCCCGCGCGGGGAGGTCGTCCGCTCGGTCGAGCAGGCCGGAGCAGCCGCCGAGAAGCTGGGCGGCGTGGCGGTGGTCAAGGGCCAGGCGTGGACCACGTCCCGCGCGGGACAGGGGCTGATCCGGCTCGTCGCGTCGCCGGCCGAGGCCCGGACTGCGGCCGCCACTATCCTCGGTACCGAGGTTGGTGGGTTTCCCGTCACCGAGGTCCTGGTCGAGGAGCGTGTCGCCATCGTCACCGAGCGCTACGCGGGGCTGGTGCTCGACGATCGCCGCCGCGCACCGGTGCTGCTCGTCTCCTCCCGCGGCGGCTCCGGGATTGAGGAGATCGTCCGCCGCGAGCGCGATGCCGTCGCCGAACTCCCCATCGACCCGGTGGAGGGGCTGGCGGACCACGCCGCCCGCGAGCTGTGGCGGCGCGTCGGTGTGCACGGTGACGAACAGCGCCGGCTCGCCGAGGCGTGCGTCCGGCTGTGGCGGGCAACGCGCCGGGTGGAGGCCAGGGCGGCCGAGATCAATCCCCTGGTGGTCACGGCCGGGGGGAAGGTCGTGGCACTCGACTGCCGGATCACGGTGGACGACGCGGCGGTGTTCCGTCACCCGGAGCTAGGCATCGAGGTGGCGCGCGAGCTCGGCCACCCGGCCACGGAGCTCGAGCGGATCGCCTGGGTGGTCGAGCGCGACGACTACCGCGGGACCTTCTACTTCCTCCAGATGCGCGACGGTTTCGCCAGCGGGGAGCGGGTGGTGGCGTTCCACGGCGCCGGCGGCGGTGGGTCGATGATGGCGATGGACGCCCTGCAGCGACGGGGTTTCTCGGTGGCGAACTTCTGCGACACCTCGGGCAACCCGCCCGCCTCGAAGGTCTACCGTGCCGCCCGCATCCTGCTCTCACAGCCCAACGTCGACGGTTACTTCGGCTCCGGCTCCGGGGTTGCCTCGCAGGAACAGTTCCACTCGGCGCGAGGGCTCGTCAAGGCGTTTGTTGAGGTGCCGCTGACTGTGCCGGCGGTCGTCCGCCTCGGCGGCAACGGGGAGGAGAGGGCGATCGGGATCCTGCAGCGGTTCACCACCGGATTGGGCGTGACGGTGGAGTGCTACGGCAAGGACACCCCGGTGGACGACTGCGCCGAGCGCATGGCCGCACTGGTGGCCGCGGGCGTGGCGACTGTGGCACCGCCCCTCCGGCGGGAGAGGCCAGCCGCCCAGCGCCCGTACTCGTTCACGACACCGACCGGCTCGATCACCTACGACCATGCCGTGTGCGAGCGCTGCGACTCGAAGGTCTGCGTGGCCAACTGCGTGCCGCAGATCCTCACCCTCACCGACGAGGGCCTGCCGGTGCTCAACGTCACCCTCGCGGAGGCGGCCCGCGGCAGATGCACCGAGTGCCTCGCGTGTGAAGTGGATTGTTACGCCCTCGGGGCCGGGGGCGGGCACGTCGACCTGCCGATTCCGGGGCTCGACGACTACCGGCGTCGGCGCGGATTGGGGTGAGGGATGGCCATCCTGGTTGACGAGACCACGCGGGTCCTGGTCCAGGGCATCACGGGCCGCGAGGGCCGGGCCCGCACCAGGCTGATGCGGGATTACGGGACGCACGTGGTCGCCGGCTGCACGCCGGGACGTGGCGGGGAGAGGGTGGACGGCGTGCCGGTCTACGACACCGTTGCCGAGGCGGTCGGCGTTCACGGCACGTTCGACGCCACGGTCATCTACGTGCCGGCACCGCTGGTCAAGGACGCCGCCCTGGAAGCCATCGCCGCCGGCGTTCGGCTCACCGTGCTGGTTGGTGACCGGGTCCCGGTGTGGGACGTGCTCGAGACCGCGCGCGCGGCCACCCGCGCGGGGGTCGACTTCCTCGGCCCCAACACGCTGGGCTGCCTGTCGGTGGGGATGGGCGTGCTGGGGATGATCGGCGGGCAGGCAGAGTCGGCGCGGGCGTGGTTCAAGGCCGGACGGGTTGGCGTGGTGTCGCGCTCCGGAGGGATGACCTCGTCGACCGGCTACTACCTGTCGCGGGTCGGGATCGGTCTCTCCACCCTGGTTCACGTCGGGGGTGACGCCATCATCGGTCTCTCGCTGCCGGAGGTCGTACGTCGCTTCCAGGCCGATCCGGGCACCGAGGCGATTGCGATGTTCGGCGAGATTGGCGGCTCCGGTGAGGAGCGGGTGGCCGAGTTGCTCGCGAGCGGCGAGGTGAGCAAACCGGTCGCAGCGTATATCGGTGGCCGAGCCGCGACATCCGGGGTGCGCTTCTCGCACGCCGGCGCCATCGTGGAAGGTGGCCGCGGGACCTACGAGGGTAAGGTGGAGGCGCTGCGGGCGGCCGGGGCGACCGTAGTCGAGAGGTTCGACGAGCTGCCGGTCGCCCTGGCCCGGATCATCGGAGGCGGACATGGCTGAGGGCACGTGGAGCAGCGCGATCACCGACATCGCGCCCAATGAGATCCGCGTTCGCGGGTACCGGCTCGACGAGCTGATGGGGCGGGTCTCGTTCGGCGAGGCGGTCTACCTCATCCTCCGGGGAGAGCTTCCGGGTGAGGCGGTCGGTCGGGTGGTCGAGGCCCTGCTGGTGGCCTCGATCGACCACGGCGTCACGCCACCGTCAACGCTTGCGGTGCGCAACGCGGCCACCACCGGAGCCCCGCTGAACGCCTGTTTGGCCGCCGGCGCGCTGGCGGTCAACCGACACCACGGCGGTGCGGTCGAGGATTGCATGCGCTTGCTCGCCCGCGGCGCAGCCGCGCTCGCCGAGGGGCGGGAGAGCGCTGCCGTGGCCGCCGGGCTGATTGCCGCTGAAAGAGCTGCGGGACGGAGGCTGCCCGGTTTCGGCCACCGCGTCCACACCGACGACCCGCGCTCCCGCCGGCTGCTCGCACTGGCCGCAGACTGCGGCGTGGCCGGAACGCACGTGGTGGTCGCCGAGGCCCTGGTCGCCGAGCTGCACCGGGATGGCAAGACACTCCCGCTCAACGTGGACGGTGCCATCGCTGCGGTGCTCGCCGACCTCGGGTTCCGGCCGGAGCTGGCCAACGGCTTCTTCATCCTTGCCCGGACGGCCGGCTGGATGGCTCACGTTGCCGAGGAGTTGAGTCGGGAGAAGCCGATGCGCCGCATCGACCAGGGGGCGGCCGGCTACGACGGCCCGCCGCCGAAGATGCTGGACTGACTGACCGGGTTCGGGGTCAGGGATCCGGGGTCCGGCCCCACCCGCCCGGAGAGTGCGAGGAGAGTTCAGGTATGGCCACGTACAGGATCGCCTGGTTGCCGGGAGACGGCATCGGCGTGGAGTGCATGGAGGCCACGAGGGTGGTGCTCGATGCACTGCGCTTCGACGCCGACTACCTTCACGGGGACATCGGCTGGGAGTTCTGGCGCGCGGAAGGCGATGCGCTGCCGGCCCGGACCATCGAGCTGCTCGGCCGGGTGGACGCCGCGATGTTCGGTGCGATCACCTCGAAGCCGGTCCGGGAGGCCGAGGCAGAGCTGGCGCCGGAGCTGAAGGGCCGGGGGCTCGTCTACCGTTCCCCGATCGTCCGCATGCGCCAGACCTTCGACCTCTACACCTGCCTGCGGCCCTGCCGGGGATACACCGGCAACCCGCTCAACTACAAGGAGGGGATCGACCTCGTGGTGTTCCGCGAAAACACCGAGGGACTCTACTCCGGTGTCGAGTTCCACCCCATGAGCGAGAAGCTGAGGGACGTCCTCAGTGAGGTGTCGAAGCCGTTCGCGCCGTTCGCCAAGCTGCCGCTCGACGAGCTCGCCCTCACGTGCAAGATCAACACCAGGAAGGGTTGCGAGAGGATCATCCGCGCGGCGTTCGAGTACGCGCGAGCGCACGACTACCCCAAGGTGACGATCATCCACAAAGCGAATGTCGTGCGCGCCACCGAGGGTCTGTTCCTGGAGACCGGCAAGCGGGTGGCGAAGGACTACCCCGACATCGCCTGGGACGACGCCAACGTCGACGCCATCACGATGTGGCTGCTCAAGAACCCCGAGAAGTACGGCGTCCTGGTCGCGACCAACCTGTTCGGCGACATCGTCTCCGACCTGTGCGCCCAGATGGTGGGCGGTCTGGGTTTCGGGTGCTCGGGCAACATCGGCGAGAAGCTCGCGGTGTTCGAGCCGACGCACGGCTCGGCGCCGAAATACGCCGGCCAGTACAAGGTCAACCCGATTGCGACCATCCTGGCCGCCAAGATGATGCTTGACTGGCTGGGCGAGGCGACCCTGGGAGCGCGCGTCGAGCGCGCGGTGGCGGCGGTCATCGCGGAAGGTGCCGTGCGGACCTATGACATGGGGGGCTCCGCCTCGACGATGGCGATGGCGGAGGCGATCGCCGCGAGCCTGTAGGGAGGGTAGGAATTCCGGGCACGCGGACCGGCCGGGCCCGGGGGCCGGCGTCCTTGGGTGCGACGCTCGTGGTCAGCGCTGGCTGGGGCGGAAGACGAACCTCTGCCCGCCGATCGACGCCTCGGCCATGACCCCGGCCTTGGCCCTCACGAACACGGCGACGCCCCGGCTGTACGCCGCCTTGGCGGCGTAGCCCTGCGAGACGGCATAAGCTGAGGCCTGCGCAGCAAGCTTGGTGGGGCTTCTCTTGAACTTCTCGAAGGTCTGGCGGTCGGCGAAGAAGACCACCTCGCTGACCGCCTCGTAGCCGACCTGGAGGCCCACGGTCGCCTGGGTGATGGTGGCGTCGCCGACCACCTCACCCCGCTCGAAGACCTTGCCGGTTCCATAGCCGCCCGCGAGCAGCAGACCGCCCTTGCCGATCGTCGGAAAGACCACATAGGCGTAGGCTTCCTTGAAGTAGGCGCCAAGACGGGGGTCGACCCGCTGGAACTCCGCGATCGTCTCGCGTACCGCGGCCATGTCGATCCGCTCCTGCTCGGGGTTCCACCCGGCGGCAACAGCCGGCGGCACCGTCCAGGCCGCGGCCAGCGTCGCCGCCAGGACCCCTGTCACTGCTCCTCGCACGTTCCTCGGCCTCCTTCCGGCGTCACCGGCCACGCACAGGCTAACGGACCCGCCGCCCGAGCCGTGTGACCCAGAGTACCAGCCGAGGCGGGGAACCCCTCCTGGGCCGCGGCCGGCAAGGGCCGCAGCAGCCCGGACAGTTCCCCGCTCCCAAGGCGGGACCCATGATCAGAGGGGCAGGTCGAAGAGGAGGACCTCGGCCCCGTGGCCGGCGTTGAGGGTGAGCATCGTCTTGCGCTCGATCGCCGCCCCGTCACCCTCGCCCAGGTGAGTGGCACCGTCGAGCGTGACATCGCCGCTCGCGACCTGCAGCCACGCCGCGCGGCCCGGCCGCAGCTCGTGAGAGAGAGCCTCCCCGGCACCGAGCATGGTGGCGAAGACATCGACATCCCGGTGGATGGTGAGCGATCCGTCCCGCCCATCGCGCGAGGCGATCAGCCGCCAGCCGCCCCGTTTCCCCTCCCTCGGGAAGCTCCGCTGCTCGTAGGCCGGCGCCAGGCCCTGCCGCTCGGGTTCGATCCAGATCTGCAGGAAATGAACCTCCTCGCTCTCCGAGTGGTTGAACTCGCTGTGCTGAATGCCGCTCCCGGCGGTCATCCGCTGGACGTCGCCGGCCGGGATCACCGACCCGGTCCCCAGGCTGTCGCGGTGCTCGAGCGCACCGGAGAGGACGTAGCTGAGGATCTCCATGTCCCGGTGAGGGTGGGTGCCGAAGCCGCCACCCCCGACCACGCGGTCGTCGTTGATCACCCGCACGGGGCCGAATCCCATCCAGCGCTGGTCATGGTATCTGTTGAACGAAAAGGTGTGACGGCTGTCGAGCCAGGAGAGATGGGTCCGCCCTCGCTCGGCCGCCGCTCGGACCGTGATCATGCCGACCTCCTCGTACTCGCGTTACACGGAGCCGCTGCGGACGCTCGGCCCGGCCAGGCGTTGCGCGATCGCGGCGACGTGTCGTCCCTGGAAACGGGCGACGGCGAGCTCGTTCTCCGAAGGCTGGCGGGAGCCGTCGGGACCGGTGATCGTGCTCGCGCCGTAGGGTGTGCCGCCGCTGACCTCGTCGATGACCGACAGGCCCTTCTCGGAGTAGGGCACGCCGACGATCACCATGCCGTGATGCAGGAGCGTGGTGTGGAATCCCACGATCGTGGTCTCCTGCCCGCCGTGCTGGGTGGCGCTCGAGGTGAACACCGAGCCCACCTTGCCGATCAGTGCGCCTTCGGACCACAAGCGACCCGTCTGGTCGAGAAAGTTGCGCATCTGCGCGGCCATGTTGCCGAACCGCGTGGGGACTCCGAAGATAATGGCGTCCGCCCCGCGAAGCCCGTCGGGAGTGGCGAGGGGGACTCCGGCGAAGGCTGCGCGCGCCTGCTTGGCGCCGGTGCGCTCGAGGGCCTCGTCGGGGACGAGCTCGGGAACCTGCAGGAGGCTGACGTGGACGGCCTCGACCTCCCGCGCGCCCTCCGCAACGGCCTGGGCCAGCCGGTAGATGTGACCGTACATGCTGTAGAAGACCACCTGGATGTTGGTCGCCATGAGGACCTCCCTACGCGCGCGACCGCGCGGTGAACGCGCGATCCGCCGACAGCCGGCCACCACCGAGCAGCAGCAACGCCAGCACGATGCCGATCACCAGCAGGTGGTACTCGAATCCCTCACCCTTCTGCTGACCGGTCCAGTTCATGAAGAAACCGACCTTGTCGTGGACCAGGAGAATCGCGCCGACCATGTTCGCGCCGATGCCGAGCGCGGCCAGCCGCGTGAAGGCGCCTGCGATGAGCGCCATGCTCCCCACCGACTCCACCACGATGACCAGGAACGCGAGCGGGGTCGGGATGTGCATCTGCCCGGTCAGAAAGCCCATCGTGCCCGAGAAACCATAGCCGCCGAACCAGCCGAACAGCTTCTGGGCGCCGTGCGGGAACATAACGATGCCGAGGGTCAAGCGCAGGATCAGGCCCGCCCAGCCATCGTCCGTTGCGAGGAACTTGTCGAGTATTGCGCTCATCTCCCTGTCTCCTTGTTTAGTACAACGATTGTCGTTAACACAACGTTATTCGACACGGCCTTCAACCCCCCCCGACGGCGTCGAGCAGCCGGTGCAGCGTCTCCACATCCCTGTCGGCCAGACTCGCGAACGTCCTGCTGTGATGGGCGGCGAGCGGGCCATCGAGTTTGGCGAGCAGCCTCAGCCCATCCGGCGTGATGCGGGTGACCACTGCCCTGCGGTCGCGCGAATGGCGCTCGCGCGCCACCCACCCGGCGGTCTCGAGGCGGTCGAGCAGGCGTGTGATGTCGGAGTCGCGAGTGATCATCCGCTCCGAGACCTGCGAGCACAGCAGGCCATCGGGGCCAGCGCCGCGCAGGATGCGCAGCACGTTGTACTGGGCCGGGGTGAGGCCGAACTCCTTGAAGAGGTCGGCAAGATGCGCGCTGAGGGTGCTGGCGGTGCGAACGAGGGCGAGGAACGTCTGCTCGGCCCGGGAGAGCGGCACGTGGACCTTCCCGTCGCGTCTGGAAGCACCAGTCGCCGGTTTCTCCGCATTCGAGTGCTCGGTCTGGCGGGATCTCGCTCGCGTCACGTCCTTGCCCTCCAATCCAGAATATAGTCGTTATGACGAATGTTGTCAAGAGGCATATATCGCGCGCCGGCAAGGGGCCCGACCGACGATTCTCTGTCGAAGGTGTGAACCGTCCCGCTCTTGCGAGCGACGGCGAGCGAGCTGCCGGCTGCGTGGCCAACCCTTGACCGCGGTCAAGGCCCGGTGTTCGAGACGGGCCGATGGTGGACCCGGAGGTGCCGATGGCACAACGTCGCCGGCTCCCGGTGATCGCTGCGCGCCGGTGGGTGCAGGTTGGCTTCCTGCTCGTCACGGTCGCGATCGGAGTGCGGTTTGCGCTGTGGGCGGAAGCACTGATCGGCGAGAGGACGCCGCCCGTGACGCGTCCGGCCGGCGTCGAGGGATTCCTGCCCATCTCCGGCTTGATGTCGTTGCGCCTCTGGCTGGCGGGCGCGGGTATCCATCCAGTCCACCCGGCAGCGCTCGCCATTCTCCTCGCCATCCTCGCCATGAGCGCCGTGCTGGCAAAGTCCTTCTGCTCGCATCTCTGTCCGGTCGGCACGCTCTCCGAGTGGCTTGGCGGGGTCGGCCGACGACTGATGGGGCGAGCATGGTCGATACCGCGCTGGATCGACGTCCCGCTTCGCGGCATCAAGTACTTCGCCCTGGCGTTCTTCCTCTGGGCCACCTGGATGGCGATGGACCTGCCCGGCGTCCGCGCGTTCCTCGACAGCCCCTACAACCGCGTGGTCGACGTCAAGATGCTGCTCCTCTTCGCCCGCCCGGCACGGGTGACGATCGCGATCGTCGGCGTTCTGGCCGTCGGGTCGATGCTGGTCCGCGATCTGTGGTGCCGGTACCTGTGCCCGTACGGCGCGCTCCTCGGCCTGATCGGACGACTGGCGCCGCTCAAGGTCACCCGCGATCCCACCACGTGCATCGACTGCGCGAAGTGCACGAAGGCCTGCCCCGCGCGGTTACCCGTCCAGACCCTCGTGAGGGTCGCCTCGGTGGAGTGCACGTCCTGCCAGGACTGCGTCGCGGCATGTCCGGTGAAGAACTGCCTGGCGGTCCGTGCCCCCGGGGCGATCGGCTTGCGGTCCCTGGTGCGACCCGCCGCGGCGGTGGCTCTCGCTGTGGCCGTCTATGTGGGCGTGACGACGGCCTTCCGACTCGGCGGTCACTGGCGAACATCGGTGAGCGAGGCGGAGTACGCGCGCCGTCTCCCCGCGGTCGAGGAGCCGCTCTACACCCATGTGGGCGGCATGGCGGCCGTGCGGCCGCCAGGGGCCAGCTCAGCCCTGGCCACCTCGCACACCGGGATCCGCTCGCGCGGTCGCTGAGGCGACCGGCCGCTGCCCGCGGCGACGCCGCTCCGCGCTCGCAGTCCACATCAGCCGGCACGCAACGAGGGCAGGGGCACCATTTTCCATTGTACGAGGCGGCGGGTGCGCTCTATGCTCGGGGGGAGGAGTCGCGCGGGGTTCGGCCGCGAGCTGCGGCGTTCTCCTCGGGAGAAGACGGTGGGCGACACACACGGCCCCGAGTGGGCCACCGTCGCCGCGGCCGTGCCGCAGCAGGCCCGGTCCGAGCGGGAGCGGAGTTTCTGGCAGGAGCTCGTCCGTGCCTGGCGGTGGCGGCGGGTGGTCGACGCCGGCTGCGGTGCCGGGCTTCACCTCGGTGTCCTCGGCGAGCTGGGCGTCGCCGCGGTCGGGTTCGATCTCGCCCTCTCCGCGCTCGTCGCCGGCGGTCGGCGCGACGTCGCGGCCGGCGATCTCCTGGCGCCGCCGCTGCGCGAGGCCCGGTGGGACGGCGTGCTCTGCCTGGGCAACACGTTCTCGCTGCTGGCGGACCGGTCGGCGCAGCGCCTGGCACTCGGGAGGCTGGCCGGGCTGCTCAGGCCCGGGGGCACCATGCTGCTCCAGGGCGAGGACGCCGGGGCTCTGGTGGCCGCGTCGCCGGTCGTGCGGACACGCGGGATCGAGCCGGCCTCGGTCCATGTGCGGGTGTTCGAGCGCCGCGGGAAGCGGGTGCACATGCTCGCGGGTGTGGCACCGGTGGGCTCCGAGGCCCAGCTCTCCGAGACCTGGCTGCTGCCCACGACGGCAGCGTCCGTGGCGACTCTCGGCGGGAGGTTGGGACTGGCCCCGGTGCGACTCCCCGCACCTCCCCCGGCCGGCGCCGGCTGGTGGGTCGCGCTGACCGCGGCAGCGGTGGGCTCACGGGCTCCACGCGAAACGGGAACCGACTCACGGCTCTCCTAGTTCGCGCGATCACCGGCCGGGGCGACACGTGCCGCCATGGTCAGGGGCGGACGTGGCACGCCTCGTGGCCGTCGCCGACCGCTTTGCCGCCGCTCGCCTACCGCGCCTCGATCTGTCTCACCTTGAGGATGAGCGCGACCATGGCGACGAGGATCACCCCCAGGGAAACGAACAAGCCGGTGCGGCGGAAGCGGATCTCGCGCTCCGCCTGCGCGGCGAGTCGATCCGCGGCCCCGAAATCGCCGTCCACCTGCTTGGTCTGTGCCTTCACGCGGTCCAGGTTGACGGTGTGGATCTCGACCTCGGCCATGACATAGGCCTGGTGGGCATCCTCCAGCTTGACGGCGGCGTCGTCCATGAGCATGCCTTCGCGCTCGACCTTCGCGACGCGGGCGGTGGCGGCTTCGAGGCCCCGCCTCGACTCGAGGAGAGCGCCGGCGATCGCGGCAGCGGCCTTTGCCCCGTCGTCGCCCTCGCTGTGGCAGTTGCCGCACACCTGGCCCTTGCCGATGCCGATGAGGGTATCGCTCGGGTGGCCGATGTCGTGGTTGGAGTGGCACGCCTCGCACGCCGGCTGATCGAGCGCCGCGAAGGCGTCCTTGTGCGGCGAGAGGTCGAAGCGCTCCCGTTGGGTGACGTGGCAGGTGCCGCACACGTTGGAGACGGAGGAGATCCCGGGTGGTGTCGCGCCGTGCGACCCGTGGCACGACTTGCACGTCGGCGCGGAGAGGTCGTTCTTCTCGGTAAGGGCCGCGTAGTGGACGGACTTCTTGTACTCCTCCACCTCGTTCCCCTTGATGCCGTACTTCGCCATCAGCTCCCGGTTGCCGTGGCAACGCCCGCAGGTGTCGACGATCCGGGTCGGGTAGACGGGTGAGCGGGCGTCGGTGGGGGGGCGGATTCCATGGGCGCCGTGACACGAGATGCACGTGGCGACGTTGGTGTCGCCCTTGGCGAGGGCGAGACCGTGCTTGGAGGTCCGGTACTGCGAGAGCTGGTCGGTTGGGATATTCGGCGCATAGCGCAGCATGAGGCTGGCGTCCGAGTGGCAGGAGCCGCACATCTCGGGGATTGCCTGGGCCGTGAACGTGCCGCGAAAGCCCTTCTGCGGATCCATCGCCCGGGACTTCTCCTTGGCGGTCGGGTCGCCGCCGTGGCAGCCTGCGCAGCTGATCCCCTGGGTGTGGTGGATGTCCTGGTTGGCGGCCTTCGCGGGTGCCGACAGCCGTTCGTCGGGCAACTGCCCGTGACAGCCCACACAGCTGTCGTCGGCGTGCTTGCCGGGCGCCCAGAGATCGCGGGCCAGCGGCGCGGCGAAGGCGGAGACGGTGAGCAACATGAGGGCGGCGGGAAGCAGGTGGGGTCTCATTTGAACACCCCCAGCAGGGAGAGCAGGGTGAACGAGAGGAGGTAGACGAGCACCGCCCATCCGAGGGCGAGGAAGAGCCGGCTCCTGTGGCCGCGGGCGCTGCCCCGGTCGAGCACCGGGACGAGGAACCAGACCAGCCCGCCGACAGAGAACGCACCGAGACCGACGAGTTCGCCCTCGATGCCGAGGACATGCGCCGGGAGCAGCTTGAAGGTCTCGAACATGGTCAGGAAGTACCACTCCGGCTTGATCCCGGCCGGGGCCGACGCGAAGGGGTCGGCCTTGATGCCGAGCTCCCAGGGGAAGAACGCGGCCAGCGCGGCGAGCAGCCCGAGGCCGGCCAGCCAGACCACCCCCTCGCGCATCACGAAGTTTGGGATGAAGCGCGTCGGCGTTCGTCGCGAGGCCTCGTCCTTGAGCTTGTCGGGGACATGCATGCCCTGGCGCTGGATGAGGGCGAGATGGAGGCCGAGCAGCGCCGCCGTCAGCATCGGGAGCACGGCCACGTGGAAGCCGAAGAAGCGCGTCAGCGTCGCTCCGGTGACCTCGTCACCCCCGCGAAGGAACTTGAGCAGCCAGCCGCCGATGAGGGGTACCTTGCTGACCATGTCGGTGCCGATCCGGGTGGCGAAGAAGGAGAGCTGGTTCCACGGCAGCAGGTAGCCGGAGAAGCCGAAGCCCATGGCGAGCAGCAGGAGCAGGAAGCCGCTCCACCAGGTGAGCTCTCGCGGCTTCGCGTACGACCCCATCATGTAGACCGAGAACATGTGCAGGAAGGCCGCCAGGATCATCAGGTTGGCCGACCACGAGTGGATCGATCTGACGAGCCAGCCGAACGGCACACGAGTGACGATGAACTGCACGCTCTCGAAGGCCGCCTCGGCGGTCGGACGGTAGTAGAGCAGGAGAAGGATCCCGGTGGTGATCTGGACGAAGAAGAAGAACAGGGTGAGACCGCCGAAGTAGTAGGCCCAGGAGTGGCGATGGCGCGGCACCTCCTTGTGGCTGGCGAACTCGACTAGGGGGGCGAGCTCGAGCCGCTCGTCGAGGGCTTTCCAGACGGTATCGAGCAGGCGCATGACTAGGCCCCCTTCGTGACGTAGATGTCGTCGCCGGCGAGGTCCACCTTGTAGGCCTCCAGCGGTCGCGGCGGCGGCCCGGAGATGTTCTTGCCCTGGAGGTCGTACTGGCCGTTGTGGCAGGCGCACCAGATGTGCTGGAGGTCCGGGCGGTACTGCACCGTGCACTGGAGATGCGTGCACACCGCCGAGAAGGCCCTCACGTCGCCCGTCGGCGTCCGGATCAGGATCCCGGGCCGGGAGCCGAAGCGGAAGATCTTGCCCGAGTTGTCCGGCAGCTCCGAGAGCTTCCCCGCGAGCACGCGGTTGACCGGCGCCTCCGCCACCTGGGGAGGGATCACGAAGCGGAACACCGGGTAGATCGCGGCAGCCAGTGTGGCCCCGATCGAGGTGCCCAGGAGCCAGGTGAGGAAGCTCTTCCGTGAGACGATACGACCCTCGTTCGCCCCTGCCATGACGACCTCCCCCACGACAATCTGCCGGTGCATTCTTGTGGAACAGGGGGACCAGCGTCAAGGGGATCACCGCCGTCGGCCGCTTCTGCGACAATGGCATTGTGGTCGTCACCGACCTCGGCACCGCCCTCCGGCGGGTTCCGATCCTCGCCGCGCTGCCCCGGCCGCTGCTCGACGAGCTCGGGCAGCTGTGCGCGGTGCGGACGCTCGCCAAGGCCGAGCTGGTCTTCGCCGAGGGTGACGTGGCCGGCTTCCTGCCCATCCTCCTCACCGGTCGCGTGAAGCTGTACCGCTCCGACCCCGACGGCCGCGAGCAGGTCCTTCACCTGGTGCGGGCCCCGGCCTCGTTTGCGGAGGCGGCCGTGTTCGGGCCCGGGATCTTCCCCGCGGCTGCCCAGGCCGTCGAGCCGGGTCAGCTCGCCACCGTGCCGCGGCCCGAGCTGCTTGCCCTTTTGGGACGCCGCCCGGAGGTGGCGCTCGCCCTGCTCGCGTCGATGTCCATGTGGCTGCGTCGCCTCGTTGATCTGGTCGAAGGGCTCTCGCTGCACAGCGTGGAGGAGCGTGTCGGGGCTTACCTGTGGTCCGCCTTCGTGCGCTCGGGCCAGCCGCTTCTGGCCGGCGCGCGGGTCCGCCTCGAGGAGGCCAAGTACCTGATCGCGGCGGTCTGTGGCACCGCCCCGGAGGTGCTTTCACGGACCTTCCGCAAGCTCGAGGCGGAAGGCATCGTCAAGGTGGATGGCCCGTTTGCGGTGCTCCTCGACCCGGTCAGGCTGGCGGCGCTCTCCCACGGCGGCTGACCAGACATCGGGCCTGAGGCCTGGGGCTTGAGCCTCAGAGGAAGGCCCGGACAAGCCGCGTCCCGAGCTCTGAGCGGTTTCTTCCCGGGGCCCCAAGCCCCAGACTCCGGGACCATGTATCCTCTCGGACGAACCGGAAAGGCGGGCGGCGTGCGGGTTCTCTTCGTCGGTGACGTGGTGGGCAAGGTGGGCAGGATGGTGCTCAAGGAGAAGCTGCGCCGGGCCCAGAGCGAGACCCAGGCCGACTTCACCGTGGTCAACGTCGAGAATGCGGCGGGCGGTTTCGGCCTCACCGGCAACGTGTGGGACGAGCTCCGCCGCCTTCCGATCGACGTGTTCACGTCGGGGAACCACATCTGGGACAAGAAGGAGACCCTGCCGCTGCTCGACTCCGAGCCCCGCCTGCTGCGCCCCGCCAACTACCCGGACGGCAACCCGGGCCGCGGCCTCTGCGTGGTGGCCAGCAGGGCCGGCGTTCCCGTCGCCGTCCTCAACCTCCAGGGACTCGTCTTCATGGTGCCGACGCAGAGCCCATTTGCCGTCGGCGATCGTCTGCTCGCCGAGGTCGGGACGCAGGCGCGCGTGATCATCGTCGACATGCATGCCGAGGCGACCTCCGAGAAGCAGGCCATGGCCTGGTACCTCGACGGACGGGTGAGCGGCGTGTTCGGCACCCACACCCATGTCCCCACCGCGGACGAGCGCATCCTGCCCGGGGGCACCGCCGCGCAGACCGACGTGGGCATGACCGGGCCCTACGAGGGCGTCATCGGCTTCAAGCCCAAGGAGGTCCTGGAGCGCTTCCTGTACGCCACCCCACGTGCCCTGGAGCCGGCCACCCGCGGAGGTGCGCTGTGCGGCGTCGTCGTCGACGTCGACGAGGCCACCGGACGTGCCCGCTCGGTGGCGCGGGTCCGCTTGGAGGGAGACGTCTCGGAGTGAGCACGCCGAAAGGCGCGAGCCGGAGGACGTGCCGCGGAACGGCGTGCCCGCTCTCCGTCATCGTCACCGCCCGCGACGAGGAGGATCAGCTCCCGGCCGCCTTGGCCTCCGTGACGGGTTGGGCCGACGAGGTGGTCGCCGTCATCGACCCGCGCACCACCGACGGATCCCGCGAGCTGGCGGCCGCCGCCGGCGCCACCGTCCTCGAGCACCCCTACCTGTCGAGCTCCGACCAGTACAACTGGGGGCTGGAGCGCGCGCGCCACCGCTGGAGCCTGATCCTCGATGCCGACGAGCGGGTGAGCGGAGAGCTGCGCGGGGAGATCGCCGCAACCGTGACCGCGCCGGCACATCCTGCTTACTCGGTGCGGCGCTTCAACTTCGCGTTCGGCCGCCGCCTGCGATTCGGCGACTGGGGCCGCGACCGGATCGTCCGCCTGGTCGACCGGGAGCACGCCCGCTTCGCGGCGCGCGCCGTCCACGGAGCAGTTCAGGCCACTTCGGTGGGGGACCTGCACGGGTACCTCGAGCACCACACCCTGCGCTCGCTCGAGCAGTATCTTCCGAAGGTCTACGACTATGCCCGGCGGGGTGCGGATGAAGCTCTCTCCGCTGGTACCCGCTCCGGCCTCGTCACGGCGATCTCGCGCGCCGAGTGGCGCTTCGTGCGCGGGTACGTCCTGCGCCTCGGTGTGCTCGATGGGATGCCCGGCCTCGTCGTCGCCGTCCTCGCCGCCCACGGGACCTTCCTCAAGTGGGCGATGGTGTGGCAGGGGGGACGTGCGCGGCCGCCGACGCCGCGCTGAGGCACGCGGGGGAAGAGATGGGCGGCGGCCTTGTTACCATGGCCCACCGATGGCGGACCGGCAGCACAGGAGCGAGCAGGGCCGAGGCGGCGTTCGTCGTCGCGACATCCGCGACGTGGTGGTCGTCCTCCTGTTGACCGTCGGCGTGTGGTCGGCCGTGCTCGGCTGGATCGCGGCGCGGCGGCTGGCCGGCGATCCGCGGGGCTTCATCCTCGCCGGGCTGCGCTACTACCACGGCGAGGCCTTCGATGACGTCGCGATGTTCGGGCCGCGCGGCTACGACGGCGAGTTCTACGCCGCGCTCGCCACCGACCCTCTCATCCTCAAGGCGGACACGACCTGGGGCCTCGACTCGCCCGGCTACCGCGCACGTCGGATCGGCGTTCCGCTGGTGGCGTGGCTTGCCGCGGTCGGCCGACCCCGGGCCGCGGTGTACAGCTACCAGCTGGTGTGCTGGCTGGCGGTCGTGCTGGTCGCACCGCTCCTCGCCCTGTGGCTGCTGCGAGCAGGCATGGCGCCGTGGTGGGCCCTGCTCGCCGTGCCGAGCGCGGGGCTGGTGGCGAGCGTCCTGCGTACCACACCGGACGGGGCAGCTGCGGCGCTGGCGGTCGTCGCGCTGCTGGCGTGGCGGGAGGAGCGCCGGGGTGTGAGCGTAGCCGCGGCGGCGCTCGCCGTCCTGGTCCGGGAAACCTCGCTGATCCTCTGCGCTGGTCTGGCCCTAGCCGCATGGCGGGCGGGCAGGAGGAGGATGGCCGTCGCTTTCGTTGGGGTTCCCGCCCTGCTGGTGGGGTCGTGGTACGCCCGTCTCGTCCTGGTCTTCGGGCGGGAGGTGTTTGCCGGCTCGCAGAACCTGGCGGTGCCGTTCTCCTGGCTGTCCGGCAAGATCGCGCAGCTCGGCGCGCTGCCGTTGACCAGCGCGGAGTGGGCCGGAACCCTCGCGATCGTGATGTGTATCGTCGCACTCGCGGCCGCCGTAGGGTCGAGGACGAGGGCGGCGAGCTGGGTGCTGGCCGGTTTCTGCGCCATGGCGCTCGTTCTCGGCTGGCGGGTCTACGTCGATATCTGGGCGTACGCGCGGGTGCTGTGTGTGATCCCCGTGCTCGCGTTGGCGGCGGCCGCGGAGGAGGCGGGCGTGCGGCGATCGCTTCTCGTCGCCGTGACTGCGGCGTGGGCCGTCGCCGGCATGCTCCTCCTGATCTCGAGTCTGGGCGCCGCCGCGGCTGTGACGGTCCCGGCGCGCATCGCGGCCGGGTACGGCGTCAAGGGCGCCGCCTTTCCCAACGGCCTCCCGCCGGAGCCTCCCGCCCCGGGAGCCGGGGATGGGCCCGTGGCCTACGCCTTCCCGGTCGCCCACGACAGCGCGGGACCAAGCCGGTGGCGGACGGACCTGGCGATTCGGAATCCGGGTCCGACGGTCGCGAGCGTCGTCTTCGAGGTCCTCAAGGGGAGTGATCTCAACTACCCCTGGCCGTGCCGGCTGCGACTCGAGCCGGGGCAGGAGCTGCTGGTCGCCGACGCTCTCGCGCGACTGTTCGCGTGGACGGGAAGAGTCGGGCTGCGCATGACCTTCGAGCGGGGCTCGCCGGACGTGCGCTTTCGCACCTACGATTCCCGCCAGAGCGACCGCGGCGAGTGGCGGAGCCCGCTTTCGGCCCCAGAGGGTGACGGCGTTGCGGTCCCTGCTGAGAGCGTAGTGTCGACGGACGCGGTGGGCGGTCCGAGTGCAGGGCGCTCTCTGGCGATCGCGCTCCTCAACCCGTCGGGAGGCACATGCACGGTGTCGCTGCTCGGCGATCCCGGCACCGCCCGCTGTCGCTCGGTGGCACGCGCCGAAATCGGCCCGTGGCGCTTCGCCGAGTTCGACGAGCCTTTCGGGACCGGGAGGCCGGTGCCCGGCTCGTTCTCCGTCAGCACGCCGTGCCGCGGCGTGCTTGTCGGCGTCGTCGCCGGAGGCACTGCCGGCCAGGCTCGCCGGTTCCTCTACCCCGCCGTCACCAGACAGAGCTGTGCGGCGATCGAAAGCGACCGCCCGTGACGCGCAGGACCGCCGCCGGCCGCTCGCCCACGCTCGTGCGCCTCCCCTCCGGCTCCATTACGGTCGTGCCGGGAACGGTGACGGAGCGGAGAAGTGGTCCGTAGAACCGGCATGGGCACCCTCCCGGCTCGACTGCTCATCGACATGCCCAACTGGCTGGGCGACTTCGTCCATGCGCTTCCGGCCGTAGACCGACTGCTCGACGCCAACCACCACGGGACGACGATCCTGCTCGTGCCGGCGAACCACGCGCCACTGGCCCGCATGCTCGGCACCGACGCCATCACGCGCCGAGGGGGT
The DNA here is from genome assembly GCA_050257595.1 of Acidobacteriota bacterium. GTDB lineage: Bacteria > Acidobacteriota > Thermoanaerobaculia > Thermoanaerobaculales > Thermoanaerobaculaceae > JBLMXF01. Next base: position 33,174 of record JBLMXF010000097.1, on the reverse strand, counting down.
GAGGGGTGGTGGTGGGCGAGGCGGCGGCTCCGGGGTCGCTTCGACGTTGCGCTCTCGGTGCGCAACTCGACCCGGGCCAGGCTGCTGCTCGCCGGCGGCCGAGCCGCTCGCCGGCTGGCCGGTCGTGGCGGCTTTGCCGGTTTGCTCGGCATTGAGACCTTCCCCATCGACCGTACCCGTCACCAGCGCCATGACCTCGACGCCGCTCTCCTGCGTCTCGGCGTGGCGCCGGTCGACGGTATCCCGACGCGGCTACCCGTCGGCGAGGTCCTGGCGACCGTCGGGTCGCGTCGGCTCGAGCAGTTGGCCGGCGGCCGGCCGGCGGCGGCGATCCTGCCGGCGTCGCACGCGATGCCCGAGAAGCGCTGGCCGATCGAGCACTTCGGAGAGCTGGGAGCCAACCTGGGCGAGCGCGGTCTGGCGCCCCTGGTGCTCGTCGGCCCCGGTGAGGGTGAACTGGGGTGCGAGGTGGCGGCACGCGCGGGCGGGGTACCGGTGCCCACCATTTGGCCGCTCGACGAAATCGCCGCGCTGCTCGCCGGCTGTGTCGTGGCCGTCGGCAACGACTCCGGGCTCACCCACCTGGCGGCGGCGGCGGGATGCCCGACGGTGGCGCTGTTCGGACCGACCGACCCGGCTCGGACGGCGCCGGCGGGCGACGCCCGAATGGTGCGCTGCCCGGAGGGCGGCACCCTGGGCGACCTCACACCGGCGGAGGTCCTGGCGGTCGTGCTCGCCGTTCTCGGGCCACCCAGCAGCGCCTCCCGGCCGCGTCTCCTCGACACCGGTGCATGAAACCCCTCAGCCGGGGGGAGAGAGCCCATGTGCTCTGGGGCCGCGTGGCCCGCGTCTCTCGGCCAACGGGGGACTGGGAAAGTCACTCGTGGCAACACCCTGATGCTCGAGGTAGGCGCCAGGTCGATCGAGGCTCGCGCAGGGGAGGGTTGCGGTTCCACCCTTCTTGTGGCGATCCAGACAGGCTGGGGGGTGGGTGGGGGCGAGCTCGAGCGGAGGCGAGTTCACCTCGCCGGAGCGCAGGGGGGCCCGGGGGGTCGAGGCGACGGGGGAGTGGGTGTGGGGTCGCCGGACCCCCCGCCGGGGATCGCGGGTGGTGGGGGCGCCGTGGCGATCGGGGCTCGCGCAGGGGAGGGTTGCGGTTCCAACCCTGTACGGCTATCATTCCCCCCGGGTGGGCCGTTAGCTCAACTGGCAGAGCAAGGGACTCTTAATCCCTAGGTTGTAGGTTCGACTCCTACACGGCTCACCAACAGTGTCCTACCCCGCGAAAGTGGCGGAACTGGTAGACGCACGAGACTTAGGATCTCGTGGGCACTGCCCATGGGGGTTCGAGTCCCCCCTTTCGCACCACCAGGAGCCAGCATGACCTACCGGACCGAACAGCTTTCCCCCTGTCGGATCGCCGTCAATGCGGCGGTCGCCGCCGACCGGGTCGGCAGCGAGCGAGAGAAGATCGTCGCCAACTGGATGCGGGCCGTGCGCATCGACGGCTTTCGCAAGGGTAAGGCCCCTCGCGCCCTGGTCGAGCGACGGTACGGCAAGGAGATTGACGAGGACCTCGTCGAAGGGCTGGTGCGGACCGCGTGGGACGAGGTACGCGAGGGCGAGAAGCTGCGTCCCGCCGGGCCGCTCGATGTCCGTGGCACCGACTGGAAGGAGGACGGCAGCTTCGAGGTTTCCGCTGAGCTCGACGTCTACCCGCGGGTCGAGCTGCCGGGCCTGGATGGGTTTTCGCTCCCGGCTGTCGACATCGAGCCTGGGGAGGGTGAGATCGAGGACGCCGTGACGCAACTGCGCGAGCGTCAGGCGGTCTGGGAGCCGGCGGACAGCGAGCCGGTCGCCGAGGGTCTGCTCGTCGAGGCCGAGGTGTGGGGTTCGTTCCCCGCCGGTGGGGGCGAGCCCTTTCACGAGGAGCGCTCCCTGTTCCAGCTCGGGCGGGCCGAGGTCTACCCCGAGATCGAGGGTGCCGTGACGGGCCACCTCGTCGGCGACGAGGTGAGCGCCGAGCGGGTGCTCGGCGAGGAGGCGCCCGAGGAGAGACGCGGCACACGCGTCGCCTACCGGGTCAAAATCAAGAGCTTGCGCCGCAAGCGGTTGCCCGAGGTGGACGATGCCTTCGCCGCGTCCCTCGGCGTGCCGGAAGGTCTGGCGAAGCTGCGCGAGCGGGTCGCCGAACGGATCCGCCTCGACAAGACCCGCCGTCGGCACGACGCGTGGCGGGAGGCGCTGGTTCGCCACCTCGGCGGCGACACCGAGCTGGCCATGCCGGAAACCCTGGTCGAGGAGGAGACCCGCAAGGAGCTTGTCGAGCTCGCGACCGCCTTTGCCGAGCGCGGGATCGACCCGCGCTCCGGCGTGGAGTGGGACAAGATTCGACCGGAGGTGCGCGAGCGGGTGGTGCGCAAGTTGCGCAGCGAGCTGCTCCTCGACGCTCTCGCGGAGGCGCGTGGCATCGTGGTCAGCGATGGCGAGGTCGACGCCGAAGTGGAGCGCCAGGCGAAGGGCATGGGGGTACCGTTCGGCGAGCTTCGCGGTAACCTGGCGAAGCGGGGCGGGCTGGAGCGCATCCGCGCCCTCCTGCAGCGTGAGCGCGCCGTCGACCAGGTGCTCACTGAGGCCCGTAAGGAGGGCTGAGCTATGACGCTCAACATCCCCATGGTGGTCGAGCAGACGGCGCGCGGCGAGCGCGGCTACGACATCTTCTCGCGGCTACTCAAGGATCATGTGATCTTCCTGGGCGAGCCGATCGACGACCACCAGGCCTCGCTGGTCATCGCACAGATGCTCTTCCTGGAAGCCGAGAACCCGGAGAAGGACATCAACCTGTACATCAACTCGCCCGGCGGCTCGGTGACCGCGGGCCTCGCCATCTATGACACCATGCAGTACGTCAAGCCCTCGGTGTCGACGATCTGCATGGGGCAGGCGGCCTCGATGGCGGCGGTGCTGCTCGCCGGGGGCGCCAAGGGCAAGAGGTACGCGCTCCCCCACGCGCGCGTCATGCTCCACCAGCCCCTGCTCTTCAACTTGGGCGGGCAGGCCACCGACATCGACATCCATGCCAAAGACATCCTGCGGCTGCGGACCCGCCTGAACGAGATCCTCGCGGAGCACACCGGACAGGAGATCGAGAAGATCAACACGGACACCGAGCGCGACTTCATCCTCGAGGCGGTCGACGCGATGAGCTACGGCCTGATCGACAAGGTGTTCGCGCACAGGGAATAGAGGAGGATCGGGAGCGTTGGGACGGTCGCGGTGTAGAATGGGACGGAGGATACCGAGATGGTGAGCCGGGAGAGCGGGTCCGAGCTGCTGCGCTGCAGCTTCTGCAACAAGTCGCAGCGGGAGGTGCGCAAGCTCATCGCCGGCCCCAACGTCTACATCTGTGACGAGTGCGTCGACATCTGCCTCGACATCATCGCCGAGGACCGTGCCCGCGAAGCCCGGGAGTCGCGCCGCCAGCTCCCCAAACCGGAGGAGATCAAGAAGTTCCTCGATTCTTACGTGATCGGCCAGGAGCCGGCCAAGAAGAAGCTCGCGGTGGCGGTCTACAACCACTACCGGCGGATCGACTACGCCTCGCACTCGCCCCGGCCGGACGTTGAACTCTCCAAGTCCAACATCCTGCTCATGGGTCCGACCGGGACCGGCAAGACCCTGCTGGCGCAGACGTTGGCGCGGCTGCTCGACGTCCCCTTCACGATCGTCGACGCCACTACTCTGACCGAAGCCGGCTACGTCGGCGAGGATGTCGAGAACATCCTGCTCCGCCTCTACCAGGCCGCCGAAGGCGACCGCGAGCGCACCGAGCGCGGGATCGTCTACATCGACGAGATCGACAAGATCGCCCGCAAGCAGGACAGTCCGTCGATCACCCGCGACGTGTCGGGCGAGGGGGTCCAGCAGGCCCTGCTTAAGATCCTCGAGGGCACAGTCGCCAACGTGCCGCCGCAGGGCGGGCGCAAGCACCCCCACCAGGAGTTCCTCCAGATCGACACCACCAACATCCTGTTCATCTGCGGTGGGGCGTTCGTGGGGCTCGAGGATGTCGTCGCCCGTCGTCTCAATCAGAAGTCGATGGGGTTCCAGGCTCATATCCTGACCTCCTCCGAGCGCTCCACCAGCGAGCTGCTCCAGCAGGTCCACCCCGAGGACCTGATCAAGTTCGGGATGATCCCCGAGTTCGTGGGAAGGGTTCCGGTCGTCGCGGCGTTGCACGAGTTGGACCGGGAGGCACTGGTGCGCATCCTGACCGAGCCGAAGAACTCGCTGGTCAAGCAGTACGAGACCATGCTCGGCTTCGAGGGCGTGCAGCTGCGGTTCACGGAGGATGCCCTGGTCGCCATCGCGGACGAGGCGATCGCCCGCAAGGTGGGCGCCCGGGGCCTGAAGATCATCCTCGAGGAGCTCATGCTCGAGGTGATGTACGAAGTACCGTCACGATCGGACGTCACCGAGATCGTGGTCACCCGCGAGGTCGTGGAGCGTCGTGTGGCCCCGCTGGCGTCGATGCGCAAGGCGGTTTGACCCGCGGCCGCTGGGCCGCCTACCATCCCCGAGAGTTCTTCCCCCTGATTCCGAGGGAGTACGATGAGCCAAGCCAACATGCAACTGCTTCCGGTCGTCCCGCTGCGCGACATGGTGGTCTTCCCGCGCATGAAGGCGGCCTTCGTCGTAGGCCGACCGGCCTCCGTCGCGGCGCTCCAGCGTGCGCTCGAGGAGAGCGGCAAGCGGATCTTCCTGGTCACGCAGCGCGACCCGCAGCAGGACGAACCGGCCGCCACCGACGTCTTCGAGGTCGGCGTGGTGGCCACCATCCTGCAGCACGTCACCTTCCCCAACGGCACGATCAAGGTAGGTGTCGAGGGGCTCACCCGGGGCCGCTGGACGGCCCTCCACGAGCGCGAGGGCGCCGGCTACGAGGCCGACGTGGAGCCGCTCGTGGTGTCCCAGGTGGCCGATCCGCGGGTGACCCGCTACCTGACGACGCTGACCACCCTCTTCCAGCAGTTCGCCCGTCTGTCCCAGCAAATCGGTGTGGAGGGCATCCTCGCCGAGCTCCAGACCGAGGACCCCGAGCTGTTTGCCGACACCCTGGCGGCGGCGCTGCCGATCGCCACCTCCGAGAAGCAGCTCCTGCTCGAGATCACCAGCCCCCTCGAGCGCCTCCAGAAGCTCAACGACCTCCTCGACCTCGAGATCGAAAAGCTGAACATCGACCGGCGCCTGAACAACAAGGTCAAGAAGCAGATGGAGAAGGCGCAGCGGGAGTACTACCTGTCGGAGAAGGTCAAGGCGATCAACGAGGAGCTCGGCCGCACCGACTCCAAGGAGGAGCTCGAGGAGCTGCGCAAGAAGATCGAGGAGTCGGGGATGCCGAAAGAGGTGCAGGAGAAGGCACTCTCCGAGCTCAAGCGTCTCGAGGGGATGGCGCCGATGTCAGCGGAGGCCACGGTCTCCCGCAACTACATCGACTGGCTGCTCGCCGTGCCCTGGCAGAAGTCGTCCCGCGAGATCCGCGACATCGGCCGGGCCGAGCAGGTGCTCAACGAGGACCACCACGGCCTCGAGAAGGTCAAGGAACGTATCCTCGAGTTCCTCGCCGTCCGGCAGCTGGTCAAGAAGCCCAAGGGAACCATCCTGTGCTTCGTCGGCCCACCGGGCGTCGGCAAGACGTCGCTCGCGAAGTCGATCGCACGGGCCACTGGCCGCAAGTTCGTCCGCCTCTCCCTCGGCGGTGTCCGCGACGAGGCCGAGATGCGCGGCCACCGGCGCACCTACATCGGCGCCTTCCCGGGCCAGATCGTTCAGATGATGAAGAAGGCCGGGACGATCAACCCGGTCTTCCTCCTCGACGAGGTCGACAAGCTGGGGACCGACTTCCGTGGCGACCCCGCCTCGGCGCTCCTCGAAATCCTCGACCCCGAGCAGAACCACACCTTCGTCGATCACTACCTGGATGTCGAGTACGACCTCTCCAAGGTGTTCTTCATCTGCACGGCCAACGTCACCCACACCATCCCGCCGGCGCTCCTCGACCGGATGGAGGCGATCCAGCTGTCCGGCTACACCCATCAGGAGAAGCTCCAGATCGCCCAGCGCTTCCTGGTGCCCAAACAGGTCGAGCAGCAGGGGCTGAAGGCGTTCTCGGTGCGCTTCGAGGACGAGGCCATCACTCTCCTGCTCGAGCGCTACACCCGCGAGGCCGGAGTGCGGAACCTGGAGAGGGAGATCTCCTCGGTTTGCCGCAAGCTCGCTCGGCAGGTCCTCAAGGAGGGCATTGCCGCCAAGGCCGAGTTGGTGATCACCGCGGCGCGAATCACGGAGCTGCTCGGCAAGCCGCGGTACCGGGTGGCCCGGGCGGAGGAGCACAGCGAGGTCGGGGTCGCCACCGGCCTGGCCTGGACCGAGGTCGGCGGCGAGATTCTCGCCACCGAGGTCAGCCTGATGCGCGGCAAGGGTGCGCTGACCATCACCGGCCAGCTCGGCGACGTCATGCAGGAGTCGGCGCGTGCCGCCCTCTCCTACGTTCGTGCTCGTGTCGCCCGACTCGCAGTGCCCGCGGAGTTCTTCGAGCAGCACGACATCCACGTCCACGTCCCGGAGGGCGCGATCCCCAAGGACGGCCCGTCGGCCGGCATCACCATGGGCACCTCGCTGCTCTCGGCGGTCACCCAGATCGCGGTCAGGCAGGACGTCGCGATGACCGGTGAGATCACCCTGCGCGGGAAGGTGCTTCCGGTCGGCGGGATCAAGGACAAGGTGCTGGCCGCGTTCCGCGCCGGCATCCGCGAGATCATCCTTCCGGCGGAGAACGAGAAGGACGTCGAGGACATCCCCGAGGACGTCCGCACCGTCCTGCACTTCCACTTCGTCAAGGAGATGGACGAGGTGGTCAGCATCGCCCTCGACGGCGCGCTCCCCGAGGTCGCGGAGTCGGGTGCCGATGGGCGGGAGTCGCACGGCGAGGAGCGGATCGCGCATTGAGCACACTCCGCGTCGAGGAGGTCAGCTTGGAAGCCACCGTGGCCGACCACCGCAAGGGCCCTGCGCAGCCCTTCCCGCAGGTGGCGTTCGCGGGGCGCTCCAACGTGGGGAAGTCGAGCCTGCTCAACACGCTGTTCGGGCGCACCCTGGCCGGCGTCTCGAAGGACCCGGGCAAGACCCGCACCCTGAACTACTACCTGGTGAACCGGCGGCTGTACTTCGTCGACCTCCCCGGCTACGGTTACGCCAAGGTGGCGCGCAGCGAACGCGAGCGGTGGGACGAACGGATCACCGCGTTCCTCGTGGGTGAGCCGCGACTGCGCCTGGTCATCGGCCTGGTCGACCCCCGCATCGACACCTCCCCGCTCGACGTGGGTCTCGCGTCGTTCGTGGCGGCCTCGGGCAAGCCGTTGCTCGTCGTGCTGACGAAGGCCGACAAGCTCTCCGCCGGCGCGCTCGCCCGGGCCGCGGCGCGGGTCACCCGCGACCTCGCACTGGTGTCGAAGCCCCTGAGGTTCTCGGCCCACACCGGTGCCGGGAAGAAGGACATCCTCGCGGCCATCGCCGACGTGCTGGCCGCGTAGGTCACGACAAGGAGTAGCCCAACATGGCTGACAGCAACGGTGAACGCAGTCGCGGCAGGGGTCGCAGCCGCAAGGGCGCGGCCAACCCCGACGGTCTCCCCGTGGTCCTCGAGGAAGAGACCATCCAGGCCGAGACGGCGGACGTCGAGGGCAAGCAGCGCCTCGACATCCGTGCCCTCAAGGACATGTCGATCTCGGAGCTGACCCACATCGCCAAGGACCTCGAGGTGGAGAACCCGGCCGGAATGCGCAAGCAGGATCTCATCTTCAAGATCCTCCAGGCGCAGACCGAGCGGGAGGGCCTGATCTTCGGCGAAGGGGTGCTCGAGATCCTCCCCGACGGGTACGGCTTCCTGCGCGCCCCGGAGTACAACTACCTCCCCGGCCCGGACGACATCTACGTGTCGCCCTCCCAGATCCGGCGTTTCGCACTGCGCACCGGCGACACCGTCTCAGGCCAGATCCGCCCTCCCCGCGAGGGTGAGCGCTACTTCGCCCTGATCAAGGTCGAAGCGGTCAACTTCGAGGCGCCGGACATCGGGTCGGAGAAGATCCTGTTCGACAACCTCACGCCGCTCTACCCGCTCGAGCGCATCAACCTCGAGGTGGAGGGGAACCTCACCTCGCGCGTGATGAACCTGCTCACGCCGATCGGCAAGGGCCAGCGTGGTCTCATCGTGGCTCCGCCGCGGACCGGCAAGACCATGATGCTGCAGTCGATCGCCAACTCCGTCACCACCAACCACCCGGAGATCATCCTCATCGTGCTGCTCATCGACGAGCGGCCGGAAGAGGTCACGGACATGCAGCGCTCGGTCAAGGGCGAGGTGATCTCCTCGACCTTCGACGAGCCAGCCTACCGTCACGTCCAGGTGGCGGAGATGGTCATCGAAAAGGCGAAGCGACTCGTCGAGCACCGCCGCGACGTGGTCATTCTGCTCGACTCGATCACGCGCCTGGCGCGGGCCTACAACACCGTGGTGCCGCCCTCCGGCAAGGTGCTCTCCGGCGGCGTGGACTCCAACGCGCTGCAGAAACCCAAGCGCTTCTTCGGCGCCGCCCGCAACATCGAGGAAGGTGGCTCCCTCACCATCATCGGCACCGCACTCATCGACACCGGCTCGCGGATGGACGACGTCATCTTCGAGGAGTTCAAAGGGACCGGCAACATGGAGGTCCACCTCGACCGCAAGCTGACCGACAAGCGCGTCTTCCCGTCGATCGACATCAACAAGTCGGGGACCCGCAAGGAAGAGCTGCTGATCGAGCCGTGGGAACTCAAGCGGGTGTGGGTGCTGCGCAAGGTCCTCAACCCGTTGTCCACCGTCGAAGCCATGGAGCTGCTCATCGAGAGGCTCGACAAGGTGCGCAGCAACAAGGAGTTCCTCGAGGCGATGAGCCAGGGATGAGGATATCGGGGCCAGGGCACAGGGGTCGGCGATCCGGGCCACCGCGCGACCACCCCTTCTTCGCCCGGGCGCAGGGTCCAAGTGCCGAAGTGCCGGCCGCGGGGTCACGGCCCACCTGCCCTGCAACGCGAGGGGCCCGGCCGGTTCGACCGACGGCATCGTCTTGCCCGCCACCCGTGGCCCGCAGCCTGGAGGCGTTCCCCGTGCCTTGTCCACCGTCCCCAACCGCGAGGCGCGTGCGTGGCTGAGCCGGTTGGGATCGTGGGCGTGCGGTTTCTCAACGCCAAGCCGCTCCTCGCCGGCCTCGAGGCCGGGATTCACGCCGCGTTTCCGTACCGCTTCTCGGTGGCCGACCCGTCGGCGTGTGCCGGCGATCTCGCGGAGGGAACCGTGGACGCCGGGCTGGTGCCGGTCGCTTCGCTGCCCGCGCTGCCCGCCGCGGCGGCGCTGCCCGGTCTCGGCGTGGCCAGCCGCCAGGCGGCGACGTCGGTGCTGCTGGTCAGCCGGGTCCCGTTGCGCGAGGTGCGTACGCTGGCCGCGCACACAGCCTCACGGACCTCCGTGATCCTGGCGCGGCTGCTGCTCCTCGAGCAGTGGGGCGCCCGTCCCGAGGTGGTTCCGGCCACGCCTCCGCTGGCCGCGATGCTGTCGGGTGCCGACGCGGCGGTGATCATCGGCGACCCCGCCTTGAGCGAGCGCGGCCGGAGCGGCCTGCTCGAGATCGACCTCGCGGCCGCCTGGGTGGAGTGGACGGGGCTCCCCTTCGTCTTTGCCATCTGGGCAGTGCGCGGCGGGTCACCGGCCGGCCTCGAGGAGCTGTTCATGCGTTCCCTGGACCACGCCGTCGGTCACTGGGAGGAGCTCATCCCCCGGTGGTCTGCGGCCCATCACCTTGACCTCGAGGCGACCCGGCACTACCTCGGCAGCATCCTCACCTACCACCTCGGGGACGCCGAGCGGGCCGGGATCGAGGAATTCCTCCGCCTCACTGCCCGGGCGGGTCTGCTGCCGGGCCGTCGGGAGATCTGGCGTACGGCCTGAGCCGAACGCCCGAACGAAACGCATGGGCAGCACCCTCGAGGAGTGGGCCGGAAGGCATTCGTCGTGACGCTGGCTATACTGCCGGCCGATGGCCGCCGGTCCCAGGGAAACCCGCTGAATGGCCCATCTCGTGGCCGCCGTCGCGCTGACCGCAGCCATCGCCGGGGGGATCGTCGGCCTCGGCGGACGGTTGGGCGGTCGCTCCCTGGGCGATTGCGCGATCCGGGGCTGGACGGTGTTGTGGTGGTCGATGGCCCTGAGCGCACAGCTCCTCTCGCCGCAGGTCGCCGTAATCGTGGGCGCGACCGGGGCGCTCGCCGGTCTCGGGCTCTTCGCTCTCGGCACGCGTCGCCGCGACCTCCGGACCCTACTGGCGGGAGTGGCGGCGCTCGTGGCCGGCGCACCGCTCTGGCTGCTCCCTCCAGTGTTCTACGACACCCTCGTCTATCACCTCGGTCTGCCCTGGAGCTGGCTGGAAAACGGCAGTTTTGCCCCAGCGGTGCACAACCTCTTCAGCCACTTCCCGCTGGCGGCCTCGACGGTGTACCTGCTGCCGGTGGGGCTCGGGGTGCCGGAGGCCGCGGCCGGGCTCCATTGGCTGGCCTTCCTCACCGCGCTTTTCGTGGTGACTGCCCTCGCTCGCAACCTGGGAGCCGGCCGCTGGTCGTGGCTTGCCGCGCTGCTGCTCTTGGGCTGCTGGCATGCGGTGTGGCTGGGCACCGTCGCCTCCGCCGACCACCTCGTCGTTCTCGGGGTGGTCGTCGCCCTGGAGCGAGTCACCGGGGTGTCGCCCCCGACGCCGGCCGATCGCCTGACCGCAGGCCTCTCGTTGGGACTGGCCTGCGCCGCCAAGTACACCGGCTTCATGCCGGTGCTCGCCGTGCTCATCGCTGCGGTGGTCGTGTGGCCGCTGCGGGCGGTGGTCGCGAGTGGCCTTGTGGCTGTTGCGGCCTCATCGTTCTGGTGGGTGCGCAACCTGGCGACGGTGGGAAACCCCGTCTACCCGTTGCTCTGGCGCGTCCTCGGAGGCACGGGCTGGACGGCGGCGGACGAGGCCCGATGGTCCGCCCTCGTCCACGAAGGAGGCGGTGGGCTGATGGCCATTCCCCACGGGGTGATCCATCTCGTCGTGCCACCGGACGGCCTCGGCTGGTGGTTCGTGATCGCACTGCCCCTGACCCTGGCAGCCCTGGCCGTGGGCGGGCCACAGCAGCGCCAGCGGCTGGCCGTGGCGACGTTCGGGGTCGTCGCCCTCATCGCGTGGTTGGTCACCTCCCAGACCACGAGGTATGCGCTGCCACTGGCGGCTGCCGCGGCCGCGCTGGCTGCCACGGGTCTGACCGCGGCCTCGGTGCGGCTACGCCCATGGTTGGCCGGCGCGTCGGTCATCGGTGTCCTTGCGGGGATGACCACCCTTGGGAGTTTCCTCTTTGGCGGTCTCGGCGTGCAGCGCGTGTGGCTCGGGGCGCTCAGCCCCGAATCCTGGCGCCACCAGGTCACGCTCGACGACCCGCTGCCGGAGTACCGAGCCTGTGACCGGCTGCTCCCGGCCGACGCGCGGATCCTCGTGGTGGCGGAGGGACGCCCGTGGGGATGCCCGCGCCCCCACCACGTGAGCTCGCCCTACGACTCTCAACTCGTGCAGTCGGTTGTCGAGGCGTCGGCCGACGCCCGTGATGCGGCCGGGCGGCTGCGCCGGGCGGGCTGGACGCACCTCTTCATCAACTGGGGCGAGGCCACACGCCTGGGCAATGCCGACTATCGGGTCCTGCACTTCCAGTCCAGTCGAGGGGAGAAGATCTGGCACGAACTGCTGGCAGAGTTCACAACCCCTGTCTCTCGGCAGGGAACCGTCGAGGTCCGGGCGCTGGTTCCCGCTCCTGCGTCACGAGGTGGGCCGTGACGGCTAGAATCTGGCCATGAGGACGGCGGCTCCGTGGCGGTCGGCGCTCACCCTGATCGCCGTGCTCTGGCTGGTCAGCGCCCTCTTTCAATACCAGCACGTCGAGACGCCCGAGCCGCTCTTTGCGCTCGTCCTCTTGGGTGTGTGGATTCCGGTGTTTCTCCTGGCGTGCCTCGGCGGCGGTTGGATCTCCTGGCGGCTGGTCATCGGCGGCGGAGCCGTGACCGCCCCAGCCCTCGCGCTCGTCGTGGCGGCTGGAGCGGCAAGCCTCATGGCGGTGGCGGCACTGCTCTCGTTGGTGGACCTGATGCGGCCGGTCCCTCTCTCGATCGTGTTGGGAGCCCTCGCTCTGGCGGGAGTCATCTTCCTGCGGTCGAGCGGATCGCTGCCCGTGCCACGCGTACCCAAAGGGGCAGCACCACAGCTCGTCGTGCTGCTTGCGGTCATCCTCTTGACGGTGTTGGCGCTCCCCACGGCGTCGCCGTTCTACGACCAGCTTCACTATCACCTCGCTTTCCCCTTCCACTGGGTGCGGGTCGGCAAGATCTTCGTGTTTCCGCGGCAGGTCTACTCGTTTCTGCCAGCAGACATGGGATTGCTCTACGTCTATCCCCTGGCGAGCCTGGGACCGTGGGCGGCGCAGGCAATCCACTGGTCGATGGGAGTCCTTGCGGTCTCGGCAGTGGGGCTCATGGCCGGCCTGCTCGGGGGACGGCGCGCCGGTTGGTGGGCGGCGGCGTTCTTCGCGGCAACACCTTCGGTGATGCTGGTCTCCACGTGGGCGGTCGCCGACCTGGGGGTGGCCGCGTTTGGCGCCGTGGCCTGCCTCGCGCTGCTCCTGGCCGCGAGAGAGGAGAACCGACGGCGCGCACGACGACTGGTCGCGCTCTCCGGTGTCTTCGTCGGTGTCGCCGCTGGCTGCAAGATCCTCGCGCTGGTCACCGTGGCCGTGCCTCTTCTTGCCGTGCTTCTCGTGACCGCGTCTCGCGACCGATCCGAACGGATGCGCAACCTCGGCTGGTGGCTGGCGGGAGCCACGGTCGCCTTCGCGCCGTGGCTGGTCCGCAACCTGGCGGCCACGGGCAACCCGGTCTATCCGTTCCTCGCGGCGGTCTTCGGCTCGACCCCGGGGTCGGCCGAAGCGGCTCGCGGGGTCATCGCGGCGACCGGACGGCCCCTCAACCTGCTGGTTGCCGCCAGCCTCTCGACGTTTCACCCGGCCGGTGACGCCGGCCCCGTCGGGCCTCTCTTCGTGGCCCTTGCACCCATGGCGGCGTGGGCGGCCTGGCGGCGCCGGCGCGCGTTCACCGGCGCCCTGGCGCTGGCGACGCTCGTTGGGGTGGTCGGGTGGGCAACGGGGCCGCTGCGGGGGCGTTACCTTCTTCCGGTTCTGGCGCTCCTCGCCGTCCTTCTGGGAATTGGGTGGCAGCGTCTCCTCCTCCGTGCGCCGAGGATGGCGCGACGGTGGCTGGTCGTGCTCATCGTGGTGGTCCTCGGATGGAATGTCGTTGACGGCACCACGCCGCTCGAGCTCGAGCGCGTCGCCTGCACGCTCGGAAAGGGGAGTGGGGAAGAGCTGATGAGACGTTACGCGAGCTACTGGCCGGCAGTTCGCTTCGTCAACCGGGAGCTCCCGGCTCACGCGAAGCTGCTGCTGGTTGGGGAATCCCGCAGCCTCTACCTGGACCGGGACGTCGTCGTCGAGGATCCGGGGAGGACGCCATTGCTGGTTGAGCTGGCTGCGGCTGTGGGCTCGCCCTCCGAGATCGGCGCGCGCCTGCGGTCGATGGGAATCACCCACCTCTTGATCAACTGGCAGGAATCGCGGAGGATCGCGGCCTACGACGGCCGCGGCCAGTACTTCGCCCCTCTCGACCCTGCGGCCGCTGAGAGGCTGCGAGGCTTCCTCACGGGTTGTTTGAGCACGCTCTTCACCCAACAGGGGGTGGAGGTGGACGCTCTGGTCGGATGTCGAAGATGAGAGGGATGACCGACGAACGACGGGAGACTCGGGCCACTGCCGGAGTCGAAGAGCAGACACTGGAGCTGAGCATCGTGATGCCGTGCCTGAACGAGGCCGAGACCGTTGGTCGGTGTGTCAGTGAGGCTCTGAGTTTTCTGACCTCATCCGGCGTCACGGGTGAGGTGGTCGTTGCCGACAACGGATCGACGGATGGCTCGCGGGAGCTTGCCGTCACGGCCGGTGCGAGGGTGGTCACCATCGGGGAACGCGGCTATGGAGCAGCCCTTCTCGGCGGCATCGGAGCTGCCCGGGGCCGCTTCGTGGTGATGGGGGATGCCGACGGATCCTACGACTTCACCGCCCTCGGGTCTTTTCTGAGTCGCCTCAGGGAGGGCTACCAGCTCGTCATGGGCAACCGCTTCGCGGGCGGGATCGCTCCGGGAGCCATGCCGGGTCTCCACCGGTATGTGGGCAATCCGCTGCTATCCGCAATCGGGAGGTTGTTCTACCGAAGCCGATGCCGCGACTTTCACTGTGGCCTGCGGGCGTTCCATCGAGGCGCGATCCTCGCCCTCGACCTGCGCACGACCGGCATGGAGTTCGCGAGCGAGATGGTGGTCAAGGCCACCTTGGGAGGTTTGAGGGTCGCAGAGGTTCCGACCACGCTGAGGCCGGACGGACGTAGCACGGCGCCAAAGCTGCGCACGTGGCACGATGGCTGGCGGCACCTCCGCTTCCTGTTGCTCTACAGCCCTCGGTGGCTGTTCCTGGTGCCCGGTATGACCATGGTGATCGGGGGCTCGCTGGTCGGCGCCGTGCTGCTGCCCGGACCCCGCACCGTCGGCGGAGTCACCTTCGATGTGCACACTCTCCTGTACGCCGGGATGGCCGTGGTGATTGGTTTTCAGGCGATCGGTTTCGCTCTCTTCACGACCGTGTTCGCAGTCAGCGAAGGCCTGCTACCCGAGACCGCCCGGGTGCGCAGCATGCTTCGGCTCGCGTCGTTGGAGGGTGGCTTGGTGGTCGGCACGGTCATCTTTGGCCTTGGTGTCGGCGGCTCGCTGTGGGCGGTCCGCGTGTGGGACGCCACCTCGTTCGGGAACCTCGATCCCGCGCACATGCTGCGGACGGTGATCCCGGCCGTGGTGGCCTGCACGCTGGGATGCGAGGTCATCCTCGCGAGTTTCTTCCTCTCGGTGCTGCGGCTGCCGCGACGTCGCTGAGTTTGACGGGGCGGCGCGGATGTGCTATAAAATCCGGCCCTTGGAGTACGGGTTGGGGGTAGTCATGTACGCGATCGTGGAAAGCGGCGGCAAGCAGCACCGGGTCGAGGTCGGGCAGCGGCTCGCCGTCGAGCGTCTCGGCGACGCCGTCGAGCCCGGCAGCGAAGTGGTCCTCGAGAAGGTTCTTCTGGTCCGCGACGACAAGCACGTCAAGGTCGGCAAGCCGATCCTGGAAGGTGCCCGGGTGCTGGCCACCGCGCTGCGCGAGCTGCGCGGCGACAAACTCATCATCTTCAAGAAGAAGCGGCGTAAGGCGTTCCGTCGGACGCGCGGTCACCGGCAGCACCTGCTCGAGATCCGCATCGACGCGATCGAGGCGTGAGGAGGCGACATGGCTCACAAGAAAGGTCAGGGCTCGAGCCGGAACGGGCGCGACTCCCACGCGCAGCGCCTGGGTGTGAAGCGGGGCGACGGCGAGCTCGTCTCCACCGGCACGATCATCGTGCGGCAGCGGGGGACTCCGTGGCAGGCCGGCAGCGGGGCGCGGCGGGCGGGCGACGACAGCATCTACGCCGCCGTCGACGGTCGGGTCCGGTTCCGCAGCCGCGGCCGGATGGGTCGATTCATCGAGATCCACCCCGTTTCCTGAGCCCGGTCTGCCTGACATCTCCTGATGTTCCTCGATGAAGTCCGCCTCTTCGTGAAGGCTGGCGACGGTGGACGGGGGTGTGTCAGCTTCCGGCGGGAGAAGTACGTCCCGCGCGGAGGGCCCAACGGCGGGGACGGCGGCCACGGCGGGAGCGTGGTTCTCATCGCCAACGCCAGTTTCTCGACCCTCGCCCATCTCTACAACCGACACACGGTGAAGGCGCAGCGCGGTGAGCACGGCCGCGGCTCGAACCAGACCGGGGCCACCGGCGAGGACGCCGTGATCGAGGTGCCGCTCGGCACCCTGGTCAAGGACCAGGAGAGCGGGGCAGTGCTCGGCGACCTGGTCGAAGCGGGCCAGCGGGCAGTGGCCGCCCGGGGCGGTCGTGGGGGGCGGGGCAACCAGCACTTCGCCACCCCGACCAACCAGGCCCCCCGCCACGCCGAGCCGGGGACGGCCGGCGAGGAGCGCCGGATCCTCCTCGAGCTCAAGCTGCTGGCGGACGTCGGTCTGGTCGGCCTGCCCAATGCGGGCAAGTCGACGCTCCTGTCGAGGATCTCGGCGGCACGGCCGAAGGTCGCCGACTACCCGTTCACGACCCGCACCCCGCACCTCGGGGTGGTGAGCCGCGACGGAGGGGCGCGTTCCCTGGTGGTCGCCGACATTCCCGGCCTCATCGAGGGGGCGCACGAGGGGGCGGGACTTGGGCACAGGTTCCTGCGCCATATCGAGCGCTGTCGAGTCCTCCTCCATCTCGTCGACCTTGCCGCCCTGGATGGCGTGGCACACCAGGTCGAGGTGCTGGGCCGCGAGCTGGAGCTCCACGACCCCGATCTGGCTCGGCGGCGCATGCTGCTGGTCGGCACCAAGCTGGATGCGGTCTCGGATGCCGCCCGCATCGACGAGCTGAGGGACCTGGCGGCGCGGCTGGGCGTGCCGGCAGTGGTGATCTCGGCCGTGACGGGAGAGGGGCTTGACGCTATGCTGGAGGAGATCTTCCGTCTGGCGGAGCGATGATGAAGCGGGTCGGCATCTACGGCGGGACCTTCGATCCGGTGCACCTCGGCCACCTGGTGCCGGCGGTGCGCGCGCAGGAGACCCTGCGCTTCGACGCCCTGGTCTTCGTCCCTGCCGCGCGGCCTCCCCACAAGCAAGGCGAGCCGCTCACCGGTTTCTCGCACCGCTTTGCCATGCTCGCGCTTGCCACCCATCCTTACGATCGCTTCTTCGTCTCCGACATCGAGCTCGAGGGCGAGGGACCGACCTACACGGAAGAGACCGTGAGGCGTTTCGCCGAGCGTTTCCCGGCCGAGCACCTGTACTTCCTGATGGGGAGCGATTCCTTCTCGCAGATCGGCACCTGGCACCACTGGGAGGAGCTGGTCGAGCTGACCCACCTCGTGGTGCTCCACCGCGCCACCGTGTGGAACGACGAGCTCCTCGCCCGCGTCCCCGCCCGGCTCCACGCCAGGATGCGGCGCGTGGAGCCGTTCGCCGAGGTTCCCGACCCGGCCGCGGGGGAGCGCCTGATCTATCTGCTCGATCACGAGCCGTTCCCGGTCTCGGCCTCGCACCTGCGTGACCGCCTGCGGCGGGGGCACACGATCCGCGAGCTGGTGCCCCCCGAGGTGCACCGCTACATCGTCAAGTACCGTCTGTATCACCAGGGGGATCAACCGACCGATGAATGACGCCGTGATGGCCAATCTGCGGCTGTCGGCTGCCGCCCTGGACGCCAAGAAGGGGTTCCAGCTCATCGCCCTCGACGTGTCGCAGCACACGTCGATCGCGGAGGCGTTCCTGATCTGCTCGGTCGGCTCGGCCAGGCAGGCCCAGGCGGTCGCCGACGAGGTGGAACGGCAGCTCGCCGCCCACGACGTCCGCCCGCTCTCCGTCGAGGGGTACCAGCAAGGGAGCTGGGTCCTCATGGACTACGGGGACTTCCTCCTCCACGTTTTTCTCGAGGAGCGACGCGAGTTCTTCGCCCTCGAGCGGCTGTGGGGCGACGCTCCGGAGGTCTCCGCGCAGCTGCGTGCCGCGTCGTGAACGGTCTCTTCCCGACCCGCAACGCCGCTGCGGCGGGGCTCGCACGGACCCTGACCCGGCTCGCCGGAACCGAGCTTCCCGTCCTGCTCGAGGGCGAGACCGGAAGCGGCAAGAGCTTCGTCGCGACCCGCCTTCACCGCCGGGGCAGGCCGGGCAGGCCGCTGGTGGTCGCCGACTGCGGAGCACTCCCGGAGGCGCTACTCGCCGCGGAGATGTTCGGCCACCGGGCTGGGGCGTTCACCGACGCCACCCGGGCGCGCGTCGGGCTGTGTGAGCGCAGCGCGGACGGGACCCTCGTGCTCGACCGCGTCGACACTCTCTCCCCGGCGGCCCAGGTCGTCCTCCTGCGAACCCTGGAAGAGCGTCGCTATGTCCCGGTGGGGGGGGCGACGGCGAGGCGGCTGCGCGCGCGCGTGGTGGCGATTGCCGATGCCGGGCTCGCGCAGCGCGTCGAGAGCGGCGCCTTCCGTGCCGATCTCTATCATCGGCTGGCCGGTTTCCACGGCGTCGTGCCGCCGCTGCGCGACCGCCCGGAGGACATCCTCCCCGTGGCGCGGACGGTGGCGCGGCGGTCCGCCCGGAGGCAGTGCCGTGCGCTCGGCCTCGCGGCGGAGGTCGAGACGCTGCTGCTCGCCTACCCGTGGCCGGGCAACTTCCGCGAGCTGATCGCCGTGATCGAGAGGGCGTGCCTGCTCGCGACCGGAGACGAGATCGGTGTGGCGGAGCTGCAGCTCCCGTCCGGAAGCTGGTCGGCCATGGAGGCGCTCGCCGCCGACCGGGGCATGACGATCGCCGAGGTGTCACGGCGGTACGCCCTGCAGGTCTTGGCTCGCGAGGGAGGGAACGTGACGCGCGCCGCCGCTCGGCTCGGCGTGTCGCGGCGGACCCTGATCCGATGGCGAAGCGAGGCGTGACGGGCTTGGCCGTGGTGTGGGTCGGCCGCCGGGGGTCGCCGGCGGTCGAGGAGCTGGCTGTAGGGTACCGTGACCGGATCGTCCGCTTCGTCCCCTGCGTGGAGATCCGCATCCGGCCCGCCGCCGGGCGGGGCGGCGACCCGGCTCGCGCCGTCGCCGTCGAGGGGGTGGCCATCCGCTCCCACCTGCGTCCGGGGGACGCGGTCGTCGCCCTTGATGAGCGGGGCCGGGAACGCACCACCGAGGAGTTCTCCACGTGGCTGGCCACGCGCCTCCCGGCGGGCAGGGTCGTTTTCGTGATCGGCTCCGACCTCGGTCTCGATGGCTCCGTGAAGACCCTCGCCAGGGAGTCTTTCTCGCTGTCCCGTCTCACCTTACCGCATCAGCTCGCGCGCGTGGTGCTGCTCGAGCAACTGTACCGATCGCTCGACCTCGCGTCCGGCGGCAGCTACCATCGGTCCGGGGAAGGGTCTCATGTATAATCTCCCCTCAGCGAGGAGGACGTAGTGGGTAAAGGACTCGACCTTAAGGCGGTTCGCAAGGTGCTCATGGCCAAGCGGCGGGAGCTGCTGGAAGGCGTGGCTCGCGCGCGGGCGATGGGTGCAGTGGAAGCCGAAGCGGGCGCCCCGGATATTGCCGACCGCGCGTCGAGCGCCTTTCAGCGTGAGTTCTCCTTCTCGCTCTCCGAAAACGAGGGCAAGATGCTGCGGCTGATCGACGAGGCGATCGCCCGCCTCGACAACGGCCGTTTCGGCCTGTGCACGAACTGTGAGCAGCACATCGAGGTTCCGCGGCTGCAGGCCATTCCCTGGGCCCGGCACTGCATCGCCTGCCAGGAGCTGCAGGATCGCGGCGAGATCTGAGTCGCAGGGGACGTCCGGCGCCCACCCCGCCGGTGTCGTTCCGAGCGATGGAGAGCACACACTGCCAGCCGCCGTTCCTCCTCCTTGCGGCGCCGGATGACTACCTCCTCGAGCTGGAGCGGAGCGAGCTCGAAGCCGCCTGGCTGGCGGCTCACCCGGGCGGGGAAGCGGTGGTGTTCGACGAGACTCCGGCCGCCGCGGCCCTGATCCGGGAGCTGGCTAGCCCTTCGCTGTTCGCGACGGACCGCCTCCTGGTGGTCCGGGACGGGCACGAGCTCCTGACGGTCAAGAAGGACCGGGACGACCGGGTCGCTCAGCTCGCGGCGACACTGAGCACGTTGCCGCTCCGGGGTGTCGGCCTGATCCTGGCGGCCGTCGCCGACGCCGAACCGAAGGGCCCGCTCGCGGACGTGTTCAAGAGCCGTGGCGAGCTTCGCTTCCTGCCGATCCCGCCGCCTCCGAAACCGTGGGAGCCGGGGCGCGTGACCCCGGCGCAGCGGCAAGTCCTCGAGCGCGTCATCACACGAGTCGCGCCGGAGGCTCTCGACCACCCGGACGCCGTGGAGGCGCTGTGCGAGCGGTACGGCTTCCAGCCCCGCGAGCTGGCTGCCGCGGCGCAGCGGCTGGTCCTCGCCGGCGAGATCACCCCGGCGGCGGTGCGCGACCAGGCTGGGGTGGGCGACTGCTCACTGAAGAGCCTCGAGGACGCCGTCATCGGGCGGGACCGCCAGGCGGTGGCAGGCTTCTTCTCGACCCTGCACATGGGGGGCAGCCTGCTCGACTGGTGGGACAAGCCGGTCGACGCCGACAAGCTCGGCCGTGTACTGTCCGGCTCGCTGGGGCGGACGTTGCGGGCCGCGCTCGCGCTGCGCGGGCACAGCCGCCAGGCCGGCATCGAGGCCGAGCTCGATCCCGCCCGGTGCAGCGGCTCCGCGTGGTACCCGAAGGTGTTCAAGAACGGTCTCTTCCCGCGCCTGAGCGCGGCCATCGAGGCGACGCCGGACTCGCCGGTCGCCGGGTTGTCCGCCTGGAGCTTGCATCGCTCCTTCCGGGTGGCGGCCGCGTACCGTGACGCTGAACTGCTCGCCGCGCTGAGCCGGGTCACCGCCAGCGGCGCCGAGTGGCTCAGGGCGGCGAAGGCGCTCACCGCCCTGGCGCCGATCGTGGTCGACCTGGTCGTCGGTGGTGGTGGAGCGCAGCCGGTCGTGCGGCCGCCCGCCGGTGCTGCCGCCCACCGACAGGCCCGCTCCCGCCGTGCCTGATGCGGTGCCCAGATCGTGGCAGCGCCGGGAGCGGCCGGTGCTCACGGTTGCCTCGCCAGTCGCGGTTCCCGGTCGACCGGGCACACGCCTGGCCGGGCCGCACTCCTGGACCCTCGTGCCGCCGCGCTACGTGTCTCGCTTGGATCGGGTGATCAGCTCGTAGAGCTCGCGACGGGAGATTCCGAGCGCGTTCGCGGCCGCGCGGCGCGCCTCGGGAAGCGACAGGCCGCGCGAGAGGGCGGCGTCGACCGCAATCTGGGCGGCCTCCTCGGTCACCTCGGCGGGTGGCGGTGGTGGCGAGGCGGCGATCACCAGCGTGTGCTCGCCTCGCGCGCTCGCCTCGGTGCTCCACCTCGCCAGTTCGCCCAGTGTGGCACGCAGGCAGCGCTCGTGGATCTTGGTCAGTTCCGCCAGCAAGACCGCCTCCCGATCCTCTCCGAGCACCTCCGCGCAGGCGCCCAGCTCGGAGGCCAGGCGGTGCGGGGAGACGAAGAGCACGAGGGTGTGGGGAAGGGCGGCCAGCGACTCGAGGGCACGGTGGCGCGCGCCCGCCCCGGCGGGCAGGAACCCGCCGAACGTGAACGGGTAGGGGGGCAGGCCCGCGACCGATAGCGCCGCCGCGACGGCACTCGGCCCCGGCACGGCGAAGACCGGCACGCCGGCCTCGCGGCACGACCGCACGAGGCGGAACCCCGGGTCCGCCAGCAGCGGGGTGCCGGCGTCGGAGACCAGGGCGAGCGCCTCACCGGCGGTCAGGCGCGCGAGCAGGCGGGGCGTTTCCTCCGCCTCGTTGTGCTCGTGAAGGGAGCGCGCGGGGGTGGCGAGGCCGAAGTGGTTGAGCAGTTGGCGGACGCGGCGGGTGTCCTCGGCGAGGACCAGCGACACGGAGGCCAGCACCTCGCGAGCGCGGGGAGACAGGTCGCCGAGATTTCCGATCGGGGTGGCAACGACGTACAGCCTGCCCCCCCCTCGACCGGCTTCCGGCCCCTCGGTCTCGGCCCCGGAGCCACGATGATCGGCGACGGCGTCGACCCGACGTCGCGCCGCGCGAGATGCGGAGCCTGGTGAGCGCGTCATCGTTCCGGGTTGCGCGGCAGGATGCGATCGACGTTGACGCAGCTCGACGAGGTGCGCGCCACCACCGTCGGCCGCCACTTGAACCGACTCCGCCGGTAGGCGAGGAGAACCGCGTCCACCAGTCGCGGAGCGTAGCCCGCCGCGATCAGGCCCTCGCGATCCAGCCCCCGCTCGTGGTGCCAGTACAGCACCGGATCCGCGTCCCGGTAGTCGAAGCCCAGCTCTCCAGCGTCGGTCTGGCCGGGCCACAGGTCGGCGGTCGGCGGCTTGGCGACGACCGCCTCGGGGAGCTCGAGCAGGGCACCGAGCCGGAACACGTGGGTCTTCCAGACGTCACCGAGAGGGTTGACCGACGAGGCGGAGTCTCCGAACACCGTCGAGTAGCCGAGCAGGATCTCCGACTTGTTGGAGGTGCCGAGGACCAACCCGGGGAGCGTGCGGGCGCGGTCGAACAGCGCGATCATTCGCAGCCGCGCCATCGCGTTGCCGAAGCGCAGCCGGTCGTCCCCCGCCCCGAGCGCGACGGCGAGCGCCTGCGCAGCCGGGCCGAGGTCCACCGCTTCGAGCGTCAGCCCGAGTCCGTGCGCGACCGCGCGCGCGTCCGCCAGACTCTCGGCGCTCGACGTCGGTCCGGGCAGGGCCAGCGCCACCACCCGCTCGCGACCGACGGCGCGCACCGCGAGGGCAGCCGAGACCGCAGAGTCGATTCCGCCCGAGAGCCCGACCACATAGCCGGAGAGCCCGGAGGCGCGCAATTCCTCGGCCAGGAAGAGCTCCAGCGCGCGGCCGAGCAGCTCCGGGTTGACCGGCGGGAGCTCAGCCATCGCCGTCCTCGAGGCCGGCTCGCCAGAGATCGGTGCGCTCCGCCGCGGGGATCGGCGTCAGCGTGCGCGCGTGAGCGACATCGGCGCGCGCGAGTCGCGCGACCAGGAGGGCCTCGTCGAGCGCAGGCGCCGGGCCGGCCAGATCGTGTCCATGGGCGCTCACCGCCCACGACCCTCCCCCGAAGAGGATCCCCTCCTCCCACCCGCACCGGTTGACGAAGCATACCGGCGTGACGGCGGTGATCGCGGTTGCGCCGATGATCCAGCGCCAGCGCCGCACACCGGCCGGCTCACCGCCGAGGTCGAGCTCGCTGGGCCCCCCCGCCGCCACGACCAGCACGTCGATCCCGCGGCGGCCGAGGAGGACACTGGAGGAGAGATGCCAGGCATCCTCGCAGATCAGCACACCGAGCGTCCCCAGCTTGGAGGCCAACGGGCGCAGATGGGCGCCGGGGACGAAGTAGCGGCCCTCGTCGAACATCCCGTAGGTGGGCAGGTAGAGCTTGCGGTGGATGCCGCGGACCTCGCCGTCCTCGACGAGCAGCATCGCGTTGGAGATCCCGCCACCAACCTCGCGGAGGGGAAGGCCGATCAGGAGCGAGAGCCGACGGCTGGCGTCGAGCAGCGGCCGCAGGCGGGGGTCGTCGAGCGTGAGAGCGTGTTCGAGCACGCCATGGGCCAAGAGATAGCCGGACAGCGAGAGCTCGGGGAAGACGACCAGCGCGGCACCGGCCTCGTCCGCACGAGTAATCATGGCGAGATGCCGCTCGAGGTTGTGGCGGATCTGGCCGGGACAGGTCGCGATCTGGGCCAACGCGACCACCAGCTCGCGCCCGACCGAGGGTGTGGTCACGTGGCGAGTGTACCATGATGCCGTGCTGACGCTGCTCCTTGCAGGCTTGCTGGCGACCTCGGTCGAGGTCGAACGGGTGCTCGCGGTGGTCAACGACGAGGCGATCCTGACCTCGGACGTGCAGCTTGCCGAGCTGGCGAACCTGGTGCCGCGCGAGCAGGGCGAGACCGACAAGGCGTATCACGGCGCCGTGCTCGAGGCGCTCATCGAGCTCGACCTCCGCTGGCAGGATCTCGAGAGTTCGGGCCTGTCGGAACGTGTCGAGGCGGATGTCGACGGGGCGTGGGCAGCGGCCGTGAAGAGCGCCGGCGGCCAGGACCAGCTGGACGGTCGCCTGCGCGAGATCGGGCTGCCGGAGGTCGCCCTGCGGCGACTCGTCCGGCGGGCGGCAATCGTTCAAGCGTACGTGTCGAGCCATTTCGCACCCTTCGTCCGACCGACCGTGGACGAGATCAAGGCGGTCTATGATCGCGAGCTGTTGCCAGCCACCAGGAAGGCTGGCGAAGCGGTCCCGGAGCTCGCAGCCGTGCGCCCCCAGATCGAGGAGATCGTCCGACAGCGCAAGCTCCTCGCCGAGGTCGACCGGTGGACGAAGGAGCTCGCCGCCCGAGGACAGGTCGTCCGGTACTACCGGTAGCGGGCCGCAAGCCGTCCCGGGTCACCATCGGAGCCACACGCCGGGCACACCCATAGCCTGAGGGCACGTGCCGGTCGATGGCGATGTGGCGAGCGACTCAGGGTGTGGTCGCGCCTGTTGTCGCACCCGCCCTCAGGTGCCGCGCGAGCTCGACACCCTCACGGACCGCGAGGACGTAGGAGGCGGTCTCACGATAGGGGATGCCGGCGGTGAAGATCGCCTGCGCGCGGGCCGACCCGTCGGCCGCCTCGGTCATCGCGGTGCCGCTCGCGGGCTCCTGTCCGGCGGACCGGGGCTGTGCCTGCGCAGCCGCGAGCCAGCTCGACACCACCGCGTCGCCCGCGTTGTAGGCGGCGGCCACGACCGCAAGCCGGAGCCCGAAGCGGTCCTCGAGCCGGAGCAGCTCGCGTGCCGAGAGGCGATACGCGCGGTCGGCATCCCACAGCTCCGACTCCGAGACGCCATGCTGGCGGGCGACCTCGGGCATGATCTGGCCGACCCCGAGGGCGCCGGCGTTCGACCTCGCGCGGGCGTCGAAGCGGGACTCCTGCCGCACCACGGCGAACAGCCAGTCGGGCCGCAGCCTCTCCTCCCGGGCGGCGCCGCGGCACGCGTCGACCAGCGACGGCGGGAGGATGCTCGAGAGCAGCGCCGTCGGCAGCAGCGCCGCCGCCACCCCGAGCTGCTGCCAGATCCTCTCCCCTGCCGTGAGCGCCGCCGAGGGGTTGCCCCACGCCGCGAGAGTGCGGACGCTCCACGCGAGCTCCTCGGGCGTGCTGGCGGGGAAGGCGTCGGGGTAGAGCAGAGCAGCATCGGTCTCGAGACCGACGGCGGCGAGGTCGTGGGCCGGGCCGCTCCAGTCCGGCGCGGAAGGGTCGCCGCCGGCCACCAGAAGGGCCCAGGCCGGGTCGGTCGCGAGCGCACGAGCGAGTGCGCTCCGCGCCGCCTCGACGCCCGAGGTCGCCGACACCACCGCGAGGACGGCGTCGTCGCGCGTCGCAGGCACCGCCGCTGCCGGAGTCGCGGGCGGCGGCAGGAGGTCGAGGGCGAGCTCGCGCCACGCCCCGGCCCGTCGATCGGCCAGCAGGCTCGCCGCGAGGTCGCGGGCCCGTTGCTGCTCGCCGGCGCTCTCGAGGGCGGCGATTGCGAGCAGGCGGACCGCCGGGAGGGTTTGCGGCAGGCTGGCCAGGACCGCGCGCGCGGCCGCGGTCCGATGGCGCAGTAGGAGCAGCGCGGCCAGCCGGGGACCGGCCACCCGGCGCACCGGCGGTGGCGCGCGCAGGAGCAGGTCGGCGGCGTCCTGCTCGCGGCCCAGGGCAGCGAGCGCCCGCGCTGTGCCGTCCCACCCCTCCACCTCGCGGGGTTCAGCCTCGCGGGCGGCGTTCCAGAACGGCAGGGCGCCGGCGACGTCGCCGCCGATGTCGGCCACCCGCGCCCGTTGCACGGCCACGGTGAAGCGGCCGGCGTCGCCCGTTGCGAGCGGCAGAGCACGGTCGTAGCAGGCGGCGGCGTCGGCGAAGTTACCGAGGCGGTAGGCGGTGCGCGCCCGCAGGTAGAGGAGGCGGAAATGGGTCTCGCGGTCGGCGGGAACCGCCGTCGCCGAGAGCAGCGCCTGTGCCTCGCGCCAGCGGCCCCCGGCAAGCAGGGCGCCGGCGACCTCGACGCGCGCGACGGTCGACAGGTCGGGCCGGCTCGCGAGCCACCGGGCCGCGATCGCTGCCGCCGTATCGTCGTCCCTGCGGGTGAGGAGCACGCGGGCCGCGCGCTCGTCGCCCGAGCGCCTGGCCACGATCGCCGTCAGCTCGCGCTGCAGCGCGGTCGCGAGGGGACGCCGGGTCCACTCGCGGGCCGCTGCGATGGGCAGGACCTCGACGGCCTCCCTCGCGAGCGCCCCGGCCGCCCGGCGCTGCGCCGCGGGCGTCGAGCGGGTGAGTAGCGGCCGCAGCTCGGGCCAGGGATCCCGGCCGAGTTGGAGCGAGGCCTCGGCCGCCTCGATGCGGAGCGCCGCGCGCAGCTCGCCTGCACGGGGCAGCGCCTGGCGGAGCACGGTGACGGCGTCCGCCGGCCGTCCCAGTGCCCGCGACGCGCGGGCCGCGACGAGGGCGGCCGCGGGCGGAAGTGGACCCGGGATCGCCGCGGTCAGGCGACGCACCTCGGCCCACTGTCCGGCGTGCACGGCGGAGGCGAGATCGGCGGCACTGGGAGCGGCGGGGGCTGCGGCGGCCATCATCCCGGTGGCCAGCGCATCGAGCGGCCGCCGATCACGTGGAAGTGGAGGTGGAAGACGCTCTGGCCCGAGCGGGCGCCGGTGTTGGTCACGACCCGGAAGCCGTCGTCGCTGATTCCGGTGCGCCGCGCCACCTCGCCGCAGGCGAGGAGCAGCTTGCCGAGCAGCTCCCGGTCGTCCACGGACGAGTCGGCCAGGGAGGCGATGTGGCGGCGCGGGATCACGAGGACATGGACCGGCGCCTGCGGAGAGAGGTCGTGGAAGGCGAGGAGCTCGTCGTCCTCGAAGAGCAGCCGTGCGCGGATGGAGCCCGACGCGATGCGGCAGAAGATGCAGCCGTCCATCCCGGGAGCATAGCGAGCCGATCACGGCTCGCCAAGCCTGGAGGCCCGACCCTAGAGGTAGGGCCCCGGATTGAACCGCTCGATGTCGGCGCCCAGGGCGTTGAGCTTGACCTCCATGGCCTCGTAGCCGCGGTCGAGGTGGTAGATGCGGTCCACCACGGTGTTGCCGCGCGCGACCAGCCCGGCGAGCACGAGCGCCGCCGAGGCGCGCAGATCGGAAGCCATCACGGTGGTGCCGTCGAGCGGCGTCGGGCCGATCACGTGGGCCGTACGCCCCTCGACGTCGATGTGCGCGCCGAGGCGCTTGAGCTCGAGCACGTGCTGGAAGCGGTTCTCGAAGATCGCCTCGGTCACGGTGCAGGCGCCGGTCGCCTGCGTCATCGCGGCCAGGTACTGCGCCTGCAGGTCGGTCGGGAAGCCCGGATACTCGGCCGTGGCGACCGAGAGCGCGCGCAGGGGCGAGGCCTGAGCCGGGATCCACACCGCGCCGCTCTCGCGGCGGAGCACCGCGCCGGCCTCCTCGAGGACCTTGAGCAGCCCCTCGATGTGCGCGACAGTGCAGCCCGCGACGCGCACCCCCCGGCCCGCGAGCAGGGCGGCCACCACGTAGGTCCCGGCTTCGATGCGGTCGGGGATCACGGCGTGGTGGGCGCCGTGCAACTCGGCGGCCCCCTCGACCTCGACGGTGGCGGTCCCGATTCCCGTGATCCGCGCCCCCATCGCCTCGAGCTGGGCTGCGAGGTCGGCCACCTCGGGCTCGCGGGCGGCGTTGCGCAGCACCGTGCGCCCCTGGGCCAGAGTGGCGGCCATCATGACGTTCTCCGTGCCGGTGACGGTGATCCGCGGGAATGTGATCTCGGCTCCGCGCAAACCGTCGGGCGCTTCGGCCACGACGTCGCCCTGCTCGAGGCGAACGGTGGCGCCGAGCCGCGAGAGGGCCTCGAGGTGAAGATCCACCGGCCGGGCCCCGATCGCGCAGCCGCCGGGCAGCGCGACGCGGGCGCGCCGCCGCCGCGCGAGCAGAGGGCCGAGGGCGAGCACGGAGGCCCGCATGGTGCGCACCAGCTCGTAGGGGGCGTGGAAGGCGTCACCCTCGCCGGCGACCACAGTGGTCGAGCCGTTGGCGTGCTCGCACGACTCGCCGAGTGTGGCGAGGACCTTTTCCATGGTCACGATGTCGCGCACGCGCGGGAGGTTGGTGAGCGTCACCGGCTCCGCCGTGAGCAGGGTCGCGGCCAGGCACGGCAGCGCCGCGTTCTTGGCCCCGGAGACCCTCACCTCGCCGTGGAGCGGGTGGCCGCCGCGGATGCGGAACTTCTCCATGGGACGGTGAGTGTCGCCCTTCCCCGCACATGCGTCAAGCACGGCGGGCGGCGCACCTCTCCGACCGTGGGGACGCCGCCTGGACCTCGGCGGGCTCTCCATTCGGCGTGCGTCCTCGGTCCGCCCGCGCCCGATCCCGCTGCGGTCCCGAGCCCTCGGATCCGGCCCGGGCGACCGGCGAGCCGGGGGGCGCCGCCGTGCGCGCCGGTCGGCGCGTTCGTTCCCCCGCGACCGGCGGCACGACCCGCCTATACTGCCAGGATGGGGCCGCGGAGACGGGCGTGATCGTGCGCGAGGCGCTCGCCGGGGATCGGGATGCGGTCGTGCGTCTGGCCGCTCGCCTGGCGGCGTTCGGGCCTCCCGCGTGGCGGACCGCCGCCGAGATCGTGACGGCGGAGGCGCGTACCCTGCTCGCCCACCTCGACGCCCCCCGGGCCGGCTGCGCGCTCCTCGTGGCCGAGAGCCGCGGCGGAGAGGTGCTCGGGTTCGCGTTCCTCGAGACCCTCGAGGACTACTTCACGGGCGAGAGACACGGGCATGTCGGCATCCTCGCGGTGGCCGAGGCGGCTGAGGGCAAGGGCGTCGGTCGGGCTCTCCTCACGGCCAGCGACGACTGGGCGAGGGCCCAGGGCTACGGTCGCCTGACCCTCACCGTCTTCGCAGGGAATCGCCGCGCGCGGACGATCTACGAGCGGTTCGGCTACCAGGCGGAGACGATCCGGTACGTGAGGCTGCTCTGACCGACCGGGACTGACGCACACCGAGCGGGCGGCGGCGGCCGCGAGGAGTCCACCCGAGACACGCGTCGTCGCACCGCCAGCAGCGCCGTGGGTCATCGCAGGGCTCGACCGATCGCGCTCAGGTGTGGCCGTGCCGTGCCGTGACCGGCAGCACGATGGTGATCACGGTGCCCTCGCCTTCACGGGAGGCGAGCTCGATCGACCCACCCAGGGCGCGCACCAGGTGCTTAACGATCGCGAGACCGAGGCCGGAGCCACCCTCCGGCCCGCCGCCGCGCCGGACGCGGTAGAAGCGCTGGAAGACGAGAGGCTGATCGGCGGTCGGGATGCCGATCCCGGTGTCCGCGACCCCGACGCGTGCCGCTGCCGCGCCCTCGTGGCTGATCGTGACGGCCACGGAACCGCCGGGGCGGTTGTAGCGAATCGCGTTGTCGATCAGGTTCGTGAAGACCTGGGCGAGACGAACGGGATCAGTCTCGAGCGTCACCGACTCCCCGGCCAGCCGGACCGCGACGTCGGCGGCTTCCGCCCGGGGCCGGAGGTCCTCGACGACCGCTCGGGCGGCCGCGAGGACGTCGACCCTCTCGCTCTGCAGCTTGAGTTGACCGGACTCGATGCTGGTCAGCTCCTCGAGCTCCTCCGCGAACGCCCTCAGGCGCCGGACCTGTCGCTCGAGCGTCGGCACCAGCTCCGGGCTCGCGCCCTCCTCGCGCAGCTCCTCGGCGAGGGCGCCGAGCACGGTGATGGGCGTGCGCAGCTCGTGCGCCAGGTCGGCCACCAGCGCACGGCGCGCACGTTCGAGCTGCCGCTGTCCGGAGAGGTCGCGGAGCACGATGGCGGCCGCCAGCACCGGGTGAGGAAGCGGGCACACGCGCACGGCGATTTCGGCGCCGGCTGCTCCCGGGATCGTCGTGTGGGTGACCTCGGAGCCGGCCAGCGCATCGCGGACCGCGGTGATCAGCTCCGGGGTGCGGACGGACTCGACCAGCACGCGTCCCACGGTGAGCTCCTCGCGGATCAACCGGACCGCGGCCGGGTTCGCGTAGCGCACCTTCTCCTCGTGGTCGAGCACGATGACGCCCTGGCTGACCTCGGCGAGCGCCGAGCGCATCACGCCGAGCTCCTGGCTCAGCGCGTCCCGGGTGGAGCGGAAGGTGCGATCGGCATCCTCGGCGATGGCCTCGAGGTCCTCTTCCGCGGGCAGGTCGCACCAGGGCGACAGGTGGCGTGCCACCGCGAGCTGCCGGCGGCGGACCAGCGCGCCCGCGACGAGTGCGGCCGCGAGCGCCACAACGGCGACGGCACCCGCGCCGAGCCACGGCAGTGGAAGCCCGGGCTCCTCCCATGCGACGCGCAGGTAGCCGGCGGGGTGCTCGGCGGGGCCGAGCCGCTGGGCGACGTAGGTGGTGACCCGGTTGGTGGTCGCCGAGCGGCGGCGCGACATGCCGATGCCGGAGGACGACGCCGTCACCACCTCCGGACGTCCGCCGTGGTTCTCCATCTGGCGAACCAGGTCCGGCATCGTCTCCGAGTCGGCCCGCACAGTGCCGTCGGCGGCGAGCAGGGTGAACCGGAAGCCGCTGGCCGCGCCCCACCGGCACAGCGTCTGGTACGACTCCACCCCCGGGGCCTCGAGGATGGCAGCCGCGCTGTCGGCCAGCGCAGCCGCCGCGCGGGTCAGGCGCACGTCCTCGGAGGTACGGAGGTCCGCTCGACTCTGCCAGTGGAGCAGGGTGAGGCCGAGCGACCCGACGATGAGCGTGGCCGCGCCGACCGCGAGAGCCAAGCGACGAGACCAGGTCACGGCCGGCTCCTGAACCGGTAGCCCGACCCGACCAGCGTCTCGATGACATCCTCCGCCAACTTGCGGCGCAATGTCCGCACGTGGGCGTCGACCGTGCGCGGGTCGACCGGGCTGGCCAGCCCCCACACCGCGTCGAGGATCTGCTCCCGCGAGGCGACCCGGCCACCCAGGGCGATGAGGTGCCAGAGGACGTCGAACTCGCGACGGGTGAGGTGAATCTCGCGGCCACCGAGGGTCACCCGGTGGCGCGCCGCATCGACCTCGAGCCGGTCGTCACGGTACAGCTCACCGGGCGTGCCGCGTTCCCACTGAACGCGGCGGAGCAGGGCGCGGACACGCGCGGCGAGCTCGCGGAGCGAGAACGGCTTGGCCAGGTAGTCGTCCGCGCCGGTCTCCAGGCCCATGACGCGGTCGGCCTCGCCGGCGCGGGCGGTCAGCATCAGGATCGGGATCGTCCGCGAGGCCTCCCAGCCGCGCAGCTCGCGGCACAGCGTGAGACCGTCGGTGTCGGGCAGGGAGAGGTCGAGGATGACGAGGTCCGGCAACCGTCCCTCGCTCGCGGCCAGGAAGGCACGACCGGTGGCGAACGTGCTGACCTCGAGATCGCCCGTTCGGCCCAGGTAACGGCTGACCAGAGCCGCGATGTCGGGGTCGTCCTCGACCAGGAAGATCCGGCTCGCCACGGCTCCCCCTCAGGGGGTCGCGCCCCTCGGCCCCACAGTGCCGCCGTCGCTCACTGGTGGTCTCCTTCGCCGTGCCGGTGGCGGATGTCCTCGCCCTCCGCCAGATACACGGCCTGCTCCGCGATGTTCGTGCCCTGATCGGCGATGCGCTCCAGGGAGCGCGAGGTCAGCAGCAAGGCCAGCGCCCGGGGGATCGTCGTGGGGTCGGCCATCATGTAGGTGAGCAGCTCGCGGAAGATCTCCTCGTGCATGGCGTCGACCTGGTCGTCACGGGCGATCACGTTGCGGGCCAGGTCGGCGTCGCGCCGGACGAACGCCGCGATCGCGTCGCGCACCATTCCGGTGGCGATCTCCGCCATCCGGGGCAGGGCGATGAACGGCTTCAGGGGAGGCACCTTGTTGAGGGCGAGGGCCTGCTCGGCGATGTTCACCGAGTGGTCGGCGACCCGCTCGAGGTCGGGCGCGATTTTGGTGACCGTGATGACCAGGCGGAGGTCGCTGGCCATCGGACGCTGCCGGACGATCAGCTCGACAGCGCGATGGTCGACCTCGATCTCGCGGCGGTCGATCACCTCGTCGCCGGCGATCGCCGCGTCCGCGAGGGCACTGTCCCGCTCGACAACCGCGCGGATCGCCAGCCCGAGCTGGCGCTCGACCTCGCCCGCCATGGTGAGCAGCAACCCGGTGAGAGACTCGAGGTCACGTTCGAGGGTGGTCTCCATCTCGCAGTCCTTCCTGTCTCGAGACAGGGTCAGTGTACGTCAACACCGCCGTGGTGCCAGACCGCAGACCCGTCGCACGGTGCGCGCGGAACGGCCGAGAAAACACGCGGTGCCCCGCATCCCGACCGGGGAGGGGGCACCGCGCTCCTTGCCGAGGGTGCGCGACCGAGGCGAGGACGCTCACTGCCAGATCGGCTGACCGCCGGCCTTGAGCGAGCTCTTCCATTCGCCCTCGACGAGCGTGACCACGCTGTCCGGCAGTGGCACGTACGCGAGCTCGGTGGCCATCTTCTGGCCGTGGCGCAGGCACCAGTCGAAGAACTTCAGCATGTCGCGGGCCTTCCCGAAGTCGGCCTGCTCGCGGTGGACGAGGATGAACGTCGCGCCCGAGATCGGCCAGGTGTCGTCACCGGGCTGGTCGGTCAGGACGACGTAGAAGCCGGGGGCGTGCGCCCAGTCGGCTCCTGCCGCGGCGGCCTGGAAGCTCTCCACCGTCGGGGACACGTAGCGGCCGGCCCGGTTCTTCATCAGGGCGTAGGTCATCGTGTTCTGCAGCGCGTAGGCGTACTCGACGTACCCGATCGCGCCGTTGATGCGCTGGACATACGCCGCCACACCCTCGTTGCCCTTGCCGCCCACGCCGACCGGCCAGGAGACCGCGGTGTCGGTGCCCACCTTGCTGTGCCACGCGGGGGAGATCTTGTCGAGGTAGTTGGTGAAGATCCACGTGGTGCCGGAGCCGTCGGCACGATGGACCACCGTGATGGCGGAGTCGGGCAGGGCCACGCCGGGGTTGAGCGCCGTGATCTCGGGATCGTTCCACTTCACAATCTTGCCCAGGTAGATGTCGGCGAGCACTGTGCCGTCGAGCTTGACCTCACCCGGCTTGACGCCGCCGACGTGGAGGACGGGCACCACGCCGCCGATCACCATAGGCCACTGGACGAGGCCAGCGCTCGCGAGCTCCTGCGGCGGACGGGGCGCGTCGGAGGCACCGAAGTCGACGGTCTTCGCCTTGATCTGGGCGATCCCACCGCCGGAGCCGATCGACTGGTAGTTGAGCTGGAGGCCGTTC
>JBLMXF010000096.1:0-9590 GCA_050257595.1 Acidobacteriota bacterium | reverse complement strand
GGCGTGCGTGCCCATCCTGCCGACGGCGAGGAAGCCGGCACCCATCGCGAAGCCGATCAGGTCCATGCCGAACATCACCTGTCCCGCCTCGACGCTGATGAAGTGGGTGCGC
Source organism: Acidobacteriota bacterium (assembly GCA_050257595.1). Classification (GTDB taxonomy): domain Bacteria; phylum Acidobacteriota; class Thermoanaerobaculia; order Thermoanaerobaculales; family Thermoanaerobaculaceae; genus JBLMXF01. The sequence goes on along the minus strand of JBLMXF010000096.1, from coordinate 9,478 downwards.
GCACCCACCGGCTGGTTGCCTGCGTCGAGGGCCACGGTGAAGACCTCGACCTTGCCCGACTCGAGGTACCACACCGTGTCCTTCCGGCTGAGCAGAAACGGCTGGTTGCCGGTCGCCAGCACCAGCTCGCCTTCGCTCTTGAAGACGTCGGCCAGCGACCCGGCGGGGCCGGCGCCCGGAGCCGCCGGGCCCGGCGTCGTCGCCGGCCGTGCTGCAGCTGCCGGGGCCGCCGGACTCGAGGCGCGAGCGGGGGAGCCTGGGGCGGGTGTTGGCGGGCCTGCAGCCGCGGCGGGGGCAGCCACCGCCGGCGGCGCGGGAGGCGCGGCCGGTGCGGCAGGTGTAGGGGCCGAAGCGGGAGGCGACGCTGGAGCGGCGGGGACGGGCGCTGGCCTTGGCGCCGGCGCCGCCGCGCGCGGTGGGGGAGGGGGCGGCGGTGGTGGAGGCCCCGCCGCCGGAGCGGGTCGGGCCGGGGGAGGAGTCGCTCGCGCCGGCTCGTGAGCCGCGGGCGGAGGCGCTGGCGGGGCCACGACGGTCGCGGCTGCGGGCTGAGCGGGGCAGAGGAGCGCGAAGCGCAGCCGGGTCTTCCCGAGCCGGAACTCCTGGCCGTCGACGAGCAGGCTCTCGGTGACCCGCTCGTTCCCGACCCACGTCCCGTTCGAGCTGCCGGCATCGACCAGCTGCCAGCCCGCGCCCATGCGGCGGATGTCGGCATGGTGACGGGATACCGTGGCGTTGTCGATCACGACGTCGCACTCGCCGGCACGCCCGAGCCTGATCAGGTCGCGCTCGCAGGTGAACTCCCTCGGCTGGGCTCCCTCGTCGGCAGGGAGCAGGGTGAGCACGAATCCGCCCTGACCCGCGACCGCCCGACCGCCCGGAGTGTGCGCGTCGCCCACCAGGTCCCCCCCCATCGCTAGTGCTTGATCAGCTCGGCGTACAGGCCGGGCTGCTCCTTGAGCTCGTCGTGGATGCCGCGCTGCACGATCTGCCCGCGGTCCATGACGATGATCTCGTCCGCGTCCCGGATGGTCGACAGACGGTGGGCGACGATGATGCAGGTGCAGCCCCGGCGGCGCAGGGCGTCGTCCACGGCCGCTTCGGTCGGCGGGTCGAGCGCGCTGGTCGCCTCGTCGAGGATCAGGATGGTCGGGCTGCCGACCAGGGCGCGCGCGATCTCGAGCCGCTGGCGCTGACCACCCGAGAAGTTCGACCCGTGCTCCTCCACCACCGATTCGTACTTCCCCGTCCGCGACTGGATGTCGGCGTCGATCTCGGCGTCGCGGCACGCGTTGGTCATCGACGCGGGCGGGATCGTGGTGTCCCACATCGTGACGTTCTCGCGGATCGTCCCTCCGAGGAGGAAGATCTCCTGGTCGACCATGGCGAGCGAGTTGCGCAGCAGGCTGGTCGGGACCTTCTCCATCGGGACGCCGTCGAAGAGGATCTGACCCTTCCACGGCTTGTAGAGCCCGGAGACCAGCTTGGCCACTGTGGACTTGCCCGAGCCGCTCATCCCCACGAAGGCGACGCGCTGGCCCGGCTTGATCTTGAGGTTGAAGCCCTCGACGAGAGGCTTGTCGAGCGGGCTGTAGCCGAATGTCACGTCACGCAGCTCCACGTCGCCCGAGAGCTTGACGACGTCGCCGGAGCCCTCCGCAGCCGCGGCCTTCCCTCCGTCGGTCTCGCGCAGATACTGGTCGTCGATCGGAAACTTGAGAACGTCGTCGAGCCGGTTCATGTCGGCTTCGAGCTCCTGCAGGCTCGAGCCGAAGCTCACGAACGACTCCAGCGGCCTGCTGAAGCTGGCCATCAGGCTCTGGTAGGCGACCAGCATGCCGACGGTGAGCTGCCCGTTCATCACCTTGAGGCTGCCGAGGAGCAGGATGAGAGTCGTCGTCAAGGTGTTGACGAAGGGCGGCACGGCCTTGATGAACTCCGAGATCTGGCCCAGCTCCTGCTGGGCGCGCAAGGCCTTGGCCTGATAGCCGGACCAGCGGGAGAAGAACTCGGCCTCGGAGCCGGAGGCCTTCAGGGTCTCGATCATCCGCAGGCCGTTCATCGCGGTGCCGGTCAGCTTCCCCTGGTCCTGGAGCAGCCGCCGCGAAGCGTCGATCCGCTGGCGGGCCACGACCCTGACCGCGATGATGTTGACCAGCGCGACCGTGATGCACACCACGGTGAGGACGGCGTCGTAGAGGAACATCAGCAGCGCGTAGAAGCCGACCAGCAGGCAATCGAGCAGCGTGGTGGCCAGCTTTCCCGAGATCAGCTGTGCCACCTTGTTGTTGATCGCCACCCGCGAGCCGATCTCGCCGGCGAACCTCTGCGAGAAGTAGGACACCGGCAGGCGCAGGATGTGGTTGAAGAAGCTGCTCGACGTCACCAGCGCGAGCTTCGTCTCCATGCGCAGCAGGTAGTACTCCTGCAGCCAGGTCAGCACCATGCGCAGCACGGCGGTGAACGCCATCCCGGCGAGCAGGGGCGTCACCAGGTTCCTGCGCCCGCCGACCAGGTACTCGTCGATGAAGACGCGGGAGAAGGTCGGGATGATGAGTCCGGGCACCACCAGGAAGAGCCCGCACAGGATCGCGAACATGAGTGCCCGCTCGGAGCCCCGCAGGCGGCGGCGCAGCGCCGCCTTCATGCTCGGCTTCTCGCCCGCCTTCTTGAAGTCCGGCCCGACCTCGAAGGTGAGGACGACCCCCGAGAAGGAGGCGTCCAGCTCGTCCATCGTCACGACCCGCGGTCCCGCCGCGGGGTCCATCAGGTAGGCCTTCCCCTTGTGGAAGCCTTCCAGGACCAGGAAGTGGTTGAAGTTCCAGAACAGGATGCAGGGGTACTTGAGGTCGTAGAGCCGTTCCAGGTTGTCGTACTTGACGCCCTTGGCGATGAGCCCGTACTTGCGGGCCGCCCTGACGACGTTGTTGGCCTTGCTGCCGTCACGCGAGACACCGCACTCGGCGCGCAGCTCCTCGAGCGGGACGATCCTCTCGAAGTACCCGAGGATGATGCCGAGCGCCGCTGCTCCGCACTCGACGGCCTCCATCTGGAGGACCGTGGGCGTCTTCACCCGTCGCTCGGGCGGCGCCTTGAGCGGTGGCCGCTTGGGTTCGTCCGGCTGCGCCGCCATGGTCAGCTCGCCCCGACCGCGTTCTTGAAGATGGGCAGGACATAGGCGATCGGGCGCTTCGTCTCGACCTGCACGGAAGCATTACACAGCGTGCCCGAGAAGACCTTCGTCGGCGGCCCCTTGGAGGACGACCACTTGAAGCCGCTGGGCGTGCTCGGGTCGGGGATCAGGGTCGCCTGCACCTCGATCGGGACGGTCCTCCCGGTCAGCGACTCGACGAGCTTCTCGTTGCGCAGCACGCGGAGCAGACCCTCGGCGGTCATCGGGTACTCGGAGACCTGCGAGACCTCGCCGATCATGAACCCGTACTCCGCAGGCTGGACCGTGGAGGGCGAGACGTAGGCCCGCATCCCTGGGCGCACCTTCTTCCCGTCCTGAGCCGGGATGTAGATGATCGCCTTGATCGCACCCTGACTCTGCTCCAGGCTGAGCACTCGGGTGCCGGCCTGGATGAGGTCACCGGGGTTGACCATCACCTCGAGCACCCTGCCGTCGTAAGGGCTGGTGACGTCGCTGGTCAGCGCGAGCTGAGACTCCAGTTCGCGCTGCTGCCGGCGCAGATCATCGACCCGGTTGCCCATCCCCGCGTTGGTCACCTGGAGCTGGGCGATCTGCTGTTCCGTCGAGGTCAACTGCTGCTGCGTGTCCATCAGCTGCGAGCGGGTGAGCAGGCCGCGCTCCACCATCTTCTGCTGGTTGGCAATCTTCTCCCGCAGCTCCTGGGCCTGCTGCTGGTAGCGCCCGATCAGCCGCGACTGGGCGGCCCGCTGCTCGTTCCCCTGCCCGCTCAGGGCGCGGATCTCCTCCTTGATGTTCTCGATCTTGAGCGCCAGGTCTGGCTGCGAGAGCTTGGCCACGACCTGGCCGGACTTGACCACCTCGCCGGTCTTGACCAGAACCTGAGTGACTCGCCCCTGGCCCTCCGAGTCGACATCGAGAACCGCGCCGCCCCGGATCAGGATGCCCTTGCCTTCGACCTTGATCGCGATATTGCCGACCACGCTCCAGACGATGACGGCAACCAGGATGAAGCCGACCCCGCCGAGCGCAACCCACCCGCCGGGGGACGTCACGCGCATCATGACGTCGAGCCGCTCCGGGGACGAGAGCTTCTCGAGGGCGGCTTTGCGGAACAGCTTGTTCCCCTCCATGGCGGGCCTCCTTCACCCGTTCATGCCGACCGCGTTGCCGGCGACAACACTGCCGGCCGTTCCTATCTTCCTAGCCCCCCGAGGGCGCCGCCGCCCGGTAGCCGAGGGGGTCGACCCGATCGACCTCGACCCGACCGTCCTCGATCCGGTAGTGCACCAGGTCGCCGAGTTCGAAGCGGAGCTGCGAGATGAGCGTCGCGAGCTGCTGGCGGGCCGTCACCAGGCTGAGCTCTTCGGACAGCGAGTTCTCCTCGGTCAACACGACGTTGATGGCCGTTGACTCCCCGAGCTTGAAGCGCTCCTCCTCGTCGGCGAGGATCCGCTTGTAGTAGCCGACCGCGGCCTCGTGGCTGCGCACCTCGTCGGCGGCGCGCCGCACCGCTCCGAGCAGCTCCTCCGCCCGCGAGCTCGCGACCCGTTCCGCGTCGCGCGCCTTGATCGCGCTCTGCTGGAAGAGCGAGCGCGCCTGGACGAGCTGGCCGATCGCGACGTTGTTCTTGAACGGCCACGTCACCGTGAAGGACACGAGTGCGCTCGGCCCGGGCTTGAAGCCGGTGAGGGCGTTCGAGAAGCCGAGCAGGACGTTGTGGTAGTCCGAGGCCGAGTTGCCCTCCCACAGCCCCGCGTAGTAGCAGCTCAAGGAGAGGTCGAGACGCCGGCGCAGGTCGGCCCTGGCGGCTTCCGCCAGCACCCGTGCCGACTCCCGCAGGGTGCGCGCCGAGGCGAGGTCGGCTCGCCCGGCGAACGCGTCGCCGGCGCGCCGCTCCCGGTCCCAGGCGTCGAGCACGTCCTGCCCCGGGGCCGGCGGGAAAGACTCGCTGGCGAGCGGGGCGTCGGCTGTCTCCTCCACCCCCAGGCCGATCGTGTTGGCCAGCGTGATGCGCGCCTGCAGCACGCCTTGCCGGGCCTGCCCCACGGACGCCTCGGTGGCGGCAAGCCTCGCCCGGACATACGTGAGGTCCGCCCGGGCCACCTCGCCACCCTCGACCAGGGCCTTCCCGATCTCGACCAGGCGGGCCTCGGTGGCCGCCGACCGCTCCAGGATGGCAAGCTGGCTCTGGGCCGCAACCAGGTTCCAGTACGCCAGCGAGGTCTGTTGGACCGTCACCGCCATGGCATGTGCCTCCGAGTCGAGGCTGGCCTTGTAGTTGAGCTCGGCGGCGCGCTCGGGCGCCCCGGTCGACACCCTTCCCCACCCCTTGCCGAGCGGGACATCGAGCTGGACGCCGACCTTGGAGGTGAACTGGTTGAGGACGCCCTTGCCTCCCAGACCGGGGTTGAGCGGCTTGGCGCGGTAGTTGTCGCGCACCGCCTCGAGGCTGATCTGGGGCGTCAGCAGGGCTCCGCTGCGGTACTGAAACGGCAGCTGCAACCCGATGTCGAGGCTGGTGCGGTCCTGCAGCGTGGGCACGACCCCGAGGTTGCGCAGGATCTCGCGCGATGCGTACTCGGTGAGCCGGAGCGTGTCCAGCACGTCCTCGGCGCGCCGCCGCGCGAAGTCCTCGATCGCCTTGGCCAACTGGTCGTCGCCGATCGTCTTGGCGAGGTCGTAGGTGAGTTGGGTCGAGGCCCTCGCCCGTCCTGAGAAGCAGATCGAGGACCCGTCCGGGAGCGTGATGTCGAGGCCGTACGGGCAGTCCGCTCCCGGGATCAACCCGCTCTGCTGGAGCTGCCGCTCGAGGTCGTCAGCCACGTCCTTGAGCGTGATGGCGAGCTGGCGCAGGAGAATCCGGTTGCCCTGCTGCGTGTGCGTCTCGCCAGGAGTGAGGATGCTGGTCGTGTTCTGCCCCATGATGTCGAAGAGCACATGGGTGTCAAAGAAACCGCTCGTCTCCTGATAGCGCCCCTGGCTGAAGAGTGTCAGCTCGCGGGCCTGGTGGACGGCGGGATCGTGGCGGAGCGCGAGAGCCACGGCCTCGCTCAGGGAGTACGACGACATCGGAGCCCTGCCGGGCTCGAACGGCGAGCGCGGCTCCTGGGGGGGGAGCGTGATGCCGGCCGCAGCGACGGCGAAGAAGGTGGCCGCACACAGCGCACCGGTCAGGACACCGCGTTGGCCGGGCCAGGTGGTCGGTCTCATCGTCAGCCCCCTCTCTTTCTCGAGATGGTCGTCATGGCGCCCGCCCTCACTGACCCGCCACGGGTAATGTGGTCAGGCTCTCCTCGCTGACCACACGCTCGTCACCCTGGACGGCCACCAGCGTTCCGGTCTCGAACCTGAGCTGGGTGACGAGGCGGGCGTACTGCTGCTCGCTGCCGATCAGGGCGAGTTGCGCGTTCAAGAGCCGCTGCTGGGTCAACAGGGTGTCGATCAGCGTGGACGAGCCGAGCCGCAGTTTCTCCATCTCGTCGTCGAGGGCCTGCCGGTAGTAGCCGACGGACTCCTGATAACGGGCGAGCTGCCGGACGGTCTCGGCCAGAGAGCCGGCGGCGTACACCACCCCGGACTTGATCACGCGCTCGAGGTCGATGGCGGAGATCTGCTGCTGTCGGTACTGCGAGGCCTGCTGTGCCAGTTTGCCCTTCTGCGTGTTGTTGCCGAATGGCTTGTCCAACGTGTAGCCGAGCGTGGCGCTGGGGCCCGGCCAGCGGCCGGTCAGCGCGTCGCCGATCCCGGTCGCGGGGTTCCCCGACTCGGCGTAGCCCTGGTAGGACAGGCCGACCTGCACGTTCGACACCGGCCGCAGATCGATCACCGCCGCCCGCCAGAGCACCTTGCCGGACTTCTCGAGCTGGCGTGCCGCCTGGAGGTCGAAGCGACGGTCGACCGCCTCCTGTGTGAGCGCAGCGACCGGCAGTCTGGCCACGCCGGCCTCATCGACCGACGGGAAGGTATCGGCGGCCAGAGGCGCGTTGGCGGTCTCGTTCACCTGCAAGCCGATGGTGCGCGCCAGCGTGACCCGGGCCTGGTGCTGCCCGCGCCTGGCGTCCTCGACGAGCGCCTGAATTCCGGCCTGCTCGGCCAGGGCCCTGTTCTCCTCCGACCGCGGCAGCTGGTCGGCATCGATCAGGGTCTTCGTCAGGTCGACGATCTTGCCCTGGATCGCCAGGTTCTCCTCATACGTCTTCAGCCGCGACTGGGCGGCGACCAGGTCCCAGTAGGCCAGCGAGGTCGAGTAGACCGAGGCCGCGGCCGTGTGGCTGAGGCTTGAGAGGCTGGCTTGCCAGTCGATCAGTGATGCGGTCTCCTGCGCACCGGTCGACTCGACGCCGGCTCCCCTACCCAGGGGGACATCGAGCGTGAAGCCGACGACGGCCTGGTAGGTGTCCTGCGCGCCAGGGCCGCCCTGGTCGGAATTCCGCGGCTTGCCGGCGTACCCGTACCCCTGGCCCGAGAGGTTCAGGTAGGGCGCGAACGTCGCGCCCATACGGTACTGCTTGCTCAGTCCGAGGTTGAGTGATCCCTGGTAGTCGCGCTCGACCCTTGGGACGGGGCCGAGCTCCCGCAGCTGGTCCCGGTCTCCCTTGGCGGCGGCGTTGGCGGCATCCCGGTTGGTGCGGAGTTCGACCTTGTTGGCGTCGAGCCAATCCTGGATCTGTTTCTGGATCTCCGCCTGCTGTTGTGGCGTCGCACTCCCGTAGCTGCGCAGCCACAGCTCGTACTGGGCCTGGACGACCGGGTCGGCGAAGTACACGCCGCCGGCGTTGCCCTGCAGCAGGTCATCCTGCAGGTGAGCGTTGGCCGTGTCGAACTGCTGGATCTGCTGGTCGTAGTTGGCGGCCTGCTGCTCATTGGTCGTGATGTCCTTGCGGATGTCGTCGCGCTTCTTCTGCATGTCCGCCATGGTCGCCTTGCCGAGCTGCCGCTGGTCGAGCTGGAAGCTCAGGCTCCCCTGCAGGCTCAGGTCGAACTGCCCGGTCGCCTGTTGCGCCAACCCCTTCCGACCGAGAGCGGCCTCGGTCTGGAGCTTGATGGTCGGCTCGTTGCCGAGGGTCATCCGGACCGCGTCGAGCAGCGAGATCGTGGCCTCCGTGATGACCGGGGGCTGGTAGTCCGGCTGCGTCGGCGGCGGCGGGGAGGCGCCGAACGACGTCACACCCACGCAGGCCGCGATCGCGAGGACGCAGCTCGGGAAGACACGACGGACAGGTCTCTCAGACATTGGCCACCCCAATCATTCAGGTTCCTTCAGCTCACCGCGGTTCACCGCGCCGGCGAAAACGACCGATCCGCCGCCCCCACCGGCGCTCCTCCGCCCGCTCCGCGCATCGACGACAGCGCGGCTCGTCGCGGAAGCGAGGTCCCTCTCGGAACCCCGCGTTTCCTCGAGAAAGCCGACCCACGGCGCCATCCACCTCCGGATGAACGCGATCATGGTCTGGTGCCGCATCGGCGTGACGAACGTGCATTCCGTGAAGCCGCCCTGACGCAACCGGCCGATCGAGGCCGAGAACAGGGGCATGATCCGACCGCGGCGACCGAGGTCCTTGCGGATGTAGGCGCACGTGAACCGCAACGTGGTCGGTGCGGTCTGATGATTGATGACCCAGCCGACCACCTCGCCGGCGCAGCGCATTCCCACACTGGTGACCGACTCGAACCCGTTGGCGTCGTACTGCCAGGGAACGAGATCCGGCTTGATCCAACCGGTCGCCTGCTGCGACATCCGGAGCGCCGCGCGCTCGCCGTCGGTGAGCTCGGCCCAGGGGAAGATCTCGCAGCCGTCGCGGAGCGGGTAGCGGTGCAGCCAGGGAAAGGACTCGGCCTCCTCGACCGTGAAGCGCACCGACAGCGTGCGGGGCGTCGGCGGCGTCCACTCGCACGCGGTCAGGACTCGTTCGAAAGCCGGAGATCCCGGGCGGCCGGCGGTCCACACCGTGCGCATCGTCCCGAACCCCCGGCTCGCCACCTCCTCCTCCACGGCCCGCACCAACCGGCGGCCGAGGCCGTGGCCACGGTGGGCCCGGTCGACGAAGAGCGAGAGCAGCTCCGGCGAATCACCTGCGACCAGTGGGAGTTCTGCCAGGGCAAGGCCCACCGGCGCGTCCCCGTCGAACGCCACGACCGCCACAGGCTGGACCGGTGGCCGGCTGGCGTCGGCCAGCAACCGGAGGGCGGGACGCAGCTGCAGGAGATGGCGGTACGCGGGGAACGTCATCCCCGTGACGGCGTCGGGCGCAGGCCGCGACAGCAGCTCGAGCCGGATCACGCCCGTTCCTCCCACACGCGGCGGCCGCGGGGCGCCTCGAAGGCCAG
>JBLMXF010000095.1:0-5834 GCA_050257595.1 Acidobacteriota bacterium | reverse complement strand
CCGCCCCCCCCCCGCCGGTGAGGATCGGACCGCCGCCCACTCAGTCCTCTTGCGGAGCGGCGTTCACTTGCTCGTGGATCCGGTGGACGATCTCGGCGTCGGCGAGCGTCGTGACGTCGCCGAGCTCGTTGCCGCGCGCGACGTCGCGGAGCAACCGCCGCATGATCTTGCCCGACCGGGTCTTCGGCAGGTCCGGGGTGAAGATGATGTTGTCGGGCTTCGCGATCGGGCCGATCACCTTCGCCACGTGGTTGCGGAGCTCCTGGAGCATCTCCTCGTCGCCGTCGTAGCCGGTCTTCAGCGTCACGAACGCGACGATCCCCTCACCCTTCAGCTCGTCGGGGCGCGACACGACCGCCGCTTCCGCGACCTTCGGGTTGTCCACGAGCGCCGACTCGATCTCGAAGGTCGACAGGCGGTGCCCGGCGACGTTCATCACGTCGTCGATCCGGCCGAGGAGCCAGAAGTAGCCCTCCTCGTCGCGCCGCGCGCCGTCGCCGGCCACGTAGACGTCCGGTCCGTACTTGCTGAAGTAGGTCTGCGCGTACCGGTCCGGGTCGCCCCAGATCGTGCGCGCGATCGCCGGCCACGGGTGACGGAGCACCAGGTACCCGCCGCCGCCGAGGCCCACGCTCTTGCCCATGTCGTCGACGACGTCGGCCTGGATCCCGGGGAACGGGAAGGTGGCGGAGCCCGGCTTGAGCGGCGTGATCCCCGGCAGCGGCGTGATCAAGATCGCACCGGTCTCGGTTTGCCACCAGGTGTCCACCACGGGGCACCGCTCGCCCCCGATGAACTCCCAGTACCAGACCCAGGCCTCGGGGTTGATCGGCTCCCCCACCGACCCGAGCAGCCGCAGCGACGACAGGTCGTGGGACTTCGGGTAGTCGGTGCCCCAGCGCATGAACGCGCGGATCGCGGTCGGCGCCGTGTAGAGGATCGACACCTTGTACTTCTCGACGATGGTCCACCACCGGTCCTTGTCGGGCCAGTCCGGCGCGCCCTCGTACATGATCCCGGTCGTGTGGTTCGCGAGCGGCCCGTACACGATGTAGGAGTGGCCGGTCACCCAGCCGCAGTCGGCCGCGCACCAGAACACGTCGTCGTCGTGGATGTCGAAGATCAGCCGGTGCGTGGACGCGACCTGCGTGAGGTAGCCCCCCGTCGTGTGCACGATGCCCTTGGGCTTGCCGGTGGTGCCGCTCGTGTACAGCAGGTAGAGCGGGTCTTCGGCCTCCATCTCCTCGGGCGGGCACTGCGTCGACTGGGCCTCGACCAGCTCGTGGTACCAGTGGTCGCGACCCTCCTGGAACGCGTGCTCGTTCCCGCAGCGGCGGACCGTGATCACGTGCTCGATCGTGGGGCACTCCTTCAGCGCCTCGTCGGCGTGGTCCTTCAGCGGGACCACCGTGCCGCGGCGCCATGCCCCGTCGGCGGTGATCAGCACCTTGGCCTGCGCGTCGTTGATCCGGTCGCGCAGCGACTCCGAGCTGAACCCGCCGAACACGACCGAGTGCGGCGCGCCGATCCGCGCGCACGCGAGCATCGCGATCGGCAGCTCGGGCACCATGCCCAGGTAGACGCAAACGCGGTCGCCGCGCTGCACGCCGAGCGACTTCAGGGCGTTCGCGAGGCGCGAGACCTCCTCGAGGAGGTCCCGGTACGTGATCGTGCGGGCATCGCCCGGCTCGCCCTCCCAGTAGTAGGCGACCTTGTCGCCGCCGCCCGCCTCGACGTGGCGGTCCAGGCAGTTGTACGAAGCGTTCAGGGCGCCTCCGTCGAACCACTTCACCGTGGGCGGGGTCCACTCCATCACCGTGTGCCACGGTCGCGACCACGACAGGCGCCCCGCCTCTTGGGCCCAGAACCCCTCGAAGTCGGCGTTCGCGCGCTCGTAGATCGCGTCGTCGGACACGAGCGCATGGGCGCTGAACGCGTCCGGCGCCGGGAACACGCGGTGCTCCGACAGCAGGGCCTCGATGTCCTTCTCGGCTTCGCTCACGGCCGTCATCCTTCCTGCTCGGGAAGATGCAGGCATCGTACGCGGACGGCTCGGGTGCTTGCATCGGCCGTCAGGAGCCCCCAGCATCTCCGTTGAGGTCGCCGGGTGGGCGGCCTCGGAGTCTTTGTGGGGATGGGGAAGGAGGTTGCGGATGGCCGACGTGGCCTACTGCATGAAGTGTCGGGAGAAGCGCGAGTTCGAAGGCGAGCTGGTGACCTTGGCGAACGGCCGTCCCGCGCTGCAGGGCAAGTGTCCTGTGTGCGGCACGAAGCTCACCAAGATCATGGGCATGGACGCCGCGAAGGCGATGGGGTGGAAGGCGCCCGCCTGACGCGCCCGACGCGCGACTCAGTTCAAGCGTGACAACAACTGCTCGGGACTGACCAAGACCTGTCCCGGGGTCATCTGCCGGTGGCGGGCCGCGAGGTCCGCCACCGTCGTTTCCGCGAACACCCGCTGGACCGCCCGCGCCACGTCGGCCCAGAACCCCTGCAGCCCGCACCGCGAGTCCGCGAAGCACGTGTGGTCGGAAGGCTCCAGGCAGAAGACCGGGAAGATCTGCCCCTCGATCGCGTCGGCGATCTCCTCCACCGTGATCTCTGTGGGGTCACGGGCGATCCGACAGCCGCCACCGGCCCCCCGGAAGCTCTCCACGAGCCCCGCCTTCGACAAGGCCCCCAGCTGCTGCTCGAGGAAGCGCAACGGGATCTGCTGCCGCTCCGCGATCTCCCGCGCCGGCACGAGCACGTCTTCGTCCCGATGCTGGGCAAGCTCGATCATCGCGCGCATCGCGTATTCGAGCTTCTGCGAAACCTTGAGCACCAGCGAACCTCCGTCTAACCAGGCTAGGGACCGTGTCCCCGCACGTCAACGCATCGCTGCGAAGGGAGAGGGTGGGACCCCAAGACGGCCGGGAACCCGGGACACAGGGTCGACGATAGGTGGATCCTACCCCCTGCGCGGCCGGACCTCTATCCGGATGGGGGAAGCGACGGAACGATGAGGTTGTTGAGCTCGTCCTGAGCGGCCCGCAGCTGAGCACTCGTAGGTGGATCAGGGCCATAGAAGAACCGAACCGCGATGTTCTGATGATTGACAACGCCCCACAACACGTATTGGCCGCCACCCTCGACCGGCCCGCTCTCATCGTGCACGTCGAGCGGCAGCGTTCGGACGGGGACGTCGCCGTCGATCGGGGCGGAGTATCCGATCGCATCCAGCTCCGCGATCATCACGACCCCATCTCCTGACAGCCCATCGATCGTGTGCTGCGGCCAGAACTCGCCGGTCAGCCAGTTCCCGCTCAGGCTGGCGAGATCGGCTTGTGCGAAGGGCACGTTCGAGGCCCAGGTCTCGGGAACTGCATCGTGGGCGAGGGAGGACCCGTCTGGACTCGTGCTGATCGTCTGCCAGCCGGGAGCAGGAGTGAAGGTCGGCGGGGCGTACCAGGACGGCGCCGCGTCAGGACCCGGGTCCGTGCCCCCGGTCGGGTCGACCTGCAAGGTATCGAGGGAGTCGATGACCGACTGACGAAGGCTGTCCGACGCGTTCGGGCCGAAGACGACGAAAAGCTCGAAGTACCTACCCTGATCTGAGAACGGCGTCACATGCGCGGGCCGCGTGATGCACTCGACCCCGGCGAGCTTGCCGAGTTGGAACGGATCCTGCCGGGGCGGGTAGGCGTCGCCATAGGACCCCGACGACCCCCACTCCTCGAGCCACAGCACGAAGTCCTGGTCAGGCAGCGACGCGATAGCGTTCGAGGGGACGCATCCGGAGTTCGGATCGAGCGGCGCGTAGTAGTTCGAGAGTTCGATCAGCGCATGAGGATGCGCCAGAGCCGGCAGCGGATCCTCAACCAGGTGCCATCGCGGGGGTGTCTGGATCGACAAGCCTTCAGCCGGCAGCTGATAGGTCACCCAGTCAGCGGGAACGTTCGTGGTCGGTGAGTTCGTCGGTCCGGCCGTAGGTGTCGCCGGTCCTTCCGGCTCCGGGGACCTGACGCCGCCGAGAGGAAGCAAGAAGGCCAAGGGGAGGATGACGGCTGCGGCCACCACGACCGCGGCAACGGCATTGAGGGCCCGACGACGACGACGAAGCCTCCTCCCGTGAACCCTGGCTCGGTCGAACCCAGCGGATATGGGCGCGCCAGCTTCGAGCTCAGCCAGGGCCAAGCTTTGATGCAGCGCATCATCGACGGCGCGATCCTCACCGTTGCTCATTTGGTGGGGTCCTCCTCGATGAGCGAGTCGGCGAGTGCGGCGCGTCCCCGTGCGAGGAGGGACTTCACCGTTCCCTCCCGGCAGTGAAGCGCCCGGGCCGTCTCCTTCGTGGAGAGTCCATAGACAGCGCGCAGGAGCAATGCTGCCCGTTGGCGTTCTGACAGCTGGGAGAGCGCGAGCTTCACCTCAACGCTCCCGAGTTCTTGTAGTGGTTGCCCCCCCGGCTCCGCATCGCGGGTCGCTTCCTTGCGCCTGAGTCGCGTCGCGATGCGGAACCCGGTGAGGAAGAGCCAGGCATCAGGGCGGTCGTGACGACTGACGCTTGACCAGTGCGCGAATGCCCGAGCGAAGGCCTCCTGGGCTGCGTCTCGCGGGTCGGCTCCCTCCGGCACCGCATGAGCGAGCGCAGCCACGAGCCGCGGCCAGTGGGTCGCGTAGAACTCCGTGAAGTCGGCATCTTGTCCCACAGGCGATCTCGGTTCTACCCCAAGAAGCCATCGGGGCGCCGATCGGTTCCAAGGTCGTTGAGGCGGGGCCTCCGGGCGGCCGGGAAACCGGGACGGGTTCGGAGATGCGTTTACTGTCCTGAGGACTCGTCGCGCCGACCGGCCGCGAAGCACCGTTCTGCGTCGGACCGGTTCCCGGCGCGCTCGAACGCCTCCGCGGCTTCGCGGAACATCGCCTGGGCCTGCGCCTCGTCGCCCTCCGCCTGGCGGAGGACCCCCCGCGCCTCCCACACCGCACCGATCCACGGACCCGTCTGCCACATCCCGGAGATGCGCTCAGCCTCGGCGATGAACGCGCGCGCCCGTTGAAGGTCCCCGTTGCGAGCGCTCGTGGTCGCCGCCGTGGTGAGGTAGCCCATGGAGCATGGTTCACACGACCGCATCTGGGACAGCGTGCGCTCAGCCTCGCGAAGGACCGCCATCGACCGCTCGGGAGCCGATGCCTGGATCATCGTGCCGAACACCCGCACCAACAGGTGCGAGACGATGTCGGAGCGGCTCGCGAGCGCCCGGGCTCGGCCGAGTAGCCGGTTCGCCTCGTACCGCCGTCCACGGCTGACCGCCGCCTCCGCCAGGCGCTGTCTCGCAAGCGCGGAGCCGGATACGCAGCCCTGGTGGTCATTCGCGTCTGCTGCCGACCTGAGGTGATCCTCGGCCTCGTCGATGCGACCGCCGAGCAGCTCCGCCTCGCCCAGCATCAGGAGCGCGAGGGCCGCCCCGGTCGCCGAATCCGCCTGCTCGGCGATGCGCATCATCTCCCGAGCGAAGTCGGCAGCGGTGTCGTAGCCCTCCGGTCCGGTGAGGTAGTACTCGGCCAGGCACAGGTGGGCGTCGTAGACGATGGGCTCCATGTTGCCGCGCATCCGCATCGACTCGGCAAGCTCCTCTGCGAACTGCTCACGCCACCTCCCCTGGCCCATCGCGACTTTCGCCAGGATCACCGCAGCCTCTCCTAGCTCGCGGCCCAGCCCGGCGTCGAGAGCTATCGCGCGCGCCTGCGTGGCCGCACGCTCCGCCTCCGTCATCTCCCCGCGGTTCATGTGCACCAGGGCCCACGCCAGGAGCGCGTGCGCGCGCTCGGTGTCGGAGGGAGGCTCGGATCCC
>JBLMXF010000094.1:0-60799 GCA_050257595.1 Acidobacteriota bacterium | reverse complement strand
GAACCCGGGTCCGAACCTCCACTCGTGGTTGCCGGGGACGAACGCGTCGAGCCCGATCTCTCTTAGCAGCAGGAACTCGTCGACCCCGAGGTACTCGTTGAAGAAGAAGTCGCCGTCCATGACATCGCCGGCGTGAACGAAGAGTGTATTCGGATCCGAGATCCTCTCGGCTGCCACGATCGCGGCTACCTTGGGGAGCCCACCCAACGTTCCGTCGAGGTTCGCGTCCTTGGGCCCCCAGGCAGCGAGGTGGGAGTGAGTGTCGCTGAGGTGCATCAGGGTGATCTGGACTGGCTGGGCGGTGGCCGGCAGGGCCGCCGCCAGAAGCAACCCGAGAACAAGAGGGATCATCGCGAGGGTCATCCGTACCCTCCGTGCCCTCGTTGCCATTCTTCCTTTGTTGATAGGCATGACGTCCTCCTTTGCTTGTCTCGAGGGATGCGTGTTGCCGCGCGTATCTCACAGGTCGCCTCCGGTTCCGGGCTGGGGGAGGGCGTCCCAGTCCGGGCGCGTAATCGGAGTGCACGATGCATGAGACCCCGGGCTCACGAGCCCCGAGAACCCCGCGTCGCGCGCGAGCACCCGCCCGGTGGAGGCCGAGCCGTGTCTCGAGGGGTCGCATCTTCTCGACTCCGTTCTTTGGCGCCGTTCATTGATAATCTACGATCACTGACTACGCCGCGACCATAGACAAGCCCTTGACATTGCATGGCTTTCTCCTTACCGTGGAAGTAACTCATAATGTGGACGGTTTCCCCGTCGAGATGGCGGTGTGCACACGGCCGCGCCGCCTCGGCGCGGCATGAAACGAGGCTGCGCAGTGCCGGAGACACTCTCCCCACCGACGGTGATTCGGTTTGGCCACTTTGAAGTCGATGTGCGAGCAGGCCAGCTTCTCAAGCGAGGGGTGAAGGTCAGGTTGCGCGAGCAATCGTTCCTGGTGTTGTCCATGCTGCTGGAGCATGCTGGTGAGGTCGTCACCAGGGAAGAGCTGCAAAGGCGGCTTTGGCCCGGGGATGCCCTCGTCGACGTGGAGATCAACCTCAACACGGCCGTCGCCAGGCTCCGTGAGGCGCTGGGTGATTCGGCCGAGCGGCCGCGCTTCATCGAAACCCTGCCGAAGCACGGCTACCGGTTCGTGGCGACTGCCTCCGAATACGCGATACCCGAACCGTTCCTGCAGCGGCGGGTCAGACTCGTTGTGCTGCCATTCGCGAACGTGAGCGGTGACCCGGCCGAGGAGTACTTCAGTGACGCGATGACGGACGAGATCATCGCCGCTCTGTGCCAGGTCGCGCCCGAGCATCTGGCGGTGATCGCTCGGACGACGGCCATGCACTACAAGCGCAGCGAAAAGGATGTGGCCCGAATAGGACGTGAGTTGAGGGTGGATTACGTTGTGGAGGGCGGTGTCCGCCACAACGAGAGTCGGGTCACGATGAACGTGCAGCTGATCCAGGTCACCGACCAGACGCACGTGTTCGCCCGGAAGTACAACGTCGGAATTCGAGAGCTGTTCAGCCTCCACTCCCGCGTTGCGGAAGACGTCGCGACGCACATTCCTACTCTGGTCAGGATTCGCGGCGAAGTACGGTCTAGAAGGAAACCCACCGAAAATCTGCTCGCCTATCAACTGTATCGGCAAGGCCGCCATCATATGTACAAGCAGTCGTCCGAGGGTCTGGCCAAAGCCAAACAGTGTTTCGAAGAAGCCATCGCTCACGACCCGAGGTTTGCCCTTGCCTACGACGCTCTCGGCGAACTCTACTGGTGGACGGGGTTCTTCGGTTACCTCCCGCCGAGGGACGCCTATCCCGTGGGGCTTCGGGCCGCGCTCCGGGCCGTTGAGATCGATCCAACGTTGGCTGAGACTCATAGCCTGCTCGGACAGTTTCACGTTCGCCAGAAGCATGCCTACAACTGGCCGGAAGTTCGCCGCGAAATGACGCACGCCATTGAGTTGGATCCGTCATCCCCGTTAGTCAGGCTTCGATATGCCGTCAGCTGGCTACTGCCTGCTGGCCAGCTTGAAGATGCGGTCACCCACCTCGAGTGGGGACTAGAACTGGACCCCCTGTCTTTTAACCTGCACCTTTGGCTCTCAGTCATTCTGTGGCTGGCGCGCGAGTTCGACCGCGCGATGAGGGAAGCACGCATTTCCGAGGGACTCGATCCGGAGTCTTACCTCTCGCAAATGACGATCGGTAACATCTACCGAGACAGTGGAATGTTGCAGGAAGCGGTCTTCCCTCACCGACGGGCGGTAGAGTTATCTGGGGGCATGCCTCAGATGCTCGGTGTGCTCGGATTGACCATCGCACAGAGCGGAAACACACTCGAAGCGCGCTCGCTGCTCCAACGGCTTCAGGCGACCGCCAGTGAAGCGTACGTGTGCCCCACGAGCGTCGCGTGGATCCACGTCGGCCTTGGTGAAATCGACGATGCTTTTTCCTGGATGGCGCGGGCGATCGACGAGGGCGATGCCTTCATGATTCCCATCAAGACATATCCGTTTCTCGATCCGCTGCGCGCCGACGCGCGCTTCCTTGCCCTCTTGCTCAAGATGAACCTGGAGCCGTAGACGGCAACACGGTCCGGGCACCGCTGTGGACTACTGGGCGTCGGATTCAAGAGTGGCCTGAGCACGCCAGCGCGGGAGACGCTAAGCCGAGCGCCGTCCCGGCCGGCGTTGGCCACACCGGGCCGACCGACGAGGTCTCGACCCCGGCCATGATGCGCAGCAACGTGCTCTTGCCCGAGTCGTTGAGGCCGATGAAGCCGATCTTGGCGCCGTAGAAGTAGCCGAGGTAGATGTCCTTGAGCACCTGCTTGGTGCCGTAGACCTTGCCCACCCCGACCATCGAGTAGATCACCTTGTTGGGTTCGTCCGGCTTCGCCATGGCGGGAGTCTGCCGCGAATCCCGCGTCCTGTCCAGGCAACCCGTATGACTACGGGCGCACAGTCGTTGGGACGGCCGGAGCCCGTGAGCCTGCACACGTGCTTGGGTCGGAATCGCTCGCGCGGCGCGCCGGGGAGTATCGCCCTCCAGCCGTGGCTGCCCCGACTGCGCCCCGGCTGCGCGGCAGGGGGGGGACCGGACCTGCTCGCTCGGGGCGGTGACGCGGGACAGGACAGGCGCCGGGTGGCCGCCACGACCGGCTCCGGAAGCCCCGGAGCTAGCTTGTCGCGCCGGCGGCCGAGCGGGCCTTGGTGGGTGGGGGATCCTTGGCGAAGGAGAAGTGCATCTGGACGATGACCCACGCGCCGTCACGTTTCTCGAGCACGCCGGTCCAGCGCGTATCCTTCCAGCAGGACGGCGCGCCGTTCCACTCCCCGCAGTCGTCGAGGATCGCCGAGAACCACGACACGTCGCCCGAGCGTGACAGGTTGATCCTCAGGTCCCTGATCTCGTAGCCGGTGGCCTTGAACCGCGGGTCCATCCAGAACGCGAAGAGCTTCTCCATCGGCTCCCAGCCGACCACGGTAGTCTTCGAGTCCGGGTGGAAGATGAAGAGACCGGCGTCGTGGGACAGGGTCCTCTCGAGGAGGGCCCGGTCCTTGTTCATGGCCCACCCGATCGAGGCGTGGATCGTCCGTTCGACGGTGGTGATCTCGCTGGCGGTCGCGGAATCCGCGGGACCGGCGAGCAGCGGCCGGGCCGCGAGGAAGAGGAGCGCGAGAACCGGGACCGATCGTCTCATTCGTGTCTCCATGATCTCGGAGTGCCGACGGAGAAAACGTGGGATGCGTCGTCCCCGGCGTCTTGTACGGCCGGGCGCGGCCCGGGTTCTGCGCTCCACCGGCAAAGCCGGTGTTGGCACCACCCGAGGGGCCGGCGAGACGCCGGCAGCAGCCACGGTGGACGGTATCGCCGCCGTGCGCGGTTCGCATCTCGAACCCGGTGTGCCGGGCTTTGGACAAGGCGGGTGCGGGCGCGGCGTCAGGCCCGGGCGACGAACAGCTCGTGGTAGTCGCGCAGCTCGGCGGCCCAGTGGCCACGGGCGAGCACGTGGTGGTTGCCGATGGGGCGCACGAGGAGGTCGGCGACCGGTGTCTCGAGGCGCAACCTGACCTGCGTGCGGCAGCGGCGCTCGCTGTCGCCCGAGGCGACGATTTCGCCGTCGGCAAGGAACGCCTCTCGGAGGTCGGCGCCGCCGACGCGGGCGAGCGTCGCCGGCCCCGGCCCGACCGTCCCGGCGATGCCGACGCCCATGGAGGATTCGAAGTGCGAGCGCAGGGTGTAGTGCGACACCAGGCGGCGGGCGATCGTGCAGTGGGCGAGGTCGACGGTGTTGGCGGCGGGGTCGACGTCCTGTGGGTTGGCCATGAACGCCGGCTGGCCGGTGGTGAGCTGCAGCCAGAGCATGGTGAGCGTGGCCGGCACGTCACCCTCGCAGCCGGCGACGATGCCCTCGTCGAGCAGCCAGGAGATCGCCAGGCAGCCGGTGGTCCCGCGGTCGACGACGAGGTCGAAGCAGCGCACCGTGCAGGCGTCGAGGTGGTGCCGGCCGACGACGCGGCGCAGCGCGGCCGCGACGGCCGCGGCTGTGTCGAGGTCGGCGGGCGAGGGCTCGACCACGGCACCCGCGCCCGCCGCGACATTCGCGCGGATCGCCGCGATCTCGCCGGGCTCGCCGTGGTGCAGCTCCTCGACGAGCTCCTCCAGCGGCACGTCCACCAACGCAGGCCCCCACGCGGAGGCGACCTCGGCGACGCCAGGCGTGCTGGCAACCAGCCAGTCCGAGGGCGCGCCGATGCGGCCCAGGCGAGCCGTGCGCAGCCTTCCGCGTATCTCGAGCTGGCGCCCCAGGCGCGCGACCGCCTCGTCGGCGTCGGCGGTCTCCTTCACGAGGACGATCCGGCCGGCGCGGCCACGCTGCCGGACGCGCGTCAGGATCTCGAGCGCCGCCGGCAGCGAGTTGCGGTCGGGATGGGCGAGCAGGATCGCCGGGCCGTCGCCCCGCTCGAGCGCGGCGAGAGCGAGGTGCTCGGTGCCGCCGCTGACGATGAGCAGCGCATCCGCGTCCTCGGCGGCGATGACGACACTGTGCGTGGCCCCCGACGCGGCGAGGCGCGACGACACGCTCTCGATCACGGCGGCGACGGCATCAGGGGGCGTGATCGGCGAGGCGAGCGGCAGGACGCGAAGCATGCGGAGAGGATATCCGCTCACCCCCACGGCCGCCAGAAGGCTGGTTCCCTGTGGCCGCTCGCGAGCGCCGCGCCGAGCCCGGCTCAGGCCAGCGGGGGAGGCAAGGCGCGCCGCGCGCGCCGCCGGCTGCGGAAGTGGCGGACCTTGATCAGGCTGCCGCACACCGCTCCCTCGCACCAGCGGCGTGTCCGGTTGCGGCTCGCGTCGTAGAGCACCCACCGGCAGTCTGGGTTGGCGCACACCTTGATCCTGCTCGGGTCGCCGTGGGCGAGAAGATCGGCGAAGGAGAGGGCGACGGCGCCGAGGACCCGCTCGATGCCGCCGGCGACGGGCGCCGCCGTCAGGCTCAGTCCTCCCTCGCGTTCCTCCAGCCGCTGCACCTGTGGGAACGCCGCCAGGCACCGGTTGAGGGCGGCGAGGTCGCGTGCCGGCACCGCCTGGTCCGACAGCAGGCGATCGACGACTCCGCGGAGCAACCGCCGGAGTGCGCGCAACCGGTCCCGGTCAACCGCTCCCGGGAGCCGTCGCGCCGACCAGCCGGCCCGCGCGAGGAAGCGCGCCAGCCACGCATCGTTGCCGATGCGGTCCTCGCGCCGTCCGCTGCCGCGGTGGTCGTGCCAGTCGGAGTTGACGAGATCGGTCCACAGCGGATCCACCCGCGCTGCGCTCGTTCGGCGCTTCCCAGCCACCTCCCGGCGGGGTGCACGATCGGGGTGTGTAACCACCAAAACTTACTTTAGCATGTTACGTATCAATGGCGGCAGCGGATCTGGTCGGCCTCGATGGCGCGGGAGGTGTGAGGTGATCGAACGGTTGCGGCAGTGGGCGCAGGAGCGGAACTACCGGGTGGCGTGGGGGCCGGTCGACGTCGTGGAACGCGCGCGGCGCGAGCTCCTGCAAAGGCGCGAGACGGGAGAGCTCGACGAGTCCTTCTTCGCGTCGGAGCTCGCGGCGTTGGCCGAGGAGGAATCCCCGCCGGCCGGGACCAGCGTCGTGGTGGTCGCGGTGCCGCGCCCCGCGCATCGGGTGCGCTTCCGGCTCGACGGCGGACCGGCCGACACGCTGCTGCCGCCGACATACGTGCGCTACCGGGCGACCTTCGAGGATGTCAGGCAGGACCTGGAGAGCCACGGCCTGGCCGGCGCTGAGGTCGAGCACCTCGCGTGGCCCATCAAGGCGGTTGCGGCGCACCTCGGCCTGGTGCGCTACGGCAGGAACAACGTGACCTACGCTCCCGGGCTGGGCAGCTACGTCCAGTTGTGCGGCTTCCTCACCGACGCGGCGCTGGCTCCGATGCCGGACGGCCTGCCCGCCGAGCCGGCGCTGCTCGACGAGTGCGCCTCCTGCACCGCCTGCGCCTCGGCGTGCCCCACCGGGGCGATCGACCATGAGCGTGTGCTGCTCCACGGCGAGCGGTGCCTGACCTGCCTCAACGAGAGCGCCGGCGACTGGCCGGCGTGGCTGCCTCGGGCAGCCCACCACTGCCTGCTCGGTTGCCTGTACTGCCAGCAGGCGTGCCCGGCCAACGGGCCGCTCGAGGTCGTGGACACCGGCCTGGAGTTCTCCGCGGCCGAGACCCGCTCGCTACTCGGCGGTAAGACCGCGATGGCGCGGCGGTCCGAGTCAGGCATTCGACTCAAGCTGGCATGGCTCGGCCAGCCCTACGCGGAGCCGGTACTCGGACGCAACCTCCGCGCGCTCGTCGAGGTGTCGGGCTCGCGCGCGCACGACGGCTCGAGCGGCTAGGGGCGCGCCGTCGGAGGCGACGACCCCGGAGCGATCGGCGCGAGTCCCGCGTCCCGCAGCAGGCCGTTGACGCGGGGAATCTCCCGGCTCTCGACCGCGGCGAGGCGCGCCTGCCCGGCGCGCAGCACGGCGATCGCGTCGCGCAGGCCGACCAGGGCGTCGGGCGAAGCCGCCACGTCGGCACCCTGCATCATCGCGTGCACCCCTCCGGAAGGAGTCTCGCTCCCGTTGCCCCTGGACCTCGCAAGGAGAACGGGCCGGCCGTGACCCCGCAAGGGCCCCGAAGTGCGGCTTGGCAGTCGAGTCGAGTCCGTGGGAATGAGGGCTCCCGTGGTCGAGTTATCCGATCGTATGGTTCAGGGGGAGCCCAGCCCCAGTCAAGCCGTGAGAGTGACAGGTCGGTACAGGTGACGTGGATGGAGCAGGCAGTCAACTTCAGGATTCCCACATCCTCCCTGGAGGCCGAAGTACCCCTGGGGGAAGTGCTGGCCGAGATTGCCGAGCTCGCCTCGCGCACGCTCGAGCTGCAAGACGTGCTCGACCAGGTCGCCGACTCCGTGCGCCGGTTGATCCCACTCGACCACATGAAGGTCGTACGCATCGTTGGGGCGGATCGCGCGGTCGTCCACGCGACCACGTGGAGTGCCGCCGACAGTCGCTGCGAGATGCGGGTCGCGCGGTGCTGGGAGCCGATCCCGCTCACCGCTTTTTCGCCTCGGCTGCGCCCTCGTGCCGAGCCGATTCCGCCCCTCGCGGATGCCGAGGTCGAACTCGATCCCGCGTACCCGGCCGACCGTCGGATCCTCTCCGGAGGCGTCCGGTCGGCCCTCTGGGAGCCGTTCCGGGCTCGGCAGCGGTTCGCCGGCGGCATCCTGGTCAGCTCGTCGAAAGCCCACGCCTTCACGGGCGAGCACCAGGAGACGTTGAGGCCGATTGCCGCTCTGCTTGGCTCGGCGGTGGAGCACTGGCGGATCTGGGATGCCGAACGCCGCCGGCGTGAGCGGCTCGACCTCATGGAGACGCTCCTCGGAACAGTTGCCGGGTCGCTCGACGTGCGTGAGGTGTTCGAGCGGCTCTCCGCCGAAATGCGGCCCGTCCTGGCACACGACCTAGCCGGTCTGACCGAGCTGGACGTGCGGGCGGGTACGCTCCGGGTCGTGGCCTACGCGGGCGAGTCCGACATCGCGATGCCGGCGCACGCGATTCCCCTCACGCGGGAAGAACACGAGCTGCGGGCGGACTTCGAGATCCTGCACGACATCCCGGCCCAGATGTCACCGGAGACGGATCGCGAGCGGCTCATTCTCGGGACCGGCATGCGCTCGTGGCTGCGAGTCCCGGTCCGCCTCACGGGCGAGATCAAGGGCAGCCTGAGCTTCTTCGCCCGGCAACCGGGTGCGTACGATCGCGACGACGCGGAGGTCGCCATCCGGCTGGCCGACCGCATCGCCCTGACGCTGTCGTTCCACCGGCTGGCCGAGGAGGCGCGTGTCGCCAGCGAGGCCCGCGAGCGCGCTGCCCGGCTCGAAGCGACAGTCGAGACACTGACCCGAGAGCTGAAGGCCAGGGGTCGGGGGCGGGTGATTGGAGAGTCCCAGGCCTGGCGCGGCGTGCTCGGCCAGGTCGGGAGGGTCGCGGCCTCCGAGACCACCGTGCTCATCACCGGCGAGTCGGGGACCGGCAAGGAGATCGTCTCCCATCTCATCCACGAGGGCTCGGCGCGCTCGCGCAGGCCGTTCGTGGCCGTCAATTGCGCGGCGCTGCCCGAGCAGCTGCTGGAGTCCGAACTGTTCGGGCACGAGAAGGGGGCGTTCACTGGCGCGGTGGCGACCAAGATCGGACTCATCGAACAGGGTTCGGGCGGCACGCTCTTCCTCGATGAGGTCGGTGAGATGAGCCCGCTCGTCCAGGCCAAGCTCCTGCGGGTGCTGCAGGAGCGCGAGTTCCAGCGCCTGGGCGGCTCGCGCCCTATCAAGGCCGATGTGCGAGTGCTCGCGGCGACCAATCGTGATCTTTCGACGGCGATCGCCCGAGGCCAGTTCCGCGAGGACCTCTACTACCGGCTGAACGTCTTCCAGATCCATCTGCCGCCGTTGCGCGAGCGCCGCGAGGACATCCCGGCCCTCGCGGAGGGCTTCCTCGAGGAGCTGGGCCCGGAGACGGGACGCCCCGCTGCCGGGATCTCCCGCGACGCGCGCGAGTGGCTCCTCGAGTACCCCTGGCCGGGCAACATCCGCGAGCTGCGAAACGCCATCGAGCGCGCCATCCTGCTCTGCGACGGCGGCCTGATCACCCGCGAGCACCTACCGGCCCAGGTGACGCGAGCCGGCGGCGGCCAGACGCCAGGTCCCTTGGTCTCGCTCGATCCCGCTGCACCGTTACCCCCTGGCGGTGTGAGCCTCGACGAGCTGCAGCGGGGCTTGGTCGAGCGGGCGCTGCGGGACGCGCGCGGGAACAAGTCGAGAGCCGCGCGCCTGCTTGGCCTCTCCCGGGCCCAGCTCTACTCGCGCATCGAACGGTACGGCCTCGGCCCTAGCCTCGACGCCTGACCCGGGCCCCCGCCCCGTCGCTTTCCGCTGGGCGAGGGTTGTCCATCGGTCCCATCGGATGCGGAATCGACCGACTCCAGCCCCAGTGCGGCAGACGCGCGCCGGGGCGGGGCCGCAGGTCTCGCGGTGGCTTGGCTACCGCTGGGTGTAGGCCTCCTTCAGACGTCCGATATCGATCTTCTGCCTCTGGAGGATCGCCTGCATGACGCGGTTCGTCCTTTCGGGATCCGGATCCCGCATCAGCTCGGGCACGGCGGAGGGGACGATCTGCCACGACAGGCCGAACCTGTCCTTCAGCCAGCCGCATTGGCCCTGCTCTCCGCCGGCGCTCAGCTTGCCCCACATCTCGTCGACCTCCTTCTGCGTCTCGCAATTCGCCACCAGGGAGATCGCCTCCGTGAACTTGAACTGTGGCCCACCGTTGAGCGCCACGAACTCCTGGCCGTCGAGCTGGAACGTGACGATCATCACCGCCCCCGCGGGTCCGGGCCCCGCCTTCCCATAGCGAACCACCTGCGTGATCATTGAGTTCTTGAAGATCGAAATGTAGTGGTTCGCAGCCTCCTCGGCGTTGCCATCGAACCACAGGACCGTCGTGATCTTCTGCTTGACTGACATCGTCCATCCTCCATTTTCAGGCGTAGCTTCCCTTGGTGTGAGGACCCCACTGTTTGCCGTTCAAACTCCCTCCGGTTTCGCCAGAGGGTCTCCAGGTGTCCCTCGTGCTGGACCTGCTCCTGTGAAAGGCAGTCGGTGGTTCTCGACACGAGCTTCCGCCATGACCCTCACCCGCCGTCAGCGGCTCGCGTGCGTGATGACGCGGTACTTGAGATGGGCGACGCCCGGTCCATGGGTCGTTCGGACAGGTTCGAGCTTCACCTCGGCGTCGCCGAGGCCATCCAGGAGCCGGGTGCCACCGCCGAGGAGAAGCGGGACGAGGTGGATCTCCATCTCGTCGATGAGGCCCGCCGCGAGGTGCTGCTGGGCGACGTCGGCCCCGCCGCCCAACGCCACATCCCTGCCCCGGGCCGCCGTCATGGCCTGACCGAGCGCGGACTCGATCCCGTCGGCGACGAAGATGAAGGTCGTTCCCCCCTGCATCTCCAGGGGCTCGCGGGGGTGATGCGTGAGCACGAAGACCGGCGTGTGGAAGGGAGGATTGGCGCCCCACCAGCCCGTCCACAGATCCTGCCGCCACGTGGCCCGGCATGCCGTCCCACTCGAACGTCTGCACCAGTCGCTCCGGCGGCGTCACCTCGCGATAGCGTCCCTCGAGGCCATGAACACCGTCGCGGGCGTGCTCGACGAACCGCCAGTGGCCACCGCGCTCGACCTCCGTCCGCTCGATGACCAGGCTGTTACCCCGACCCCACCACTGCGCGACGAGCTTCGGGTGAGTGAGCGCGCGCCACACGGTCTCGCGGGGCGCGTCGAACACGCGCTCGGTGCGGATCTCGCGATCGGTCGGCGTGGTCACCTAAAAGGCACGTGAGGGTCTCTTCGGCGGTGCATCCATGAGGCCCGTCCTTTCCGTGCGCGCCGCGCGCCCGTCCAACTGCGAGCGGTCGATCGGCCACTCGCCGGACTCGTGGGGCTAGTTCAGCGAGAAGACCGCGAAGAGGGCACCCTGGGGATCCATGCACTGGGCGGCCTTGCCGCCGCCCGGGACGTCCATCGGCCCGTGCAGGACTTTGCCGCCCTCGCTCGTGATGCGCCTGAGCGCGCCGTCCATCTCTTTGACGTTCACGTAGTAGAGCCAGTGCGGTGGCAGGTTCCCGTCCTTCGCCGCGTCGAACATCCCGCCCATCGACACGTCTTCGGGATCGGCGGGGTGGCGGAACACGACGTAAGAGCCCATCTCGCCGAGGTCGAGCGAGGTCGTGCGCTTCCAGCCGAACAGCTCGGCGTAGAACTTCCAGGCGCTCTCGTGGTCGGTCGTGTGGAGCTCGTGCCAGCTTATGGCACCGGTCTTCATCGGCTCGGGAGCAGGCATCGGCTCGCCGGTCGGCTTGAAGACGGCGATCACCGCGCCCTGCGGATCGGCGATGACCGCGAAGCGTCCGACCCCCGGGATGTCGGTGCCGGGCGTCCGGATCCGACCGCCGAGCTGCTGCGCTCGCCGGGCCGTCGCGTCGACGTCGTCGACCGCGACGTGGGCCCACCAGTGGGGCGCCTCGCCCTCCTGCTCGCCCTCGGGGAGGAGCTTCATCACGCCGCCCAGCGGCGTGTCGCCCGCGGTCCAGATCGAGTACGGGGTGGTGTCGCCCTCCCACGGCCGGGTCCCCCAGCCCATGACCGCCCCGTAGAACGCCTTCGCCGCCTCAGGGTCGTCGGTCAACAGCTCGTACCAGACAAAACGGCCTTTGCCGCTCATTCCTGCCTCCCTTCGTCAGCAGGGTTGTGGCCACTCCCTGCCCGGGGTTGCCCGTCCGTGGTGTTCGCCGAGTCGCGCCAGGGTCAGCGTCCGACTCCGCCGGGTGCTCAGTGCTCAATGGCGCTCGGGTCCATCCAGATGACCTCCCACTGGTGACCATCCGGGTCGCAGAAGCTCCAGCCGTACATGAAGCCATGATCCTGTGGGTCCATCGCGTGGCTGCCTCCGGCGGCCACCGCCTTCCTCACCAGATCATCCACCTCCGCTCGGCTCTCGCACGACAGGGCGAAGAGCGCCTCCGCCTGCGAGGCCGTGTCGCAGACCTTCCGCCTGGTGAACGTCTTGAAGAACGCGTCCGTGAGGAGCATCACGTAGGCCTCCTCGCTGACGATCATGCAGGCGGCCTTCTCGTCCGTGAACTGCGGGTTGAACGCGAAGCCGAGCCTCGCGAAGAACTTCTTCGCACGTTCGAGGTCGTGCACCGGGAGGTTTATGAAGATCTTGCGCGTCTTGCCGTCGGTCATGGTTCCCTCCATTCGTACCGCTCAGCCCCAATAGACTCCCGCGGGGGGAGAAAGTCATCGGTCGCGGCCGGCGAGGAGAGCGGATCCGCCCGATGGCGTCACGCGCTCAGCTCGCGGGGCAAGCCGAAGCGCGGGTAGAGTTCCTCGGTGTCGAGGAAGGCGTTCCAGGCGGCGATGCGGCTCCCGTCGAGCTCGAGGACGATGAGCGCCCAGGGCTGCGCGCCGCCCTGCCGGTACTGCGCGAAGGCGGGCGATCCGCAGGCGTGAGTCGGGACGAGGCGGGAGCCGCGGCAGCCGCGACCCCGCCCGACCAGCCATGTGCGGATCGCGTCGCGTCCGCGCAGCCACAACGTATAGGGCGGCATGGACAAGGTCGCGTCGTCGTGGAGCAGGGTCGTGAGCGCGTCTACGTCGTAGCGCTCGAAGGCCTCTACATAGCGGGTCAGGAGCCTCGACTGCTCCGTGGTGAGCGCCGCGGGATTGGGGCGGACATCGCGCGCCGCAATTGCCGCCCGGGCCCGCTGCAGTGCGCTGTTCACCGCCGCCACCGAGGTGGCGAGGCTGTCGGCGACTTCGGCGGCCGACCAGCCGAGAACTTCGGTGAGGAGGAGCATCGCGCGCTGGCGGGGAGGCAGGTGCTGCAACGCCGCCACGAACGCGAGCCGGATGCTTTCGCGCAGGATGGCAAGCTCGCCTGGACCGGCGTCCGCAGGCAGGGCGAGTGCGTCCGGGATCGGCTCGAGCCAGTGGGTGCGGTCCAGCTCGACGAGTGGATCATCCACAGTTCCCACCGGGCTTTCCTCCACGGGGCGCGCGCGGCGGGTCCGCTCGGCGAGGAAGTCGAAGCAGACGTTGGTGGCGATGCGGTAGAGCCAGGTCCGCACCGACGCCCTGCCCTCGAAGCGGTCGAGGCTTCGCCAGGCTCGCAGCATCGTCTCCTGGACCGCATCCTCGGCGTCGGTAACCGAGCCCAACATTCGATAACAGTGCCCCGTGAGCGCGACACGGTGCTCTTCGAGGTTTGCCGCTGTCGCCATCATGGAACCTTTCAACCCTCCGGGGTGTCTCGTCGATTCCAGGTCCTGAAGTCGCCATTCCGGTGTGAACGGCCGCAGCGATGACTCCCCGGCCGCCGGGCAGTCTATGCAGGCGTACCCCCGCTCTGGCGGACGTCGGGTGCGCCAGACGCGGTGGCCTTCGGGTCGTGGGACTCGGGAGGGCGGCTGTGGATAGATCAACAACCTGTCGATTTGTCCGCACTTCTCACCGAGCCTGCGCCTGGCGCAGATTTCGGGCACGGATGTGGAGGTCGTTTGGCACCAACGAGTTTTGCGAGCCGCATCGATAGTAGGCGGGGTGGCACGGTTCTTGGACTGCGGCGACCGTCGCGAGCGGGAGCCGGCAAGACCGGGACGCTCCAGTCGACAGAACGGGCATGAGACGACCACAGGGCAGGGGAGTGAACGATGAGTCATCGCAACGTGGAGGGTGTCATCGGGCGGCTGGTGACCGACGAGGGGTTTCGGCGCCGGTTCAGTACAGCACCTCGGGCGGCGCTCCAGGACATCATCGATCAGGGTGTGCAGCTCAACGAATGTGAGCTGCAGGCGCTCGTCGCCATCGATCCGCGGCAGTTGGAGCGCTTCGTCGAGACGCTCCATCCCTCGATCCAGAAGGCGGAACTTCAGGGAGGACGTTCGTGACCTCGAGAACATCTTACCGAGACCCGGGACGCGCAGTCGTGCGGGTACTCCTCGCAGTCGTCGCCGGGACATCCACTCAGGCCACACTCAGCGCCGGGGTTCCTGCGGCGCACGCGCGAGCCGCCGAGACCCGCGCGGCAGAGAGCCCAGGTCGATCGCTGACACTGGCAGACGCGATCGCCGGGGCGCTCGCGAAGAACGAGGACATTCGCGTCGAGCGGGTAGCCCTCGATTCCGCCAAGGCGGCGCTTGTCGGCGCCAAGGGGGCCTATGACCCGCAGCTCACCGTCGACGCCGGCTGGCGGTCGGTGACCACACCCGTCAACTCGGCGTTCTCGGGCGCCCCCGAGGGCGCGGCGGCGCCGAGCGACCGAACGGCCGAGGCAAGCGCGTCGGTGCAACAGCTCCTGCCCACCGGCGGACTGCTGTCGGTCACGACCGACTCCTCCCGAGCCACCACCAACGGCGCCTTCGCGTTGCTCTCCCCCGCGTACCAGACCCAACTCGGCCTCGAGCTGCGCCAGCCGCTGTTGCGCGACCGTGGGATCGACCCGGCCAGGCTGACGATCCGGGTTGCCGCCGCCGACCGTGACCGGGCCGCCGGGTCCTTCCGGCAGCAGGTCACCGACACGGTGGCCGCCGTCGAGCGCGCCTACTGGGGTCTGGTTGCCGCGCGCCGCGCGGTCGGCGTGCAGGAAGAAGCCGTCGCCCTGGCCTCACAGCAGCTCCACGAAACGCAGGCCCGCATCGAGAGCGGCTCGGCACCGGAAAACGAGATCGCCCAGCCGCGCGCGGAGCTGGAACGGCGCCGCGGGGACCTGCTGGCAGCGCGCGAGGCCGCAGCACGCGCGCAGACCGCCCTCAAGGTCCTGATTCTCGGCGACGAGGCTCAGGCGTGGTCCGAGCGGCTCGACCCGGTCGACGGCATCGCGATTGCGGTCAGACCGGTCGATGTCGCAGAGGCGATGAAGCAGGCGCTCGCCTCGCGCCCCGAGCTCAAGGTCGCCGAGGCCGGCGTCGCGCGTCGTCGGGTCGAGGCCGCATTCGCGCACGATCAGCTGCGGCCCGCACTGGACCTGGTGGCCTCCTACAGCCGCTTCGGCCTCGCGGGATCGCAGAACCCGGCCGCCTCGACCATCCCCGGCGTGTCCGGCGCGCTGCCGACGGGTCTGGAGGGAGATCTCCACGACGCGCTCCGCCAACTCGGCCGCCGCGACTTCGACGACGCACGGATGGCGCTCGAGCTTCGGGTGCCGATCGGCAACCGCACGGCGCGCGCGAACGCCGCGGTCGCGAGGAACGCCGAGGTGCAAGCTCAGGCCGACGTCAGCAGGGCGCGGAAGGCGGTCCGCGCCGACGTGCTGAACGCCGCGGCCGCGACCGAGACTGCCGGTGCCCGGATCGAGGCGGCACGGGCCGCGCGCGAGGCTGCCGAGATCCAGCTCGCCGCCGAGGAGGATCGGTTCAAGGCCGGCCTGTCGACCAACTTTCTCGTGCTCACGCGCCAGAACGACCTGGCAGCCGCGAGGCTCGCGGAGATCCAGGCGCTGACCGACTACCGCACGGCACTCACCGAACTCGCGCGAGCGACCGGCTCGCTGCTCGAAGCACGCCGGATCGAGCTCGAGTGAGAGCGTCCGTGGAAGACAAGGAGAGTCATGCCATGGCCAAGCGAATGACCCTGATGCTGACCGTCGTCGCCATCGTGGTGGCGACGCTTGGAACGGTCAAGTACCACCAAGTCCAGGCGGCGATCGCCAAGGGCGCCGCCTACCGACCGCCGCCCGAGGCAGTCACTAGCATCGTCGCGCAGAAGGAACAGTGGAACGATACGCTGCGCGCCATCGGCACGGCGACAGCCGTCAACGGCGTCACGGTCGCCGCCGATCTCCCGGGCATCGTCGAGCGCATCTCCTTCGATTCGGGCCGGAAGGTCCGCACGGGTGAGGAGCTGGTGAAGCTCGACACCCGGCAGGAGGACGCGCAGCTCAAGGCCGCCGAGGCGCAACGCGACCTCGCGCGGCTCCAGCTCGACCGGATCGAGGGCCTCAGGCGGAAGGGTGTTGCCTCGCAGTCCGAGCTCGACGATGCCCGCGCCGCCTTCACCCAGGCTGACGCGCGAGTGGGGGAGATCAGGGCCACGATCGCCCGCAAGACCATCCGGGCACCGTTCTCCGGCATCCTCGGCATCCGGCAGGTCAACCTCGGCCAGTACCTTGCCGCAGGCGCGCCGATCGTTCCGTTGCAGGCGCTCCAGCCGATCTACGTCGACTTCACCGTGCCGCAGCAGCAGGCCGCGAGTCTCCTAAGGGGCACCGAGGTGAGTGTGACTCCCGACCGGACAGCGGACGGGAACGCGAGCGACCCTTTGTTTGGCAGGGTCACCGCCGTGGACTCCGTGGTCGACCCCTCGACCCGCAACGTCAAGATCCAGGCCACGTTCGACAACCCGGACGGCACGCTGAAGCCCGGCATGTTCGTCGAGGCCCGGGCCAAGCTCGGGGCAGCCAACCAAGTCGTCACCTTGCCGGCCACGGCGATCAGCTACGCACCGTACGGTGATTCCGTCTTCGTGGTCGAGAATGTCAAAGGGCGAGATGGAACGCCGTACCTCGGCGTTCGCCAACAGTTCGTCAAGCTGGGCGGCTCGCGCGGCGACCAGGTGGCGGTGCTCTCCGGCGTGAAACCGGGCGAGGAGGTCGCCACCTCTGGCGTGTTCAAGCTTCACAACGGCGCCGCCGTCTACGTCAACAACAAGGTGCGGCCGGGCAACAACCCGGCGCCGAAGCCGGAGAACTCATGAGGCTCACCGACCTCTTCATCAAGCGACCGGTGCTCGCGGTCGTCGTCAACCTGATCATCCTGATCGCGGGGCTCCAGGCCATGCGGTCGTTGTCGGTCCGGCAGTACCCGCGGAGCGACATCGCCGTCGTCACGGTGACGACCGCCTACGTCGGCGCCAACGCCGACCTCGTGCGCGGCTTCATCACCACGCCGCTCGAACGCGTGATCGCGAGCGCCGACGGCATCGACTACCTCGAGTCGTCGAGCGCTCAAGGCGTCTCGACGATCACCGTGCACCTGAAGCTCAACTACGACACCAACGCCGCCCTGACTCAGATCCAGGCCAAGGTCGCGCAGGTGCGCAACGACCTTCCTCCGGAGGCGGAAGCGCCAGTCATCGAGCTCGAGACCGCCGACAACCAGTTCGCGGCGATGTACATCGGCTTCTCCTCCGACGAACTGAACCAGAACGAGATCTCCGATTACCTGACCCGCGTGGTCCAGCCGAAGCTCAGCGCCATCAGCGGCGTCCAGCGCGCCGACATCCTGGGCGACCGCACGTTCGCCATGCGCATCTGGCTGGAGCCTGACAAGATGGCCGCCCGGGGGATTTCACCGTCCGACGTGCGCCAAGCGCTCGCCCAGAACAACGTTCTCTCGGCCCTGGGCCAGACCAAGGGCTCCATGGTATCGGTGAACCTGGTCGCCAACACCGACCTCCAGACCGCCGAGGAGTTCCGCCGGCTCGTGGTCAAGGAGAAGGACGGCGTCGTGGTCCGGTTGGGCGAGATCGCCGACGTCGCGCTGGGCGCCGAGAACTACGACTCGGAGGTCCGCTTCAGCGGGAAGACAGCAACCTTCATGGGCATCTGGGTGCTGCCCACCGCCAACTCCCTCGACGTCATCCAGCGGGTGCGCGACGTCTTGCCGGAGATCTCAGCGCAGCTGCCGGCGGGTATGAAGGTAGCTGTCGCCTACGACTCGACCCGCTACATCCAGGATGCCCTCCACGAGGTGCTCAAGACGCTGTCCGAAACTCTCCTCATCGTGATCCTGGTGATCTTCCTCTTCCTCGGATCGATGCGCTCGGTGCTCATCCCCGTGGTTGCCATCCCGATCTCGCTGATAGGCGCTGTCTTCCTCATGTTGATCGCCGGCTTCACCATCAACCTG
This sequence comes from Acidobacteriota bacterium, assembly GCA_050257595.1. Classification (GTDB taxonomy): domain Bacteria; phylum Acidobacteriota; class Thermoanaerobaculia; order Thermoanaerobaculales; family Thermoanaerobaculaceae; genus JBLMXF01. The sequence continues at coordinate 42,793 of JBLMXF010000094.1, read as the reverse complement.
CTCACGCTGCTGGCCATCGTGCTGTCGGTCGGCCTCGTCGTCGACGATGCCATCGTCGTGGTCGAGAACGTCGAGCGCCACCTGCACCTGGGCGAATCGCCTTTCCGGGCGGCGACCCTGGCCGCCCGCGAGCTCGCCGGCCCGATCGTCGCAATGACCATCACGCTGGCGGCGGTCTACGCGCCGGTAGGTCTCCAAGGCGGACTGACGGGTTCGCTCTTTCGCGAGTTTGCCTTCACGCTCGCCGGAGCTGTCCTCATCTCCGGCGTGGTCGCTCTGACGCTCTCGCCGATGATGGGCTCCAAGCTGCTCCGCGAAGGAGACACCCGGCGCGGCTTCGCCGGCATGATCAACCGTCACTTCGAGGTGGTCCAGCGCACATACGCGCGTTGGCTCTCCGGAACGCTGGCGTACCGGCCGGTGGTCCTCGTGTTGTGGGGCATCGTCGCCCTTCTCGTCGTGCCGTTCTACGTCTTCTCCCCGCGGGAGCTGGCCCCGACCGAGGATCAGGGCGTCGTGTTCGGGATCGTTCAGGCGGCGGCCAACTCGACGCTGGACCAGACGTCCCTCTACACCCGCGAGGTCAACGACGCCTTCCAGTCGTTCCCGGAGACCGAGCGCACGTTCCAGGTCACCTATCCGACCGGGGGCTTCTCGGGCATGATCACACGGCCGTGGAGCCAACGCGGCAAGACCACCGCGCAGCTCCAGGTCGAGCTGGCTGGAAAGGTCGCGAAGATCCCCGGCGTCCGGGTCATCCCGATGGTGCCGCCGGCCCTGCCCGGTGGCGGTAACTTCCCCGTCGACTTCGTGATTGCCTCGACGCGCGAGCCGGAAGAGCTGTTGGGATTCGCCAACCAGTTGGTCCAGAAGGCGTTCTCCAGTGGTTTGTTCATGTTCGCCGACGCGGACCTGAAGTTCGACCAGCCGCAGACCGAGGTGGTCTTCGACCGCGACCGGCTGCGCTCGCAGGGGGTCGACCTCGCCCAGGCGGGGCGCGACCTCTCGACGCTCCTGAGCGGCAACTACGTCAATCGCTTCAGCATCCAGGGGCGGAGCTACAAGGTCATTCCCCAGATCAAGCGGGCAGAGCGACTCACGCCCGACCAGCTCTCCGGAATCTACGTCACCGGGCCGGGCGGCCGGCTGGTGCCGCTGTCGACCTTCGCGACCCTCAAAACCACGACCCAACCGCGCGAGCTCAAGCGCTTCCAGCAGCTGAACGCCGTGCGTATCCAGGGGGTGATCCCGCCGGGCGTGTCACTCGACAAGGCGCTCGGCTTCCTCGAACAGCAAGCCGCCCAGATCCTGCCGCCTGACTTCACGATCGACTACGCCGGACAGTCGCGCCAGCTCCGCGTCGAGGGGAGCAAGTTCCTGGGCACGTTCCTGCTGTCGGCGATCCTGATCTACCTGGTGCTGGCGGCGCAGTTCGAGAGCTTCCGCGACCCGTTCATCATTCTCGCTGGCTCGGTGCCGCTGGCGCTTGCCGGATCGCTGATCTTCTCGTTTCTGGGCTTGACCACGCTCAACATCTACAGCCAGGTCGGCCTCATCACCCTGGTTGGGCTGGTGTCCAAGAACGGCATCCTGATGGTCGAGTTCGCCAACCACCTCCAGGAGACCGGGGTGGAGAAGCTGCGCGCCATCGTCGAGGCGTCGAGGACTCGCCTGCGACCGATCCTGATGACGACGGCGGCCACGGTCGTCGGCCACACGCCGCTCATCCTTGCCTCCGGTCCGGGGGCAGGGGCCCGCAACTCGATCGGCATCATGCTCGTGAGCGGCATGATCGTCGGCACGGCCTTCACGCTTTTCGTGGTGCCGTCGATCTACATGCTTGTGGCGCGGGTGCGTTCCGTCGCCGACACGACCACGGAAGAGGTAGATACCGTTCCCGAATTGGTGCCCGCGACGTAGCGGCGAAGAAAGTGCAGACTCGGCCGAGAAAAGGAATCGGAGAGCGTGGACCGGGCGCTTCTCAGGGATCTGCTGATGCCGAAGTGCTGAGGAGCGCCTGGGCAGGACCCGCCGGAGGGGCCGGGCGGGTCCGAGGTCCACCGGAATCGTGGTCCGCCGGGTCCGTCGCGTTGGCTGGCCGGATCGGGCCGCTACCGTTCAGGACCGCAGGCCAACGTGCGCCGGCAGCCGTGCCTTCACCTCGAGCCGCCCGGGTCGCCACCGCCCGCGATCGGTGCGAGGCCCGCTCGCCTCAGCCGGGCGTCGAGCCGGGGTAGCTCGAGGGTCTTCACGACCCCGAGACGCTTCTCCGCCGCGTGGAGCAGGGCGAGCGCGTGGTCGAAGGCGGTCATGGCGTCGGGGGAGGGCGCGGTGTCGGCACCCTGGACGACGGCGTAGACCGTGCCGAGCAGGTCGCCGGCGTGACGCAGACTCGAGGAGTCGGGCAGTGCGTGCGGGGCGCCCGGCCGCTGGGAGAACGGCACGGCCTCGGGACCCACGATGTCGCGCAACGTCTCCTCGAGCGCCGCAAGCTCGCGGGCGAGCTTGCGATCGAGGTGCTTGCCGTTTCTGCGCAGGCCGATTTCCCTGAGCAGACGCTCACCCTCATCGAGCGACGCTGCGGCCTTGGCCTGAGCTTCGGCGACCTGGCTCGACACCGCGAACTGCCTTGCGAGGTCTGCGAGGGGCGTCTTGACCCGCGGGTCCATCGCGACGGTCAGGGGCCTCGTCAGGCTGATGCCGTCGACCGTGAGCCTTACGGTGTAGGTACCCGGCATCGCCCACGGCCCGCCGCTCACGCGGCGCCACCCGCCGTAGCCGCCACCGTGCTCGGCTCCGGGACGCGCGGTGTGGTGGAGGTCCCACATCCACCGGTGCATCCCGGGCTTGCTGGACAGCGCCGGCGCGGGCCGAACCCACGAGGCGGCGAACTGCAAGGTCGCGGGGTTCACGGGTTTGACCGGATCGTCGCTCGCGTACCGACGGACGAGCGTGCCCGCGGGGCCGAGAATCTCGATAACGACGGGCGTCCCCGGCGTCGAACGCAGGTAGTAGTTGATCGGAGCTCCGGACGGCGGGTTCTCCGCCGCGGGCTCGTCGGGCGGCAAGGGCGTGCCGTCGTCGCTGCCCGGGCGCTCCCGCCACGCCTTGCGCGGCGTGAACAGGTACGCCCCGGCGTGCGCGACCTGCGCCGACACCTCGCGCAGCGGGGAGATGTCGTCGATCACCCAGAACGAGCGCCCGTGCGTCGCCGCGATGAGGTCGTCGTCGTGAATCGCGAGGTCGCGGACGGAGACTGCGGGCAGGTTGAGCTGGAGCGACTGCCAGTGGTTCCCGTCGTCGAACGAGACGACGACGCCGAGCTCGGTGCCGGCGTAGAGCAGGCCCCTGCGCACGGGATCCTCACGGATGCAGTTCAGGTACGCGTTTGCCGGCATGCCGGCGGTGACCTCTGCCCAGGTGGCACCACCGTCGTGCGTGCGGTACAGGTGCGGCCGGTAGTCCTCGAGCCGGTGGCGGTCGACGGCGGCGTACGCGGTCTCCGGGTCGAAGCGCGAAGCGGCGATCATCGCAACCTTGCTCCACGCCGTCATCCCGGGCGGCGTGACGACGCGCCAGCTCTTGCCATCGTCGCGCGTCACCTGGATGAGGCCGTCGTCGGTACCCACCCAGATCTCGCCGGCGACGAGCGGCGACGGCGCGATCGTGTAGATCACGCCGCGCCGAGTGCCAGCGGGCGCATCGGCTGCCGTGGACGGGTCGAGGTTCGCCGGCACGCCGGGGTCCTCGCGGGTCAGGTCGGGGCTCAGGACCTGCCAGGTCTGGCCGCCGTCGGCGGTGCGGAAGAGGACCTGGTGGCTGAAGTAGAGCTCGTGCGGGTCGCGCTCGCCGAACACCAGCGGGAGCGTCCAGGTGTGGCGGTACTCGCCCGGATGCGCGAGCTCGGGTGAGACGTCGCGTACCTCGCCGGTACGCCGATCCCAGCGCTCGACCGTGCCGCCGAAGACGACGTCCGGGTCGAGCGGATCCGGCGCGAGGTTACCGGCCTCGCCGCCGGCCGGCGACGGCGCCCAGTCGCGGAAGGTGATGCCTCGGTGGCTGCTGCGGGTGGGCGTGCCGGCGGCGCCGCTGTCCTGCTGCGCACCGTACACCCAGGAGGGGAAGCCGTTGTCCGCAGCGACATGGTAGAACTGCCCCGTCGGCTGGTTGTACCAGGAGCTCCACGTCCGCGCGCCGTCGACGGTGACGACCACACCTTGATCCGTCGCGGTGATCATCCGCTCCGGGTGGTCGGGGTCGAGCCACAGGCTGTGGTAGTCGTCGCCTCCGGGGGCGCCCTTGATCGCATCGAAGGTCGCTCCGCCGTCGCGTGAGCGGTACATCGCTGTGTTCATGACGTAGACGGTATCGGGGTCCTTGGGGTCGACCTCGACACTGCCGAAGTACCATCCCCGTTGCCAGATCCGTGTCTCGCCGTCGACCAGGCGCCAGCTTGCGCCGCGATCATCCGAGCGGTAGAGACCGCCGTGTTTCGCGTCCACGATCAGGTAGACCCGGTCGGGCCGGCTGGGCGCGACCGCGATGCCGATGCGGCCGAGCTCGTCGGACGGCAGGCCATGCCCCGCGACCGGTTGCCAGGTATCGCCGCCGTCAGTGGACTTGTAGAGCCCGCTGCCCGGCCCGTTCGACGGCGGGTAGATGTTCCACGGCGGGCGGCGCGTCGCCCACAACGTTGCGTAGATCGTGCGCGGATCGCGCGGGTCGAAGGCGAGGTCGATGGCGCCGACGTCGGGGCCCTTGAACAGGCAACGCTGCCAGGTCTTCCCACCGTTGTCCGAGCGGAACACGCCGCGCTGCTCGTTCGGCCCATAGGCGTGGCCGAGCGCCGCCACGACGACGCGGTCGGGATCGTGCGGGTCGACGAGGATGCGGCCGATCTGTTGCGTGTCGTCGAGACCGAGATGGGTCCAGGTCTTGCCCGCGTCGGCCGATCTGTAGACGCCGTTCCCGTACGAGATCTGCGAGCGCATGTCGGCCTCGCCGGTGCCCACGTAGATCACGTTCGGGTTCGAGGGAGCCACCGCAATCGCGCCGATCGACCCCACCGGTTGACCGTCGAAGATCGGCTCCCAGGTGCGCCCGGCGTTGGCCGTCTTCCAGACGCCACCGCCGACCGATCCGAAGTAGAAGACGTCGGGCTGGCCGCGCACGCCGGCGGCGGTGACGGCGCGGCCGCCGCGGAACGGCCCGATCAGGCGCCAGTGCAGGCCGGAGAAGGTGGCGGGATCTACGGCTTGGGCCGCCACCTGCCCGGCCGTGACCGCACCCATGACGAGCGCCGGAACCAGTGCCGGAAACAAGAGTCGGCGAGAAGCACGCACGGCGAACCCCCGAGTCTGTGGTCTCGGCGGCGACCACATGGAAGTCGCGTGGTCGTTGCCCAGGGTGCGATGATACCGCCGGCTCGCGGCCGGTCGACCGCGACCCGGGCACGAAGCGGCGCGCCGGCTGCAAGGCCTACCGGCGTCGGACAGATCGCACCGGGTACGACGCAAACGAGACTTGATCTTGATTATGGAGGACGCCGGTGCTAGGTTGCGGGCCATCGGAGAAACGACACGATGGCGATCCGCGTGAAGGCGTGCGTGCAGGCGGTGGTGTTCCTCGGACTGATCGCGGTGGCACTGCCGTATCTCGCCTCGGGGTGGTTCGAGGTGGGGAGAGTCGGCCCACTGCCGAGGGCGGTGGGGGTACTGACCGCCGCACTCGGCGGTGGCCTCGCGATCTGGTGCATCGTGCTGTTCGTGAGGGTCGGTGAAGGGACGCAGGCCCCGACCGCGCCCCCGAAGCACCTCGTCACGGTCGGACCCTACGGTGTCGTGCGCAACCCCATGCTGCTCGGTGTCACCTTGCTGCTTGCCGGCGAGGCGATAGCCTTTGCGTCGCTCGGGATCACGCTCTATGTCGTGGCGTTCCTCGCGGTCACGAACCTCCTCATGGTCCTGGTCGAGGAGCCTTCGTTGCGTAAGCGCTTCGGGACGGAGTACGAGGTGTACCGCAACGCCGTGCCGCGCTGGCTACCCCGGCTGCGGCGGACAGCTGCCGCCTCGCAGACGTGAGGGCACACCGCGCGACGCGGGCGAGCAGCCGGGTGCGCGCCCGCGCCTCAGGGGTGTGCTTTCAGGGCCCGAACTCCCGCCGCGCAGAGCGGTCAGTAGCGCGGGCGGCCGCCGCCGGACTCGCCGCCCGGCCGGTTGAAGCCGCCGCGATCGCCGCCGCGATGGCCGCCGTAGCCGCCGCCCCGTGAGCCTTGCCGGTCGGAGTGTCCGCCGGGCTGAGGACGCGCCTCGTTGACGACGAGCTTGCGGCCGGCGAGCTCGGTGCCGTTGACGGCAGCGATCGCCGCCTTGCCGTGGGCGGGATCGTCGAACTCGATGAAGCCGAACCCGCGGGAGCGGTCCTTCTGGTGATCGACGACCACGGTGGTGGTGCCGGTTGTTCCGTACGGGGAGAACAGCTCTCGCAGATCGTCCTCACGGAGGTGATAGGGCAGGTTGCCAACGTAGAGCTTCATCTCGTGACTCCTTCATGCTGGCCGCGCAGCTTGGCGCCGTGCGGCCCGTGTGGATGCATCGCTGCGGTGCGGTTGGCCGCGACGTCGGTGGCCGGCGGCAAGAGTGGTGCGCTCACGCCTAGGCCGCCTGCGTGCGGCGGCGGTGCGGGCGGCTGGTCCCGCGGTGTGGCGAGTGCCCGGTGGAGGCCGGTCGCGCCTTGTGGCCGGCGTCGGAGGGCCGGCCGGGCACCGGCTGCTGTCCCCGTCGTTCGGCCTTGGCCCGTGAGCGGGCGCGCTCGTCGGCGCGCTGGGCTCGGATCATCGCGATCCGTTCGGCGATCGGAACCTCGAAGCGGCCGCTCGGCTGGGCACCGTAGTCGAACCCCTCGAGGCGGACGCGCGGGAGCCTGCTGCCCACGGCCCGCTCGATCGCGGACACCGCCTGCTCCTCCTCGGGGGAGGCCAGAGTGATCGCCCGGCCGGTACGCTCGGCGCGGGCGGTGCGTCCGACCCGGTGAATGTAGTCGTCGGGCTGCACCGGCACGTCGAAGTTGATCACGTTGGGCAGGTCGTGCACATCGATGCCGCGGGACGCGATGTCGGTCGCGACGAGGACCTGTAGGCGGCCCTCCTTGAACGCGGCGAGAGCCGCCTCGCGCTGGGCCTGACTGCGGTTGCCGTGGATGCGGTCGCAGGCGATGCCGGCGCCCTCCAGGTAGTGTGCGAGCCGGTTGGCGCGATGCTTGGTGCGGGTGAAGACGAGCGCCATGCCGACGTCGTCGCGGCGCAGGACCTCGATCAGGAGGCTGCGCTTGAGGGGCTCGGGCACGGGCAGCAGGGCGTGGCTGACGCCGGTGGCCGGCGCCGCCTTGCGCTCGACGCCGATGCGGACCGGGCTCACGAGCATCGTCCGGCCGAGGGTGATGATCTGCTCCGGAAGGGTCGCCGAGAACAGCATGGTCTGGCGGGTCCGGGGGAGATGGGAGAGGATCTGGCGCACAGCGGGGAAGAAGCCCATGTCGAGCATCCGGTCCGCCTCGTCGAGGACGACGATCTCGACGCGGTCGAGACGGGCGAGGCCAGTGCCGATGTGGTCGAGGAGACGGCCGGGGGTGGCCACCAGCACGTCGACACCCGCGCGCAGCGCCCGGGCCTGCGGTCCAGGCTTGACGCCACCGAACACCGCGGCCGAGGTCACCGGCGTGTGGCGCCCTAGGGTCGCGATGTGCTCGTGCACCTGTGCGGCCAGCTCGCGGGTCGGCGTGAGCACGAGGGCCCGCACCGCCCCGCGGGGTCCGGACAGAAAGCGCTGCAGGATGGGGAGGGCGAAGGCGGCGGTCTTGCCGCTGCCCGTCATGGCCGCGGCAAGCAGATCGCGCCCCTGGAGGGCCGGCGGCAGCGCCGCCTCCTGGATGGGGGTGGGCTCGTTGAAGCCCATGTCCGCGATCCCGCGCAGCAGTGCGGGATCGAGGGGAAGCTCGGAGAAACGCATCTACACACTCTTCTCTTCTCGGGGCGGGCACGTCGTGCATGCCACACACCGTGTCGGGTCCGGCTGATTGGGTGAACGGGAGACTGCCGGAAGGGCTGCCGTCCGAGCCCGTTGGGGGCTCTGCGTGATGTCCAGGCCGCCACGATCGCTTGCCCCGGAGGCGGGGAAAGGCCGCAGCGGCCGAGACACTCTCTCACGGCAGGGCCGAAATAGCAAATGCCGCTGCGAAGCCGGCCCGCTCGCTCGCCTCCCCCCGGTCCTCGGTCATGCGTGGGCGCTGCCTTCGCCTGCGGCCGACGACGGCGGAGCGTGGCGCCTGAAAATGCCGTGCGGGTCGTGGTCGAAATGGTAGACCTTGGCGATCTTGACCTCGAAACGGCTCAGCCACGAGAAGGTGTGCACCCCGACGCCGATGAGCGCGCCGAGCACCGGTCCGAGCCAGTACACCCACCACCCCCTCCACGCGCCGGCGATCACGGCCGGCCCCAGGGTACGCGCCGGGTTCGTGCTGGTCCCTGAGACCGGCGCCTCGAGGTACACCATCACCGCATAGAGGAGAGGGAAGAGGAGGGGCGTGAAGCGGCGCAGCCGTTGGTGACCGAGGAAGAAGAACAGACCGACGATCAAGCCGATCGTGGTCGTCACCTCACCGATCAGAGCTGCGCCGGCGCCGTATCCGGGGCCGGGCAGCGTGGCGCCGAAATCGATCGAGGCGCCCATGCCGCCCCACGCCAGCAGGGGCAGGGCACCGGCAACCGCGCCCGCGAGCTGGGCCGCGGCGTACCCGAGGGCGTGTCCGAGACCCATCTTCCCCTTGAGCCAGAAGGCGAACGTCACCACCGGGTTGATGTGGGCGCCGCTGATCTTCCCGACCGGAGAGATTGCAATCAGGGCTCCCGTCGTCCCGAACAGGAAGCCGGCGAGAAGACGGCGTAGACCCGCGCTGGGGAGAAAGCCCACCACCGGGCTGCCGCGCCCGAAGGCGAGAATGACCAACGACACACCCACTGCCACGAGCAGGGCCGTACCAACGAACTCGGACACGAAGAAAGCACGAGGTGTCCGCATCCCATCCAGTCTAGGCTCGCGGCACTCGTCACCGCTCGATCGCGAGCACGGAGACGTCGTCCGTCACACCCGCCTCGCCGCACCACGCCTCGACCCGGCTGACCAATGCCTCGACGCTGGCGTCAAGGGTGGTGTGGCGGTGTTCCGCCAAGGTCTCCTGCATCCGCTCGAACCCGAACTCCTGGTCACTCGGGTCGGCGGCCTCGGGGATGCCGTCGGTGAGGAGGTAGAGCCGGTCGCCAGGGGCGAGCACGATGGTGTGCTCGTCGTAGCCGTTGCCTCCGAATACGGGTGGCACCAAGCCGATCGGACGGCCGGCCGGTCGCAGGGCGACCGGCGGCGCGCCGAGTGGCAGGTGAACAGGACCGGGGTGGCCGGCGCACACGAAGCGGAACTCGCCGGTGCGACAGTCGAGAACGCCGTACACACAGGTGAAGTACTGTCTGGTCTCCGGGTCGAACGGGAAGCGCAGTGCGAGCGCCCCTGCGACCTCCGCCGGCGGCACGATCTCCAGCTCCGGTGAGCCGTCGGCCGCGGGGCGAACGAGCGGTGAGGCGTCGGTCATGCGCGAGAGCAGGCGGCTGACCGTGACCGAGAGGAGCGCCGCCGGCACACCGTGGCCGCTCACGTCGACCACGAAGACACCGACGTGGCGATCGTCAAGCGGCACGATATTCAGGGTGTCCCCCGCGAGCTCGTCGCAGGGCCGGTACTTCCACGCGAAGCGGACATCGGAGATGGACGGCAGGGCACCGGGCAGGAACGTGCGCTGGATGCGGGCGGCCGCCTCCAGGTCGCGCTTCATGCGGTCGTTGGACGCCGAGAGCTGCCGATTGGCATCCTCCAGGTCCCTGTTCCGCACCTCCAGGTCGCGTTCCAACCGTCGGATCTGCTCGACGGCACGGCGCAGCGAGAGCTGGGTCTCGACCCGGGCAAGCACCACCGGCAGGTTGATCGGCTTGGTGACGTAGTCGTTGGCCCCGAGACGGAGCGCCTCGACGACGTCCTCGTCTTCACCCCTCGCGGTTGCCATGATGACCGGCAGGTCGGCGACGGAGCGGATCTCGCGGAGCCGGCGCAGCGTCTCGAGACCGTCCATCACCGGCATCATGACGTCAAGGAGGACGACGTCGACGTCGTGCTCGGCGACCAGCGCGAGTGCGCGCGCGCCATCCTCGGCCTCGTGCACCTCGTACCCCCGGCGGCGCAGCCGCCGGGTCAGCATGTCCCGGTTCTCCGGATTGTCGTCGACGACCAGGAGGGTGCCTGGTCTCTCAGCCATGGGTGGACCCGCCGTTGAGGAGACGGCCGATCTTGCCCAACAGCCGCTCGAAGTCGACCGGCTTGGTGTCGTAGTCGTCGCACCCGGCGGCCAGGGCCTGGTCGCGGTCGCCCGCCATGGCATGGGCCGTGAGGGCGATGACCTTGATGTCGCGCGTGGCGTCGGCGGCGCGAATCCGCCGGGTCGCCTCCCAGCCGTCGACCACCGGGAGGCTCATATCCATGAGGATGAGGTCAGGGGCTTCACGGCCCGCCATCTCGACGCCCTCCTGTCCGTCGACGGCGGCGACCACCTCGAAGCCGCGCCTGACGAGACGGCGCGAGAGCATATCGCGGTTCATCTCGTTGTCCTCGACGAGGAGGATCTTGGCCATCGCTGTCTCCTTATCCCGTGGCACGGGTCGGTCGGGCGACGGTGAGGACCAGCTCGCACGTCTCCGTCAGTGCGCGCTCCATGCCATCGGCGCGCTTGTGAACGATCCGGCTGACCGAGCCATTGAGGCGCTCGCGGTCCTCGCGTGTCAGGTCCTTGGCGGTAAGAACCACGACCGGGATGTGCTGCCACTCCTCTTTCACGCGCAACGCCTCAACGAACTCGAAGCCGTCCATCTCCGGCATCACGAGATCGAGCAGGATCAGCGTGGGCTCGCGGCTCGCGACCGACTCGAGAGCGGCACGGCCGTTCTCCGCCTCGCTGACCTCCCAGCCTTCGCGGGCGAACGTGTGGCGGACGAGGGCACGCACGGCCTCGTCGTCATCCACGACGAGGACGCGCCGCCGTCCATCGTGGCGCTGGTGTCTGGCGATGACCGCCGCCAGTCTGGTCCGGTCGATGGGCTTGGCGATGAAGTCCGATGCGCCGAGGGCGAACGCCTTGCGCTCGGCGTCCAGGATGGTCAGGACGATGACCGGAATGTCCGCGAGTTCGGGGTCGGACTTCACGCGATCGAGGACGGACCAGCCGTTCATGTCGGCCATCAGCAGATCGAGCGTGATGACCGCGGGGCGGAGCTCGCGGGCCAGGCGCAGGCCTTCCTCGCCGCCGAGCGCGGTGACGACGGCGATCCCCTCCTTCGCGAGGGAACGGCTGATGAGGTCGAGGGCCACCGGGTCGTCATCGACGGCCAGGACTGTGAGGCCCGCCGGGCGATTCGCGTCGGGCCCGGCTGGACGCGACGTGACCGGTCGCAGTCGAGCGGTGCCGTGCTCGACGGTCGGACGCATCCATGCGGTGAAGGTGCTGCCCTTGCCGGGCTCGCTGTGCACCGTCACGTCCCCGCCCAACATCTGGCAGAACCGGCGCGTGATCGTGAGGCCAAGGCCGGTCCCTCCGTACTTCCGGCTCACCGCGGAGTCGGCCTGCGCGAACGCCTCGAAGATCCTCTCGATCTGCTCGGGGGTCATGCCGACGCCGGTGTCGGTGACCCGGAAGACGACCAGGGGCTCGTCGTTGAGGCTCTGGCGCTCGACCTCGAGGGTGATGACGCCCTTTTCCGTGAACTTGCCGGCGTTGGAGAGCAGGTTGAGCAGGATCTGCCTGACCTTCACCGGATCGGAGAGCATCGTGCCCAGGCCGTCTCGGCAGACCACGTCGAGGCGATTGCCGTTGCGCTCGACCATCGGCCCGACCGTGACGGTGACCTCGTTGATCAGCGCGCGGATCTCGAAGGTCTCCGGGTGGAGCTCCATCTTGCCGGCCTCGATCTTGGAGAGGTCGAGAACGTCGTTGATCAGGGAGAGGAGGTGCTTGCCGGCGCTCTGGATCTTCCGGAGGTCCGGGAGCAGCTCTGCGTGCCCGAGGTCCTCGGCCTCCTCCTGGAGCATCTCGCTGTAGCCGATGATGGCGTTGAGCGGGGTGCGGAGCTCGTGGCTCATGTTGGCGAGGAACTGCGACTTGGCGAGGTTGGCGGCCTCGGCGTCCTTGCGCGCCGCGAGCTGCTCGGTGATGTCGTGGTAGATGGCGAGCACGCCGACGCGCCGACCGGCGACGAACACCGGCACACCGGCAAGCTCGACATCGACATACGAGCCGTCCTTGCGCTGGCGGCGGCCGATACCGTGGACCGGGCGTTCGAGCGCCTCCTCCGTGTACGCCACGGCGGTGTTGAGCGTCTCGGAGCTGTTGAGCAGCTCGTCGAGGTTGTGGCCGAGAGACTCCTGCGCGGTGTAGCCGAACAGCTTCTCGAATTCCGGGTTGCAGGAGGCGATGTTCTGGTCGAGGTCGAGAGTGGTGATGGCGACCGGCGAGTTGAGCACGAGCTGCTCGAAGTACTGCTTCTGCTGCTGGGCCGAGGCGTAGAGGCGGGCGTTCTCGATGGCGATGGCCGCCTGTGGCGCGAACATGTTGAGAAGCCGGAGGTCGTAAGGGGTGAAGCGGAGCTGCGGGTCGGTGTGGACGGTTGCGATGGTCCCGACAAGCCGGGAGCCGATGAGCAGCGGGGCGACCATCACCGCGTGCACCGTGACCGCTCCGTACTGCGGTGAGCGTCCCGACCACTCCTGATAGTCGGGGATGATGAGAGGCTCGTGGGTCTGGGCGACGCGTCCCATCGCACCTTCGCCGAGGGCCATGCGGGTCCCGGTGGACTCCTTGCCGATGTTGTGGTTGGCGACGATCTCGAGCTCGCCCCGGCTCCCGTCGAAGATCGCGAGCTCTCCTCCCGAGGCACCCAGGAGGCGGACGGCCCGCCCCAGGACCGCCTCGAGCAGGCGGGAAAGCTCGAGCTCGGCGGAGAGGTCGGACAGGCTGGCGAGGAGAGCCTCTTGCTCGTTGGCCCGGCGACGCTCCGCCGCCAGCAGCCGGACCCGCCCGATGGCCACGCTCGCCTGCTGTGCCGCCGCCGAGAGAATCTCGAAGTCCTCTTGGTCGAACGCCGCGACCCGGCTGCTCTGGACGACGAGCACGCCCGTGGGCGTCGCGTCGATCAGGAGAGGGGCGTCGACCTCGGAGCCGCAGTCCAGGCTCGCGATGTAGCGCGTCTCTCTCGTGACGTCGGGTGAGTAGTGAAGCGTCCCGTCGACAAGCGCCCGCTCACTGAGCCCCTGTCCGGGCGGAACGCGCCACTCCCTGGGGACGTCCGGCCATCCGACGCTCGCCCTCAACACCCGTTCGCCGCTCACCTCGTCGAGCAGGAAGACGGCGACGAACTGGAACCCGAGGTCGTCGTCGTGGAGGCCGTTGACCACACTCTCGCAGACGGCGGTCTCGTCGGAGGCGGCGGCAATCTCGGCGCTCAGGCGGAGCAACGCCGCCTGGCGACGGGCCAGCCGCCGGTCATTCCGGGAGCTCTGCGCCCTCATCTCGTCACCACCCACCACGTTGGCTTCCTTTCTGCCTCGGCGCCGCCAGAGCCCCGGCCCTCGTCGATCCTCCAGAGTTGCCCGGCTGGCCTTCGTCCGCGCTGAATGCGAGCTGATCAGGAACAAGGGGAGCGGCCCGGCGATTATTCCGCCGCTGCCGACTCTCGACAGGACGATCGTCCTGGCGGGGCCCGCCACGGCCTCCCGGCCGTCGTCCGGGGAGTGCACCGCCATCCGCCGGCGCAGCCTGCTCCGCGCCGGCCGGGCTGCGGATCGCCGGCAGCTCGTTGCGGGGCGCGTCTCCCGCCACGGACGACTCCTGGGCCATCGGTCTGGCACGCCGGGCGGTCACGGCGGCGGTCGGCGGGCCGAGCCGGAGAGCACGCGACGGCCCCCGAGCGCGCGCGGCAGCAAGGCGAGCGGGAGGAGCTGGTAAGGTACCGGGGGCGGTCGTCACGCGACCGGACCGGGGAGCATGTTCGGAACTGTCCTCATCGCAGCATGCACCGTGATGCAGCTCTATGTGTTCTGGCGAGCCGCCACGGTGCCGTTGGTCGCGCGGCGGGTGCCACGCCGGCTGCTCGTCGGCGGAGGAGTGCTGCTGTGGGCGGTCTTCGCCGCCGGGCACTGGCTGGGTCATGGCGGGACCGGCCGCCTCTCCGCGGCGCTCGAGCTGATCAGCTTGACCTGGATGGCGGCGCTCTTCCTCCTCTTCGTCGCGCTGCTGGCCATCGACCTGTTCACCGGCTTCGGTTACTTCGCGCCCCGCCTGGCGCCCGCGTTGCGGGGGTGGGCGCTGCTCGGCGGCACGCTGCTCTCGGCGGTTGCGCTCGTCCAGGGGCTGCGGCCTCCAGTCGTCGAGGGGTACGAGGTGAGGCTCGCCGGTCTCCCCGCCGCGATGGATGGCACCGTGGTGGCCGGGATCTCGGACCTTCACCTCGGGTCGCTGCTCGGCGCTGGCTGGCTCGCCGCGCGAGTCGATCAGGTCCTGGCCCTGCACCCGGACGCGATCGTCCTGCTCGGCGACATCTTCGAGGGGCACGGAGCGCCGGAGAGCGGGCTGCTCCCGGAGCTGAGTCGTCTACGGGCACGACTCGGCGTCTGGGCCGTGACCGGAAACCACGAGTCGCACGGCCGGAGCAACGCAAGCGTGCGGCTGCTCGAGTCGGCGGGCATCGAGGCGCTCCACGACCGCTGGGTCGAGCTTGGTCCCGGGCTCGTGCTGGCGGGGGTCGACGACCTCACCTCGCTCCAGCGGTCGGGACGGGGAGGGGACCCGATCTCCGAGGCCCTAGCAGGCCGGCCGCAGGGCGCGACGATCCTCCTCTCGCATACCCCCTGGCAGGCCGACGAGGCGGCCCGCCTGGGGGCAGGGCTGATGCTCTCCGGCCACACCCACGGCGGCCAGATCTGGCCGTTCGGCTATCTCGTTCGCATGGTCTACCCCCTGCTCGGCGGCAGGTACGACGTGGATGGCATGCCGGTCATCGTCTGCCAAGGGACGGGAACCTGGGGCCCGCGGATGCGGCTGTGGCGCCCCGGCGAGATCCTCCGCATCACGCTGCGCTCTCCCGCAGGGGAGGGTGGTCCGCCGGGCAGGCCGGCGGGGTAGCGGCCCGGGTTCCACGAGGTCGCAGTCGGGCAGCGCGGACTTCTTCTCGCAGGACCGGAGGGTGGCCGGTACAATGACGCGAGACCAGGGTGAACGCGGGTCACGGGGGCGGGAGACCGCGGGCGGCGTGGAATCTCCCACGTGGTCTTCGGGCTGGCGCCGGGTGGGGGATCCAGTGCGGCGAACAGCCGCCGCAGGCCATCCTGGTCCGAGGGGATGAAGCCATGTCCGATCAACACGAGTACGATCTCGTCGTCATCGGCTCCGGTCCGGCGGGCGAGAAAGGCGCGGTCCAGGCCGCCTACTTCGGGAAGAAGGTCGCGGTCGTGGAGCGCGCGGAGCACCTCGGGGGCGCGGGGATCAACACCGGGACCATCCCGTCCAAGACGCTGCGCGAGACCGCGCTGTACTTCTCCGGGCTGCTCCAGCGCGGCCTCTACGGGATCGACTACTCGCTGCGCGAGGGGCTGACGGTCCGCGAGTTCATGCACCGCGAGCACGTGGTCGTGCGGAACGAGCGCGATCAGGTCCGGCACAACCTCGAGCGCCACCACGTCGAGGTCGTGTGGGGAGAGGCCTCGATCGCCGACGCGCATACCGTCCGCGTGCGGCTCCGGGACGGCGGCGAGAGGGATTTGCGGACCGAGGTCGTGCTGATCGCGACGGGCTCCTCGCCCTACCACGTCCCGGGCGTGCCCTTCGATCACCACCGGGTCCACGACTCCGACTCCATCCTGCGCATGGACCGCATCCCTAGGACGATGGTGGTGGTCGGCGGCGGCGTGATCGGCTGTGAGTACGCCTCGGTGTTCACGGTCCTGGGCGCGCAGGTGACCCTGGTGGAAGGGCGCAGCCGGTTGCTCCCGTTCGTCGACGGCGAGATCGCGGGGCGGCTCCGGCACCAGCTCGAAACGCTCGGCATGCGCTTCGTCTTCGACGACCGGGTAGCGACGCTCGTCGTCCGCGACGATCGGGCGATCGTGACCACGCAGGCGGGGACAACGTTGGAGTGCGACACCGTCCTGTACGCGAGCGGCCGGCAGAGCAACGTGGAGGCGCTGGCGCTCGAAGCCGTCGGGATCACTCTCGGCGAGCATGGTCTGATCCCCGTGGACGACCAGTATCAGACCGCGGCCCCCAACATCTACGCCGCCGGGGACGTGATCGGGTTCCCGGCGCTGGCCTCGACGTCGATGGAGCAGGCCCGCGTCGCGATGGTGCACGCCTTCGGCTTGCGCTACAAGGAGCAGGTCTCCCCGGTCCTCCCTCTGGCGGTCTACACGGTTCCCGAGATCTCGATGGTGGGATTGACCGAGGACGAGTGCACGGCGAAGAACGTCCCACACCTCGTGGGTCGTGCCCTTTACGAGGCCAGTGCGCGCGGCCAGATCATCGGCGACACCAGCGGCATGTTCAAGCTGGTGTTCGCGCCGGAGGACAAGAAGCTCCTCGGGGCGCACATCATCGGCGAGATGGCCTCCGAGCTCATCCACCTTGGCGCGCAGGTGATGGCCGTGGGAGGCACGATCGACTCGTTCATCCGCGCGGTGTACAACTATCCGACCCTGTCGGACTCGTACAAGTACGCGGCCTACGACGGCCTGGGTGCTTGGGAGAGGTGGAGAGCCGCGCGGGCATGACACCGTGCTGGGGCCGCACGCCGATCCCGCCGGGAAGGGCGGGATTCACAGCTCCAGCGGGAGGTCGGCAGCCTTCCTGCCAGCCAGCTCCTCCCGCTCCTTGACCAGGGAGAGCGCGGCCGCTGCGAGCGCCACGAAGATCATGGTGAAGTACACCTTGTCGAAGCTGACCATCATCTCCTGGCGGCGCAGCTGGCGCGTCACCGGGTCGGCCTCCGAGGCCACCCGCTCCATGAGAGTGTGCAGCTCGTTGCTGTAGATCAACTGGGCGAACGCCACGCCGCACATCATTCCCAGGCTGCGGGCCATGTTGAGCCGAACACCCGCGACGCTGAGATCCGACTCCGGCGCCGCGCACATCACGGACCGGTTGTTCGGGGGCGTGAAGAGGCCGAGTCTGACGCCGAGCAGCGCCAGCCTCCACACCACATCGGCGGCGCTGGGTCGCGGTGTGTCACGATGATGTCATCGCGCCGCTGCATCATCCTGTCCTGCCGGTCGGATGAGAGGGGATAGTGCAGACGGGTGAAGCGCGGCGGCATTCTAGCCGAGGGCCGGCCCGATCTCGGCGGGGGGTGCGACGCGGTCGGCGGGGTGTAGCGACCGGGAAACGGGAGGCTCAGCCCGGGGTGGCGGCCTCGTTACGTGAAGGCAGGCTGGCATACCGGGACCACGAGTAGTTCGGGTTCCAGCACTGCACCCGCTGGACCAGCTGGAAGGCTGGGAACTCCTCGAAGACCTCCCGCACCTCGCGGCTGACACGGAGGTAGAGCAGGGCGATCCGTCGGGGCGACTCCTCGAGCGAGGCGCTCACGTGGGCGAGGAACCGCCGCAGCACGTCGGCGCCGAACGGGTGGTAGAGGTGCAGGACCAGGTCGCCCTCGGGCAATGGCCAGGTCGTCGCCTCCGCACACTGGACCTCGAGGTTGGGGCAGCGCCGGCGGCGCGAGCGGAACTGCGTGAGGTTCTCCTGGGCAATGCCGCACAGCCAGGGCGAGAGCTCGATCCCGATGACGCGACGGAAGGGAAACTCCGACGCGACCAAGACCACGCGCCCCTTGCCGCAGCCGACGTCGACGAAGGTGAACGCGGCCGAGTCGGCCGGCAGTGAGCGGAGCATGTACCGCGTCAACTGGGGCGGGGAGGGGACGTAGCCGACGCCCTGCGAGCGCGTGATCTCGTCGGCGCTCTCCCAGTCGTCCGGCCTGACCAGACCGCTGGTGTTGGTGCCGTAGCGACGGTCGAAGGAGTGGTCGCTGCCAGGGTTGTAATGAAGCAGATAGAGCAAGAGGTATCGCACGGTCAGTGGGACGCCGAGCATCCCGACCTGCTGCCGTATGACGCGCAGCCTGTCACGCACGGGGAGACTCTCGCTCAAGGAGAGGTGCTCCGCCGGTCTTGATCGGGCGCGAGGCCGACACGGGAGCGATCGTGGTTCAACACGGGTCGAGGCCATGATAACAACACCGCGGGGCCCCGCACTCCCACGCCTTCCTGCGCCGGCGCTCGCCCGGACCGGCGATGGCGCTCCGTCGCGCCGGTGGAGCCGTCAGCTACCGGCGGTTGGCCGGCAGGATCTTCTTGCGCAGGCGATGGGCCTTGGGAGTGACCTCGACGAGCTCGTCGGCGCGGATGAACTCGAGCGCCTGCTCGAGGCTCATGATCCGCGGCGGCACCAGGTGCACCGACTCGTCCGCCACCGAGGCGCGCATGTTCGTGAGCTTCTTCTCCTTGGTGATGTTGACGTCGATGTCCGCCTCGCGGGCGTTCTCGCCGACGATCATCCCCTCGTAGACCTCGGCGCCGGGTGAGACGAACAACTCGCCGCGCGGCTGGAGGTGCTCGATGGCGTAGGACGTCGCGCGTCCGGCGCGGTCGGCGACCATGGCGCCGGTGGTGCGATGGGCGATCTCGCCCTGCCACGGCTCCCACCCGTCGAACAGGTGGTTGGCGATGCCGGTCCCGCGGGTGTCGGTGAGGAACTCGGTGCGGAAGCCGATCAGCCCACGGGAGGGGAGGCGAAACTCGAGGCGCACCCGGCCGGTGCCGTGGTTGACCATCTTGACCATGCGACCGCGCCGGATCCCGACCTTCTGCGTGACCACACCGATGAACTCCTCCGGGCAGTCGACGACGAGGAGCTCCATCGGCTCGTGGAGCTGGCCGCCGACCTCGCGGGTGACCACCTCGGGTTTGCTGACGGACATCTCGTAACCCTCGCGCCGCATCATCTCGATGAGGATGGCGAGCTGGAGCTCTCCACGCCCGGAGACCTGGAAGGCGTCGGGGGTGTCCGAGGGGTCGACCCGGATCGAGACATTGGTGAGCAGCTCGCGCTGCAGTCGCTCGGAGAGCTTGCGGGAGGTCACGTGGGTGCCCTCTCGCCCGGCCAGCGGCGAGGTGTTGATGCCGATGACCATCGCGATGGTGGGCTCGTCCACGGTGATCAGCGGCAGCGGGCGAGGGTCCTCGCGGTCGGAGAGCGTCTCGCCGATGCCGACGTCGGCGAGACCCGCGACGGCCACGATATCGCCAGGGCCGGCCTCGTCGGTCTCGGCGCGCGTGAGTCCCTGATAGCCGTACACGCCCGTGACCCGGGCCGGGAGCACCGAGCCGTCCCTCCGGCACAGAGCGACGTCCTGACCCCGCCGGAGCGTCCCGTTGAAGACCCGCCCGATCGCCAGGCGGCCGACATAGTCGTCGTAGTCGAGGTTGGTGATAAGCATCTGGAGCGGGGCGCCGGGTTCGAAAAGTGGCGGGGGCACGGTGCGGAGGATTTCGTCGAAGAGCGGCTCGAGCGTCTCCTCGGGCCCGTCAGGGGTGCGGTGGCACGTCCCCTTGCGGGCATTGCAGTAGAGGACCGGGAAATCGAGCTGATCCTCCTCGGCGTCGAGGTCGATGAAGAGATCGTAGACCTCGCTGAGAACCTCCTTCGGACGCGCGTCAGAACGGTCGATCTTGTTGATCACGACGATCGGCGGCAGGCCGAGCTCGAGTGCCTTGCGCAGCACGAAGCGGGTTTGCGGGAGCGGTCCCTCGCTGGCATCGACCAGCAGCATCACGCCGTCCACCATGGTCAGGGTCCGTTCCACCTCACCGCCGAAGTCGGCGTGACCGGGGGTGTCGACGATGTTGATCCTCGTGCCGCGGTAGGTGAGGGCCGTGTTCTTGGCCATGATGGTGATGCCCTTCTCGCGTTCGAGGTCGATCGAGTCCATGACCCGCTCGGCGACCACCTCGTTGTCGCGGAAGATCCCGCCCTGCCAGAGCATGGCATCTACCAGCGTGGTCTTGCCGTGGTCGACGTGGGCGATGATCGCCAGGTTCCGGATGTCGTCGCGCCTCTGCCCTGCCATTGCTCCTCCAGCGTCACCAATGCAAACGACCGGAAGCCGAGGCTCCCGGTCGGCGCGAGTATAGCGGTTTGCGAGAGCTCCCTGGGCCGGATCCGGACTCCGGGGGGCCCACGAGTCCAGCGGCACCACTGTGCGCCGGGCGATGTACGCTGAGCCCATGGTCGTCACCTCCCGAGGCAGGACCGTCTACTCGACCGGGAAGGGACAGGTCTGCCCGCGGTGCGGATGGCCAGTGAAGGTGTGCCGGTGCTCGTCCGCGATCGCCGAACCGGTGCCGTCGGTGATCGTGGCGAAGCTGCGCATCGAAAAGGCCGGTCGCGGCGGCAAGACGGTCACCGTGGTCGACAACCTCCCGCACAGCCCCGGTTTCCTGAGGGAGCTCGTCAAGGAGCTCAAGCGCGCCTGCGGAGCGGGCGGGACGGTCGGTGAAGGCCGCGTCGAGATCCAGGGGGATCACCGCGGGAGAGTGCGCGAGCTGCTCCTTGGCAGGGGCTGGACGGTCAAGGGGTAGGCGGACCGAGGGCCGGGTCAGGCCTCCCGTGTCCTGACCACCTCGAGCTTCGCGTCCTTCGTGGTGTGGACCGCCGGAATCAGCCGGATCGGCTGAGGCTCCTTGTCGATCAGGTACCGGAAGGTGTGCTTGAAATCGTCGAGCGTGACGCCGGCAGTGGCCGCCAGCTTGGCGACCTGGTGCATGTCCTCGAAGTCGTCGCGGTTGAGGCGGATCATGTAGCGCCGCGCGACCCGGTAGCGCTCCGAGTTGATGTCCACCATGCGGACGCGGGTCTTGCCGGTCGTGGGGTCGATGTTCTCGGCGAACGGCAAGGGCTTGAAGTGATCTCCCTCGATCGCGACCACGACCCCCGAGCCGCCCTCGTCGAGGTACTGCGCGGCGTAGAAGCCGAGGTCGCGCGTGTACTCCATGTCGAGGGGAATGGGGTCGGAGCAGCGCAACTCGTAGCCGATGTTCTTGGCCACCACCGTGGTCGCGAGGTTGTATCTCTTCAACCCCTCGAGCAGCTTCTCCTTGATGATCTCGCCGAGATTGACCTCGGCGAGCCGGAGGTTGCCGTGGGCGTCGCGCTCGGCACCGTGGATCTGCGCGAGGTCGGTGGGATCGATCGCCTCCACCAGCCCCTCGGCGAGGACGGCGACCCCGTGCGGCATGCCGTACGAAAAGCGCTTGATGATGGCGCCCAGGATGGTGTCGACGACCTCCTCGAGCCGGACCGTCCCCTGGAACTCCTCTGGGATCAGGGTGAGGGCGGCACCCGCCGCCTTGCCGATGCCGAGGGCGAGGTGACCGACCTTGCGCCCCATGGTGACCACGAGGTACCAGCGGGAGGTTGCCTTGGCGTCGACCATGAGGTCGCGGACGATCCCCACGCCGATGTGACGGGCGGTCTGGAAGCCGAACGTGTTGCCCCAGGCCGGGAGATCGAGGTCGTTGTCGATCGTCTTCGGGACGTGGACCACCCGGATGCGGCCGCGGCTGCGCTCGTTGAGCATGTAGGCCGAGTACGCGGTGTCGTCCCCACCGATCGTGATCAGGCGGTCGACGTTGAGGCGCAGGAGAGAGATCACGCTGTTCTCGAGGTGTTGCTCCTGCTTGGTCGGGTTGGCGCGGGAGATCCCGATGTGCGAGCCACCGCGGAAGTGGATCCGACTCACGCTCTCGATCGTGAGCGGCATGACATGATCGATGTTGCCCTCCATGATCCAGCGAAAACCGTCGAGAACTCCGATTACCTCGGAGCCTGCGAGGGCCGAGCGGATCGCGGCGGCGCTCACCACGCTGTTGATTCCTGGCGCTGGACCGCCACCGGCGAGGATGGCGAGCTTCTTCACGTTGGGGTTCATCGTTCCTCCCGTCCGGTGCCGCCGAGGACGTGGCCAGAGTAGCACCGCGCGGTCAGGTCGCGCAGCCGGCCTGATCCACTCCCGGCGTGCGACGCCGAGAGCGGTGATCTGCTCGCGCACCCTGTCCAGCAAGGAAGGGACGGCCGGCCCACAGAGGAGCCGGCCGTCATGCAGATACTCCCGTCGGCCGCTTGAGGTTCGATGGAGTCAGCTCAGGAGGTCACGATCATGCCGTGGCACCCCGATCCGTCGCAGTACTCGCCGACCATCTGCCCGGTCGGGCTGATGCCGCTGAGGAAGGTGGAGGTCGAGCCCGGGCTATCCACCGTCGTGAAGGTGCCGCCGACCAGGAGGAACCCGTGGGTGCGGCCGGGCACGGGGTAGCCGCCGACGATGTCGCCCTGGGAACTTATCGCCCCGGGGTACGTGTTGGTGGCGCCCGGGAAGTCGATGGTCGTGAAGCTGGCAGCCGATGCCGGAGTCTGAAACGCGAGCATGCCGCCGAAAACGAGAACAACCCCGCTGACGACGGAAGAACGCCTCATG
Organism: Acidobacteriota bacterium; assembly: GCA_050257595.1. Classification (GTDB taxonomy): domain Bacteria; phylum Acidobacteriota; class Thermoanaerobaculia; order Thermoanaerobaculales; family Thermoanaerobaculaceae; genus JBLMXF01. The sequence goes on along the minus strand of JBLMXF010000094.1, from coordinate 20,124 downwards.
TTGCCTCTCCCCTCTTTCCTCTTCCTCGTCGGCCGCCGCCCCATGTCCATCCTGGACCGGGGGTTGGCCGTCGAGGTCACGAAGACACAACGCGGGACGGCACCAGGGGGTACACCGCCCGCGGACCGCTGCCCGTGCATCAGTTGGCTTCTGGCTCCGTGTTCTCGTCGCTCGAGATCTCCCTGCCGTCAGGCAGACGACCCAACTCGCGGTCCGCCGGGAAGCTGCTTACCGGTAGTGCCGCTGTGATTCTCTAGGACAGGGAAGCGCCGCTCACTCGTGGGCTGTTCCATCCCCTCGGCAGTTCCCGCGTCCGGGCGGCCGCGGCGTCGGATGGGGCTCGCTAGCGCTTGAGGAAGACGGCCAGGCGCTGGCGGAAGTCGGGTCCGGCGGACAGCTCGACCACCGCCCGGCGCTCACGCGCGAGCTGGGCCTCCAGCTCGGGGAAGAGCGCGGCGTTGAGCAGCGCCTTGGCGGCCGCGAGGGAGGCGGCCGGCTGGCGGACGAGGCCCGCGGCGACCTCTGCCGTGCGCGTGAGCAAGCTGTCAGCGGGACAGACCTCGTTGACCAGTCCGAGGGTAAGCGCGCGCTCGGCGTCGACCGGGTGATCGAGAAGGACGAGCTCGCTCGCCGGGCCGAGGCCGACGAGCCTCGGCACCGTGACCGTCCAGCCCGCATCAGGGCAGAGCCCGATCGAGGTGTACCCGATCTTGAAGACGGCGGAGGAGGCGGCGAGGCGCAGGTCGCACGCGGCCGCCAGCGACAGGCCCGCGCCACTGGTCGGGCCGTTGATCGCCGCGACCACGGGCTGGGGCATGTGCCTGACCGTGAGCACCGCCCGGTGAAGCCACTCGAGAACGCCGTCGAAGAGAGAGCGCGGGTCGCCGGCCTCGAGCGCCCGCCAGGCCGCCGCCATGTCGCCGCCCGCGCAGAACGCCCGGCCGGCGCCGGTGAGCACGACGACGCGGATGCCGGGTTCCGCTGCGAGAGTCTCGAGCGACTCGGCGAGGGCCCGCGACAGTTCGGGTCCGAGGGCGTTGAGGGTGCCCGGCCGGTTGAACGTCACCGTGGCAACGGGTCCTTCGCGTGTCACCAGCACCGCAGCGGCGTCGGCCATCGTGTCCTCCTCACACCGGGCGCCCCGACCCGTGGCTGGCCTGCCGGCCCCGTCACGGTGAGCTGCCACGGACTCGCACTCCGAGGACCACTACCATCGCAACCCGGCGTGCTCGGAGCGGGCCCGGCTCGCCGACCTCATGCTACCCCCGATCCTCAGCGGGAGCGACCCATGTCTGCGCGAGCCGCGGGACGACATCGTGCCCGCCGGGGAGATCTTCTGGGAGCGCGCTGCGGGCTCCTCCTCACGGTGTCCCGAGCCGGGCTCGCGGCGTAGCGGGGGGCTGGTCGGCTTCCGGCTATCGCTTGACCACCGGGCCAGCACGCCCTCGCAGCAGGCGCGCGGCGGACCTTGCGTCAGGCTCGCAGCCCGGCGCGTCTCAACCCCTGACGGAAACCGATCAGACGGCGGGACTCCTCGTCGTAGAGGCGCAGGCGGAGAGAGCGCAGGCTCGACCACAGGGTCAGCCGGTCCACCTTCTGAAACAGTGGCTGCTCGCGATAGCACTTGGGGAGCCGGTAGTTCGGGATGGCGGGGCTCAAGTGGTGGATGTGGTGGAAGCCGATGTTGCCGGAGAACCACTGCAGGACGCGCGGGAGCGCATAGAGGGAGCTGCCCTCGAGTGCGACCGCCACGTAGTCCCGCTGCTCGCGACGCTCCCAGTACACCGTCTCGAACTGATGCTGGACGTAGAACAGCCAGATGCCGGCCGCGCCGCCGATGGCCAGGATGGGGAGCTGCACGAGCAGCGTCCGCCAGAACCCGAGGGTGACGAAGAGCGTCCCGTAGATGGCAACCAGCGCGAGGTTGGTGACATGGACGCTGAGGGCGCCACGTCGTCCCGTCTCTCGCCGCGGCAGGCGCTGTTTGATGAGGAAGGAATACACGGGTCCGAGACCGAAGAGCACGAGGGGGTTCCGATAGAGGCGGTAGGCCATCCGCTGCCAGCGCGTCGCCGCCCGGTACTCGGCTACCGTCATGGTCCAGACATCGCCGAACCCTCGCCGGTCGAGGTCCCCGGCGGTTGCATGGTGCCGGGCATGCTCGGCACGCCAGTCGAAGTACGGGGTGAACGTCAGGATGCCGGTGACGAACCCGAGTACGTCGTTGGCCTTGCGCGACTTGAAGAAGGAGCCGTGGCCACAGTCGTGGAAGATGATGAAGACCCGCACCATGAAGCCGGCGGCCAGGACCGAGACCGCCAGCGTCAGCCAGTAGGAGACGTCGAGCAGGCGGTATGCAAGGTACCAGAGAGCCAGGTAGGGGATGACGCTGTTGCACACCTGCCACAGGCTGCGCCGCAGGTCCGGGCTCTGGTAGGCGGCGACGGCCTGGCGCCAGGTGGCCCTTGCCTCGGCGAGAAGTGGGCCTTGGGGCATCGGGATCGACGGGGTCGGAGACGGGGAAGTCATCTGTCAAGTCAACACCCTCGGGCACGCTGGCATTCCGTCTCGGGGTCCGCGGCGGGGCACCTCCGGCTCGTGCCATTGTCTCGCGAAGTGACTTCTCATCAATGGCCTGCGTTTGATGAGCAGCCGCGGACAGAAGCCCGGAGCCGGTGGGGCTTGACAAACTTTTCAACCGTATATAACGTATATATACAGTAAGGACGGTACGCATGCTACTCCACCTGACCGAGAACTCGCCGGAACCCCTGGGAGGTCAGATCGCGCGGCAGCTCCGGAGCAAGATCCTCGCCGGCGAGCTGCCCGCAGGGTGGGAGATCCCCGAGTGTCGAAAGCTGGCGCGCCAGCTCCGAGTCAGCCCCGCGTGTGTGGCGCGGGCGCTCGCGGCGCTCGTGGCCGAAGGTGTGCTGGAGGGGAGCGCCGAAGAGGCGGTCCGGGTCGCGGCGGTGCCGCCGGATCGACGGCGAACCCTCGCGCAGCGCCACCTCCTCGACGATGCGCGGGAGCAGGAGCTGTCGCTCCGCGAGCTGGAGCTTGCCTGCGAGATCCAGCGCCGGCTGCTGCCTCCGGCCCGCGTCGCCGCCGAGGGGTACACGGTAGTGTCGCGCAGCTTTCCCGCCCGCTTCGTCGCCGGCGACTTCCACGACGTCATCCGGCACGCGGATGGCAGCCTGGATGTCGTCGTCGCGGACGTCGCGGGCAAGGGTTTCGGCGCCAGCTTGATCATGGCCTCGGTGAAGGCCATGACGCCTTTCGTCACCGAGGGGCGAGCGGTCGCGGACGCACTCCGCGAGCTCAACCGCCGGCTTGCCGGGGAGCTCGGCCGCCGGCAGTTCGTCGCGCTCGCCTGCGCACGCATCACGCCAGACGGTGCGGTCGAGCTTGCCAACGCCGGAATGCCTGATCCCCTCGTGTTGAGGGCAGGCGCTGGCCCGACGGCCGTCGAGGTGCCCGGGCCACGCCTACCACTCGGCATCCGCGCCGAGGTCGCCTACGCCTCGATCACCTTTCCCCTGGAGGAGGGCGCGAGGCTGCTGCTGTTCTCGGACGGAATCGCGGAAGCACGGCGCCCTTCCGGTGAGCCGCTCGGCTACGACGGGCTGTCCGCGATCCTGTCGCGGTCCGCCGGGCAATCGCGCAGGGCAATGCCGCCTGAGGAGTGGCTCGACGGTATCCTCGACGAGGCGCAACGGATCACCGATTTCGTCCTCGACGACGACTGGACTGCGGTGGCCGTCGAACGCAGCAGGGACGAGGCGTAATGGACCTTCTGCTCCACCTCTCCGAGCTCTCGTCCGAGCCGCTGCACGGCCAGATCTCGCGCCAGATCCGCGCCAAGGTCCTGGCACATGAGCTCGCGGGCGACGATCCGCTGCCGTCGATCCGGGCGCTGGCGAGGGAGCAGCGCGTCAGCGTGATCACCGTGCAACGGGCCTACGAGGACCTCGAGCGGGAAGGCCTGGTCCGCTCGCGTCCCGGCAAGGGGTTCTTCGTGGCGGCGATCCCGCAGGAGAGGACGCGGACCATGGCCGAGGAACGCTTCGAGCAGGCGCTGGTGCGGCTCGTCGGCGAGAGCAGCGCCGAGGGGCTCGAGGACACGAGGATCCGTGCGGTGTTCGAGCGGGTGATGAGGAAGAAGGGAGGCGAGCGATGAGCACGTCGCCGGCGTTCGCCCTGATGGGCGTCGTGAAGCGATACCCCGGATTCACGCTCGGGCCGGTGGACCTGACGCTGGAGCCCGGGACCGTGCTGGGGTTCGTCGGGCCCAACGGCTCCGGGAAGACCACCACCCTGAACTGTCTCGCCGGGCTCGTCGTTCCGGAGGAGGGCTCTGCCGAGATTTTCGGGCGTCCGGTGGACCATCGCGCCCCGGCGTGGAAGGCGGACGTTGGCATCGTCGGGGAGGCGCACGGCTTCTACCGCTCGTGGACGGCCGAGGAGAACCTGCGCTTCCTCTCGCGTTTCATGTCGGGATGGTCGGAGCAGCGCACCCGCGGTCTCGCCGCCCGGCTCGGGTTGCCGCTCGCGACGAAGGTGGATCGGCTCTCGAAGGGACAGCTCGCCAAGCTGGCACTGGTGGCGGCGCTCGGCCACGGGCCGCGCCTGCTCCTCCTCGACGAGCCGACCGCGGGGCTCGACCCGGTCGTCCGCGCCGAGGTCCTCGACGTGCTCTGGGAGGTCCTCGAGGACGGCGAGCACGCGATCTTCTACTCGACGCACGTGCTCTCGGACATCGGCCGCCTGGCAGACGAGCTCGTCTTCCTGCGGGAGGGCCGTGTCCTCCTGCGCAGCACCAAGGACGACCTCACCGAGCGCTGGCGGCGGATCTCCTTCCGGCTCGCCGACGCGGACGTGACTGTCGACGGCGCCGTGGAATACCGGCGAGTACGCGCCGAGCACCAGGTCGTGAGCGCCGACGGGGAGGCCACGTTGGATCGGCTGCGCGCGCTGGGCGCACAGGCGATCGAGCAGTCCGCCATGAGCATCGACGAGATCGCGGTCGCGATCCTCAAGGGGGGGCATCATGTGGCGCCTCGTTAGGGAGGAGCTTCGCTTTGCCTGGCCCATCGTGCTGGTCTCCTGGGCCTTCGGGATCGGCATCTTCCTTCTGGTCATCGTCCTCCTCAAGCTGGTGGGCTCAACCGCGGATCGGGCCGAAGTCGTGAAGATCGCGCGCCAGATGCCGATCGCGATCCTGATCGCCTCGATGGTCGCAGGCTTCATCTTCACCGGGACCGCGCGGAGCGAGAGTCGGGTCCGCATGTTCATCATGCTCCCGCTCGCGATCCGATCGGTGGCGGCCGCGCGCGTCGTGGTGCCTGCCATGCTCATGCTCCTCGGCCTCGCCCTCTCGCACGTCGTCTTCACGGCCACGCTCGCGCTCGGCGGCGATCCGCTCGGCTCCGCGCGCCAGCTCAACGTGGACGCCATGGGCCTGCAGATGCTCTTCTGGCTACAGTTCGCCCTCATCGTCCGCGAGGTAATCGAGCTGGACCGGAGCGGGAGACGAGGAGCGGCGGCGGTGTGGACGGTGGCGGTCATGGCGACGGTCGGCGTCGTCGTCTGGTTCCTCATCGGTGCGCTCGAGGGCACCGCGACCGGCGTGGGCGCGATGGCGGCGCTCGACGCCGCCCTCATGGCGGCGACCGCGGCGCTGTTCAGCCGTCGTCGCGACTTCACCAAGTAGCGACTGCGCCGGACCAGGCGGGGCAGGGCGGAGCTCCCGCCGTAGAATGCAACGATGCCCATGCCCGAGGACACCGTCGCCGGTCTCTCGCTCCGGGGTCGTCGTCTGGTCGACAGCCCGCCACTACCCGAGTACCTGCGGGAGCACTTCGCACGCTCGGTATCCCCGTTCGACGCTGCGTCCCGGCCCGATGGCTACATCCCGATGTGCATCGCGGAGAACCGTCTGGTCTGGGACCTGCTGAGGCCGAAGATGGCGGCGTGCCGCGACGTCCCCGCCGGCGTCCTGCACTACGACGCAATGACCGGCTCACCGCTCTTTCGGCAGCAGCTCGCCGCCTTCATGGGGCGCACATTCCTCGGCCGCAGGTTCGAGCCCGAGCAGATCGCGGTCCTGGCTGGTGCCGGGTCGGTTCTCGAGGTCCTCTTCCACGTCCTCGCCGACCCCGGCGACCGCGTGCTGGTGCCGACGCCGAGCTACGCCGGCTTCTGGCAGGACCTGGAGACCCGGGACGAGCTCGCGGTCGTCCCCGTGCACACGGCCAGCGCCGACGGGTTCCGGCTGACCACGGAACTGCTCGATCGGGCCCTGGCGGGTGCAGGCCGCCCTGTGCGGGCGCTGCTGTTCACCTCGCCCAGCAACCCGCTCGGCACGGTCTACCCGCCCGAGCAGGTGGCCGAGGTGCTGGACTGGGCCGACTCCGCCGGGATCCACGTGGTGTTCGACGAGATCTACGCCCTCTCGGTGTTCGGCACCACCGCGTTCACCAGTTGCGCGGCGGTGCGGCACGGGCTGGGCGACCGCGTCCACATCGTGTGGGCGTTCTCCAAGGACTTCGCCGCCAGCGGGCTGCGCTGCGGCGTCCTGGTCAGCGAGAACGAGGAGGTCCAGCGCGCCGTCGACGCGCTGGCGTACTGGTCGTGCGTCTCCGGCGACACGCAGTTCCTGCTCGGCGGGATGATCTCGGACGACGCCTGGGTCGACGGGTTCCTGACGGCGATGCAGGGGCGGCTGCGCACCGCCTACCGCTCGATCACGTCGGCACTGGACGAGGAGGGGATACCTTTCCTCCCCGCCGAGGCCGGGTTCTTCCTCCTGTGCGACCTGCGGCGCTTCCTGGCCGAGCCGACCTGGGACGCCGAGCACGCCCTGTGGCGGCGGCTGCTCACCGAAGCGAACGTGAACCTCACCCCGGGAGCGGCGTGCCGGGTCGCGGAGCCCGGCTTCATGCGGCTGTGCTTCGCGGGTGTGCCGCCCGAGACGGGCACGGTCGTGGCCCGTCGGCTCGGACGGACGCTGCGCGCGCGGTCGTGACGCCGATGGGTCGGATGCGGCCGCGGCGCCTGGTCGTCGTCGCCGGCTCCGGGGCAGGAATACCGCGGTCGGCGGATCGGGTATGACGAAGGGGAGGGTAGACGTGGCCACCCGGTTTCCATCCGTGTTCGTGTCGCACGGCGCACCGACGCTCCTGCTCGACGCCTGTCCGGCACGGGAGTTCCTCGCCGGCCTGGGCCGCGAGCTGGGCCGCCCGCGCGCGGTGCTGTGCGTCTCCGCGCACTGGGAGGCGTCCCGCCCGGCCCTCACGACCGCGGCCCGGCCCGCGACGATTCACGACTTCTCCGGCTTCCCCCGGGAGCTTTACGACATCACCTATCCGGCGCCTGGTGACCCGGAGCTGGCCCGCCGGGCCGCGGAGCTGCTCGATGCCGCGGGGCTCGCTGCCGCCGCCGACTCGCGGCGTGGCCTGGACCACGGTGCGTGGGTCCCGCTCGCGTTGGTCTTCCCCGCCGCCGACGTTCCGACCGTCCAGCTGTCCGTCCAGACGGCTCTGGGCCCGCGTCACCACCTCGAGCTCGGGCGTGCCCTCGCACCGTTACGTGAAGAGGGTGTGCTGCTCCTGGGCAGCGGTGGAGCCACCCACAATCTCCTGGAGTTCGGTGGCCAGAGGCTCGACGAGAAGGCACCCGCCCACGTGAGAGCGTTCGAGGAGTGGCTGTGTGCCACGGTCGAGCGCGGCGACGACCAGGCGCTCGTCGACTATCGCAGGACGGGCCCAGAAGCACCGCGCATCCACCCGACGGCCGAGCACTTCCTGCCGCTCCTCGTGCCCGCGGGGGCCGGTCACGGAGGCGGAGGCCGCGTGCTCCACCGCAGCTTCACCTACGGCGTCCTCTCCATGGCGGCGTTCGCCTGGGAGTGAGCCCAAGCGGCGTGAGGCAAGGATACGGCGCCGCGGACCCACCAAGGCGGCGCCGGCGTGTCTCGGCGAGCGTAGGATGGACCGGTGCCTGTGGCGAAGTCCGTCTCCGTGCCGCCCACGTACGACCTCAGGGCCCTCGGCGAGGGGCTGGCGATCTACGAGCGGCTCGACCGGCTCGCCGACGGCTTCCTGGCGTTCGCCGAGGCTGAGGTCGGCGTAGCGTTCACCGCGGTTCCCGCCTTCGCCGATCGAGCTGGACGGGAACTCGACCGACGCGAGGAGTACTACCGGCGCACGACCCGCGAGCGCTATGTGGTAGAGCTCGTCGCCTGTGTGGTCATGGCCAGGCAGTTCTGGCCGGAGTTCGTGGCACGACGCGACACCGTGCTGATCCTCCCGGACTGCCTGCGCCGGAAGGGCGAGGGGTGCAAGAGGAAGGCGACGCGGTACGGCAGCCGGTGCACGGCGTGCGACCCGGAGTGCGCCGTGTGCCGCATGACCGTTGCGGCAGCTCGTTGCGGCGCCTCGGCGTATTTCGCCGACCGGGACCACGGCCGGCAGTTCCGCGCCCTGAGGAAGGGGCGCTATCGTGACCTGTCGGTGCTGGGCGTGGCGTGCATCTGGATGCTCGCGGCCGGCATGCGCGCGGCGGAGGAGGCCGGTGTCCCGAGCCAGGGCGTGCTGCTCAACTTCTGCGGATGCGAGCACTGGGCGGACGTGCCGATGGTCACCGAGGCCGTGGTGGAGCGCGTGGAGGCGATTCTCATCGCCAAGGCGAGCCTGGCCGCGGTGCGCGACGCGCGATGATCGTTGTCGCTAGGACGATGGGCTGGATCCGTGGAGAGGCGGGTCGGGGTGATCGTGGCGCAACAGGCGAGGCGACAGCATGAGCGCCACACCGTAGGCGACGAACGCCAGCACGAGTGTGGCCGGACGTCCCTGGGGCAAGTCCTGCGCGAGCAGCTTGATCCCGCCGGCGACGATGACCGGATAGACCAGCCACGTGAGCTCGACCAGGCCGGCTCGCGGCCCGAGGGCGGCCAGCAGAAGGGCGGTCCCCGCCAGCACGACCGTGCGGACGGTGGCCATCACGGCGGGGTCGGCGAATCCCGTCGTGGCAACGAACGGCCGCGCCAGCACGAGCACGAGGGCGGCCCCGATCCCGAGGGCGGCCAGCACGGCCGCCGACAGGTGGGGGATCTGGGCAGGTCCGCGCGCGGTGGGATGGCGGCGCGTCACCGCGAGGACGACGTAGCACACCACGGCGCCCCCGGTGGTCAGCCATCCCGGCGCGGTGAGCGCTCCCCAGGGTGACGCGAGCGGCCGGGTGAACACCGCGACGACCCCACTCAGGAAACCCGAGGCGACCGCAGCGGCCAGCAAGTAGAGGACCGCATGGACGCGCAGGGTCACACGGTCGAAACCCCCGCCCAGGGCCGCTGCCGTCACGGCCAGGGCGGACCACGCGAACGCCAGGCCGAGCCCGGTCGTCAGGAGCAGGCTCCCGGCCAGCGTGAAGACGAGTGCGAGCGAGGTGTAGAAGACGCAGTTGAGCGGGCTGCCCAGCCGCCGATCGACGAAAGCGAAGGCGACGGCATATGAGGCGGCGGCGGTCAGGAGCGCGGCGATGCCGAGCGAGGGCCCGCCCGACCCGAGTGCGTGCGCCACGGAGACGGCGCCGCCGAACCCCACGACCAGCGCGGCGATCGTCTGGACGGCCTCGAAGACGTTGACGTCGCGGCGCCGCAACAGGGTGCGGACGGCGATCGTGCCGAGGTAGGCGACCAGGAGACCGACCGCGACGGCCTCGACCCCCGGAGCCGAGAGGCTGCGATACGCCTCGGGCGGTCCCTCGGGACGGGAGACCAGCGAGACCATCTCCACGACCACGAGGTCCGCGGCCGCCGCCGTGATCCAGCGCAGCCCGAACCAGTGCCGCTCGTACGACAGCCAGACGGCGGCCACGCCGAGGAGGACGAGGAACACCGCGTAGAGCTCCATGGCGTGGGTCGAGACGAGCGACGCAAACGCGGCCGACAGGCCGCCGAGGGTGACGGCCCAAGCCAGCGCGGGGAGCAGGCGGCGCCAGGCGATAACAAGGCCGAGCCCGGTCAGGACGGTGAGGATGACGACCGAGGCCGGCGGCGCCAGAACCGCGAACTTCGTCGTCGCCTCGTACAGCAGCGGGTAGACGATGATGGCGGCGGTGACGCCGTGGAACTCGGCCCCCAGTCGCGCCGTGCGCGGGGAGCGGGCGGCGAGGACGAACCACGCGACGGCGTACGCAAGACCGAGCGCGACACCGGCCGTCTGGGGCAACGTGCCGGCATCGGTGAGGGCGCGCAGCAGCCACGCCCCGGCCAGGACCAGGAAGCTCCGGCCCATGAGCGGGAGGACGTGGTTCGCGGCGTGGGTGACCAGGGTCGGCTCGTCCTCGCGTGGCCCACCCTCGGCGGGCAGGACCTGCGAAGGCGTTGTGGCCTGGCCTGCCGCGTCGGCCTCCAGGATCGCCAGGCGGGACTCGATACGGTCGAGAGCCCGCACGAGCTCGTCGATCTTCGCCTCGAGGCGCGAGAGTCGCTCGTCCATCTCCCCCCCTAAGAGGTCCTCTCAAGATCCAAGCCGCCGGCAGTATAGCCCGCCGTCGGCCGCCGCGAGGCGAGCACTCTGCTAGCCTGACCCGATGGCACAAAGAGGGGCTCGATGGGCCGGTCGGTGCAGCTTCGCCGTGGCGATAGCGCTGTCGTGGACGGGGCTGACGCCGTTCTCGGCCGTCGCCGCGCCGGGTCCCGAGGTACGGCTGCGAATCGAGGCTCCGCCGGAGCTCTCACGTCAGGCCGCCGCGGTGCGCGCTCTCGAAGGCGAGGACTGGACCTCGCTGTTCCACCTCGTCGGCCTGGAGGCGCCCGGCGTACCGATCAGGGTCATCCTGGCGGGCGTGACTTCTCGACTGGCCGCCAACGCGCCCTCATGGGTGAGTGGGTACGCCCTCCCCGCGCTCGATACCATCGTGCTGTTTCCTACTCGTGTTCCCTCGTATCCCGACCGCAACCTCGAGGCGCTGCTTCGCCACGAGATCGCCCATATGATGATCGCTCGGGCATCGGGCAACGGACGGCTGCCGCGCTGGTTCGACGAGGGGACCGCCACCGTGGCCGCCCGCGAGTGGGGGGTGGAGGACAGTGCGAGGGTCGCCCTCGCGACCCTCGGTCCGGGCCCTCGTTCTCTGCACGACGTCGACGCCGCCTTCTCGGGCGACAGCACCGGCGCGTCGCGGGCCTACGCGATGTCCGCCGCGCTCGTGCGCTCCCTGCTCCACCGCCACGGCGAACGCGCGGTCGCGCGCACGCTGGCGGGCGTGGCCCGCGGCGAGGGTTTCGACGAGGCGTTCCGAGCCGCGACCGGCGAGCCGGTCGAGGCCTTCGCGCACGCCTACTTCGCGCGCGAGGCGCTGTGGCGGACCTGGGTGCCTTTCCTGACCAGTTCGACCGCGCTGTGGATGGCGATCACCGCTCTCGCGATGTGGGCGATCAAGCGTCGCCGTGAGCGCGACGCTGCCCAGCGCGAGGCGTGGGAGAGCGAGGAGCACACGCCGGCCGCGCCGGAGCCACCTCGGGAGGACGACCCGCAGCGGTGGAACTGAGGAAGTCCCGGGGACGACAGAAGAGAGTCTGCAGTTGACAGTTGACGGTTGGCCGGTCTTCCCCGTGCACCCACCTCGCAAGACAGCTGCACCCACGCGGCCGTCGCGGCTCGCCTCGTCTCGGGCGAGCGCGAGCCTCGAGGGAGGTGCGGTAAGTTGAGAAGCAGAGAAGAGGAAACGCCGGAGGGCCGGCCAGGCACCTCCGGCGGTGTGCTGGCACGCCGCAGCGTCAGAGGGTGAATGGGATCATGACGTGGTCGTTGGGAAGATTGATCAGCAGGTCGTAGTGTCCCCTCTGGACGCCTCCGGGAAGCTTGAAGAAGAGCCGCCCGTAGGCGTTGTGCCAGCCGTCGAGCCACATCGTGTCAAAGGCGAGACCGTAGCCCGGGCGGGCGAAGTACTCGAGCCGAGCGAAGCGATGGGGCGTGAAGTAGTTGAGCGGTTCCCGCGCGACGTTTGCGCGCATGATGGTGCCCGACAGCGCCGGGTAGTCCTTGCCAAAGGCCGCCTGGGTCGCCAAGGGCACGATATCGCCCGAGGGTGTGCGCACGGCGATGGCGGTGCGCGGGACCTCCACGATGTCGGCCGGCGCGGTCATGGCGACGTCAAGGAGCAGCCAGCGACTGCCGAGGTCTACCCTGGCGAAGCGGTACGAGAGAGCCACGTCGAGTCGCGGTCCCCGGTAGACGATAGCCGTCTTGCCGACCTGCCTGAGCTCGACCTCACTTCGCTTGCCGGCCCAGGCCGTGCCACCCATCGCCATCGAGGCGGCCAGTACGGCGGCGACCGCAACGCGGCGTGTCAGGTTTGTCTTCATGGTTCCTCCCCGGCCGGATGGATCTCGGTCCCGGCCTTCTGCGGTGCCCGCGGCGCCGCACGATGTGGGGCGTACGCATACGCCGTGCCACTGCGACTCAGTGCAGGAAGAGCCAGCTGGTCGGGAGGCGACTGTGTAGTTGCCATCAGAGTGTTCAGTCTTCTGGCGCCGGCTCCCGAGGAGCGTCAGCGGGCGAGCGTCGGGGGCCCGCTGTCAATTCGTGTCCATTGCGGAGGACGGGGCGGCGAGCCCACTCGTTGCGGCGGCCTGCCGACGCTTCGCGAACCCCGCCGGTCCCCGGCGAGCCGGATCAGCCTTGGGTCGTCAACTCGGGAAAGTGGTGGAGGCGATGCAGGGGCGCAGGGGTGGTCGCAGCCGGTGAGCTGAGCGGCCGCAGCGTTGAGCAAAGGCCGCTCAGCCCGGTCCGGGGCCATTGACCGCTCCGCCAGGTGTCGTCTGTCCACTTGGCGGTCATCGTCGAGCTCCATGAGCAAGGTCGTCACGAGGGGGAGCGAGGCCTCGGTCGGGGAGATCCCGACAGGGGTGCGGGCGGATCCCGAACTCCCGGCTGAGCAGCTCGAGGACGTCGGTTGAACGCGGCTCGCTCCGGTGCCCCGCGCGGCAGGCGCTGTAGGCGAGGATGTCGTCTTTGGCCGCCGCGGTGTCGGCGCGGCACGGGCACGCGCAACCGGAGCTCGGGGACGGAGCCCGCCGACTTCGCCGCGGGTTTACCCGCTTTGGCTCGAGCCCCCGAGGGGGCGTGATCGGCTGCCGATCTCGGGAACAGGGGGAGGCTGGTGGGAACATTTCCCTGGCGGGGAACCAATTCCCGCCGGCGGTCGGAGCAGACTCCCGAGGAGGGGTCGGAGCGGAGATCGAAACCGACGCTCTGAAGTCTTGAGTACGAGAGAACCGTGATGCAGGTGTTCTCAGGAAGGCATGAATCTCTCTTGCGGCGTTCACGGGCGGTACCCGCCGCACCATCCTCTGTGGCATCCAGGTTGCAGCCAGGTTGAGCGCGCGGCATCACGCGACCGTCCTCGGCGGTCACCGCGCGTGGCGCGAACGGGGCCATTTCCGGGCAGTTGGACCTCGAGGTCGCGTCCGGGGAGTACGGAGGCGGTGGTCCGTCGGGACCGCGGGAACTGGAAGGGCGGCACGTGCGGATCACCAGGTGCAGTGGGAGATTCGTGACGAGAAAGGAGTCAGGACAATGCGCAACAGGAGTCTTGCACTGATCGCCTTCCTGGCCCTGACGGCGGCTCCGCTCGCCGCTCAGCAGGCCACAGGCTCGGCAACGGACAAGAGCACGTCCACCGCAGCGTCGCAACAGTCGACAGTCATGGCGTCGTCCTCTGAGCCGGCCGAGTCGGTTTATGCCGTCGGGAAGATCATCTCGATCGACGAGAAGAAGATCGAGGTGAAGGTCGAGAGCGTGTCCGGGTTGTCGCCGTCAAACGCCAAGGCGATGACCGGAAAGACCGAGGCCTTCACGATCGGCACCGACACGAGCCAGCCGGCCAGCCTGGCGGTGGGTGATCGTGTCGAGGTGTGGTTCAAAAGCGTGAATCACGTCCGTATGGCGACCCGTATCGCGCTCGCGCCGGAGCAGAGCGGAGCCACGGGCACAGGTGCCGGCCAGGACATGAGCGCAGCGGCGAATCCACGCAGCGATACCCAAGGCGCCGGTCAGGCCTCGAGTGCGGCAGGGCCGCAGGAGACCAGTGCCGCGACCGGCTCGGTGAGCCGGGCGCAGGAGGCGCCGGAATCTGGCAGCCTCCCTGCGGGCACGAGCCAGGCTGCGGCGCGCAGCACGCTGCCGCACACCGCGAGCGATCTCCCTCTGGTGGGGTTGATCGGCCTGCTGGCTCTCGGCGGTGCCGTGGCCTTGCGGTTCGCCGCCAAGGCCTGAAGTGCGCAAGCGGAAGAGCCCCGGCGTCGGGCCGATCGCCCCGCCGGGGCTCCTTCCCTCTGTGCGGGCCACCGGCATGGTTCGCGGCGTGGTGCTCCTCCGGCACGCCCTCACGGGAACCGCCGCCGTGTGTCTCGCGACCTGGGCGAGCGTGACGGTGTGGGTCCACGTCAGCCAGGCGCTGGACAAGGCCAGGCTGGCTCGCATGGTCCAGGCCTCGGCCGCCAATGTCTCGAACCGCGGGGCGAGCGCGCCGTCCCACGGTGCCCTGCTGGGACGCGTCGATATCCCGGCCGTGGACGTCTCCACCGTGATCCTCGAGGGCACAGAAGCGCGCTGGCTCGCCCAGGCCGCGGGCCACGTCCCGAACACGGCTCTGCCCGGAACGGAGGGCAACGCGGTGATCGCGGGCCACCGCGACAGCTTCTTCCGTGGCTTGCGCAATATCCGCGTGGGCGATGAGATCACGATCAGGACCCCGGCACTGACGCGTACCTACATCGTGGACTCGACCGAGGTGGTCGACCCTCGCGACACGACGGTGCTCGCCAGCCGCGGCGGGCCCGAGTTAACCCTGGTCACCTGCTACCCGTTCACGTATGTCGGTCCGGCACCGAAGCGCTTCGTCGTCCACGCTCTCGGCCTTCCTGGCGGAAGGGACCCGGGTGCATCCCGTGCCTCGAGCCCGGCGGCTCCGGTCGTGTCCGTCACGACGCTGGCCAGACGGCGCACGGACCGTCATGGGGGGTGGGGCGCAGCGGGCCACGGGAGATCCGTCGCAAAGAGCGGGCGTGACCGACCCCACGGGACAGTCGTCGACAGTGCGGCGGCCTCGGCCACCAGCCGCGGCACGGAGCGCAAGCTCCCCTGGTGGAAGCGGCTCTTCGCGCGACGCCTGTCGAGGTCGTCGTCCACCTCCGCCCGCTTCACCGGTAAATCTAGGCGGTGACGGAGACGGAGTTGTAGAATCGTTCCCGCGTCCGCAGGGCACCGGCTCTGCGAGTCGTGTCCGGACGGTCGCGGGGAGCTCTTCCACGAAGATAGAGTGGCCCGAGGATCCGCATCGCCTGCGTCTGCCCGCCGGCTGTCATCGCCGGAGGAGTGCCACGAACATCACACCAACGCCTCTCCCGCACTCGAGAGATCACGACGCGTGTCACAGGTCGTGGCCAGGCCGTCCCACACTCAACCGCACAGGGAGGTCCACATGAGCTGTTCTGAGTCCGAAGTCACCCAGGGAGGATTCCGAGGGCGTGCCGGCGCGATCGCGGCGTTGGCCCTGGGCGCCGGCCTGCTCGTCTCGCCGTCGCTGGCCGGCACCGCTCCGCGCGCCCTCATGCGGTTCCCCACCCTCCACGGCGACGCCATCGTGTTCGTCAGCGGAGGCAACCTCTGGCGGGTCGCCCGCACCGGGGGCGTCGCCCAGCGCCTCACCAGCGGCCGCGGCATGGACCTCGTCCCGAGGTTCTCCCCGGACGGCAAGGAGATCGCCTTCACCGGCGATTACGACGGCAACTCCGACGTTTACGTGATGCCCGCCGAAGGCGGCGCGCCGCTCCGCCTGACCTTCCACTCCGACGTGGTGCCCGAGGCGCCCCTGCGCTGGGGACCGGACAACATGGTCGTGACCTGGAGCCCGGACGGAAGCGGCGTGGTCTTCCTGTCGCGCCGCGACACCTTCAACTCCTGGTTCGGCCGGCTCTTCACGGTCGCCCGCGCCGGTGGGCTCGCGACGCGGCTGCCCCTCGACTCCGGTGGCATGACGTCGTTCAGCCCGGACGGGAGCAAGATCGCGTACAACCGGATCTTCCGCAACTTCCGGACCTGGAAGCGTTACTACGGCGGCCTCGCGCAGGACATCTGGATCTACGACCTCTCGACGCACGCCATCGAGCGGCTCACCGACTGGAAGGGGACCGACACGTTCCCGATGTGGTACCACGACACCATCTACTTCGCCTCCGATCGGGGGCCCGAGCAACGGCTGAACATCTGGGCGTGCGACCTCAAGACAAGGGCGTTCCGCCAGGTCACGCACTTCGCCGACTACGACGTCGACTGGCCGAGCCTGGGCGACACCGGGATCGTTCTCCAGGACGGCGGCGATCTGTACACGATTGACCTGCCCTCCGAGCAGCTCCACAAGGTGGACGTGTCGGTGCCCAACGATGGCACGCGGGAGCGGCCCCGTTGGGTGGACGCGAGCCAGCACATCGAGTCCTTCGGCGTCGCCCCCAACGGTAAGCGGGTCCTGTTCGAGGCCCGGGGCGAGCTGTTCACCGTCCCCGCCGAGCACGGTAACACCCGCGACCTCACGCAGACGTCCGGTGCCCGCGAGCAGTACCCCGCGTGGTCACCCGACGGCAAGTGGGTGGCATACGTCACCGATCGCACCGGCGAGGCCGAGATCGCGCTTCGGCCGGCCGACGGGAGCGGCACTGAGACGCTCCTCACGGACACGAAGAGGGGGTACGACTACGGCCCGGTGTGGTCGCCCGACAGCGAGAAGCTGGCGTTCTCGGACAGCGACCACACCCTCTGGCTGCTGGGCATCAAGGACCACAAGCTGACGAAGATCGACCGCGACCCGCGCGAGGAGATCCGCCACATCGCCTGGTCGCCCGACGCCCTGTGGATCACCTACACCAAGGCAGGGCCCCAGGACATGGGCTCGGATGACGATGCTTCCACCTACATGGGCCGCATCTTCCTGTACAGCCTGGCCAGCGGCACCGCGACGCAGGTCAGCTCGGGGATGACGAGCGACGCCGAGCCGATCTTCGACCCGAAGGGCGACTACCTGTACTTCCTCTCGACCCGCCACCCCAACCCGGTGTTCAGCCAGACGGAGTTCAACATCGCCACGCTCAAGATGATGGGGGTCTACGCGGCGACTCTCAGGAACGACGAGCCGTCACCTTTCGCGCCACGGTCCGACGAGGGTGTGCCGGCCGGCGCGAGCGCGTCGGCGGGCAAGGACGAGGGGTGGAAGCCCGGCGCCATCCCGCCGCTTCGCATCGACCTCGCCGGCCTGCTCGAGCGGGCGGTCCCCCTCCCGGTCCCGGACGGCAACATCACCGGCCTGTCCGCCGCCCGCGGGAGGGTCTACTACATGACGCTGCCGACCCACGCCATGTCCGGTCCCCTGCCCGGGGAGAAGCCGGAGCTGCACGTCTTCGACATGGGCACGCGCGAGGATTCGACCCTCGCGACCCCGGTGGACGGGTACTCCCTGTCCGCCGACGGCCAGCACGTGTTGTTCAGGCACGAGAAGGCGTACACCCTGATCTCCTCGTTGCCCAAGGGAGAGGCCGGCGCCGAAACCGGCAAGCCGGCCACCGTGGACCTGTCGCGGATGCAGGCGCTGATCGACCCGGTCGCCGAATGGCGCGAGATGTTCGAGCAGGCGTGGCGGCTCGAGCGTGATTTCTTCTTCAGCACGGAGATGAATGGCGTCGACTGGGCAGCGGTGCGGGCGAAATACGAGAAGCTCCTGCCCGGGGTGACCTGGCGAGAGGATCTCAACTACCTGATCGGCGAGATGATCGGCGAGCTCCAGAACTCGCACACCTACGTTGGGGGCGGCGACGACTCGCGCACCACGCCGGTGCCGACCGGCTTGCTCGGCGCGGATTTCGGCCTCGACCCGAAGTCGGGCCGGTACTTCTTTGCGACCATCTATCAGGGCGACAACTCGCGCCCGGAGCTCCGCTCGCCGCTCACCGAGCCGGGCGTGGGCGTGAAGCAGGGGAACTACCTGCTGGCCGTGGATGGCCACGACGTCAAAGCACCGACCGACCCCTACAGCCTGTTCGTCAACACCCTCGGGCGGACCGTCACGCTGACGGTGGCCGATGACCCCGCTGGGGCCCACCGGCGTGACGTCACGGTCAAGCCCATCGAGCAGGAGCTCGACTTGCGCCTGAAGGCGTGGATCGACCACAACCGGCAGGCGGTCGACCGGCTGTCGGGAGGCAAGGTTGGCTACCTCTACCTCTCCGACATGGACGAGGTCGGGATGAAGCAGTTCATCGAGCAGTTCTACCCCCAGACCGAGAAGCAGGGCCTGGTGGTGGACGTGCGCTGGAACGGGGGGGGAGAGATCGACCAGATCATCCTCGAGCGCCTGCGCCGGGTCCTCATTGGCATGGACACCAACCGCGAGGGCGTGCCCTTCACGATCCCGCAGCAGATCATGCACGGCTACATGGCGTGCCTGATCAACCACTACTCGGCGTCGGACGGCGATATCTTCCCGTACTACTTCCGCCAGTACAGTCTCGGCCCGGTGATCGGGGTGCGGACGTGGGGCGGGGTGCGCGGCATCCGCGGCTACTGGCCGCTGGCCGACGGCGGCTACATCACGATTCCGGAGGACGCGTTGTACGGGCTCGACTCACAGTGGGTGATCGAGAACCATGGGGTGACCCCCGACGTCGAGGTCGACGACCTCCCCGGTGACGTGATCGCCGGCAGGGACGCTCAGCTCGAGATGGCCGTCCGGATGATCATGGACAAGCTCAAGGCCAAACCCATGACACTGCCGCCGCGGCCGCCGCTGCTTCCGGCGTACCCACCGGAAAGCAGGTAGCACGGCGCATTGCGGCACGGGGACATGGCCGGGCGGGTGCTGCGCGCCGCCCGGCCTTTGTTGTGCCGTGCCACGCTTCCGCCCGCGCCGGGTCATGGTTGCGGCGTCGTCCCGACCCTGTCGGGCCTGAGAGAAGACTCCGGCCGAGGCCCAGTCGCCGGACGGGTGGCCGTCTCGTGCGTGGCTGATTGCGCTGCCGGACGTCCGTCGAGTGTTCCGGGACCGCTGGGCGGATAATCGCGTCGCCCGTGGCGCGTGGCCGCGGGGTCTGGGGGTCGACGATGGTACGAGCAACCCTGGCACTGGCGTTGGGTCTCGCGACCGGGGCGAACGGTTCCGCTCAGATGGCACCGCCGCAGCCGGACCGTGGGCTGCCAACTCTCGACGGGCTGTCGGCTGCGTTCGAGAGCATTGCGGGGCGGGTGTCGCCGTCCGTGGTCCAGATCTTCACCTCGGGCTACGCGGTATGGCCGGGAGGTTCGAGCGTGGTCACCAAGCAGTCGGGCGAAGGCTCGGGAGTGATCATCGACCCGAGCGGGTACATCGTCACCAACGCCCATGTCGTGGAAGGCGCTCGCCGGATCCAGGTCCAGCTCGCCGCGCGTTGGCAGGGGCCGGGCGCCGGCAGGCCTCGGCTGCGGCCGCGGGGCGGAAGACTGGACGCGCGAGTCGTCGGGATCGACGCGCCGACGGATCTGGCCCTGCTCAAGGTCGCGGCGAGCGACCTGCCGGTGCTCGCGCTGAGCGACTCCGACGCGCTCCGCCAGGGGCAGGTCGTCCTCGCCTTCGGCTCGCCGCTCGGCCTCGGCAACACCGTCACGATGGGTGTGGTCAGCGCCGTGGCCCGCGAGCTCAAGCCCGACGACATGATGGTCTACATCCAGACCGATGCGCCGATCAACCCGGGCAACAGCGGCGGCCCCCTGGTGGACTCCCTCGGACGAGTGGTCGGGATCAACACGATGATCCTCACCCAGTCGGGCGGGAGCGAGGGCGTCGGCCTGGCGATCCCGACCAGCATCGTGCGCCCGATCGTCGAGCAGCTGATGGCGTCCGGAAAGGTGCGGCGCGGCGTCATCGGCATGCAGGCCCAGACCGTCACGCCGACCATGGCGGCGGCCCTCAAGCTGCCTCAGCAGTGGGGGGTGATCGTCTCCGATCTGCTCCCCGACGGGCCGGCCGACAAGGCGGGGCTGCGGGTCGGTGACATCATCGTGTCGATCGACGGCAATGTCGTGGACAATGTCCGGC
>JBLMXF010000093.1:0-7967 GCA_050257595.1 Acidobacteriota bacterium | reverse complement strand
TCGCCGAGCACGATGTCGAGCGTGCCGATGACCGCGATCAGGTCGGCGACGAGATGTCCCCGCACCATCTCCGGCAACGCCTGCAGGTTGATGAAGCAGGCCGGGCGGACATGCAGCCGGTAGGGCTTGTCGGTACCGTCCGAGACCACGTAGTAGCCGAGTTCACCCTTCGGGCTCTCGACCGAGAAGTAGGCCTCCCCCTTCGGGGGCTTGATCACCTTGGGCACCTTGGCCATCACCGGGCCGTCGGGGAGCCGGTCCAGGCACTGGCGGATGATCCGCACCGACTGGCGCATCTCCTCCATGCGAACCAGGTAGCGGTCGTAGGTGTCACCGTTGCTGCCGACCGGGATGTCAAACTCGACCTCGTCGTAGTGGTCGTAAGGGAAGACCTTGCGGATGTCCCACCTGACGCCGGAGCCGCGCAGCGGCGGGCCGGTCAGCCCCCATTCGATCGCGTCCGCGGCCGACATCACGCCGACGCCGACGGTGCGCAGCTTCCAGATCCGGTTCCCGGTCAGCAGGCCGTCCCAGTCCGCGATTTTCCCCGGCAGCTGGTCGACGAACGCCCGGCACCGCTCCACCCAGCCGGACGGCAGATCGAAGGGTTGGCCGCCAACCCGCATGCAGTTCAGGGTCAGTCGCGCGCCGCAGTACTCCTCGTAGAGATCGAGGATCTTCTCCCGCTCCTCGAAGGTGTAGAAGAACGGCGACTGCGCCCCGATGTCGAGCGCATGGGTCCCCAGCCAGATCATGTGCGACGCCAGGCGCTGGAGCTCGGCCAGCATCATCCGGATGTAGGCGGCTCGGGGTGGAATCGTCACGCCCATCATCTTCTCGACCGCCCCGACCAACCCCTGGTTGTTGGTGGCCGCCGCGGTGTAGTCCATGCGGTCGGTATGCGGGATGCAGCCGTTGTACGTCTCCCGTTCGAAGAGCTTCTCGGTGCCCCGGTGCAGGTAGCCGATGACGGGCCTGGCGTCGATAATGCGCTCGCCGTCCAACCTGACGATCACCCGCAGCACACCGTGCGTGGCGGGGTGCTGCGGACCGAAGGAGATCTCCATCTCCTCGCTGTCCGTGAACACATGGATGTTCTCGGAGGAGCTCATGCCTCCCCCTCGCCACTCTTGGCCGGACCCCCGCCGGGTGGAAAGACGTCGGGATAGATCGCGGCACCGGTGTCCACTCCCTCGATGGGGAAGTCCTTGCGCAAGGGGTGACCGTTGAACCCCTCCCAGGTGAGGATCCGCTCCAAGTTCGGGTGGCCGGCGAAGTACACGCCGAACATGTCGAACGCCTCCCGCTCCATCCAATTGGCAACCTTCCAGACGGCGGTCATGGATCGGAGCTCGGTGCCATCGGCGATGCGCACCTTGAGCCGCAGCCGGACGGAATCATGGTGGCGATGGAGCCAGTAGACGACGTCGAAGCGGCCCTCCGGTCGTTCCCTCCAGTCGACGACGGTGAGGTCGACGAGGAAGGCATAGCCCAGACGTTCCTTGCAGGCTCGTGCCACGTCGGCAAGCTTGTCCACCGCAACCGTGAGGGTCACCTGCCCGACGAACTCGACCGCCTCGAGCACGGCATCGGGAACCGCTTCGGCCACCTCGCGCGCCAGGCCGTGCTCGCGCGCGTCCTGTGGAGCGGGCGGGATCGGTTTCTCCTCCCACGGCGGCTTGGGCGCAACAGGGACCTGCGTCTCCTGATCCGCCATCTAGGCCTCCCTGGCCGGCGTGCGAGCGATGGTCATGCGCTCGATCTTGCGCTGCAGCTGCATGAGCCCGTAAATGAGAGCCTCTGGTCGTGGTGGGCACCCGGGCACGTAGACGTCCACCGGGATGATGCGATCGACGCCCTGGGTGACCGCGTAGGTCTTGTACGGGCCACCGCAAGTCGCACACGAGCCCATGGCGAGGACCCACTTGGGCTCGGCCATCTGGGCGTAGAGCCTCTTGACGATCGGCGCCATCTTCTCGGTGACGGTGCCGGCCACCAGCATGAGATCCGACTGTCGGGGCGTTCCGCGGAACACTTCCATCCCGAAGCGAGAGAGGTCGTAACGGGGATCCATCGCAGCCATCATCTCGATCGCACAGCAGGCGAGGCCGAACTGCATCGGCCACACCGACCAACGCCGTGCCCAGTTGAACACGGCGTCGTACGTGGAGGTCAGGATGTTGGGTTCGAACCGGTTCTCGATCAGACCCATTGCAGCGCCCCCCGTCGCCAGGCGTACACGTACCCCACCACGAGGATGGCCAGGAACACGAACATCTCGATGAAGCCGAACAGGGCGAGCTTGCGGAACATCACTGCCCACGGATAGAGAAACACCGTTTCCACGTCGAAGACGACGAACAGTACCGCGATCAGGTAGTACCGCACCGAGAACCGCGTGTCGTGAGCGGTTGACGTCGGCACGATGCCGCACTCGTACGGCTCGAGCTTGACCGGATCGTACTTTCCCGCGCGAATCAGCTTGGCGATCAGGAACGTGACGATGGGGAACGTGATCGCGACGAGCGTGAACAGCAGGATAGGGATGTAGGCTGACACTCCCCCCTCCCTTCAGGCCGCGGGGAGTATATCCCTGGGCTTCACAAAGTCAACCGCATCAAGGGATTTTGCGTATCAATCGCGGTCCTGGTTGCGACCCTCTGCGAACCTCTGGCAGGTCTCGAAACACCACCCATTTCACGGCCGCGCCACCGCGGGAACCTCGGTCATCGTCTGGCCTCGGCGGCCCTCCCGGAACGGGCGAAGGGCCCGGGCATCGTCCCCGCCTCCGCGATCAGTCATCCCACGCCCCGCCACGGCGGCCGCGCTCGTCCGCGCCGCGGCAGCCCACGCGCTCCAGGTCTCCTCGGAACGCTGCGTCACGCGCGGCGCCGCTCCGAACCCCAGGGCCTCGTCGGATCGTGCGACGGAACCGGTTGCGCAGTGAAGCGACGACGCACCGCCGAACTTGTACCAACGGATTGCGGCGCATGCTGGTGTCCGGTCCACTGAGATTGTACGTGATAGAGCAAGCACAAAATGAGAACCGAATCGACAAGAAAGTACACAAGTGCACTTGACATGTCATGCGCTCAGATCTAGATTCGAAATTGAGGTCGTGACAGTCATCCGCTGTCGCGAGGTGGCGTTCCATCGCGGTGGCGCGAACGCGGCGGGGTGGCCGAGTGGACGGGTGAGATTGCCGTCCCCCGTTCCACCGCAACCACACCTTGTCCCGCTCGATTCGCGATCATGCAGGGGTGAGCGGTCGCGAGGTGGCCATGGCGACGTCCACTTCCCCCAATTCACCAGGACGATGCCGCGGGCCAGGCCCAGGGAGTACACATGGAATGCTCCGAGTGTATTCGCGTCTTCGAGCAGATCGGCAACGCGCTCAACTCTCCGATCGACACCGTTGAGCTTCTCGAGTTGGTTTCGCGTTCGGTCGTCGAGCAGTTCCACCTCAAAGGGTGCCACTTCCGACTGTTGAGCCGTGATCAGAAGATACTCGAGCACGTTGCGTCGTATGGCCTCAGTCACGAGTACCTCGACAAAGGGCCGGTGGAAGCCGACCGCAGCGTCTCCGAGGCGCTCGACGGCGAGACCGTGATGGTGGCTGACTGCTCCTCGGATCCCAGGATTCAGTACCCCCAGGCCTGCACGAAAGAGGGCATCGCGTCGATGCTCACCATCCCCCTGAAGACCCGAGGCCAGGTCATCGGCGTGGTCCGGCTCTCGACCGGCCAGCCGCGGGAGTTCAGTAAACAGGAGCGACAGATCTTCGAGGTCGTTGCGTCGTTCTGTGCCAGCGTGGTCGTGCACTGGATGTTCCACTCGATCGTCGCCAACGTGACCGACGCCATCCGTTCGTCGCTCGACCTTCACGCCGTACTGGACTCGATCACGCGAGTCATCACGGAGGATCTGCGGGCGCGGGGATGCTTCATCGAGATCCTGGAAGGAAAGGGAGCAAGGCCGAGACTGCACACCGCCTATGGCCTGTCGCGACGTTTCCTCGACCGGGCGGCACGAGAGCCCGGCGAGGCGCTGAACGACGCGGTCGCTGGATCGTGCGTGCTCGTTCTCGATGCCCGCTCCGATCCTCGGGTGCCGTACCGAGACGAGGCCGCGGCCGAGGGCGTCGGCTCGATCCTCTACGTGCCGCTCGCGGTCCATGACAACGCGATCGGCGTACTGTGCGTGTGCACCCATCACATCTACGAGTTCTCTGAGGACGAGGTCTTCCTCATGAAAGGCGTCGGCGATCAGTGCGCTTTCGCGATCCGAAACGCCCAGATGTACGCGGCGGTCAAGGACCAGTACCAGGACCTCGTGAACGACTTCCAGAAGTGGTTCGAGCAGTATCAGACGTTCCCGGGCAGGCAGGCCCCACAGAGCTAGCCTGCATCGAGCCCCGAATCGGCGTCTCTGGTCTCACAGCGTGGGGAGAAGCCGGTTCAGCGAGCCCGAGCGGAGGCCCTCGAGATCGAGAGCGACGAAGGTGAAACCTGTGGCGCGCACCCGCCTGACGATCTCGCCCTCAAGGCCCTCGGCGATGACCCGAACCAGATCGGGACGGGGCAGCTCGATGCGCGCGACGCTACCGTGGTGGCGGACCCGGAGTTCCCGAAAGCCGAGCTCGCGCACGGCAGCCTCGGCCCGCCCGATCTGCTCCAGCTTCTCGCTGGTGATCGGTTCACCGTAGGGGATACGGGAGGAGAGACACGGGCTGGAGGGCTTGTCCCAGACGGACAGGCCGAGTTGGCGGAGCGCCGCGCGGATGCCGTCCTTCCGCCAGCCCAGATCGACCAGCGGCGACAGCACACCACCCTCTATGGCGGCCCGCCGCCCCGGTCGGTAGTCGCCCAGGTCATCCGCGTTGGTGCCGTCGAGCACCGCGGCGAACCGCCTCTCGCCGGCCATCTCAACCAGCCGGCGGAACAGCTCCCCCTTGCACAGGTAGCAGCGCTCGGGCGGGTTGTCGGCGTAGCCCGGAATGGCGAGCTCCGAGTAGACCAGCTGCTCGTGGGCGATCCCCAGGTGCCGGGCGAGATCGCGGGCTGCCTCGGCCTCGCCCGCCGACAGGCTCTCGGATCGGGCTGTGACGGCGAGCGAGCGGGTTCCCAGCGCCCGCTCAGCGGCCCAGGCGACCAGAGTGGAGTCGGCTCCTCCCGAGAAGGCCACGATGGCGCTGCCGAGCGGCTCGAGGTGGGCAACCAGACGATCGAGTGCGCTCATGGCGACCAGTGTAACCGCGACGACAGGTCGCCTCATCCCGCGACCAGCCGGTAGAGTCGCTCGAGCAGGATGCTAGCGAAGCCCTTCTGCGTGGGCTGTACGCCGCGCAGGGCTTCGCGCTCCGCGAAAGCCTGTTGACGCTCGGCGACCCGGCGCGCGAGCTCCTCGGCGACGCCCGCATGGTCGCGGAGCAGCAGGCGAAGCGCGTGGGCATCGACCTCGACGGCCACCAGAGCGCCGGCGGCTCGGACCGTGGCGGCCCTGGGCACGCCGAGCAGGAACGCCATCTCGCCGAACACCTCGCCGGGGGCGATTCGTCCGATCTCCTCGTCGCCGCGCAGCACGACCGCCGTGCCCTCGGCGACGACGTAGAGGGCCTGGGATGCCTCACCCTCGCGCACCACAGTCTCCCCGGGGGCGAACTCCAACAGGCGCGAACCGGTCGCGACGTCCGCCAGGGCGTCGTCGGGGAGGCCGCCGAAGATCTCACACTGCGCGAGCAGCCCCAGGCACCGGCCGAGGCGATCGGGAGCCTTGATCGGGCGGGCCACATGGACGGTCCGCTGGGGAAACGGAACCTCCATCCCCTCCCTGGCAAGGGCGGCATGCGCCCGGGTCAGAAACGCGTCGCGGAGATCCGCTCCCCGCCATGGTTCCCGGCTCCACAGACGCACCTCGTACGTGATCGCGTTGTCGGCGAAGTCGTGGGTCAGCACCTGCGGGCCGGGCTCGGCAACCGTATCGGGGATGTCGACTGCGACGCGTCGGAGCACGGCCTTGACGGCGAAGGGTGAGGCGCCGTAAGCGACGCCGAGTCGGACGACGACGGCGCCCGGCGTGGAGCCATGGCCAAGCAGCCGGATGCGTGACCGGACCACCTGCGAGTTCGGGATCAGGATCTGCTCGCCCAACCGGGTACGCAAGGAGAGCGTCCTCCACCCCAACTCCTCGACCTGGCCCATGTTGCCGTCGATTTCCACCCACTCGCCGGCCGTGACCCGCTGCTCCCA
Organism: Acidobacteriota bacterium; assembly: GCA_050257595.1. Lineage (GTDB taxonomy): Bacteria > Acidobacteriota > Thermoanaerobaculia > Thermoanaerobaculales > Thermoanaerobaculaceae > JBLMXF01. Next base: position 1,719 of record JBLMXF010000093.1, on the reverse strand, counting down.
CGCCAGCGCGAGCCCTCCGATCAGAGTCCCCAGCGTCTCCTGAAGGGCGAGGCCGATGACGACGGTGATCACCGCGGAGGTGGCGAGGAGCGCTCCGACGTCCATGTTCAGCGCGTTGCGCAGCACCGTCGCGGCGACCAGCAGGTAGAGGACCAGCGCAGCCACGTCCCGGACCAGGCGCGGCACCCTGACACCCACACGCTGCGCGAGCAGCCACTCGAAGATCGCGAGCAGCGCGACCCTCGCCAGCAGGTAGCCGATGGCGAGCAGCACGGCGACGCCCGCCCACTGCTCCCAGCGGCCCGGCAGGTCACCGACCTCGACGACCCACCAGGCGATAGCCGCGGTGCCCAGCAGTGCCATCGCCCCCTGCAGGGCCCGGAGCACGCGGAGGCGCCGGACCCGCCCCAAAGCCGCCGCGGCGAGAGCGGCGACACCGAGCACGAGTGCCACGGTCTGGTTCACCCTTGCCTCATGGACGTCGATTCTAGCTGCAGCCGCCGTACCGGGGCACATCCGTCCCGTCCGCTCGGCAGTGCCGAGGGAATGACCCATGGTTGTGAAATGCTGCACGAGTTGGCAGGACACGTACACCGATGGCCCGGATCGTGATTGTCGGCGGTGGGTTGGGCGGCGCGACGCTGGCGCAGCGGCTCGGGCGCTGGGCGCGCGACCTCGGGATCGAGGTGGTGCTGATCGATCGGCACAACTACTTCGTCTTCACCCCCCTGCTGGTCGAGGCGAGCACCGGAGCGCTGGAGCCCCGACACGCGGTCGTCCCGCTGCGCGGCTTCCTGCGGCGGAGCACTCTGCTCACCGCCGAGGTGCTCAGTGCGGATCTCGACCGCAAGGAGGCGACCTTCCGGGTGATTGGAAAGACCGAGAACGAGACCCTCGCGTACGACCACCTGGTGCTCGCGCCTGCCAGCGTCACACGCCTGCCGGACGTGCCGGGTCTCGCCGAGTACGGCTTCGAGATCAAGAGCCTGGTCGACGCCGTGGCACTGCGCGACCGGGCAATCCAGCTCCTCGAGCAGGCGGAGGCCACGCACGACCCCGAAAACCGCCAGGCGCTCCTGCACTTCGTGGCGGTGGGCCGAAATTTCTCCCGTGTCGAGGTGGCGGGCGAGCTTCACGCCTTCCTCAGGGAAGCGTGCCGCGCCTATCACGACGTTCACCCACGGGAGTGCAACGTCACACTCATCGAGCTCGCCCCCAGGATCCTCCCCGCTCTCGACCCCGGGGCTTTCCGCCTACCCTCGGGACGTCCTCCGCCGCCGAGGGTTGCGCATCCTGCTGGGAACCAGCGTCACCGAACTGACTCCCGATCACGTCGTGCTGCGGCATGGCGGCGTGCTTCGGACCATGACGGTGATTTGGTGTGCCGGAATCGCTCCCAGTCCGCTGGTCGCTCGCCTCGGAGTTCCCACCGACGAACGGGGGTGGCTGGTGTGCGAGCGCGACATGAAGGTGAGTGGCTTCGACAACGTCTGGGCACTGGGCGACTCGGCCTCCGTGCCGGATCGCGACGGCAACCCCTATCCTGCCACTGCGCAGCATGCCGTCCAGCAGGCTGCGCAGTTGGCTGTGAACCTCGCCCAGACGGTACGCGGTGAGCCCACCCGTCCATGCGACATCTCGTCCCGGGGCGCCCTGGCCGCGCTCGGTTGCCGGACCGCCGTGGCCGACCTCCCCGGCTTTCGCCTGTTCGGTTTCGCG
>JBLMXF010000092.1:0-18017 GCA_050257595.1 Acidobacteriota bacterium | reverse complement strand
CTCTACGGGCGACAGACGCGCCAGCGCAACGCGCTCGACAGGGTCGAGCGCCGCGCGCTCCCCGAAGGTTGGGCGCAGCTCGGGCCGGTGGGTGTCCTGCACATCGAGAAGCAGATGCTCTCCGAGGCGCTGGGTGCCCTCGGCGAGCGCGTCGGCGGTCCGCCGCCGCGCGCCAGCGTGGTGGTGCCCGACGCGTGGGTTCGCCCCCTCCTGCTGGACTTCGAGACCATCCCGCGGCGACGCGAGGAGGCCGAGGAGGTCGTGCGCTGGCGGCTCAAGCGGCTGCTCCCCTGTCGCCCCGAGGACGTTCGGCTCGACTACACCCCGTCCTCGGACAACGGCCACCTGCTCGTGCTGGTAGCCCTCGAGAGGCCCCTTGCGGCCCTCGAGGAGGCCTTTGCCGCCGCCGGCGTCCAGGTCGGTCGGATCGAGCCGCTCACGCTCGCGCTGGCCAACTTCCTTCCGCCGGCGCCGTTGCCCATCCTACTCGCCGTCGTCGATGGTCGCTCGCTGGGGCTGACCGTCGTCACCGGCGGGAGGCCTGTCCTGATGCGTCAGAAGCTTCTGCCGCTCGCGCCCGCGGCGACGCAGACGTACGTGTTCAGGGAGCTCTCCCGAACCGTGTCACACCTGCGGGCCGGTGCCGGGCCCAGCGGGATTCTTGAGGTGTGGCTGGCAGGCGTAGACGATCCGGTGGCGGACGCGGCGGCAGAGTGGGCGGTCGGACAGGAAGCGGTCGCCGTCCGTAGGCTCCGGGTGGACTCCCCCGGACTCCCCGAGGGCGGGCACGGTATCGATTCCGAGGACGTGCGGGTGTGGTCTCTCCTCGGGACGGCGTGGGTCGGGGAGCCCCGGTGAACAGGCCCAACCTCGCCCGGCAGCCCTTCCTCGACGTCCGCCCGGTGTGGGTCACCGCCGCCGCGGTCGCCGTCCTTGCGGTCGGAATGACGGCCGCGAGTCTGCTCCAGTTCTTCTCGGCCCGCGGGCAAGAGGCGACGTACCGGCGCCGCCTCGAGACGCTCCAGACCAAGATCGCGGCGGTCAGAGCGGACGTCGAGGGTGCCAGTCGCCGCCTCGGCGCCGTCGACTGGAAGAGACTCGAGGTCGAGGTCGGTTCGGTCCAGGGTCTGGTCGGGAAGCGCCGATTCGCCTGGAGCAACCTGCTGTCGGATCTCGAGCGGGTCGTACCGTGGGACGTCAGGCTGACCAGTATCACGCCCACCGTGGACGACAAGGGCGTCGTGTCGGTCGTCATCCGCGGGGTGGCGACCAACCGGAAGGCCTGGCTCGACCTGTTGGCCCGCTGCTTCGCTGACGCGCACTTCTCCAACCCGGTGCCGATGAGCGAGGAAGCACCCGCGTCGGGCAAGGGCCCGGGCTACACGTTCGACGTGCGCGTCAACTATTGGCCCGAGGGCAAACGGGGAACGTCATGACGGTCTGGTGGCGGTACTGGTACTCGTGGGCCGTTCCGGGCGTGCTGCTGGCGCTCAACCTCGTCTGGCTGGGAGGCGTGCGCAGCGTCGTCGTCGGTCACGGGTCGCTGCTCTCCCGCGAGGTTGGGAAGTTGGAGGAGAACGTCTCCAAGCTCGAGCTGCAACGCGCCGAACTGGTCCGCGACGAGAACGAACTCGGTCAGGTCCAGTCCAACCTCGAAGGTCTGCGGAGCAAGCAGCTCCGGCCGATGCGGGACGGCCTGATCCCGTTCCTGACCGAGGTGGCGCAGAAGGCAGAGGAGGCCGGACTCCAGCCGGAGAGGATCTCGTACACGGCGCAGCTCGACAAGAAATCGGGGCTGGTCCACTTCACCGCTGCCTATGGGGTGGACGGGACCTATGACCAGATTCGCAAGTGCGTGTACCTGTTGGAGACGTCGCCGCAGTTCATCGTGATCGAGGGGATCGCGCTGCGTGGTGACCAGGACGCAGCGACCCTCGGTGTCCGTGTGCAGATGACCATCGCAACCTACTTCTCTGATCTCGACCAGCAGATGCTCGACGAGCTGAACGGCAAGGAGGGGGAGAATGGCGGCTAAGGCCAACCCCAAGAGTGCTGCCGTTCTGGCGGTCCTGCTCGTCGTGCTGGTCGGCGTCTTCGTGCTGCGTGTCCTGCCCGTCATCGAGGAGCGCTCCAGCACGAGCACAGGAGGGGTTCCGGAGCTGCGGCAGATCAAGGTTCCGCGCCTCGGCACCCTCGCCCTCGCCGATCGTGAGTTGGCGGCACCGTCGTCGACCCGCAACCTGTTCACGTTCGGGGCGCCGCCAACGCCGACGCCGGACCTGAGGCCGACCCCGACGCCGGCACCGACCCTCCCGCCCCGTCCGATCCCGACCCCGACCCCGGCCGGCATCCTGCTTCCCGACGGTCGGCGCCTGCCTCCTCCGCCGGTCTTCACAGCGGCCTTCCTGGGGTGGCTCGGTCCTGCCCGTCTTCCCATTGCGGTGTTCCGTGACGGTGGGGACGTGCTCGCCGTACCACAGGGGGGGGAAATGAAAGGCCTGTTCATCGTGAGGGCGGTGACGCCGACCGGCGTCCGTATCGGCTACGAGGGCTATCCCGAGGACGTAACGACAGTTGTACCCTTGTCGAGGTGATCGTGACGACGATGCGGCGGATGAGGACTGGACTCGCGATGGCGGCACTGGTCGTGCTGGCGTCGTGCACATCGACCCGCTACACACAGCGGGCGGACGAGGCGATGCGCGCCGACAACTGGGACGGCGCCGTCTACTACTACCTCGAGGGCCTCGCCAACGACCCCACCAACATACGGTTGAAGATGGGGCTCGAGCGAGCACGGCTGAAGGCGGCGGACCAGCACTTCAGGATGGGGATGCGCTTCAGGGATGTCGGTGAGCTGACCAGGGCGAGGACCGAGCTCGAGCTCGCCGTGCAGCTGGATCCCACCCACCAGTACGCCGAGACCGAGCTGGCAAAGGTCCGCCGGGACCTCGAGATCGCCTCGCAGGAAGGCGGCATGGCCAAGCTCGAGGCGATGAAGAAGGCAGCCTCGGAGATGAAGGTCAAGCCGCCGATGCTCAACCCGGCGTCGACCGAGAAGCTCAGCCTCAACTTTCCGAACCCGACCAACGAGAAGGAGATCTACCGGGCCGTCGGCCAGGCGTTCGGCATCAACATCCTGTTCGATCCCAAGCTGCGCGACAACAAGCTGTCAATCGAGCTCAAGGACGTGACCGCGCAGCAAGCCCTCGAGACTCTCATGCAGGCGGCTGGACACTTCTACAAGGTGCTCGATTCCAAGACGATCATCGTCGTCGAGGACACACCTCAGAACCGCCGCGACTACGAGGACCTCGTGGTCAAGACGTTCTTCCTGTCCAACGCCGACGTCAAGGACATCAACAACATGCTCCGCCAGCTCATCGATGCGCGGCGGATCGCGGTCAACGAGCAGCTCAACGCGATCACCATCCGCGACACCGCCGACAAGGTGGCGATCGCCGAGCGGCTGATCCGTTCCAACGACAAGTCCAAGGCGGAGGTCCTGGTCGACGTGGAGCTGATTCAGGTCGACTCCTCGAAGCTGCGCGACATCGGGGCGCAGCTGTCCAGTTACACCTTCCCGGTCACGATGGACCCCACGTCGATCACTGGTGACAAGACCAACTCCCGGATACCGCTCAACCGGCTGGGCGACATCACGCGCTCGATGTGGGGTGTGGTGGTTCCGAGCCTGACCATCAACCTCGTCAAATCTGTCGGCGACGCCGAGACGCTGGCCCAGCCCGAGCTGCGCATCTCGGAGGGCGAGAAGGCGAACCTCGTGATCGGGGATAAAGTCCCGATCCCGACGACGACCTTCAACACCGCCAACACGGTGGGCGGCAACATCGTCCCGATCACCGCCTTCAGCTATCAGGACGTCGGCATCAAGATCGAGGTCGAGCCCCGGGTACACCACAACAACGAGATCACCCTCAAGCTCAAGATCGAGGTATCCCAGCTCGGCGACCAGGTCGATGTGGGCAACGGACAGAAGCAGTACAAGATCGGCACCCGGACCATCGACTCGACGATCCGGCTCAAGGACGGCGAAACCTCGCTGCTGGCGGGTCTGATCAAGTACACGAAGACCACTTCGAAGGCGGGGGTACCGTTCCTGTCGGACATCCCGGGCATCGGCGCGCTGTTCCGGGACAACTCCAGCAATCTCCAGAAGTCGGATCTCGTCCTCACGCTTACCCCCCACATCATCCGCAACCCCGATATCACGGAGGAGGATCTCGCACCGCTGTGGGTCGGCACCGAGAACCGCATCACGGTATTCGGCAACTCACCGCGCGTCCGCTCGCCCTCGGCCGGGAGTCCCTTCGGGGAAGGGATCGCTCTTCCGGGTTCGGCAGAACCGGACATTCCGGTCGGGGAGCCGGAGGGGGCACCGGAGGGACAGCCGAAGGACGAAAGACGCGTGATCGTCTCCCCGCCGACGACGAAGCCCACGCCCGGGGTGACGCTCAACAAGCTGGACTCGAGTGCTCTCTCGGGCAGCCAGGAATCCACCGGCGTCACCCTCTCGGGCAGCCAGCAGTCGGCCGACGTTCAGTCGGCCACGACTGCGACGCAGGCGGCGACTTCTGCGGGAGACGGACTGCCTCAGATCGTCTTCTACCCGGCCCGCCTCCCGGTGGCGATCGGCTCGGAGGGGCAGTTCACGGTGGTGCTGGACCCCGGTGTCGTGGGAGCCAGGGGCCCGGTGCACCTGGCCTACGATCCGGCGCGCTTGGAAGTCGTTCACGTGGAGGGAGGTGACCTGTCGGCCGACGGCGCTCCGGTCCAGGTCCAGGTCACGAGCACGCCGCAGCTCGGGTGGATCACGGCGAACTGGTCCGGCGAGGCGACCGGGAGCGGAACTCTGTTGACGCTGACGGTCCGGCCTCTGACCGCCGGGGAGCTGTCAATCATCTTTGCCGGCCCCATTGGGCCACTGACCGCGAAGCCCGCCACCGTCGTCGCGCTTCCCATCCTTCCCGGTGAGGGCGACCAGGGGCTGTCGCCGTGAGACTGCGCGACCGCGGGGGCTTCACACTGGCCGAGCTGGTGATGGTGTGTGCGCTGCTCGCCATCCTGGCTGCAGTGGTGGTGCCGACGGCGAGGTTCGTCTTGAAACGGGAACGGGAGACGGATCTGCGTCTCGCGCTGCGCCAGATGCGCAACGCGATCGACGAGTACAAACGGCTTTCGGACCAGGGGATGATCCAGGTCCAGCTGGGCACCGAGGGGTATCCCAAGGAGCTCGACGACCTCTGGAAAGGGGTCGCGATCGTCGGTCAGACCACCAAGAAGAAGTTCCTGCGCAGGATTCCGATCGATCCGATGACCGGCAAGGCGGAGTGGGGGCTGCGCTCGTACCAGGATGACCCGGACTCGACGTCCTGGGGCGGGGAGAACGTCTATGACGTCTACTCGCTCTCGGTCGCGACGGCGCTCGACGGAACAAAGTACAAGGACTGGTAGCCATGAGACAGGGGACCGGGCACGGGGGCGAGGGAGCAGGCAGGGCGAGGCAGTGGGCTCGGGGAGACGATCCTCGCCAGGCGCGTGGCGTTGCCCGGCCCCAGACCCCCTGCGGCTCGAGTCGGGCGCAGAGTGGTTTCACGCTCATCGAGCTGATCGTCGTGATCGCGATCATCGGCATCCTGGCGACCATCGCGGTGCCGGCCATGAAGACCGCGCCCCAGCGAGCGCGCGAGTCTGCGCTTCGCGAGGATCTCTTCACGCTGCGCTCGAGCATCGACCAGTTCCACGCGGACAGGGGGCGCTATCCCACCTCTCTCGAAGAGCTCAAGAGCATGGGGTACATTCGGTCGGTTCCCGAGGACCCCGTCACCCGCTCCACGGAGACCTGGGTCCCTGTCTTCGAGGAGGTCACCGACGACCAGGACGAGAGGCAGAAGGACGCCGGCCAGGGGATGATCGACGTCCACTCAGGGTCCGAGGATACCGCGCTCGACGGGACCAAGTACAAGGACTGGTAGCGATGGACTTCGACCCCCAGCGGGAAGCCCGACGGCCCGTCGTGGCTGGCGATGGCGGGCAGCGCGGGTTCACGCTGGCCGCGATGATGGTGATCATGGCGATCATGGCCATCGCCCTCACCGTCGCGGTGCAGAGCGTGTCGTTCCAGAAACGGCGCGAGAACGAGGCGGAGCTGATCTTCCGCGGCGACCAGTTCGTCGAGGGAGTGAGACTGTTTCGGGCCAAGTATGGGCGCTTTCCCCTCACACTGGACGAGATGGTGAAGATCAAGCCGCGCGTCCTGCGCAAGCAATGGACCGACCCGATCACCGGAAAGTTCGACTGGGTGCCGGTGTTCTTCGGGCAGGAGGGGCAACAGGTTGCAGGCGGGGGAGTTGCAGGTAGCGGCGCCGGTGCGGCGCCGACGCCCACACCCACTCCGCCGCCATCGATCTTCGGTTCGCCCAATCCCACCGCGGCTCGGGGTCCGATCATCGGGGTGCGCTCACCGTCGTGCGCGACCTCGATCAAGGTCTACGAGGGTCACGACCGCTACTGTGACTGGAAGTTCATCTTCGACCCGCAAAAGAAGACCAGCCCGGGACCTCCTGTGCCCTAGCGCGGTGGGCGAGGGCGCTGGTCCGGGACCGGCTGCTTCGCCACGCCGCGCAAGGCTGGCCGCCCTGAGGTACACTGACGCGTCCATGGAGACGGGTCCCGTCCTCATTGTGGAGCCGATGCCCGGGGCGGCCGCCGCCGTTGGTGCCTGGATGCGCTCCGGCTCCGCTCACGAGCCTCGCGACCTCGCCGGGATCACTCACCTGCTCGAGCATGTCCTGCTCAGGCGGTGCGCCGACCGGTCGCCGGAAGCGATCGCGGAACTCATCGATTCGCTGGGCGGCGCGGTCGACGCGTTCACCTCCCGGGAGAGCTGCGCGATCACCGCGCACGTCCCCGCCGACCGGCTGGATGAGGCCACCTCGCTCGTGCTCGACGCTCTCTTCCAGCCCCGGTTCCTCGCCCCCGACATCGAGCTCGAGCAGCACGTGGTCGATGCCGAGTTCGATCTGGTCCAGGACTCCCCGTCGGAGGTGACGGCCGAGAAGGCGCTCCTTGCCTGTTGGGGCGACCACCCGTTGGCCAGGCCGGTCCTGGGCCAGAGGAGGGTGGTGGAGGCCCTGTCACCAGCGGAGCTGGCTCGCTTCCACCGCGAGCGGTTTTCCCTCGACCGGCTGGTCATGGTCGCGGTGGGGCCCGTCACGGCGCATGAGCTCGAGCAGCGGCTGAGCGGGCTTCCGCAGGCCCGTTGGGCGGACGCCCCACTCTCGGCACCGGTATGGCGTTCCGAATTCCTGCAAGAACGCCGGGACGGTCTCGAACAGGTCTACGCCAACCTCGTCCTCCCCGGTCTCCCCGCCGATCATGGCGAGGGGACGACCCTCGCGGTTCTCCATCAGCTCCTCGGCGCAGGTAACTCGTCCCGGCTATTTCGCGAACTGCGGGATCGGCTGGGGCTGGTCTACGAGGTCGAGAGTGGTCTCTACAGCACCTCTGTCGCAGGACTCCTCGAGATCACGTTCTCCTGTCCCGCTCGTCTGTCTGTCCGTTGCTGGGACGCAGTGCTGGGGATCCTCGGACAGGTGGCGGCCGGAGCGATCGAGGATCGAGAGGTCGATCTGGCCAAGCAGGCGCTTCTGGCAGGCCTGATGCTCGGGACGGAGGGGAGCGACGCACTTCTCGAGGCTCACGCCGGCGAGTTCCTGGCCAGGGGGCGGAGGTTCGACGCGGCCGTGCTCCGCCGCGAGATCGAGGAGGTCACCACGGCGCGAGTCCGTTCCCTCGCCCGGCTCCTGGTGCGTCTGGAGGATCTGGCCGGCGCAGTGTGCGGACCGCACGGTGCCTCCCTCCTCCCCGCGTCGCTCGCGCGGAGGGTGGCGTGAGGGCGGTGCAGATTCCGCTCCGGAGGCTCCCCAATGGTGTCGGGCTGCCGCTGCCGGGCTATGCGACCGCCGGGTCGGCCGGGGCGGATATCTGTGCTGCGGTGGATGGCGAAGTCGTCCTGGCGCCAGGAGAGCGGAGGGCGGTGCCGACGGGGCTGGCCGTCGCCGTGCCGCCGGGGTTCGAGATCCAGGTCCGGCCCAGATCGGGCCTGGCGCTTCGCCACGGCATCACCGTCGCCAACGCGCCCGGTACCGTGGACAGCGACTACCGGGGCGAAGTCACCGTCATCCTCGTCAACCTGGGTTCGGAGTCTTTCACGGTGAGACGCGGCGATCGGATCGCCCAGCTGATCCTCGCGCCGGTGGCGACCGCCGATTTCCTCGAGCGCAGCGAGCTTCCGCGGACCCGTCGCGGGTCCGGCGGCTTCGGCTCGACGGGGGTGTAGGGTGCGTCTGACCATCCTTGCCTCCGGCTCCGGCGGGAACGCCACTGTGGTCGAGGCAGGCGGCGTGCGGCTGCTGCTCGACTGCGGGATCACGTATCGGCAGCTGCAGCGACGGATGCACGCCTGCAGCGTACGCACGGACGAGCTCGACGCGGTGTTCCTGTCGCACGAACATACCGACCACGTCCAGGGCCTTCCGGTATTCCGACGTCACCACACCACCCCCGTTTTCGCGACGGAGGGGACGGCCTCGGCACTCGACGAAGGACTTGCGGCGGTCCCCGAACTGGTGAGCGGCAAGGCGGTCCGCCTGGGAGCACTCGCGGTGACCCCCGTCGCGACTCGTCACGATGCGCGCGAGCCGATCGGCTTTGTCCTGGAGGCCGACGACTGTCGGGTCGCGGTGATGACCGATACCGGCGAGGTGACCTCTGCCATGGTCGAGATGATCGCGGGGTGTCAGGCCGTTCTGCTCGAGGCGAATCACGATGTCGACCTGCTCCGCTACGGCTCGTATCCTTGGCCGCTGAAGCAGCGGATCGCCTCGCCGACGGGGCACCTTTCCAATCTCCAGGCTCAGCTCGTCATCGAGCAGCTCTGCCACGCCGACCTCGAGCTGGTGGTCGGGATGCACCTGTCGCGCGAGAACAACCGATCGGATCTCGCGCGCAGCGAGATCGGGAAGCCGCTGGCGGGTTCGAGCGTGCGGGTCGAGGTGGCGGACCAGGACCGCCCGCTCGTCGTCCACGTCGGCTCGAGGCGGTCTGACTCGGGCCAGCTGCGGCTCTTCGACGATGAGGAGCCCGTGGGAGCGGCGGCGGGGGCGGGGAGGCCGGCGTGACAGGGGTAGGTCCAGGAGCTGATCGCAAGGAGGTCGGTGATGCAGGTTGAGGTTCGGGTGCAGCTCAAGAAGGAGGTGCTGGATCCGCAGGGCGAGGCGATCCGGCGAGTGCTCTCCGGCCTCGGCTTCGCCGAGATCCGGAATGTGCGGGTGGGGAAGCTGATGCTCCTCGAGGTGGAGGGCGGGGACCGCGAGGCCGTGCAGGCCAGGGTGGAGAGCGCGTGCCGCGATCTGCTCTCCAACCCGGTCATCGAGGACTTCGAGGTGCGCGTGCCATGAGCGCCACCGCTCGTCGCAACCGGGTCGCAGTGGTGATCTTTCCGGGCTCCAACTGCGACCGTGACGCGCTCGGGGCGGTGGAGGCAGTGGGTGGCGAGGCCGTCCCCGTGTGGCATGAGAGCCATGACCTGCTGGGCTGCGGCGCAGTCATCCTCCCGGGTGGATTCTCGTACGGCGACTATCTGAGGGCCGGAGCGATGGCTGCGCACTCGCCCGTCATGCAAGCCGTGCGCCGGCACGCGCAGCGGGGCGGGTTCGTTCTGGGCATCTGCAACGGCTTTCAGGTCCTCCTCGAGGTCGGCCTGTTGCCGGGCGCGATGTTGATGAACCGCAGCCTGCGTTTCATCTGTCGGGACGTCTTCCTGCGTGTCGAGCGCAACGACCTTCCCCTGCTCGGACGGCTCGCCCAGGGCCAGGTGCTCTGTCTTCCGATCGCCCACAAGGAGGGCAACTGGTTCGCCGAGCCTGAGGTCGTGGAATGGCTCGAGTCGCAGGGGGCCGTCGCCCTGCGCTACTGCGACCCCGACGGTCGCCCCGCTGACAGTGCCAACCCGAACGGGGCGCTCCACGACGTCGCGGGGCTCGTCAACGCAGGTGGAAACGTGCTCGGCATGATGCCCCATCCGGAGAGGCGGGTCTGCGACCTCTTCGGCGGCACCGATGGACGCGCCCTGATCCAGGCGCTCGTGGAGGCGGCATGAGGTGGGACGCGCCGGCGACGGCCGAATCCGCAAGCGAGCATGGGGTCACGACGGACGAGTACCAACGGATCATCGACGTCCTCGGTCGTGTACCGAACCTGACGGAGCTCGGCGTCTTCGCGGCGCTGTGGTCGGAGCACTGCTCCTACAAGTCGTCCCGAGTCCACCTGCGGCGCTTCCCCACCTCCGGTCCTAGGGTGGTCCAGGGTCCGGGCGAGAACGCCGGCGTCGTCGAAGTGGGGAACGGCTGGGTGGTGATCTTCAAGATGGAGTCCCACAACCACCCTTCGTTCATCGAGCCGTATCAGGGGGCTGCGACCGGGGTCGGCGGCATCCTGAGGGACATCTTCACGATGGGGGCCCGTCCGGTCATGCTCCTCGACTCACTGCGCTTCGGCCAGGTCGATGCGCCCCGGATGATCCACCTGGTGGATGGCGTGGTGCGTGGGATCGGCGACTACGGCAACTGCGTGGGCGTTCCGACCGTGGGCGGGGAGATCGACTTCCACCCGTCCTACAACGGCAACATCCTCGTCAACGCCATGTGTGTGGGCGTGGCGCGCGGGGACAAGGTCTTCTACGCGCGAGCCTCCGGTCCGGGGAACAAGGTGGTCTACCTCGGTTCGAAGACGGGCCGCGACGGCATCCATGGGGCGACCATGGCGTCGGACACCTTCGACGACAAGGCTGCCGAGATGCGGCCCACTGTCCAGGTCGGCGACCCCTTCACGGAGAAGCTGCTCATCGAGTGCTGCCTGGAACTGATGGCGAACAGCCTCGTGGTCGGCATTCAGGACATGGGCGCTGCGGGCCTCTCCTCCTCGGCATTCGAGATGGCGGCCCGTGCCGGCTGCGGCCTCGATCTCGATCTCGACCGCGTGCCGGTGCGGACGCAGGCCATGACCCCTTACGAGCTGATGCTCTCGGAGTCCCAGGAGCGCATGTTGCTGGTGGTGAGCCCCGACCGACTCGACGGGGTATTCGCCGTGTGCCGGCGGTGGGGCCTCGACGCGTGTGAGATCGGCGAGGTGGTGGCAGGCCGAGACGTGCGCGCGACCTTCGCAGGGCGCGAGGCATTCCGACTCCCGGTCAAGCCCCTGGTCGACGAGGCGCCGCGCTACGAGAGGCCATCGATCGCGCCGGAGCCCGCGGCCCTGGTCACCCTGCCCAAGCTCACCGGTCGGAACTGGGCCGCGGACCTGCGCACGCTCATCGCCACCCCCAACCTCGCGAGTGCGAGGCGTGTGTTCGAGCAGTACGACCAGTCAGTGGGAGCCTCCACCGTCGTCGGCCCGGGCGCCGACGCCGCGCTGGTCATGATCCCGGGCACAGACATCGGCCTGGCCGCGACCACCGACTGCAACGCCCTGGCCTGCTCACTGGACCCGTACTGGGGTGCCGCCCAGGCGGTGGCGGAGTCGGTCCGCAACCTCGCCTGCGTCGGTGCGGAGCCGATCGGCGTGACCGACTGCCTGAACTTCGGCTCCCCGGAGAGCCCCCGCGTGATGGGCCAATTCATCGCCGCCGTGGACGGTATTGCAGCCGCGTGCCGCGCGTTCGACGTCCCAGTCGTGTCGGGCAACGTGTCGTTCTACAACGAGACCTCCGGGGTGGCCATCCTCCCGACGCCGACCGTCGGGATGGTCGGCGTGGTCCCGGAGGTCAGGCACCGTCCCCGCGGGCAGTGGTCCGAGGGCGACGCCATCTTCGTCCTCGGTCCGGTGGAGGGCGAGGTGGGGGCGAGCCGCTTCCTCCAGCTCGTGCTGGGCTGCGAGACGGGGCCGGTTCCGCCGGTGGAGTTCGCGACGGACCGACGGCTCGCATCGACGGTGCGAGACCTGGTCAGGCTGGGCCTGGTTGCGGCCAAGGACATCTCGGACGGGGGCCTCGCCGTGGCCGCGGTCGAGATGACCGGCGGCGAGGTCGGCGCGGACCTGCAGGTGCCCCCGGCCTGCTCGGTGGTGCGGATGCTGTTCGGCGAGTGGGCGGGCCGCTACCTCCTCGCCGTTCCCGCAGGATGCGAGGATGCGATCACGAGGGCATGCGCGGGCCTTCCCCTCACGCGGCTGGGAGTCGCGGGAGGGCGCTCGTTGGGCTTCCGGAGCGGCACCACGGTCCTGCTCGACGAGCCCGTCGGAGACCTGGCCCACTTGCGTGAGGAGGGCATGGCATGGCTCGGGGAGTGAAGGTCAGGGGCGACGCCTTCCGTGACGAGTGCGGCGTGTGCGCCATCCTCGGCCATCCAGACGCGGCGAACCTCGTGTATCTCGGGCTCTACGCGCTCCAGCACCGCGGTCAGGAATCGGCTGGAATCGCCGCGTTCGACGGACGCGAGCTGCGTCACTACAAGGAGATGGGCCTGGTCGCGGACGTCTTCGACCGGGACCGCCTGGCCCAGCTTCCCGGCGGCGCTGCTCTCGGCCATGTGCGCTACTCGACGGCGGGCAACTCGACCCTGGTCAACGCCCAGCCGGTGGTGGCGAAGACCCATCGCGGGCAGATCGCCCTTGCTCACAACGGCAACCTGGTCAACGCGCTGCGCCTCCGGCATTCGCTCGAGCAGCAGGGCGCGATCTTTCAGTCCACTTCGGACAGCGAGGTCTTTCTCCACCTGTTGGCACGCTCCCGGACCCCCAGCCTCGAGGCCGCCCTGATCGAGACGCTGGACGCCGCGGTGGGGGCGTACTCAGTCGCCATTCTGTGCGACGGACGGCTATTCGCAGCCCGCGATCCCCACGGATTCCGTCCCCTGGCTCTGGGGCGGTTGGGAGAGGCCTGGGTGGTGGCGTCGGAGACGTGTGCGTTCGACCTCATCGAGGCGCGTTTCGTGCGCGAGGTGGGGCCTGGCGAAGTGGTCGAGCTCTCCGGCGAGGAACCGAGGGTCCTGCGCCGGCCGAGCGCCGGGCCTTTCGCCCATTGCGTCTTCGAACACGTCTATTTTGCGCGGCCGGACTCCACGGTTTTCGGGGAAGGAGTGGGAGCGGTGCGGGAGAGGATGGGCGAGCAGCTCGCCAGGGAGCACCCAGTGGCCGCGGACGTCGTCGTGGCCGTGCCGGACTCCGGGGTCCCGGCAGCGCTCGGGTATGCCCGCGAATCCGGCCTCCCGTTCGCCCTGGGGCTCGTGCGCAACCACTACGTCGGTCGGACCTTCATCGAGCCGCGCCAGGCGATCCGGCACTTCGGCGTGAAGATCAAGCTCAACCCCGTCCGCTCGGTGGTCGAGGGCAAGCGCGTGGTCCTGGTCGACGATTCCATCGTGCGTGGCACTACGTCGCGGAAGATCGTCATGATGCTCAAGGCGGCGGGAGCTCGGCAGGTCCACCTGAGGATCAGCTCGCCGCCCACGGTGGGCCCGTGCTTCTACGGGATCGACACTCCCGAGCGGCGCGAGCTGATCGCGTCTTCGCAGGGTGTCGAGGAGATCCGGGCCTTCGTTGGCGCCGACTCTCTCGGCTATCTGTCGGAAGCGGGGATGCTGGGGTGCCTCACGACTCCGCGGCAGCATTTCTGCACCGCGTGCTTCTCGCTCAACTATCGCGTCCTCGACGAGGAACACGCCGAGGTCATCGCCAAGGAGCAACGGTGAGCGACGACGATCGGCCCGCCGGGCTCACGTACGCCGGCGCAGGCGTCGACATCGATGCCCAGGACCGGGCACTCGCCGAGATCAAACGCCTCGCCAGGACCACCTTCATCCCGGGCGTCCTGTCGGAGATCGGTAGCTTCGGTGGGCTCTTCACCCTCGAGCCCGACAACCCGGCCGGCACCGTGCTGGTAGCCTCCGCGGACGGGGTCGGGACCAAGCTCAAGGTCGCTCAGGCGGCCGGGGTCCACGACACGGTAGGCGAGGATCTGGTCAATCACTGTGTCAACGACATCCTGGTCCAGGGGGCGCGCCCCCTGTTTTTCCTCGACTACCTGGCCACGGGGCACCTGGTCCCGGGTGTGGCGGCGAAGGTCATCGAAGGTCTGGCGAAGGGCTGCCGCGCCAACTCCTGCGCACTGCTTGGAGGTGAGACCGCCGAAATGCCAGGGTTCTACCGGCCCGGCGAGTACGATCTCGCGGGGTTCATCGTCGGGGCGGTGCGGCGCGACCGCATGCTCGACCGCGAGAGTGTGCGCTCCGGCGACGTCCTCCTGGCCCTCCCCTCGAGCGGACTCCACACCAACGGATACTCGCTCGCCCGCAAGGTCTTCTTCGAGATCCTCGGCCTGGCGCCGGGAAGTCGGGTTCCGGAGCTGGGACGCAGCGTGGCGGAGGAACTGCTGGCAACCCACCGCTCCTACCTCGCCGCGGTCGGTCCGCTGATCGAGCACGACCTGGTGCGCAGCGGCGCACACATCACCGGCGGCGGGATCCCCGACAACCTGCCGAGGGCCCTTCCTGAGGGACTCGGCGCGGAAATCGACCTCGGGTCGTGGAGCGAGCCTGCGGTGTTCCGCCTGATCCGCAGCACGGGTCGTGTTCCCGAGGCGGACATGCGCCGCACCTTCAACCTCGGAGTCGGTTTGATCCTGGTGGTGGCGCCAGATCGGGTGAGGGCGGTTCTCGCCGCCCTCGTCGACCACGGCCCGGCCTGGGTGATCGGTCGCACCGTAGTCGGGGCGGGAGTCCGCTTCATCGGTGGCCACCATGACTGAAGAGTCGCGAGCCGGGACGGCAGCCATCGGCGCGGGCCGGCAGCTGGCCAGGCTGACGGTCCTCCTCTCGGGGCGTGGCTCCAACTTCGTGGCGCTCGCGGACGCGTGCTCCCGCGGCGAGGTGCCAGCCGAGGTCGTGCTGGTGCTCTCCAACAAGGCGGATGCCGGCGGCCTCGAACACGCCCGTGAGCGTGGCATCCGGACGGCGGTGCTTCCCTCCAAGGGACTGACGCGCGAGGATCACGAGCGGAGGATGATCGCGGCCATCGAGGAGGTCGGCGGCGAGTGGGTGTGTCTGGC
The DNA here is from genome assembly GCA_050257595.1 of Acidobacteriota bacterium. GTDB lineage: Bacteria > Acidobacteriota > Thermoanaerobaculia > Thermoanaerobaculales > Thermoanaerobaculaceae > JBLMXF01. The sequence goes on along the minus strand of JBLMXF010000092.1, from coordinate 2,893 downwards.
GGGCTACATGCGCCTGCTCACGCCCGTCTTCGTCTCCCGCTTCTCGCCCCAGATCCTCAACATCCACCCGGCGTTGCTCCCCGCCTTCCCGGGCGTGGATGCGCAGCACCAGGCCTGGTCCTACGGCGTCAAGGTTTCCGGGTGCACGGTCCACCTGGTCGACGCCGGCTGCGACACCGGGCCGATCGTTTTGCAGCGGCCGGTCTCAGTCCGCGATGGTGACAGCGCGGAGGCACTCGCGCACCGCATTCTCGAGCAGGAGCACATCGCCTATCCCGAAGCGGTCCGGATGCTGCTCACTCGTCCGTGGCGGATCGAGGGTCGCCGGGTCCTCTTCTCGTGACAGTGAGGTGGGCGTGCCGGGCCGGCACCCCTGCCTCCGAGGGGTATTCGCGCCAGCGATCTGCAGGTCGCGTCCTCTGCCCGAGGGTCACTTGCCCCTGAGGAGGTCGTCGAGCTCCTCAGGGTACGACGCGCGCACCTGGGCCTCGTCCGCCGTGATCGCCCCGGACCTCACCAGGCGAGCGAGCGACTCCTCCAACGTGATCATCCCGGCCCGCTTACCCAGCGTAATCTCGTTGTGGAGGTTCTGTGCGCGCTCCTTGCGGATGTGCTGGCGGACTGCCGGGTTGGCGAGCAGGACCTCGACAGCCGGAACCCGTCCCGCGCCGTCCGCCCTCGGCACCAGCTGCTGACAGACGATGGCATTCAGGGCGAGGGCGAGTTGCTGGCGGACCTGGCCCTGCTGTGCGGCGGGGTGGACATCGACGATGCGATGGACGGCCTGGGCGGCGTCGGCAGTGTGGAGGGTGGAGAGCACGAGGTGCCCGGTCTCGGCGGCAGTCAGCGCGATTGCCATGCTGTCGAGGTCCCGCATCTCGCCGACCAACAGCACGTCCGGGTCCTGGCGGAGGGCCGCGCGCAACGCGGCGGACCATGACGGCGAATCGCTGCCGACCTCGACCTGCTCGACGATCGAGCGAACGTTGGGATGTTCGTACTCGATCGGCTCCTCAATGGTGACAACGTGGCAGGTGCGGGTGCGGTTGATCTCTCCCACCAGGGCGGCGAGCGTTGAGGTCTTCCCGGCGCCGGTTGGTCCGCAGACAAGAACCAGCCCGCGGGTCGGGCGCACCAGCTCGGAAAGCGCCAGCGGCAGGGCCAGCGAGGAGAGGGTGGGGATCTCCCGAGGAAGGGCGCGAATCGCCGCCGCCAGACGCCCACGCTGGCGGTGGAGATTGACGCGGAACCGGAAGGCCCCATGTTCCCCGGTCGAGGGCATGACGCGAAGGGAGAAATCGGCAGAGCCCTGGTCGCGCAGCGCGACGGCTGCGAGGCCCGGCAAGTGAGGCGTGAGCATCGCCCGGATGTCGTCCTCGTCGACGACTGCCGTGTCTGCTTGGCCAAGACGTCCTCGGATCCGCAGAATCGGGGGCGATCCCGGGATGAGCAGGACGTCGGTGGCGCCTTGTCGCACGGCTAGCGTGAGGACACGCTCGAGCGGATCCCCTTCGCCGACACGCGCCTTCTCGGCTTCCGGTTTGCTCCCCTCGGGCACCTCGGACCGGGCGCTGTCCGGACTCGCTGCCGGGTCGTCGCGGTTGAGCTCGCGGACTAACGCCTCGAGTGCCTCGTCGCGGAGAAACTCGCTCATTCGACCATCCTAGCTCCGTCTACGGAAGCTCCGTCACCGGTGTGGGGAAGGGCCTGCAACGGCTGCGGCGCCGCGTTGCGCGGGGCAGGCCGCGTGAAAGCCGTGTGCGGCGTCGGTCGGGATCGGCTACGGGAGCGATCGGAGTACCGCCGCCGACCCTGGCTGGCCGCGAGGGGGTTGACAGCGGCGGCCGGCTCATCTATAAGGTTTGTCCCCGCGCACGGCGCGGGTTGCTCTTTGAGGACTGGATGACTGGATGCAGGAAGGGAGGTCGAACTCCCTTGACAACTCGACCGACCTGGACTACAGTATTTATCCGCCTCGAGGGGTGAGTCGAGGTTCTTTGAAAACTAAATCGAGCGTGCGGTGCAACCGTGCTTGGCATGCCAAGCATGAGACACACACGAATAACGCAATGCCAGCCTTAACTGGCTGGCGCGTTCCTAAGCTTTAAGATCAAACTGGAGAGTTTGATCCTGGCTCAGAATGAACGCTGGCGGCGCGCCTAACACATGCAAGTCGAGCGAGGCCCCTCCTTCGGGAGGAGAGTCGAGCGGCGAACGGGTGAGTAACGCGTGGGTAACCTACCCTGGAGTGGGGGATAGCTCCTCGAAAGAGGGGGTAATACCGCATACGTTCTCCGTGACACAAGTCGCGGGGAAGATAGGCTGGGACCTTTCGGGGCCAGCCGCTCCTGGATGGGCCCGCGTCCGATTAGCTAGTTGGTAGGGTAATGGCCTACCAAGGCTGCGATCGGTAGCCGGCCTGAGAGGGTGATCGGCCACATTGGGACTGAGACACGGCCCAGACTCCTACGGGAGGCAGCAGTGGGGAATCTTGGGCAATGGGGGAAACCCTGACCCAGCGACGCCGCGTGGGGGATGAAGGCCTTCGGGTTGTAAACCCCTGTCAGGGGGGGCGAAAGCCTTCCGGTGAATAGCCGGGAGGTCTGACAGTACCCCCAAAGGAAGCCCCGGCTAACTCCGTGCCAGCAGCCGCGGTAATACGGAGGGGGCAAGCGTTATTCGGAATTACTGGGCGTAAAGCGCGCGCAGGTGGCGCGGTAAGTGGCAGGTGAAAGCCCTCGGCTCAACCGGGGAACTGCCTGCCAGACTGCTGTGCTTGAGGCCGGGAGGGGGAAGCGGAATTCCTGGTGTAGCGGTGAAATGCGTAGATACCAGGAGGAACACCGGTGGCGAAGGCGGCTTCCTGGACCGGTTCTGACACTCATGCGCGAAA
>JBLMXF010000091.1:0-6671 GCA_050257595.1 Acidobacteriota bacterium | reverse complement strand
CGTGATCGGCTGTAGAATTCGCGGAGGAGAATGCTCATGGACACATCGCTCGAGGTCCGTCTCTCGCGCGAGATGACGCTCCTTGACATCACCATGATCGGCGTCGGGGCGATGATCGGTGCAGGGATCTTCGTGCTGACCGGGATCGCCGCCGGGGTGGCCGGCCCCGGGCTGCTGATCGCCTTTCTCCTCAACGGGGTCGTCACCCTCTTCGCGGCCTCTGCGTACGCGGAGCTCGGCTCCTCGTTTCACGACGCCGGCGGGGGCTACCTGTGGGTGAAGACCGGCCTCAAGGAGCCGCAGGGGTTCATGAGCGGCTGGATGTCGTGGTTCGCCCATGCGGTGGCCTGCTCCCTCTACGCCCTTGGGTTCGGGGCCTACCTCCACATCACGCTGCCGCTCATCGGCCTGACACCGCCGCACACACCTTTCCTTTCGTTCGAGAAATGGCTCGCCGTCGGCGTGGTGGCTCTCTTCGCCTTTATCAACTACCGCGGGGCCTCGGAGGCCGGCAAGGCCGGGAACATTGTCACCGTGGGGAAGATCCTCATCCTGGCGGTGTTCATCGGCTTCGGCATCTGGGTGACCCTGCACAAGCCTACCTGGCAGGCAATCTTCGCCGATTTCACACCAAACGGGTACGGTGGCGTGTTGACCGCGATGGGACTCACGTTCATCGCCTTCGAGGGCTACGAGATCATCTCCCAGTGCAGCGAGGAGGCCCGCGACCCCAAGCGGAATGTGCCGCGGGCGGTATTCCTCTCGCTTCTCATCGTGGTGCCGATCTATTTGCTCGTGGCTTTCGCCGCCCTCGGGTCCGTCCACTCGCCCGACATGCCGGGGTGGAAGTTCCTCGGCCTCAAGAAAGAGACCGCCCTCGTCGATGTCGCCGCGACGTTCTTCAATGGTGGCGGCGTGATGCTGCTGGTCGGTGGCCTTCTCTCCACCATGAGTGCGCTCAACGCCACGATCTTCTCGTCGTCGCGGGTCTCCTTTGCGATGGGACGCGATCGTAACCTGCCCTCATGGTTCGGCAAGGTCCACCCCAAGCGCAAGACCCCCCATCTGGCGATCACGGCGTCGGCCGTCCTGATCGCCTTCATGGCGGCGGCGCTTCCCATCGAGGCCGTCGCCAGTGCGGCCGACATCATGTTCCTGCTGCTGTTCATGCAGGTCCTCTTGGTGGTGATCGCCCTGCGCAAGAAGCGGCCCGACCTCGACCGCGGCTTCCACGTGCCGTTCGTTCCCCTCGTGCCGATCGTCGGGATCGTCCTCCAGCTCGTGCTCGCCGGTTACCTCGTCTTCTACAGTCCGAAGGCGTGGCTGGCGGCGGGGATGTGGATCCTGGTCGGGCTCGGCGTCTTCTACGCCTATGCGCGCAAGCGCGACCGCGCCTACGCAAAGGTGGTGGCGGGGAGGGAAGCAGCCGCCCGGCGTGAGTACAGGGTCCTGGCCTGTGTCGCCAACCCGGCTCACGCCAACGTGATCGTGGACGCGGCGGGGGCGATCGGACGGTATTTCAACGGCGAGGTGGTCGTGATGTCGGTGATCGAGGTGCCCGAGGGCGAGATGCTCGCCCACGGGCTCGATCGCTCGGGCGAGGCGCGGACCGTGCTCGACCGGGCGGTCGAACGTCTACAGGGACTCGGCGTGCCGGCACGCCCTATGATCAAGGTCTCCCACCGGGCCTCTTTCGGCATCGTCGAGACCGCCCTCGAGGAGCAGTGCAACCTGATTGTCCTTGGGCGTGCCCGGCGGAACACGTTCCTCGAGCGGATCGCTGCCACGGTCGTGGATCGGGTGGTCCGCTCGGCCCCGGCGCAGGTCGTGGAGATCTGCGCCGAAGAGTGGCCGTCGCGAATGGGGACGGTGCTGGTGGCGCTCGAGCGGGGACCGCACGCCGAGCTGACCTTCGACATCGCACAGGCACTCGCCGGAGAGGCCGGCGCTCGGCTGAGGGCAGTGCACGTTGTCCCCTTGGCGGCAAGCCCTCGCGAGGAGCAGGACGGTCGGGATGAGCTTCAGTCGCTAACCGCACTGAGCGGGGTAGAGGCCGAGCTTGTGGTGACGAGGGCCCACGAGGTGGTGACCGGGGTGCTGCGCGAGTCGGAGAGAGCCGAGGCCCTCGTGGTCGGCGGCACCGAGGCCGGCGTACTCGAACACGTGCTCGGCTATGCCATCCCCCTTGAGCTCGCCGACGGCACCGGCAAGCCGGTCGTGATCGTCTACGAGATGCCGGTCGAGCCAAAGAGGTGGCTCGGCATGCGGGAGGCTTCATGAACGACCAACCCATTCTGTCGCTGCAGGGCATCTTCTCCAACATCCTATCCTTCGTGCCCGCCCTGGTCGCCGGCCTGCTCGTGCTTCTCGTTGGACTCCTGGTGGCCTGGCTGGTCGCCCGGATCGTGGTCCGGACCCTCATCGTGCTCCGCCTCGATAGGGTGCTCCAGCGTCTGAGCTGGGGCGGGGCTCTGGCCAAGGGGGATGTCCGGCATACCCTGTTTGCACTGGCCGGCGGGGTCATCGGCACACTCGTGTTCCTCCTTTTTCTGGACAACGTGTTCGTGATCTGGCACCTCAGCGTGCTCTCCAAGCTCCTCGAACGGCTGGTTTTCGTGGTCCCGGACCTGCTGGTTGGCGGGCTCATTCTGGCGGTCGGATTCGCGGTCGCGGCTGGCGTGTCGCGGTCGGTCAGGCGGACGCTGTACGACGAGGGGATCGCCCGAGCGGCGCTGATTTCCCGGATCATCCGCGCGGCCATCCTGGTCTTTGCATCCGCTCTCGCCCTCCTTCACATCAAGGTCGGCCAGGGTCTCGTGACTCAAGCGTTCCTGATCACGTTCGGCGCGCTGGCCGCGACGGGCGTGCTCGCCGTCGGCCTGGGCAGCCGCAAGGCAGTCGAGCAGATGTGGGACGAGGTGATGGCCAGACGGAGGGAGCGTCAAGAGCAGGATGCGGCCGACGGATCGGCCTGAAGGCCGTCGCCGCGATGAAGCACGAGTGGCCGTCGCCGCGGCCTGACCGTGCCGCCTTGCCGCCCTTGACGGCCGGGGCTATGCTTCCCGGCTGCGGAGGGGGTGGGCGATTCGACAGGAGAGAGTGGCCGAGAGCAACCACGCCGTGAAGGGCGCGCGTCTGGCCGCGCTCTCCCTGACCGCCCTCGGGGTGGTCTACGGAGACATTGGCACCAGCCCACTGTACGCCCTGCGCGAGTGCTTTCTCGGCGAGCACCCGGAGCCCGTCACCCACGCCAACGTGCTCGGCATCCTCTCCCTGATCTTCTGGGCGCTGGTCATCGTGGTCACCCTCAAGTACCACGTCTACGTGCTGAAGATGGACAACAAGGGTGAGGGCGGGATCCTCGCCCTCATGTCGCTGCTGCGGCCCCGCCGCGATCCTGCCCGGGGCTGGCGGCTCGCCATGGTCATGCTCGGCATCTTCGGGGCCGCCCTTCTGTACGGTGACGGGATGATCACCCCGGCGATCTCGGTCCTCAGCGCCGTCGAGGGGTTGGAGGTTGCGACCCCGTTCTTCGTGCCCTACGTCGTGCCGATCACGGCCGTGATCCTGTTCCTGCTCTTCCTGGTCCAGAGGCGCGGAACGGCCAGCATCGGCGCGGTGTTTGGCCCGATCATGGTCGTGTGGTTCGGGACCATCGGGTTCTTGGGCCTGGTCAGCGTGGTCCACACGCCCTCGGTGCTGGCCGCGGTCAATCCGCTCCACGCCGTTCACTTCTTCGTCCACTACGGCGTTCGCGGATATCTCGTGCTGGGCGCTGTGCTGCTGGTGGCCACCGGTGGGGAAGCGCTTTACGCCGACCTCGGCCACTTCGGCGAGAAGCCGATCCAGATTGACTGGTTCTCCTTCGTCGCCCCGTCGCTCATGCTCAACTACTTCGGCCAGGGCGCGTTGCTGCTGCGGGAGCCGTCGGCGGTCCAGAACCCGTTCTACCGCCTGGCACCGGCCTGGGGACTCTACCCGCTGGTGATCCTCGCCACCGTGGCGACGGTGATTGCCTCCCAGGCGGTGATCTCGGGGGCGTTCTCGCTGACCCGGCAGGCGGTCCAGCTCGGGTACTTTCCGCGCATGGACATCGTCCACACGTCGGCGGTCGAGATCGGGCAGATCTACATCCCGGGCGTGAACTGGGTCCTCATGCTGTCGACCATCGCCCTCGTGTTCGGCTTCCAGCGCTCCACCAACATGGCCGCCGCCTACGGCGTGGCTGTCACCTCGACGATGGTGATCACGACCTTCCTCGCCTACCAGGTCGCGCGCGAGCGGTTCCACTGGAAGGTGATCACCGCCTTGGGCGTGACGGCGGTCTTCCTCACCGCAGACCTCGCGTTCTTCGGTGCCAACATCGTGAAGGTCCCCCATGGCGGCTGGTTTCCCCTGCTCGTCGCGGGCATCGTCTTCGTCCTCATGACGACCTGGCTGCGTGGACGCAAGATCCTCAGCGAGAGGATGATGGAAGGCATGCTCTCGATGGACCTGTTCCTCCAGGACGTAGGGGAGCACCCGCCGCAGCGAGTGCCGGGCACGGCGGTGTTCCTTTCTGGGACTCTCCACCGCACCCCCCCGGCGTTGCTCCACAACCTGAAGCACAACAAGGTGCTTCACCGGCGTGTCGTGCTCCTGACCGTGGTCACCGAGGAGCAACCCCGCGTCGGCAAGGATGAGCGCATCGAGGTCAAGGAGCTGGGTGAGGGCTTCTTCCGCGTCGTTCTCCGCTACGGTTTCATGGAAACCTCTGACGTACCGAAGGCCCTGAAGAGGATCAAGTTCAAAGGGCTCGAGTTCCCGCCGGCCGAGACCACCTACTTCCTGGGCAAGGAAACCATCCTGGCCACCAGCCGCCCCGGGATGGCCATCTGGCGCGAGCGCCTGTTCGCCCTGATGTCGCGCAACGCCCGTGCCGCCACGGCGTTCTTCAACCTGCCGCCCAACCGGGTCGTCGAGCTCGGCTCCCAGGTCGAGATCTGAGCGGCGAAGGGGTGAAGGGGTGAAGGGGTGAAGGGGTGAAGGGGCGAAGGGGTGAAGGGGCGAAGTATCATCCGGGCAAACTAACAAGATAGCGCGCACGGAGGCGCGCCCCCGGATGCTTTCCGTGACCTGGCAGCGGCCACCCCTGGTCGCGGGGTGGGGAACTCAGCGGACGACGTAGTGGCACCCCACCGAGGTGGGATTGCGCTGGGCCGCCTGGGCGATGAGTCCGGCGGCCGTGCAGCCGTGGAAGAGGTCGACGAGCGCGGCAGAAATCGGCGTCGTGCGGTAGAAGGTGGTCAGCCGGACGAGTTGGTGGCGCAGGTCCGCGACGGCCCGCTCGAGCCGTTCCGCTGTCCGGACGATCCCCACGTAGTTCCACATCGTGTGGCGGACCGCTGACCAGTCCTGAGCGATCAGCGCGGGGTCCTCGTTGGACGGCCCGGGCACCGGTTCCCAGTCCCGGATCGCCTCGGCGAGCGCGTCCTCGACCGGATACTCCCCGACGCGCACCGCGGCGTCCTGGCCAGCGGCGAGCCCGAAGGTCAGCCCTTCGAGCAACGAGGTAGAGGCCAGCCGGTTCGCGCCGTGGACGCCTGTGCATGCCACCTCGCCTGCCGCGTACAACCCCGGGACCGTGGCCCGGCCGCGGAGGTCGGAGACGACGCCCCCGCAGGTGTAGTGGGCAGCCGGGACGACCGGGATCCTGCCGTGTGCCATGTCGATACCAAAGCGGGCACAGGTTGCGGCAACGGTCGGGAAACGCCCTTTCAGCTCCTGGCCGCGATCTCCGAGGTCGAGGTAGACACACTCCGCCCCAGTGCGGTGCATCTCGTCGACGATCGCCCTGGTCACGACGTCACGGGGGGCCAGCGGGCCCTGCGGGTGATAGCGCCCCATGAACGTCTCACCGTCGGCGTTGACCAGTTGTGCGCCGGCGCCGCGCAGAGCCTCGGTGATGAGATAGCGGGGCGCCCCTGGGACGTACAGGCAGGTGGGGTGGAACTGGATGAACTCGAGGTTGAGCTGCCGCGCACCGGCGCGCGACGCCATGGCGAGGCCCGAGCCGATCGAGCCTGGGTGGTTCGAGGTGTGGACGTAGAGCGCGCCAGCCCCACCGGTGGCGAGGACGGTGGCGGCTGCCATCACCGTGCAGACACGGCCACTGGCAGCCTCCATGAGGTAGGCACCCACGCACCGATTCTTCAGGGCATAGCGATCGACTGCCCGCTGCGAGTGGTGGTGAGTGGTCAGCAGGTCGATCCCCTGGTAGCCGGGGACGATGCGGATGCCCGGGTGGCGCTGGGCGGCAGCCAGGAGCGCCTTCTCGATCGCCGCCCCGGTGTGATCCGCGGCGTGAATGATGCGGGGAACCGAGTGCGCGCCCTCGAGCGCGAGGTCGAGTTCGCCGGAGTCCCTCCTGTCGAAGGGCACGGCGAGACGGTCGAGCAGCCACTCCTGGACGAGCCCTGGGCCGCGCTCGGCGAGGTACTCCGCCGCGGCGGGCAAGCCGTAGTTCGCCCCGGCCTCGAGGATGTCATGGGCGAGCAGCGCGGGCGAATCACCTTCGCCCCGGAAGATGATGCCGCCCTGCGCCCAGCCGGTGCTGGTCGCCGACGGATCGGCGCCGCGGCACACCACCAGCACCTCGGCGCCGGCCTCGGCGGCACCGAGGGCGGCAGCCA
>JBLMXF010000090.1:0-8347 GCA_050257595.1 Acidobacteriota bacterium | reverse complement strand
CCTTGAACCCGGTGGCTGGGATCGCCTCATTGCGGCGTGGGGGCGTGGGGGACTCTGACGGCTATCAGCCGTCAGCTGTGAACAGGCTGCTGGGGGTGTGGGAGTACGACTCGTGGTAGTTTCGCGGCCGTGGGAGATGAGGACCTCATCACCTCCGCGGTGCGGCGGATCGCCAGGCTGGGCGGCCTGGCGGGGCGCGTCGGTGTGTCCGTGCTGGGCAGCCAGGTCGCGGGGCTGGCGCGGTCGGCCCCGTCGCGGCGGTCACATCGGTCGGACAACCTGATCCGCAACGCCACCCGGGTGGTCGAGACCCTCGGCCAGCTCAAGGGCGCGGCCATGAAGGTCGGCCAGATGCTCAGCCTCCACGAGGGCCTGCTCCCGCCCGAGGTCGCGGCGGTCCTCCGCTCGCTGCAGCGGGAGGCGCCGCGCGTGCCCGCCGAGGTGATGGAGGACGAGATCCGGACGGCGCTGGAGGATTTCGACGCGCTGTTCGAGACCCTCGACTTCGAGGCCTATGCGGCGGCCTCGATCGGCCAGGTCCATCTCGGGAAGCTCCGGGACGGGCGCCGGGTCGCGGTCAAGATCCAGTACCCCCTCATCGAGAGGATCGTCAAGGCCGACCTCAAGAACCTCCGGACCGTCCTCAAGACGCTGTTCGGGCTGATCTCGGATATCGACTTCGAGCCGATCTGGCGCGAGGTTCGTGACCGCTTGATCGAGGAGCTCGACTACACCATCGAGGCGGAGCACATGCGGCGGATGGCCACGCTGCATGCCGGCGTCCCCGAGATCGTGATCCCGCGTGTCGTTGATGAGGCGAGCACTCGGACCGTGCTGACCATGGAGTACCGGGAGGGGATCACCCCAACCGACGCCTGCTCGGGCGACGCGAGTCAGAGGCTACGCAACCGGTGGGGCACGGCGCTCTTCGAGTTCCTCTTCCGCGGCCTGTTCGAGCACCGCCTCCTGCACGCCGACCCCAACCTGGCGAACTTCTCGTTCCTCCCGGACGGACGCGTCATCGTCTACGACTTCGGTTGCGTGAAGCAGGTGCCGGAGCGTGTCGCCGAGGGATACGCCGACCTTCTGCTCGCCGTCATCGAGGAGAGGACGGGAGACGTGCCCGCGACGCTGCGACGGCTCGGCGTCAGCAGGAAAGGCCGGGCCGCCCTGCCTGCCGATCTCACCGATCCCTATGTGGAGGTGTTCGCACCGATCTTCCGCCGGAAACCCAGGTACCGGTTCGGTGAGGACGACACCCTCTACCACCGGCTGCTTCGCCTCTCGTGGAGCCGCTGGCCGCAGGCCGTCGACGTCCGCGTCCCCGGGGACATCGTTTTCATCCAACGGACGCTGGCCGGCCACCTCGGCAACCTCATCCGTCTCAACGCCACCGGCCCGTGGCGCGACCTGGCGATCCGCTACGCATCCGCCGCGGGGTCGCCGGCGCGCCGCTCCCGCTGATCGCCGCGGGCGCCGCGGCGGCGGCTGTCGCGCTGGTAGCCCCCTCCGGCCACCGGAACGGCCGCGGGTCGGGGGAATCCCGCGGGCCGGGGGCGGGGTTTCCGCATGCGAAGGAGACGACCATGAAGAGAGTGCTGCCTGTGCTGCTCATGGCGGCCGCCACACCGGTCCTCGCCCAGGGGATGAAGGCGGCCAGTTCCGGGGGAGCCGCGGGGATGCTGCATGGCTCATATACCTACGTGGAGGGCTACATCGCGAAGGCGGCGGAGCAGGTCCCGGAGGCCGACTACGCATTCAAGCCGACACCCGAGGTCCGCAGCTTCGGCCAGATCGTCGCGCATGTCGCCGACACGCAGTACGGTATCTGCTCCGACGTCTTGGGCGAGCCGAATCCCTCCCCGGACGTCGAGAAGACGAAGACCACCAAGGCCGCGATCGTCGAGGCGCTCAAGGGCTCGTCCGCCCTGTGCCAGAAGGCCTACCGCCTCCCCGACGCCGAGGTGCATGGGACGGTGAAGCTGTTCGGCCACGAGATGCCCAAGTTCAACGCGCTCCTCATCAACCTCACCCACGACTGGGAGCACTACGGCAACATCGTGACCTACATGCGCCTCAAGGGCATGGTGCCGCCCTCGAGCCAGCCCGCGTCGAAGTAGCTCGGCCGCCTTTCAGGGCCGCGAGCAGGCGTGGCGAGTCAGTCTCCCGGCGCCGGCCGCGCGTGGGCGAACTCGTCGCCGGAGCGCCACTGCGGCCGGTGATCGGCCTGGGCCACCTCGTAGCCGACCAGGAAGCCGAGACGGGCGTCCTCGACCATGCCGTCCCAGTTCCAGGTCGCGTCGACCTGGTCGCTGGGCTGGTGGTAGTGGGCGTCGCGCCACGCGTCGGCTGTCGCCCTTCCCCATCCGGGCGGGCGGCCGATGAAGTCGACGCCGGACGAGAAGTAGAGCGACGGGACGCCGACCTTGGCAAACGAAAACTGGTCGGAACGGTAGAACGCTCCGTAGTCCGGGAAGGCTTCATCGGTCACCACCCGTCCCTGCACTCTCGCGACCGCGTCGAGCACCTCGTCGAGGTCGGACTTCCCCCGCCCCACCTCTGAGACGTCGTGGGTCCGCCCGAAGATGTTGCCGGCGTCGAAGTTGATGTCCGCCACCAGGCGGTCGTTGGGCACGGTCGGGTGGGTCGCGAAGTAGTGCGAGCCGAGCAGGCCGGACTCCTCGCCGGTCACGAACAGGAAGAGGACCGACCGGCGCGGCGGTTCGGGCAACGCGGCGAAGGCACGGGCGACGGCGAGCACCATGCCCACGCCGGTGGCGTTGTCGCGCGCACCGTTGTAGATGCGGTCACCCGTCGCATCCGGCCTGCCCACACCGAGATGGTCGTGGTGGGCCGAGAACACGACGACCTCGTCGCGCAGCTTGGCGTCGCGCCCGCGGATCATGCCCATGACGTTGCGGGTCTGGGCGCGTGTGATGTCACTGTTGACGACCAGCGACGTGCGGATGCCGAGCGGGATCGGCCGGAACTCCCGGGAATGGGCCTTCTCGACCAGCGCGTGGAGGTCGAAGCCGGCGGCGGTGAGGAGCCGGCGCGTCGCCGCCTCGGTGGTCCAGGCCTTCACCTCGATGGTCGGGTCGCCGCCGTTGGGAAGCTCGTACTGCTCGCCGGTCCAGGATGTCTGGACGACCGGCCAGCCGTAGCCGGCCGAGGGTGTCGTGTGGATGATGATCGCTCCCGCCGCCCCGCGGCGCGCCGCCTCCTCGTACTTGTACGTCCATCGCCCGTAGTAGAGGCGCCGCGTGCCACCGAACAGCGCCGGGTCCCAGTCGGGGTCGTTGTTGAGCATGAGAAGGACCTTGCCGCGCACGTCCACACCCTTGAAGTCGTCCCACTGGTACTCGGGCGAGGCGATCCCGTAGCCGACGAAGACGATCTCGGCGTCGTCGAGCGCGACGCGCGCCGTCTGCCTGCCGGTGGCGGCGATGAAGTCGTCCCAGAACTTCAGGGAGACCCGCCCCCCCCTGGTTTCGAAGGACCACTGCTCGGGCACGTGCGAGGTGAGCCCGACGATGTCGAAGGTCTGCTCCCAGCTCCCGTTCGGCCCTGCCGGCTCGACGCCGAGCAGCTCCAACGTGCTCGCCAGGTACGCCACGGCGAGCGCCTCGCCCTGCTTTGACGGCGCCCGGCCCTCGAGCATGTCGTTCGACAGGAAGCGCGTCGGCCCGGAGATTGCCGAGGCCGTCACCGCCCCTTCAGCCGCCGCCGCCTCGTGCGGCACGACCGCCGGCTGCGCCAGTGCCGTCGCCCCGGTGACGGCGAGGCCGAGAACGAACGCTGTGGTCCTTGTCATGAGATCTCCTCCTCCTCAACAGGCTTGGGGGGTGGCTCCCCGGGAGCGAAGAGTAACACCGTCACGGCCGGCTCCGGCTGCCGACCGGCAGTGACCCGTGAGCGTGTTCTCCCCGGCACAGCTCGAGATCGGCCGCCCTCTCGGCTACGCTGTCCGACGAGACGCTGCCCGCGGACGGCCACGATCGCCACCTGCGCGGCGGCGCGAGGAGGTCGTGATGAGAACCCGAGAGATCCATCTGGTCCGGCGGCCGGATGGGGTGCCGCACGAGGGCGACTTCGAGCTCGCCACAGTCGAGCTTCCCCAACCGCAAGCCGGAGAGGTCCTGGTCCGCAACGTGTGGATGTCCGTCGATCCCTACATGCGGGGCCGGATGAGCGATCGCAAGAGCTACGTCGCACCCTACCAGGTCGGTCAGGTTCTCGACGGGGGCAGCGTCGGCAGGGTGACGGCGTCCCGCAACCCGGCGTTCGCCGAGGGCGACTGGGTGCTGGCGAACCGGGGCTGGCGCGAGGGGTTCCTGTCCGACGGTGAGGGGCTGCGCCGGATCCCGCCGGCTCCCCCACCCCGGTGGCACCTGGGCGCCCTCGGGATGCCGGGTCTCACCGCGTACGTCGGCCTGCTCCGGATCGGCAGGATCGCTCCGGGAGAGACGGTGTTCGTCACCGGCGCGGCCGGAGCGGTCGGCTCGCTCGCCTGCCAGATCGCGCGGCTGAAGGGTTGCCGCGTGGTGGGCAGCGCCGGGAGCGCCGCGAAGGTGGCCTGGCTAGAGGAACAGGCCAGGGTCGATGCGGCGTTCGACTACAAGACCACCGAGGACGTCGCCGCGGAGCTCGGCCGCCTGTGCCCGGATGGCATCGACGTCGTGTTCGACAACGTCGGTGGCCGCTTCCTCGACGCCGCGCTCGTCAGCATGCGCGAGTTCGGACGGATCGTGCTGTGCGGCGCGATCTCGGTCTACAACGCGACCCGACCACCGCGCGGTCCCGCGGCCATCGCCCTCGCCATCCCCCGCCGCCTCACCCTGCAGGGGTTCATCGTGTTCGACCACGTCGACATGCGAGATGTGTTCGAGGCCGAGATGACGCGCTGGCTCTCCGAGGGATCGATCGCCTGGCATGAAACCGTGGTCGACGGCCTGGAGAAGGCTCCCCAGGCGTTCCTCGGCCTCTTCTCCGGGGACAACCTCGGCAAGATGCTGGTCCGCCTCGGCCCCGACGACGCGTGACCGGGCGCGGCGCTCACTTGCCGAAGACGAGGTTGCCGCCGATATGACCCAGCGTGGCGACGGCGACCATCCCGAGGGCGAGCGCACCGAGGTAAGCCGCCGCGAGGACCACATGGAGGGGCGACGAGCCGTCGACAAGGCCGGTGATGGGCGAGAATACCGCACCTGACGCCTGCAGGATGATGGCCGTCGTGCCCAGCACCACGAAAGCGATCGACGCGACGATCTTCAGCCGGATGATCCGGTAGGGGCGGCGGCCGTAGCGGTGGAACCAGTCCCACAGCCCGGCACCAATGGTGAGCGGCGACAGCCCGACCGCCAGCACGAGGAGGAGGAGGATCGTCCGTTCGAGGACCGCAGGGCCGCTCGGTCCGACGACCGCGACCAGGAGGCGTCCGGCGGGCCGCCCGACCAGAGACGCGAGGAAGAGCACGAGTGCGCCGGCGAGGGCGAGCGGGAAGAGTCCGATGGGGAGATGGCTGGCAAGCGGGTGGAGGCGGAGCTTGGGCTGGACGCGGTGGATCTCCATGTCGAGCACGACCGGAACCGGGTGGCCGTAGGGCGCCTCCAGGTGGATCACCGCGCCGCACAGCGGGCAGACGACGAGACCGTCACCGTTGACGTCCGCGAAGGCGAGCTCGAGGTGGCACACCGGACAGACGAACGTCCGCCCGTACGCCCGCCTCTTGAAGGGCTCGACCGCCTTCCCGGCGACGTTCATCAGGTCCTTCACCATGGCAGCTCCCGAGACCGGATCATGGCGGCCTACTCCACCTCTTTCGTGCGCAGCAGCTTGCCGACGATGATCATCTTCTGGATCTCGCTCGCACCCTCGTAGATCTGGTAGATCTTGGCGTCGCGAACCAGCTTTTCGGCCGGCATCTCGTTGGTGTAGCCGTAGCCGCCGAGGATCTGCGTGCACGCCACTGCGGCCTCCATGGCGACGTCGCTGGCGAACCACTTGGCCTGCGAGGCCTCGCGAGCGTTGTCGACGCCATGGTCGAACTGCCAGGCGGCCCGGTAGGTGAGCAGGCGTGCCGCATCGAGCTTGGTCATGATCTCGGCGAGCTTGAACGAGATCCCCTGGTTGGAGATCAGCTTGCGGTCGAACGTCCGGCGCCGCTTGGCGTACGAGAGGGCGATGTTGAGTGCCGCCTTGGTGATCCCGTTGGCCCCGGCGGCGATCCCCGGACGGGTGTGGTTGAAGGTCTCCATGGCGATCCGGAAGCCGTCGCCCTCGGCACCCAGGCGGAGCGCCTCCGGGACCCTGACGTCCTCGAACGTGACCCGGACGGTGTTGGAGGCGTGCTGGCCGAGGTTGACCTCCTTGGGCCCGCGGATGATTCCCGCCGAGTCGGCCGGCACGATGAACCCGGTCTGCCTGTCCTCCACGCGGGCCAGGACGAAGTACCAGCTCGCCACCGAGCCGTTGGTGATCCACCACTTGACGCCGTTGAGGACGTAGTCGTTCCCGACCTTCTTTGCCGTGGTCTTGACCCGGGCGACGTCGGAGCCCGCCTCGGGCTCGGTCACGGCGTACGCCGAGAACATCACCCGCTCGGTCATAGGCGCCAGGAACCGCTTCTTCTGCTCGTGCGAACCGGCCAGGATCACCGGGTACTGCGAGAGCCCGTTCGCGTCGATCGCCGTCCCGATCCCGGAGCAGCCGGTGCAGATCTCCTCGGTGATCAGACAGTGGTCGACGACGTGAAGCCCGCGCCCGCCGTACTCCCGCGGGATCGACGTGTTCATGAAGCCGCGGGCGAACGCCTCACGGCAGATCTCGGCGGGAAACTCACCGGCGCGGTCGTACTTCGCGGCGTTGGGCGCGACCCACTCCGTGGCGAACGCCTTGGCCCGCTCGCGCAGCTCCTGCTGCTCGGGGCTGAAGCTGAAGTCGATCACGGCATCCCCTCCTCCAGAACGTCGATGACGTCGGCCGGCTCGCCGAGACGCCGCGCGGTGACGGCGAGGATGTCGACGGGTGGCTCCCCGAACAGGGCAGGACGGTACGACGTGGCGGCGAGGCTCTGGCGCCCGAGGCTCATCTTGAGGCCGTACGCGCTCAGCACACCGACCGTCAGCGGGTTGAGCACGACGATCATCAACCCGATCGCCGGACTCTGGCCGGCACCCCCGAGCAGCGCTCCGAGCTCGACAATGAGCAGGGTCACGAGCGCGAGCGACGCGATCATCTTGACCTTGTGGGTGCGGTGCCACGTCACGTACAGGTGGCGGCGCTCGAGGATCCCGCTGAGCGTCGCCGGGAGCGCGGCGAGCAGGACGATGACGAGAGAGACCCGCACCAGGAGGTGCCAGACCTCGATCCCGAAGCTTCCGATGCGGACCGCGGCGGCCTCGAGGAGGAACGCAACCGCGGCGACCGGGACCAGAGCCAGGATCGAGTGGACCACCATCGAGTGAAGGTGCAGCTTTCTGGCGTGCATCACCGATCTTCCCCGGGCCACCGCACACCTGGACGCGCCATCGTGGGCCGGGGCGGCTCGCCCGCCAGCGCCTCGGAGCCAGCCCCGAGGCACCGCACGGCCCGCGCGACCTCATACCCCGCCCGGCCAAGGATGGACCGCAAGCGCCGCGCCGACGGCGTGTTCCCACGGATCATGGTTCCCCCAAGCCCTCGCCGAGTCCGTCGCCCGCGCTCGCAACTGAGAAGCAACTTCAGCAGCACCAGCGTCTTCTGCGACGTCCTCGGGCGCGATTATGCATCCGGACCGCCGCTTGCCAAGCCGCGGCGCGGCAAGCCGACCGTCCTCCGGGACTCAGGCCGGCATCCCTTGGCCCGAGTGTGACGGCCGGGGCACACTAGGTGCGCCCCGGCCGCCGTCGCGGGCAGCCGCCCCGCTAGTCGACCTCGAAGGTCACGAACTGCAAGAGCCCCTGGCGCTCGAGCTGCACGACCACCGGGTCGCCGTCCTTGAGCCCGGCGGCAGCGGCCCTGAGCTCGGCCAGCGAGTTCACCTCGGCTCCGTTGAGCGCATGGATGACGTCGCCCGGCTGGAAACGGTCGGCCGGCGGCGCCGCGTCGGCCGACATCCCGGCAACCAGCACGCCCCCCTTCTCGCGCAAGGGCCCGACCGCGGCGGCCAGGGCATCGGTCAGGTCCATCGCGAGCAGATCGAGCTGAGGCACCAGGTTCCGGGCAGGGTCGACCATGTCCATGAAGCGCGCCGGGTCGTCCTGCCGCTCGATGACCGGCACCCGCAGACTGACCAGCTTCGCCCCACGCAGCACCTCGAGGACGACTTGCGAGCCGATGGCATGGCGGTAGAGGTCGATGCCGTACT
>JBLMXF010000089.1:0-16126 GCA_050257595.1 Acidobacteriota bacterium | reverse complement strand
CCGCCGTCAGCACCTTGCCAACCCGCTCCACCGACGCCATCCTTCTCCTGGCCACCCTGGGGCTCCTTTCCGCTGCTCACGCAGCAAAGGCTCTTGGCAACCTCAGGATGGCCTCTTCACTCTTCCACACCCAAGGGGACACTACCTTCGGACCGAAAGACCCACCCGCCCCGCCAGGCGCAGGCGAGCGTCGACGTCGTCCACGTGAGTCGTCCGGTCCTCACTCCTGGCAGCCCATCACGGCCAGGTCGATCAGGTCGCGAGGCGTCCTCTCGAACTCGGCCACGGCGGTAGGTGAACCGGCGGTATCATTCCCGAAAGATGACTCTGAAGACCTATGTCACCGAGGAGACAGCCGGGAGGACCACCCGCGAGGAGACGTTGATCCGGATCGGGGAGGAGGTGCGCTCCGGTGTGGTCGTGACAACGGCCAGGGCGCTGGCCGGGTGGGAAGGCATCGAGAGGCAGGGGACGGCATGGATCGTCCTCGGTGACGGTGAGCCCTCCGGCGGGCCGCAGCCATTCCTCAGACTCCCGGCGTCAACCCGCGGCGAGGCACTGGAGCGGGCCGTGAGCGCGGCGACCGAGCTGCTTCTCCTGCACGAACGCCTGGCGACGCTTGAACACGACGTGGCAGCGGCCAAGCTGCGGCAGCTCGAGCTCGCGAGGGTGGGCATCGCGCTCACCGCCGAGCGGAACCTCGACCGGCTGCTCGAACTGATCCTCACCACGGCACGAGAGCTCGTCGGCGCTGACGCCGGATCCCTCTACCTCAGCGAGGAGAGCGAGGAGTGCGGCCGCGAGCTGCGTTTCGTCCTCGCCCAGAACGACTCCGTCCCGGCCCGCCTGACCACCGCGACGATGCCGCTCGACAGCACGTCACTGGCGGGATACGTGGCGCTCACCGGCGAACCTGTGAGCGTAGAGGATGCCCACCGTCTCCCGACGGACCTTCCCTATCGCCTGAACCTTGCCTTCGATCTCGCGACCGGCTACCACACCCGCTCGGTCCTGAGCGCCCCGATGGCGACCCGGGCAGGGGAGGTCATCGGCGTGCTGCAGCTGATCAATCGGAAGACCGATCCGGCGGCACGGATCCTCGACGAGGCCGCAGCCGACACGGCCGTCCGGCCCTTCGGCCCGGACGAGGTCGAGGTCATCCGGGCACTGGCGGCCCAGGCCGCCGTCGCCATCGAGAACTCCCGGCTGGTCGAGGAGATCGAACGGCTGTTCGAGGGGTTCGTCCGCGCCTCGGTGACCGCCATCGAGCAGCGCGATCCCTCCACGTCCGGGCACTCGCTGCGGGTCGCGCACTACACGGTGGCGTTGGCCAGGGCGCTGGAGATGGAGCCGCCCCCCCGCTACCGGGGCACCCGCTTCAGTCGCGACGAGATGACCCAACTCCGCTATGCCGCACTGCTTCACGACTTCGGCAAGGTGGGCGTGCGGGAGTCGGTGCTGACCAAGGCGAAGAAGCTCTTCCCGGAACGTCTCGCACTGGTCGAGGAGAGGTTCCGGTATGTCCGTCGCGTACGCGAGGTCCAACTCCTCCGCGAGTTCCTCCGCTCGCTCGGCGAGCGTGGGGAGGCACCGACTGATGCCGATCTGAGGGCCATCGATGCGGCGGTCCTCGAGGAGATGCGGCGCCTCGACGAGCT
Organism: Acidobacteriota bacterium; assembly: GCA_050257595.1. Taxonomy (GTDB): domain Bacteria; phylum Acidobacteriota; class Thermoanaerobaculia; order Thermoanaerobaculales; family Thermoanaerobaculaceae; genus JBLMXF01. The sequence continues at coordinate 14,468 of JBLMXF010000089.1, read as the reverse complement.
CCTGGCGGCGGTCCTCATGGCGAACGAGCCGGCAGTCCTGGGCACCTCGACCGCGCACCTGCTCGCGCATGTGGCGCGGGAACGCTTCGCGGCCGAGGACGGCCGGGACCTTCCCTTGCTCCTGCCCGAGGAGCTCCGCGCCCTGACGGTTCCGAAGGGGTCGTTGGACGAGCAGGAGAGGCGGGAGATGGAGTCGCACGTCGTGCACTCGTACCAGTTCCTGCTGACCCTGCCGTGGCCGAAGCGGTACGCCCGGGTGCCCACGATCGCTTACGGCCACCATGAGAAGCTCAACGGCCGCGGCTATCCCGGCCGGTTGGTCGCGGAACAGATCCCGACCGAGGTCCGCCTGATGACGGTCTCCGACATCTATGACGCCCTCGCCGCTGGAGACCGCCCGTACAAGCGGGCGGTCTCGCCCGACCGGGCGCTGGAGATCCTCCAGGCCGAAGCCAGGGAAGGCTTCCTCGACGCCGATTTGGTTCGCGTCTTCATCGAGGCCCGCGTGTACGCGCGGCCGCTCGCCGACCCGCTGGCGGTTTGAGCCGCCACTGCGCGGTGGCCACACTACAGGCGGACGGCTCCCAGCGTAACCAGACCGGCCCCGAGCACGACGAGGGCCACCCCCATCCCGCGCGTGACCACCCGCTCGGCCCGCGGGGAGAGCAGCGACTGGCCGTGCCGGAGCGCCACCAGGAGCGGGACGTACCAGCTGATCACCCCGGTGATCAGAGCGCCCAGCATCCAGGCCATGCCAGGGGCGCCGTGCGCCCGAGCCGCTTCGACGAAAGCCAACCCGGCGGTCGCCCACCAGATCCAGTAGTGGGGGTTGCCGGCAGAGACGAGCAGGCCGAGCAGGAAGCTCCTCTTCGTACCGGCGCTCTCGGCCTGCTGGTAGATGCGGCGTGGCTCGCGCGTCCGAGGAGCCGAGCGCAAGGACGCCAGCCCGCCCCAGACCAGGGCCAGCCCCCCGACGATCTCGACCAGCGGCAGGGCCCCGATCCGTCGCAGCGACGGCGCGGCTCCCGCCGCGAGGGAGCAGAACAGCGCCACGTCGAGCACCGTGGTCCCGGCCAGGAACCACACCGCGGCGGCCAGGCCCCTCGTCAAGGCGAGACGTGTTGCCACCAGGGTGATCGGCCCTGGGACCGCGACCGTCGCGAGAGACACGAGATATGCACTCACCACGAGTGCCGGAAGGGAGAGCGGCAGCGTAAGGTGCGGCAAGGCGTGCTACCCGAGCTTGTAGCCAATCTGGCGGAGAAAGGCGACGCGCGCCGCCACGTCGGCCGGCCCTTCGACCCCACGGGGTGAGATCCCGTCGACGACGCCGAGGATGGCACGCCCATGGCTACTCTCGCCCACTACGATCTCCGCCGGGTTGGCCGTGGCGCAGAAGATCCGGCACACCTCGGGGACGCTCTTCACCGCGTTGAGCACGCTGACCGGGAAGCCGTTCTCGAGGAACACGAAGAAGCTGTGACCGGCGCCCACGGCCAGTGCGTTGCGGGTGGCCAGCTCGAGCAGAGCGTCGTCGTTGCCCGAGCGCCGCACGAGTGCAGGCCCGGACGACTCGCAGAATGCGATGCCGAATCGGAGCTGAGGCGCCGTGGTGACGATGGCCTCATGAAGGTCCTCGACCGTCTTGATGAAGTGCGCCTGGCCGAGGATGAAGTTGGTCGCCTCGGGCTTGTCGATCGACACGGTGACGATCTTCACGGTGCACCTCCCGGCCGCCCGGAGTGCCGGGCGACGCTGGCACTACGGGGAGCCGGCGATCTGGAGCAGGCCGGTGGCGAGGCCCTTGGCGAGCAACACCATCAACTCCGGAGAGAGCTCCTGACGCTCGACGGACGGCGGTAGGTCGAGCTGCATGGGATCGGGACCGACGTCACGAGTCCGGACCAGGACTGCAGGGAAGCCGGCGGACCCGGGCAGGCTCAGCGCGGTGTGACCGGAGGACGGGCGCGGGTAGGACCTGGGGGTTAGGCCGTTGTGCTTGAGGTTCTGCGAGAGCACGAGCGAGAACGACTCGACTTTTCCCGCCCGCTCGAGGCGCACGGTGGCCTGGTGGGGCCAGTTCTCGGCCACGCCGACGGCGTCGAGCTCGACCCAACCGGTGACGCGGCTCTGGAGCTGATCGAGCAGGGCCTGCGCCCCGGCTGCGCCGTGATACCCGCCGGAGAGCAGGGCGACCAGGATCGGTACGCGGTGAGGGACACGCGCCATCGCCGCGGCGGCTTCCAATGCCACCGCGACCCCGCAGGCGTTGTCGTCCAGGTTGTCCGCCCTCAGGTAGGAGTCGTCGAGACGAGTGCGGGCGCCGTCCCAGTGGGCCGCGAGAACGATCGGCCAGCGGCGGGGATCGCTCCCGGGAAGCTCGATGACGAGATTCTGCCACTCCTGTTTGATCTCTCCGGGAGCAACGCGGAGGAACGGTTGGACCTCGGCGTGAAGGCCACGGGCCTGCGCCTCCCGGCGCAGCTCCGCGATGACCTCGGTCCGCTCCGGGGCCCATGCGTAGCGGGTGGTGACGGTCTGGCCGTCGTCCCCGGCCTGCAAGCCGCCAAGCCGCTCCACGGTGGCGAGCAGCCGCGCACGCGCGGCTTGCCCTCCGTCGGGGAAGGCCTTCTGGAGCGCCTCGTCGAACCCCTCGCGGGCGCGATCGTGGGCCGCGGCCGGGACCCAGCCGAGACCCCACTGGAGGGCCACTCTCCGGTGATCGAGGCCGTCGTCGTCGGCGGGCAGCGGGACGGCGGTGACCACCACCGCGTCCCCCGGTTTCTCGGATGAGAGATCGATGCGCGCGGCTCCGGTGGCATCGAAGACCACGGGCGTCTCGTGGTCGGGACCGGCGGGCTTCAGGTGGACCGCGCGCGCGACCCAGCGGGTCTGCGGATCACCGCGCAGTGTGAGCGGCAGGGGCTTCTCGTCGTCCGCCGCGACGAGGAGGACGACCATGCCACCGACGCCGACGAGCGTCTGGCCGGAGGTCGGACGCGACGCCACGAGTCGTGCGGCCGGCTCCGGCCGCGGGGGAGTCACCGACGAAAAGGCGAAGCGCCCACGCGCCAGGTTGTGGTCGTCGAGCCAGGCGGCCATGGCGAAGTCCGCCAAGGCATCGGCGGCGCTTGCTGGATCCTGGCCCCTACTGGCCAGGACCGCCGAGATCGCGGCAAACCCGGATTCCGGGCGCTTGATCAGGTCCGCCAGGCCTTCGTCGCCGATCCTCTCGGCCAGATAGTCGATGTACAGAATGGGCCAGCCGTGTGTGTCCCAGGGGTCTCCCGGCAGAGGCTGGCCCGCGAGAGGATCGTCATCGCCCCACAGGCTCCGGGGGGAGGCCAGACCGAGCCGGAACGGCTGGAAGTTCGCCATCAGCTCGCTCCACGAGGTCCGCGCCGGGCCGTGCGCGTACTCCAGCAGCTGGTGGAAGGTGCGGGCGAGAGCAGCGATGTTTCGAACCGCGCGGTTCCCCTGTTGGTCGAAGGCGTGGTAGAGGACCTCGCCCTGGTTGGAGTGGAAGCCCGAGCGCAACGCGGCGGCTTCGTCCATCTCGTCGAAGCGAAAGAACAGTGCTCTCGCCTTGGGCAGGGAGGTGATCAGGACGATCACCTTGCCGTTGCCGTCGAGGTCGGGACACGAGCCCGAAAGGGCGACCTCGCGGGGGTAGATGACGGTGTCGAAGGCGCTCACGATGGCCGCGAGCTGGGCGCGCTCGTCCTCCGGTCCAGTCGTGGAGAACGAGTAGCCACGTTCTTGGAAGACGTCGAGGTGGGTGCCCTCGGCGACGCGATCGGCGGTGATGCGCGACTGGACGGGCTGAGCCATCGCACCGACGTCCGTCTTCCAGAAGGCGCGGGTCTCGACCGGCGTCGCGGTCGCCACGGCCAGTGCTGCGACAGCCAGGAGCGGCATCTCCCATCCTCCGCGGGACTGCGCTAGCAGTGTAGGGACGGCGGGTCGCCACCGCAAGTGCGCCCGGGGACGGCGCCGCGGTCGCGTGTATCGCGCTACACTTCCCTCGGCACGATGATGCTTCTGCAGGCTCTGGCGTGGTATGGGGCGGTGGCGCTCGGAGGCGCCGCCGTGCTGGGTGCCCTCCGCCGCTGCGGGCTGGGCACCGGGGTCGCGAGCGCGGTCGCTCGCGTGGTCGCGTGGGTGGTGGCCGGCTACCTGGGGTGGCTCGCCGGTTGGCTCGGACTCGCGTGGTGGTGGTGGGTCGGATTCGTCGCTCTCGCGGCGCTCGCGTTCTGGGGTCGACGGAGCTGGCGGGAGGTCGGCTGGAAGGCGCTCATCGAGCCGGAGCTGGTGGGTGCCGCGGCGTTCCTCCTGCTCGCGCTCCTGCGGCTGTCGGCGATGGACGTGCGGGGGACCGAGAAGCCGATGGATCTCGCCATCCTCGCCACGCTGCTGCGCCCGGGCTCGATACCTCCGGGGGACCCGTGGCTGTCCGGGTTGTCCCTGCCCTACTACTACTGGGGGTTCGTCCCCTGGCTTCTGCCCGCCAAGTGTCTCGGCCTGGCCCCTGACGTCACGTTCAATCTCCTCGTCCCCACGCTGGCCGCGGTCACCGCCCAGGCGGCCTGGGCGCTCGCTCGCGCGCTGGGCGGGAGCCGACGCACCGGGATCATGGCCGGTTTCCTCACGGTGTTCGCCGGGACGCCGGAGGGGTGGCGGCAGCTGATCGCCGGGACGCCCCTGGGGTCGTCCGACATGTGGCACGCATCGCGCCAGATCACGGGGACGATCACCGAGTTTCCACTCTTCACCTTCCACCTCGGGGACCTGCATCCACACCTGCTGTGCGTCCCCTTCCTTCTGGTTGCCCTCTTCCTCGCCCGCGGGCTGGGCGCCGGACGTCGAGGGACGGGCGTTCCGTTCCCCCTCGTCGCGCTGGTCTTCGGCGCGGCGGCCGCGGCGAATCCCTGGTGTGCCCTGCCGCTCGGGGTGGCGATCCTGCTGATCGCGGTCGCGCGGGAAGAGCGTTTCCTGTGGCCGGTCGGCGACGGGCGTGCGCTCTGGCTGCGGGTCGTCGGGATCGGAATTTTCGGCTGGTTGCTGTATGCCCCGTTCTGGATGCACTATCGCCCGCCGTTCAACGGGATGGGGCTGGTTCACACCCCGACCCGTCCCGACCAGTTCTTCCTCCTGCTCGGCGGGGCGCTGCTCGCGCCGGTGCTCGTGGCGTGGCAGGTGAGCGCCCGTTTCGGCGGCTTCGATCCCCAGCGGCGGCGGTTCATCCGGGCGGCCTGGATAGCGGCCGTCGTGGTAATCGCCGGGTTGGGCCTGGGCGTGGCCCTGGGCCTCGTGCTCGCGGTCGGTGGGGTGCTCGCCATCGCGGTCCTGCGTGGCAGGTACCGGAGGGCGCGTCCGGCATGGGCGCTCGCGCTGGTCGCGCTCGGCCTGCTGGCGGCGATGGAAAGCGTCTTCCTGCGCGACCCCTACGGCGAGGAGCTGTACAGGATGAACACCGTGTTCAAGGCGACGCACCTCGCCTTCACCCTGCTCGGCGTCCTGACCCCGGTGATGCTGGGGTGGCTGCGCCGCCGCCGGCCGGCGATCGCGGTGTCGGCCGCGGGACTCGTCCTCGTGGTGGGCGTGCCCCAGCTCCTTGCCCTCATGGTCGGCGCGAGCGGCGCCCGGATCACGGGCTGGGGGGGGCTGCGCTGGATGGCCCCGGGAGAGGCGGAGGCCTCGACGTGGCTGCGCCAGACCCCGCGCGGTAGCGTCCTCGTGGAGGGGATCGGCGACGCCTACTCCGATGCCGCGCGGATGTCGTCCACGTCGGGGGTGCCGGCCGTGTTGGGCTGGGAGAACCATCAGCTGGTCTGGCGCGGCGACTCGATCCGCCCCGAGCTCGACCGCCGCAAACGGCTCGTGGAGCAGCTCTACTCCTCGGGCGATGCCGCCAAGATCCGCTCGGTCGCCGCCGAGTTCGGCGCCCGGTTCGTGGTAGTGGGCTCGATCGAGCGATCCCGCTACCCCAAGGTCGGCCTCGAGGCGGTCCTCGGCGTCGGCGAACATGCTTTCTCGGCGGGTGAGTGCACGATCGTGAGGGTCGGCCCGTGAGTTCCCCCAAACGGGAGTGCGCATGACGCGCCGCGAGCGCATCGCGTGGGTGCTGCTGATCCTGGCCGCGCTGGTGATGCGCTTCTGGGCGCTGGGAGCCAAGCCGCCCCACCACGACGAGGCGATCCACGGGCATTTCGGGGAAGAGCTTCTCCGCACCGGCGAGTACCACTACGACCCGACCTATCACGGGCCGCTGATCTACTACCTCGAGGCCGCGATCTTCGCGGTGGCAGGCGAGAGCGAGGTCACGATCCGGATCTACCCTGCGCTGGCGGGAGTCCTGCTCGTGGCGCTGCCGCTGCTGCTGCGCCGGCGGATCGGTCCACGCGCCGCGTGGTGGTGCGGCCTGCTGGTCGCCATCTCGCCCAGCTTCCTGTACTTTTCGCGTTTCGGACGAGAAGACATCCCGGCCGCGCTGTATACCGCGGGCGCTCTGGTCGCGTTTGCCCTGGTGCGGCGAGGCGGCGCACGCTTCCTCCCCTGGGTCGGTGTGATGGCGGCCCTCCACGCCGTGACCAAGGAGACGATCTACGTCACCCTCCCCCTGATCCTCGCGGCCGCGGCCGCGGTCGCGGTCCGCGAGGGCGTGTGGGATGCGCTGCTGCGTACGATCATCTGGCTGCGGCGGAACTCCTATGCGGTCGGCACCGCGATCCTGTGGTTCGTGATCATCACCGTGACGGCATTCACGGTCTTCTTCACCCACCCCAAGGACGCCCTTTTCCCGGTTCGGGCGATCAGCTACTGGTATGGTCAGCACGAGATCCAGCGGGTCGGCGGGCCCTGGTACTACTACCTGCCGCGCCTGGCCCTGTACGAGTTCCTGCCGCTCGGCGCCGCGATCGCCTGGGTGACCCGTCGTCGCGGCAGGCTCCGACCGCTCGAGACATTCTGCCTGACCTGGGGTCTCGCCGGCCTCGCCATGTACGCCTTCCTCGGCGAGAAGGTGCCCTGGCTCGTTGTCCACCAGGTCCTCCCGTTCATTCCTCTGGCCGGGATGCAGGTGGCGCGGAGCTTCGGACCGCATGGGCGTTGGTTGTCGCGGAGCCTGGTCGCCATCGGGCTGGCCGGCACCCTGTGGTCGGCCGTCGCCCTCAGCTACCTGTACCCGACCATCACGACCGCCGATCCCCATGCCGAGCTGCTCGTGTTCGTCCAGACCACGCCGGAGGAGAACGCCCTGGCCAGGGAAGGCCTGGAGATCGCCGCCCGGACAGGAGCGGACCCTGTCGCTGCGGTACACGGCGAGGCCACCTGGCCGCTGTCGTGGCAGTGGGTGCACCTCAAGGTGTACTGGGGCCTGCCGTCGCAGGGGATGCGACCACCGTTGGTGATCTGTGACCCCGCCAATCAGGAGACGCTGGAGAAGCAGCTCGGCGGGGACTATCGGGTCCGCCACGTCCCGTTGCGGGCCTGGTGGGTCGAGGAGTGGAGAGGCGTGACACCGTGGGAGATCGTGCGCTGGTTCCTGACCAGGCGTGCCTGGTCTCCTGTGGGCGCAACGGAGATCGTGGTCTTCGAACGCTCGGACGTCGCGGCCGCGGGGAGAGCGTCGGGAGAGTGACCTTGGCCATCGAACTGTCGGTCGTCGTGCCGGTTTTCAACGAGGAGGCGAACATCCCCGAGCTGCACCGTCGGCTCTCCGCGGTGCTCGAGAGAGCGGTTGACTCGTACGAGATCGTGTTCGTGGACGACGGCTCGCGGGACCGCTCGTGGTCGCTGATCACCGACCTGGCCCGCCAGGATCCCCACGTCCGGGGTCTCTCGTTCTCGCGGAATTTCGGCCATCAGATGGCATTCTCGGCCGGTCTCGACCACGCTCGCGGCCAGGCGGTCGTGATCATGGACGCCGATCTCCAGGACCCCCCGGAGGTGATTCCCGAGCTGCTCGCGCGTTGGCGGGCGGGTTCCGAGGTGGTCTACGCGGTGCGGACCAGCCGGGAGGGGGAGACGGCATTCAAGAGGGCCACCGCCGCGCTGTTCTACCGCCTCATGCAGCGCATCACCCAGGTCCCGATCCCGGTCGACACCGGCGACTTCCGCCTCATGGGCCCGCGCGCGCTGGCGGCCTTCCGGCGCCTTCCGGAGCGCCATCGCTTCACGCGCGGGCTGGTCGCGTGGCTCGGATTCCGCCAGACCGGAGTTCCCTATGCGCGAGCGGCACGCCGCGCGGGGGCCACCGGCTACCCGCTCCGCAAGATGCTGCGCTTCGCGGTCGATGGAATCACCTCGTTCTCTCATGTCCCGCTGCAGCTCGCGACCTGGCTCGGGTTCCTGGTCTCCCTGCTCGCCTTCGCCTACATCGTCGTGGTGGTGGCCCTCAAGGTGATCGGGATCTCGTGGCCGGGGTACACGTCGCTGATGGCCGCCATTCTCTTCCTCGGCGGCGTGCAGCTGGTCATGATCGGGCTGCTCGGGGAGTATCTCGGCCGCGTCTACGACGAGGTCAAGCGCCGTCCTCTCTATCTCGTTCAGGCCACTGTCGGCGAGGCGGACCCGAGTCAGGAGTGACGCGGCACCCTGCGGGCCGGGCCACGATGCGAGGTTGCCTACTGCTCGACCTCGGCGATCGCGGCGGCGGGGTCGGCTGAGCCCTGGATGACGCGCTGGAGACCGGGTGTGTAGCGGTCGAGCACGGCGACCGAGGTGTAGAGCATGCCTTGATACTGCGCGTAGGAGAACTCCTGGTTCTCGGTGTCGACCGAGCATCGGAAACGCACCTCACCGTCCTCGAGGTCGAGCTCGAAGTTGCCCAGGAGCAGGCCATAGTTGGCCCGGGTGAGGTACTCCATGGTGTCGCGGCGGCGCGGCTCGGGGATCTTGCCCTCGATGAAGGTCAGGAAGCGGACGATGCTGCGCTCCTCCTCGGCCACGACCACGACCCGGTAGTTGCCGTGATCGCCCGCCACGCCCATCTCGAGTGCGGGATGTTTGCCGAGGCGGCGGAAGCTCCAGCCGTCCTTCTCGAAGTACGAAGCAATGGTGTCGATGAGTGCAGCCACAATCCCCTCCGCGGTGGTGGGCCGCGACCGGTCAAAGGTGGAACGCCCGGAAGACGTTGTCAACCGGGGCGGCCGACTGGACGATGATACGCTGCGCGCGTGCCACGCCTCGCTGTCGTCGGGCCCTCCTGGCCGTTGCGCGGTGGGATCGCCCGCACCACGACCGCCCTCGCGCGAGCGCTGGCCACGGATGGAGAGCTGGCCGCTCTCCTCACGCCCCATCGCCAGTACCCGCGCTGGCTGTACCCCGGTCGCCACGACATCGACCCGCAGGCCTGCCCGCGGCTCGACATCGCGGAGCGCTGCTTCGCGGTGCTGGAGCCGTGGAGCTGGCCGGGCTTGCGACATCGGCTCGTGGAGGCATCGCCGAGCGTCGTGGTCCTGCCTTACTGGACGTGGGCATGGGCGCCGGTCTCCCTCCGCCTGGCGTCGTGGCGGGTCGCCCCGATCGTGATGGTGGTTCACAACCCGGCCGACCACGACGCCGGGACCTTGGCTCACCGGGTGGGCAGATCGGTTCTGGCGAAGGCAAACGGCTTCCTCTGTCATGCAGGGTCGGTCGCCACCGTCCTGCAGGAGTGCTTCCCACAGCGTCCGGTGGCGATCCACGCCCTGCCCGCGGAAGCCTCTGCACTCCCAGATCGCCGGGATGCACGGGCCAGCCTCGGCATCCCCGACCGGGCCGTCGCCTTCCTGTGCTTCGGGCTGATCCGCCCGTACAAGGGGGTGGACGTCCTGCTCGACGCGTTGACCCGCCTACCGGAGGGCTCGCCGGTCGCGATCCTCCTTGCCGGAGAACCTTGGGCCGGCGAGGGTGAGCGGCTGCAACGCCTGCTCGCGAGCCCGGTCGTGGCCCGCCGCGTGATCGCCGCCCTCCGTTGGATCCCGGAGCGGGAGGTCGGGACATGGTTCGCGGCGGCCGACGCCGCGGTGTTGCCCTACCGGCAGGCCACAGGCTCCGCCGTGGCCGCCCAGGCTCTCGGTGCCGGACTCCCGGTCGTGGCGAGCGCGGCAGGCGGACTCGCCGAGGTCGTGCAGGATGGGGTCAACGGCGTGCACGTTCCGGCCGGAGATCCGGCGGCGCTGGCGGCCGCGCTGGAGTCGCTCTGCGACCCGGCGCTGCGCGCGCGCCTCGCGGACGCGGCGCGGACCTCGGCCAGGTCCTCAGGCTGGACATCGTACGCCGCGACCCTTCAGGGTGTGGCTGCGGCGGTGCTCGCGGCAAGGGGCCGTCCCAGCTAGCACCCACCCTCGGTCACGGTGCGGGGGTCGGGAGGTGGCGAGGGGGCTCGGTGCGGCTAGCCGGCGGGCGGGATCCACCACACGACGCGCCCGATCACCACGTCGTTGAGCGGCTGGCCGGCCTTGAGCCGGACTGCGCGGGGGAGGTGGGCGGGGTTGTCGGAGAGCAGGATGAGCACGCGTGAGGTCGCGTCGAGCACGAGCCGTTTGACGGCGCACCCCATCTCGCCGGCCGCTTCCTCGCGGACCGCGTAGATCCCGCGGGCGAACACGTCGCGCAGCGGCGTCCGGTCGAGCAGGACGGTCGATCCGGGCGCGATGGTGTCCGCCATCGAGTCCTGATCGGCGCCCAGCCGAACCAGGATCGCCTGCCGTGGGTTGGTTCCCAGGTTGCGCAGGAACGAGTAGGGGAAGTGCTCGTAGCGCTCGATGTGGTCCGCCACGTAGAGGGGGGGGCCTGCGGCGATCCGGTCGGCGACCAGCGGCACGGGCACGGTGTCGGCCGCCGGGGTGGCGGGGAGCTCCTCACCGAGCAACTCGCCGACGCCGGTGCCGAGGGCCTGGGCCAGCCGACTCAGCGTGGCCACCGTCGGGATCGACTCTCCCCGTTCGATCTGCGCGACAAAGTTGCGCGAGACGCCGGCCCGATCGGCCAACGACTGCTGGCTGAGGCCGCTCGCCGTGCGCCTCTCGCGGAGGATCTTCTGGAGTATCTGGGTGTCCATATGACACCTATCATTGTCAGTATAGTCCTCGGACCTGGGTCTGTCCACTACAGTGGTTGGCCGGGTGCTCGGATGAGGTGGGGATCCGGTCAAAGGTGGGCGGCCCCGGTGGGAGGTTGGCGGACCAGGGCGGAGTGCGGGTTGGGTCCGGTCCGAGTGGTGGATGTCAGCCTCAGCATGGCGGGGATTGACAACTATACTAATCTACTTTACATTCATTTTGACTATTATGATTGTCTATCGGGCGACGCGACCAAGGAATGCCGGAGCGCCCGCGCGACAGACGATCGGCGATGGCGGGAGGAACGAGCAATGGCCGCGACACACGAATCACGCGAACGAGGCTTCGGCGAATCGGCAGCAACCCTCACGCACCTGCGGGCAGCGACGGCCCGGTGGGTGGAACGGGAACGCAACCGGGGGCGTGTGGGCACCGGGGTGACCTCGCTCGATGCCCTGCTTACCGGCGGCTGGCCGCTGGGAAAGGTGGCGGAGGTCGTGGGCCCGCTGTCGTCGGGCCGGACCAGCGTGGCGATCTCGACCGTCGCGGAGGCCACCGGTCGGGGGGAGCTGGTGGTGTGGATCGACACGGCGGACGCGTTCGATCCCGCCTCGGCTGCAGCCGCCGGTGTGGACCTCGAGCGGGTGCTCTGGGTACGCCCACAGGGGCTCGCCGAGACGGTACGCGCCGCCGAGCTCGCCCTCGAGCTGTGCGGTTTTGCTGTGGCGGTCCTCGACCTCGGAGGACTGTCGGGGGCACGAACCCGGAGAGGTGAACGGGGGGCGAGCTTGCAACTGCGGCTCGTGCGGACCGTGGAACGGGCGGGGGCGGTCGTGCTCGTGCTGGCCGAGCGTGCCTGGATCGGGACGCTGGCCGGGGTGAGCCTGATGCTGGCGCGGGGCACGGTGCGGTGGCAGGGGGGGGAGCGCGGTGCTCCCCGTTGGCTCGACGGCATGGTTCTCCAGACGAGGGCCGAGCGTGGCGGTGCCGATCAGGGTTCTTCCCGGGCGCGTTCACGTGCCGTGCTCCCGTGGCGGGAGCGGGCCGTCGGATGAAGGGCCATGCGAATCGCCTGCCTGTGGGTACCGGACTTTCCGCTGCAGGCGCTGCGACGCAGCCTCCCTGAGCTGGCCGAGACGCTGCTCGCCGCCGCGGCCGGTCCCTCGCCGCGGGACACTCTGGTGGCCGTCTCTGCCGAGGCTGCGGAATGGGGCGTGCGCCCTGGCATGACAGTGGCGCAGGCTCGGGGGTTCGCCCCGGAGATCCTGGTGAGAGTGGCGCCGCCGGCCGTGACCGCGGCGGCGGAAGAGGCTCTCACTGACGCCGCCAACGCCTTCTCCCCCCGGATACACCGTGCGCATCCCGGTGAGGTGTGGCTCGACGTCACCGGTCTCGAGCGCCGCATCGGCAACGAACCCGCCATCGCCACCGCCCTCCTGCGCGCCTGCCACCGCATCGGCCTGCAGGCGTGCGTGGGGATCGCGAGCAGCGTCGGGGTGGCGCGGGTGGCCGCCCGGTGTGCGGCCGCCGGGGAGGGGGCGAGCCGGCGCGACGCGGGATGTACTCCCGCGGAGCGCGGGGGGCACGGGGGGGCAGGAGGCAGCGGGGGGAGTGAGGGGGGCTGCCGGCCCCCCCGAGCGGGCAGCGCGCGGGTGGCCGCCCGGTGTGCGGCCGAGACACGAGGCGAGGAGAGGAGCGAGGGCGGTATTCGCTCCTCTCCGGGCGAGATGGTGATTCCCACCGGCGGCGAGCGTGTTTTCCTCGCTCCGCTCCCGCTCTCTCTCCTCGAACCCGACCCCGTCATGGCCGCCGCTCTGGCGCGGTGGGGGGTACGCACTGCGGGGGAGCTGGCCCGCCTGCCCCGCATCGAGGTCGGCCTCCGGCTCGGTCCGGCGAGCGTCACGCTCCACCGCCTTGCCTGCGGTGAGGAGAGCGCGGCGTTCATCCCCGACCCGGTGCCGGAAACGTTGCGGGAAGGAGTCGTGCTCGAGGGCCCGATCGGCGCATTGGAGCCGTTCCTCTTCATCCTCCACGGCCTGCTGGGACGGTTCGCGGCCCGGCTGGAGCTGCGCGGCGAGGGTTTCGCCGAGCTGCTCATCGAGCTCCATCTCGAGGGAGGTGAGCGGCGGGACGTGCGGATCGCGCTGGTCGCTCCCACGCAGGAGGTCCCGACGGTCCTCGCCCTGACCCGGCTCGAGCTCGAGGCGCATCCGCCGGGAGGGCCGGTGGACGGCGTCACCGCCCTCGTCGTTCCGGGACGGGTGAAGCTCACCCAGGCCTCGCTCTTCGGCCCCCGGATGCCAGCCGCCGGCAAGCTCGCCATGACACTGGCCCGCCTCGCGGCACTGGTCGGGCCCGAGCGGCTCGGCGCGCCGGCCGTGCCCGACACCCATCGTCCCGGCGCCTGGTCGCTGGTGCCGTTCTGCCCGCCCCCACCGCCGGCCGCGGATCTCGGGGGCCGGCAGTCCGAACCTCGCCCCCCGATTCTCCGTGCTTTCCGGCCGCCGCGGGATGCGCATGTGGTGGTCGCGGGAGAGCACCCTGTCGCTGCCCGGGCCGGCGAGCTGGGTGGGGTGGTGGTGGCGTGGGCCGGCCCCTACCGTTTCGTCGGCGAGTGGTGGGGCGAGAAGCCCTACGCGCGGGACGATTTCGACGTGGCGACCAGCGACGGCTCGCTGCTGCGCCTCACCTTCGACCGACTCCGCCGGCAGTGGTTCGCGGACGGTGTCTATGACTGAGAGACGGGGTCCGGGGTCCGGGGTCCGGGGAACGAGGGGAGAAAGGCATGACTGCGAGGGTGAGGAGCTGCCAGGATCCGGGCGTCTGGCAACTCGCGATCGAGCTCGTGCCTCGGTTCTATCAACTCGCGGAGCTGCAGACTCCTCTCCTGCTTGCGGAACGTCCTGGCTGTTCCCCTCACGAGCAGGTTACGGGCCGCGAGGAGGCGGTCATGGATCTCGCGATGCCTCTTCCGGGGATCATTGCCCGCCTGCGAACCAGGACCGAGTGGCGTCCCCGAAGGGATCGCGTTTTCGTACTGATCGCACGCAAGTCGCCTTTCCCGGACCCCGGACCCCGGATCCCGGACCCCGCTACTGCGAGCTACACGCACACACCGCGTTCTCTTTCCTGGAGGGGGCATCGGAGCCGGAGGCGGTGGCCGAGCGTGCCGCCCACCTCGGGTTGCCGGCGGTGGCGGTGACCGATCGCGGCGGCGTCTACGGCATCCCGCGTTTCCACAAGGCGGCGCGCGACGCGGGAGTGGCGGCGATCGTCGGCGCCGAGGCGATGCTCGAGGATGGCAGCCGGCTCCCGTTGCTGGTCGAGAGCCCGCGCGGGTGGTCGAACCTCTGCCGTCTGCTTACGACGGGAGCCCTGCATGGCGGGAGACGGGGGACAGGGGACAGGGTTCAGGGGTCCGGG
>JBLMXF010000088.1:0-7461 GCA_050257595.1 Acidobacteriota bacterium | reverse complement strand
ACCGTGCCAGCCAGGTCGCCTTCATGTCGTTGGTTGCACGCTCGAAGCAGCGCGCCTGGGCCTGGACGTCCGCGCGCGCCATCACCCGCGCGAGCACCTGCGGTGACCGCGCGGCCATGTTGATCCGATCGACCATCGGGAAGCGGTCGAAAGCGACGTGCATATCGTTGACGGTGAGATGGGCGGCCAGTTGTGCTCTCATCTGCTCGCTGATCCGGTCGAGCGCTCTCGCCTGCTGCTCCACGTTCATGCGGGCGAACTCCGCCTCGTTGACGTTGGCCGCCTTGAGGAACTCCCTGCGATCCTGTTCCGCCATGCTCCTCAACGCCTGCACGCGGGCAGCTTCGGAGACGTACCGCAGCGCGAGCGCACGCTGTGCCTCGTTGGCCTTGGCCAGCATCTCGGCCCTGTCCTGGTTCGTCGCCTTCGCAAGGACCATCTTGGCGGCATCCTCGTCGATCCTCGCCCACACCGCCGTGCGCTCGTCGTCGCTCGCACGGCTGAGCAGCCTGGCCTTGTCCGCCGCATCGGCTCGCTCGAGCACTCTCAGCTGGAGCTCGAGGGGAGTCCGTCCCAGAACGTCGCCCTGACGAGCGAGCGAGGCGTATCTGAGGTACTGGAAGCGCTCGCTCACAGGCATCCTCCTGGCGATGTCCTTGCGCTCAGCGAGGTTCGCATGGGCGGCCAGAGTGGCACGCTGGCTCTCCGTCGCATTGCGCAGACACGCCAGCCGCTCTTCGTCGGTCGCCCGCGCAACGAGCGCCCCTCTCGCCGACTCCGGCATGCGAGCGAGCACGACGCGCTGGAGCTCGTTGCTGACCCGGCCGACGGCCTCCGCCTTCATCTGTGCCGAATAGCGGCCGAACTCCGCCTCGGTGACCTTGGCCTCGGCGAGGAAGCGCTGCATCTCGACGCGCGACAGCCGCGCGGTGGCGGCCGCGAGCTCGTCCGCGTTCGCCCGCGCCACCAACGACCGCGCTACTTCGGCAGACGCCCGGTCGAGCACCTGGGCCTGGAACTCGATCGGGGCGCGGCTCAGCATGGCGAGCTGCTGCCGTTCGTTCACGTAGCGGAGGAAGCTCACCCGCTCCGCGTCGGAGGCCCGCCCCATGAGGTCTGCGAGCTCATCATCGGTGACCACGGCCGGCTCGGTCGGCGCGCCAGGCCCGCTCGCGATCCCGGTGTCGCCCTCCTTGATCTGCTCGGCGTGATAGCGCTGGGCGGCGCCGATCGCGCCCGTGGCCTGCTCCTTGGCCGTGGGAGGCTGGTTGATCACGTAGATCCCCACGACAACCAGCCCACAGGCCACGACTACGGCCAGCCCGATGAACCAACCTTTTCTGGTGTTGCTCATGGCTCGCTCCTCCCTTTCTCGGCTTGCCATCGTTCCCTGTACATCACCGGTTTGACCCAAATACCGGCGAGGGCCGAAGAAGTTGGTCCTCAAAGCTCCGGTATGCCATTGACGACGATCTCGCGATCGACGAATGTCTTCCCCTCACCCGTCACAGTCAGGCGGATCCGCTCCTCCCCGGCGGGCACGCCGATGCGGACGGCCGCCCGCGTCGCGCCTTTCGCGGCGAACAGCACGGCGCTCGGCGAGACCGTGCACGCGCTCGCCCCCGGGCCCTGCTCCTGCAGTCCCTCCAGGTACGCGCCCGGCACTGCCAGAGTGACGGCGAGGTCCTCCGGCGCGGTGGAATGCACGACCACGTCCAGCACGACGACCCGGCCCTCCCGCACGAGCGAGAGTTCGCCTACGCCCGCTGGCAGCTCGACGACCAGGCCGTGTCCACGTCCGAACTGCTCAGGGACGTGCACGGCCCCGTAGTAGCGCGACAGATCGCCGCGTCCCGCCGCGCCGAAGTCGCCGTTGACGAGGATGACCGTCGCGGCGGCCCCGAGCAGCACGCCCAGCACCGCCCAGGCCAGTCGGACAGGCCAGCGCGGCGCAACCAGCGCGCGCAGCGCCAGGGCCAGCATCGACGGGGCCGCCGACCGAGGCCTGCAGTTGGCGATCGCCCGCTCGATGGCGGGCACCAGCTCCGGCGGCGGTTCGACGGCGACCACGGAGGCAAGCGCAGCCGACAGCTCGCCCACCTCCCGCTGTCGCGCTGCCGCCTCCGGGTGCGAGGCGAGGAACGACTCCAGGCGGGCGCGCTCGCCCGGCTCAATGGTGCCGTCGATCAGCTCCCACAGGAGGCGGTCGAGGTCGTCGGTGTTCATCTCAGCCACCCATGCCGGTTCATGACGTCGCGGAGGCGCTGGCGGGCCGTGAAGAGGCGGGACTTGATCGTCTTCTCCGGTACGCCGAGGATCTCCGCGAGTTCGGCGTACCCGAGACCCTGGAAGTGCCTGAGGACGAGCAGCGCCCGCGACTCCGGTGGAAGCTCCATCAGGGCGCGCTGAACGAGCCGGCTCCTCTCGCTCTCGACGTAGGCGTTCTCGGGATCCCCTGTCGCGACCGCTCCGGCATCCTCAAGGTCGGCCTGCCGGGGGCGCCGGCCCACGACGTCGAGCGCCTCGTTGAGGGCGATGCGGTAGATCCAGCTGAAGAAGCGGTGGGCGAAGTCGAACGTCGGCAGCTTTTCGTAAGCCTTGACCAGGGCGGCCTGGGTGGCCTCGCTGGCGTCGTCCCGGTTCCGGGTGATGCGATAGGCGGCGTTGAACAGGGGGCCGGAGTACTTCCTGACCAGTACCCCGTACGCCCCGGCATCTCCCGCAAGACACGCACGCACCAACATGGCATCTGGATCCTTCAGCATAAGTACCGTCTCGGCACCCGAAAGTTGGAGGGCCTCCCTTTCATGTCTCGGAAGTCACCCACCCCGGATCACTGAAAGACACGCCGATCGCCTCGCTTTCGCGCTCCCCGGGATTCCGGGGGGGGGTCGCTCCAGGTCTCGCGGCTCGCCTAGCCGAGCCGGAAGACCGCGTCGAAACCGGCGATGGTGAACAGCTCCCGGAGGTGCGGGTTGAGGTTGACCAGCGTCAGGCCGCCGCCGGCACCCAGGAGTCGCTTCTGGTGCTGGAACAGCAGCCCAAGTCCAGCGCTCGAGATGTAGTCGAGCTCCCGGCAGTCGAGCACGCATGAGCTCTTCACTTCAGCAAGGGCCTGCCCTGCCCGGTCGACCTGGGTCGCGTCGAGCCGCCCGCGGAGGTGGAGTGCGCCGTCGTCCCCTGATGTGATCTCAAACATCGGCTCGCTCCAGGTTCTTGACCACCCCGATCCTCATCACCCGGTCGTGCCACTCGAAGGAGACGCGGTCGACGACCGCGCGCACGAGGTGGAGGCCGAGCCCACCCGGCTGCCGCGCGGCGAGTGGGGCATCGACGTCGACCTCGGGTGCCGAGGTGGGATCGAAGGGGTCCACGTCACGATCGACGAGCTCGATCCGGACCTCGTCACCCACTCTGGCCAGGGCCACCTCGACCGGGTTGCGGGCCGGCACGTTGTACTTCACGAGGTTCGTGAACAGCTCCTCGACAACCAGCTGGATGGCGAACGCCGGCCCGGCCGCGATGCGCTCGCGGGCGAAGAAGTCGCCGAGGAACGAGAAGATCCCCTCCAGGCTGTCGATCTCCTTGGCGAACGCGCGCCGGCAGCTCATCTGCGGCCACCGTTCGGCGAACCGGCCGCCGTGGAGCCTCTCGGCGCGCGCCGCTCGAGGCGGCACGAGAGGCACTCACCAGCGCCGGCTGGCAACAGTCCCCGCCTCCACCGGCGGTCGATGACGGTCCGCCCAGACACGTCGACTTGGCCTCCGCCGCCACCCCTGCACTGCCCGTTGTCGAATCCTGCTGTAATCCTACCACGGCTCTCCTGCCCCGATGCGTTCAGCGCCCATCAGAACCGGACGGTGGAGAGCCACGCCATTCCCCCGGGCGTGAGCTGCTCCGGTTGTTACGTCCGCTGGCGTTGCCAGTCGTCGGCGAGCGCCTGGAAGATCGCGCACTTGTGCACGCGGCCGAGCAGGCGTCGATCCTCCGCCCCCGCGATCACCGGGAGCCAGGCGGCGCCGCTGCGTGCGAAGACCTGGAGGGCGGCACCGAGCGAGAGGTCCGGCGTGAGGAACGGATGGTCCCGCGTCGCCAGGTCGGCCGCGCGCCGGTCTCCCGGTCGCTCGTGCTCGGCGAGCGCGGTGGCCACGCTCTCCGCCGCCAGCACGCCGACCAGAGTGTCGGGCTCGGCGATCACCAGGACGCTCTCCTCCCGGCAGGTGCGCATCCGGTCGATCAGGGCGTCCAGGTCGGCGCCCGCAGCCACGCTCGGCGCTTCGGTCTCGACGAAGTCACGCACGCCGAGACCCTCCAACCTTCCGGCCCACCGCTCGGCCGCTTTGGACCGCAGCGACCGCGCGTAGATCGACTCGCTGTTGAGATGGGAGCGGGAGACGTAGTACGCCGTCACGCAGCCCAGCATCAACGGCAGCACGATGTCGTAGTCGAGCGTCATCTCGAAGATCATCAGGATCGACATCACCGGCGCGTGGGTGGTGGCCGCCAGCAGGGCCCCCATCCCGACCACCGCGTAGGTGTCGGGGCCCGCGGTCACGCCCGGGAAGGCGGCATGCACCCCGCTGCCGAGCAGGAAACCGAGCGAGGCGCCGACGAAGATCGTCGGGGTGAAGACGCCACCGGCCGCCCCCGAGCCGGCGGTCGCGGCGGTGGCGACGACCTTGAGGACCAGCACCACGGCGACGAGTTGCCAGGCCAGGCGGGCATGGATGATCTGCGTGACCACGCTGTAGCCGTTGCCCCAGATCTCCGGCCGATCGACTGAGAGCACGCCGACCACCAAGCCGCCGAGCGCCATCTTCCCGTACAGCGGCAGCGCCAGGCTCGCGAAACCCTTCTCGACCTCGGTGAGCACGAAGAGGAAGAGCGGCGCGGCGACCCCGCAGACAATGCCGAGCGCGAAGTAGAAGAGGGTTTCCCACGGCGAAACAAAACGCAGCGGCGGTATCGCAAAGACCGGTGCATATCCGAGCAGGTTATGCACCGTCGCCGACGCGACGACCGAGGAGACGAGCATCGGCCCCAGGCTCTCCATGGCGATCGAGCCCAGCACGATCTCGGCCACGAACAGGGCACCGGCGATCGGCGCGTTGTAGGCCGAGGCCATGCCGGCCGCGGCGCCGCAGGCGACCAGCAGGCGCATCCGCGACTCGCTGTGCGGCAGCAGCCGGCCGGTCACCGAGCCGACCAGCGCCGCGAGCTGCACCATCGAGCCCTCGCGGCCGATCGAGCCGCCCGAGCCGATCGTCACCAGCGACGATGCGCTCTTCACCAGGCTGGTGCGCACGCCGAGAACGCCGTCGCCGACCGCGACCGCCTCCATGTAGTCGGTGGTCGGCCGCCCGCGCACGAGGCGCAGGCCGAACTGCAGGATCGCCCCAGCCACCAGGCCGCCGATCACCGGCACCGTGAGGCGCTGCCACCACACCAGCGACTGGGCGGCCTCGACCAGCCCCGACATGTGGCCGGTGAACACCCACTCCACGTGCCGGATGGCGATGCGGAACGCGACTGTGACGAGCGCCCCGAGAAGGCCGATCAGCGCCGCGAGGAGGAGCACCACGTGGATCTCGCGCAGACGCGGCAGGACGAACAGCCCCGAGCGTTTCACCGCTTGTCACAATACTACGGGAGGACAGGCGGCGAGGACCCCGGACAGGCACCTGAGCACTCCGCCGGCCCCGAGAGCTCCCCGCGACGACGGCGGTGCCACGCGGGAACTTGAGGTGCCTGCCGTATCCCTCACGGCGTGGGCTAACGCAGGCCGTGCACAAGGTAGAGGTCGGAAAGCGTGCGCTGGTATGCGTAGGCGTACCACTTGCCGTCGGGGGTCAGACATTCGGGAAACACCGCCTGCAGGCCGGCGGTCTCCTCCGGCGCCAGTGTCAGCCAGGCCTTCCGTTCGCCGCTGACCTGGTCGACACGCGCGACCGTCGCAGACGTCTCGCCCAGGGCGGTCACGTAGATCGAACGTCCGTCCTCCGCCCAGCAGATCGGCCCCTCCCCGGGCATGATCCCCCGGGCGAGTGTCGGCTGTCCGCCCTGGACCGGATAGATCATCATCTTCGCGCTCTCGACGGTGACCGCGACCTGTGTCCCGTCCGGCGAGATCGCGAAGAAGGTCGACCCTGCACCTTCCGGGGTGATCGGCCGAGGCACCCCGCCCTCGAGATCCTGCAGAAAGAGCCTGCCCCCCCGCCCGGGTGCATGGCCGAAGAAGACCACCCGCCGGCCATCGGGCATCCAGCGCGCCGCATTGTGGTTGATCGCGTCATCGGTGACCTTCCGCGCTTGACCGGCACCGGTCGGCAGCAGGATCAGCTGTTGGGGAGCCTGGCCGGTGCCGGCGACCACCCACTGGCCGTCGGGGGAGAGTGAGTACGCGCTGCCGTCGCCGAGACGTACCGCCGGCGAGCCATCGGTGCCGCGCAGGTACACGCCGTAGTCGGGTCCACCGCCCTCCCCGCCCTCTTCGAACAGCAGTTTCCGGCCGTCGTGCGAGAGATCGCGGGGAATCGAGTAGTCGAGCCACGAGAGCTCGATCTCCTTGGGGTCATCCGGACCCCGGCCACGCGCCCCTGCCCGCGTGGCCTCGAGCGTGAGGAGAACCTCCCCGTCCGGGAGGGTGTCCTGCAGCGCGAGACCACCCGGGGTCCGCCACAACTCGCGGCCCCGACCGGCCCGTGTGACCGCGCGGAGCGTCCGTCCCGCACCGGACTCGGCCGCCGTGAACCACACCTCGTTGCCATGCGGCGACCAGGCGAGCCCCCACGCGCTCTCCCAGTTCCGGGTCAGTTTCCTCACGTTCCCGGCCATGTCCACGACCGCGACCGAGCCCGCGTCGTCGGCCCGCACCGGATGGTCGAGAAACGCGATCACGTCACCCCTGGGCGAGAAACGCGGGTGGCTGATCCACCCGGCGGTCTGGTACAGGATGTGACCCGCCGGGTACTCGAGCCTCACCATCCCGTCGACGAAGCGGACGACCGCCAGCTCCTTCCCCCCCGGGCCCCAGTCCGCCCACTGCACCTGGTCGAGAAGCTGCCGAGGGGTGCCGCCGCCGAGGCCCACCCTGGCGAGCGTCCCGGCCCTGGTGTGCGCACCGACGCTGTGGTTGTCCAGCGACACGGCGAGGTCGCCGTTTTGCGCCACGGCTAGCACGTCCGCGCCGACCAGGCCGAGCGGTCGAGGCTCCGGGGTGCCGGGCCGCACCGCGAACACCTCGATCGGGCTGGCGTCCCACCGGGCAGCGTAGACGACCGTCTGGCTGTCCGGCACGAACCGCGCGGACAGCACGGCGCCCCTCCGGAACGTCAGTTTGAGGAACGTTGGCAACGGTACGCGCCCGGCATGCTGTCCCAGCAGGAACGCTCCGGCGACGCCGGCAACAGCGGCCACCGCGGCGAGCGCTGCCCACCCAAGGCGGAGCCGCCGGGGGCGCGC